>NZ_JBFCVU010000001.1:0-889905 GCF_040705255.1 Ruegeria sp. ANG10
AAACGGCCTGCGTTTCGCCATCCGCGAAGGCGGCCGCACCGTCGGCGCCGGCGTTGTGTCGAAAATCATCGAGTAAGGCGCTTACGCCAATACTCAAAGAAAGGGCGTCCCAAGGGGCGCCCTTTTTGCTTGGATATCGGTTCCTAGGCACGAAAAAAGTGCCGCTTGTGTAAGATAACTCCACAAGCAATATTTGAACCTATATGGAAAACTATCTTTTTCTGTCTTTCATTCTTCTTGGGACGGGCATTGCCATTGTCCCGGTCGCCGTTTGGCTTGGTCTTGGGTCGGTTCTGGGTTTCCTGATTGCCGGAATGCTGCTTGGCCCCGTCTTGTCGGCGCTAAGTGTCGATGTTGGCAGCCTTGAGCGGTTTGCCGAATTTGGCGTTGTTATGATGCTGTTTCTGATTGGTCTGGAACTGGCGCCCAAAAAGCTTTGGGATTTGCGCAAAAGGCTTTTGGGGTTGGGCGGTTTGCAACTGGTTTGTACCTCTCTTGCTGTAATGGGGTTGGCGATGGCGCTGGGGCAGCCGTGGCAGGCGGCCTTGACCATCGGGTTGATATTTTCATTGTCGTCCACGGCTATCGTGTTGCAAACACTGCATGAAAAAGGGCTTCTTATGGGAGCCGGAGGGCAATCCAGCTTTTCGGTTCTGTTGATGCAGGATATTGTGGTGATCCCAATTCTGGCGCTTCTGCCGTTGCTGGCAGTGCCGGAGCTTGCCGCAATGGGGGGAGGGGCCGTCAGTCACGGGCCCACGACAAGCACCGGACTTTCACTGAATCTTGTGCAAGGCATGCCCGGATGGCTGAGGGCGCTTGTCACGCTTGGCTCGATCATATTGGTGATTGTCGGCGGGGCCTACCTGACCGGGCCGGTGTTCCGATATGTCGAATCCGCCAAACTGCCCGAACTGTTCACAGCCATGGCCTTGACCCTGGTGGTCGGTGTTGCCGTGCTGATGATGGCCGTTGGTCTGACGCCTGCATTGGGAGCGTTCATTGCCGGGGTGGTGTTGGCCAACAGCGAATATCGCACCGCGCTTGAAAAAGAGATCACCCCGTTCAAAGGGCTGTTCTTGGGGCTGTTCTTCGTCAGCGTCGGAGCCTCGGTGAACTTCAGATTGATGGTCGAAAATATAGGCCTGGTTGTCTCGCTGACCCTTGGGGTGATGGCCATAAAGGCGGTGATCCTTTTTGCTCTGGGCCGATTGTTCGGTGTGTCCGGAGCGAACAATTGGCTGTTTGCACTGGGAATGGCGCAGGCCGGAGAGTTCGGCTTTGTGCTGCTGTCCTTCTCGGTCGCAACCCATGTGCTGAGCGCCGATCTGGCGAACACCTTGATCATTGTCGTTGCCTTGTCGATGGTGCTGACGCCGTTGTTTTTCTTGTTTTACGATAAGGTGATTGCGCCCAGGTACGTGCCGGTACAACCGTCAGAGAGTTAGCGACATCTCGGCCTTGGCCGTAGGCTCCGAGATGGTCATGCACGGCGACAACGTCGGCTTCACCGTCGAGCTGATCGCACCAATCGCGATGGAAGACGGCTTGCGTTTCGCCATCCGCGAAGGCGGCCGCACCTTCGGCACCGTGTCGAAGATTATTGAATAATTCGCGCAAGCGAATGATCAGACGGAAAGGGCGTCCCTTGGGACGCCTTTTTCTTGTTTAGGTGCCGTTCAACCGAGACTACGCCATAAGGTTATCAGCCAAATTGTTGTCGGGAATACTACTAAAAATAAAGTCGCAGCCGAAAGGCAGGGAGCAAACAGGAAAATTAACATCGTCTTCAAATTGGGTGCTTGTAGCAAGCCGAACCATGCGCCGCTAAATGCAAAGAAAAGCAAGGTCACCACAAGAACGATTAGACCGATCATGGTGGCGCAAATCACAATCTGCCGGCCGCTAGTGTGGTTTCCGAAGCGCCTGAAATACAATATTGCCGACACGAATGCACCGATCGCAAACGGTAACAACATCAAAGATATCTGTGCAACCGTTCCCGCGACACCAAAACGCCCGAATGGTACGCCTCGAGGTATGCCCATAAGATCGTGGGAAAATATAGAAATAAGATAAGATACCGCGATGCCGGGTATCAAGAATAGCCAAAACTGCCAGAATGACTTTGCCACTATCTCTCCCCGCATTGAATAGCCACCTTTTTTGCATAGTGGTCATGTCGTCGTTTTGAGAAAGGCAGGTAATACCCCCTTGCCAAACCCCGCCAACCCCACTAATACGCGCGAGTTCTCAACAAGAACGTCAAGGCGGGGTGATTCCCGCCTTTTGGGTTCGAAGAGGGTTGGCGATGCGCGTCTGTCCTCCTCTCAACCTCAACGCCTGATAAAAGGCTGTTAATATGCAAAGCCAAAACATCCGTATTCGGCTGAAGGCATTTGACTATCGCGTTCTGGACGCCAGCACGCAAGAGATCGTCAACACTGCCAAGCGGACCGGCGCGAACGTGCGCGGCCCGATCCCGCTGCCGAACAAGATTGAGAAGTTCACGGTTCTCCGTGGCCCTCACGTTGACAAGAAATCCCGCGACCAGTTCGAGATCCGTACGCACAAGCGTCTGCTCGACATCGTTGATCCGACCCCCCAGACCGTTGACGCGCTGATGAAGCTCGACCTCGCTGCTGGTGTGGACGTCGAGATCAAGCTGCAGTCGTAAGATCGGAGGGTATAGATTATGCGCTCTGGTATTATCGCAAAAAAAGTTGGCATGACCCGCCTGTTCATGGAAGACGGCAAGCAGATCCCTGTGACAGTTCTTCACCTGGACAACCTGCAGGTTGTTGCACAGCGCACCGCAGACAAAGACGGCTACACCGCCGTTCAGCTGGGCGCCGGTGCTGCCAAGGCAAAACGCACCTCAAAGGCCATGCGCGGTCACTACGCCGCTGCAAAGGTTGAGCCCAAGCGTAAGCTGGCCGAGTTCCGCGTCTCCGAAGATGGCCTGATCGATGTGGGCGCCGAGATTTCGGCCGAACACTTCCTGGAAGGTCAGAAGGTTGACGTTTCGGGTACCTCGATCGGTAAAGGCTTTGCCGGTGCGATGAAGCGCCACAACTTCGGTGGTCTGCGCGCCTCGCACGGTGTTTCGATCAGCCACCGTTCGCACGGTTCGACCGGTCAGTGTCAGGACCCGGGCAAGGTGTTCAAAGGCAAGAAGATGGCCGGTCACATGGGTGCTGCCCGTGTAACCACCCAGAACCTGGAAGTCGTCAAAACCGACGCCGACCGTGGTCTGGTCTTCATCAAAGGCGCCGTTCCCGGACCGAAATCGGGCTGGGTCACCGTCAAGGACGCCGTCAAGAAGAAAGCACCGGAAGGCCTGCCTTTCCCGGCTGCTGTGAAATCGGCTGCAACCGAAGCACCTGCGGAAGAAGCACCCGCGGAAGGTGGTGAAGCATGAAACTTGATGTAATCAAACTGGACGGCGGTAAAGCCGGCAACATCGAGCTGGATGCAGACCTGTTCGGCCTGGAGCCGCGCGCGGACATCCTGCACCGTGTGGTCCGTTGGCAGCGCAACAATGCGCAGGCCGGCACCCACAAGGTCAAGACCCGCTCGGAAACCAGCTACTCGACCAAGAAGATCTATCGCCAGAAGGGCACCGGTGGCGCACGCCATGGTGACCGCAACGCGCCGATCTTCCGCAAGGGTGGTATCTACAAGGGCCCGACCCCTCGTTCGCACGGCCACGACCTGCCGAAAAAGTTCCGCAAGCTTGGCCTGCGCCACGCTCTGTCGGCCAAAGCCAAAGCAGGTGAGCTGGTTGTGATCGAGAACGCCGAAGCCGAAGGCAAGACTGCCGCTCTGGCCAAACAGGTTGCAAACCTGGGCTGGAAACGCGCTCTGGTCATCGACGGTGCGACCGTGAACGAAGGTTTCCTGAAGGCGTCGCGCAACATCGAAGGTCTGGATATCCTGCCGTCGATGGGTGCAAATGTTTATGACATCCTCAAGCGTGACACTCTGGTGCTCACCAAAGCGGCTGTCGAAGCACTGGAGGCTCGTCTGAAATGAGCGCGAAGGCAGAACACTACGACGTGATCCGCAAGCCGATCATCACCGAAAAGTCGACCATGGCGTCCGAAAATGGCGCGATTGTCTTTGAAGTGGCGATCGACAGCAACAAACCGCAGATCAAAGAAGCGGTTGAATCGCTGTTCGGTGTCAAGGTGAAGGCGGTGAACACCACCATCACCAAAGGCAAGGTCAAGCGGTTCCGCGGCCAGTTGGGCAAGCGGAAAGACGTCAAAAAAGCATATGTGACCCTGGAAGAGGGTAACACCATCGACGTGTCGACCGGTCTCTGATCCGGTTACACCAAGCGGTGAGAACATGATCAGGCTTCGCCCCCGAAAGGTGGGCGGAGCCTTTTTACGTTCGGGTTAGGAAGCTGCCGTGTCCAGAGCAGGAACGGGTGCCTGACGGCAAGCCGTTAGCGCAGCGTTACTGGCGTTCTTTCGCCGCAGACCCGTGACAGGGGAGCGGACTGCGTTATCTTCAGCAGGGAACGGGGCAATAGGATGAAGATCATTCTGTTGATTGGGCGGTGACTATGGGGTGGAGCGCCCAAGCGTTTTGACTGATGCGCCGAATGCTTCGGAAATAATAGGTACGGTCAAATGAACAAACGTGGAGGAAACAAATCAATCTCTGTGAATTCGGACCGTTATGCGCGCAAGCAGGGGTCCATTACCCAGCGCTTGCTGCGGCTTTTAACGGGGTCAGTGGACCCTGCCGTTGACGCTGTTTCGAGTTCCCAAGCTGAAGCCAAACGCAATCAGTTACTGGGGCAGATGCGGGTTTTCGGCGCCGAGCCATACTTTCAGATCGCTGATGAAAATCTCGGGCTTTTGTCCGTATTCGATGATCTGAAATATGACAGGGCGGATGTCGACATGGTTTCTCCGGCGATGCGGAGACATGTTATCGGCAAGCTCGGGCCGCTGGGGTTTCGTCAGATCTCGGGCACGGTACTAGAACATCCGCAGGCTGATATGCGCGTGTACATCCCCAAGTTCCACGCCCTTGGGGCGTCACCCTTCGATATCACCCGCTATACCGACAAACGGTCGCAGGATTTTTGCCTGCTGACGCCGACCCAAGTGGCTTGTCAGTTTATCGACCATTACGAGTTAGATGACGCAGTGCAGAGGGTCGAAGCGCTGATTGTGAAGCATCCGATCAACCTGCTCAAGCTGGCGGATTATCTTGAGGGGAAACCCAAGCACCGCGCCTTTCGCGAGGTGTTGGGCCATATCAAACTAAAGCAGCGCATTGCGGTTGAATCTGAACCACTGTGTCGCAGGCGATCATTGGGGTGATCGTCGATCTGGGTCTTTGCTGTTTCGTTCAATCCGCCTGACGTCCGGTGGACGCAAGGAACGTCTGCCAACCCTCGGCACCGCCAAGTATGCGCATCTTTTCATGCAGCAGCGGTCCGTAGATTTTCCACATACGTTTACGCAGCTCTATGCCCTTATCTGTAATCTGCAGCATTTTACCGCGCCGGTCCCCGGCATAAGAAACGAACTCGATCAACCCCTCAGAAACCATTCGTCTGCTGAGATGAGACAAGTTCGACTGCTCAAAAATGGTGTCTTGTGCAAGTTCAAAAGGGCGCAGCCTTCCTCCGTGCCGCTCAAGCGACCATAGCAAGTCATACCATTTCAGCGGCGGCAGGCCCGCATCTTTCAAGGCTGAACTGATTTCTGATTGGATAAGCCGGGTTGTCCGGTTCATGGCCACCCAGATGTCTGTTTCCAATGGGGTTGGCAGATCGTTCTTCACAACTTTGTGTGCGCTCCAAATCTGATTGCTGTTGGCTGCAAATTCAACTAGATGAAAATTCATCTAAAAACCAGCCCCATTACAGATGAAAGGAACATCATGATGACTTTCAAATCTATGATCGCCGCCGTTGCCGTAACTGTTGCCGTCACCCCGGCCTTTGCGCAGACCTACAAAACCGACCAGGGGCATACCGAGGTGCGCTTTGGCTGGAGCCATGCGGGCGTGTCCAACCAGCATGCTGAGTTCACCAAAGCCGATGGTGTGCTGGACCTGAACGCGGATGATGTCGAGGCATCGACCCTGAACGTGACGATTGACACAAACAGCCTGTCTTCGGGCTTTGGTCCGCTGGATGACCACCTGAAGTCAGCGGATTTCTTTGAGGTCGAAACCTACCCCGAGATCACCTTTGTCAGCACAGGGATTGCGCGGACCGGAGACACAACGGCGGATGTGACCGGTGACCTGACCATCCACGGCGTGACCAAACCCGTGACCCTGAAAGCGACGTTAACCCATCAGGGCGAGCACCCGCTAGGCAGCGCCATCGAATACTACGCGGGCGATTGGGTGGCCTTCACGGCAGAGGGCGAGATTGACCACATGGAGTTCGGTGTGGGGCCATTCTCGACCGGGCCGATCAGCATCATGATCGCGACAGAGATGAAGGCGGACGGCTAATTTTACGGTCGACCGAGCCGTCGGACTGGCGTCAAAAACACATATGTACGTGGAACGGATGACGCCATCGACGATTTCACCTGCCTAGATCTGACCCGACATCGGACAATTGAACAAGGCCCCCGTGACTTCGGGGGCCTTTTTTGAGCGGCAGCACCATAAATTGAACGCCAAACATCGCGATTGGTTCAGAATCAGGTTGCTATGTTGGTGTGGTCGTCTATCCGGTGTGCAGAAAGAAAAAGATATGGCAGGCACATGACGGAAACCAATCTCTCGACCTCGGCAAAGCCGGATGTGACCGCCGCGCGTGACTGGGTGACGACGCTTGCCAAATATCGCGAACCGAACCAGTTGCGCAGTTGGTTCGAGCTTGGCGTCAGCATCATCCCATTCATCGCATTGTGGGCAGTGTCGTGGATGTTCCTGTCCGTCAGCTATTGGCTTGCTTTTGCAGTTTCGGTCCTCAACGCGGCTTTCCTGTTGCGCCTGTTCGCCATTCAGCACGATTGCGGGCACGGGGCTTTCTTCACGAACCGAACGGTCAGTGACTGGGTCGGGCGGGTGATCGGAGTGCTGACTCTGACGCCCTATGATGTCTGGCGCCGTACGCATTCCACGCACCACAATTCTTCGGGCAATCTGGACAAGCGGGGGATGGGTGACATCCACACGCTGACGGTGGCCGAATACCGCGCGATGACGTCGATGAACCGTTTTTGGTACCGGGTGTATCGGCACCCGATTACCCTGTTTGGCTTTGGTCCCGGGTATCTGTTCCTGCTTCAGAACCGACTACCGCTTGGCCTGACGGGTATTCCGAAATTCTGGGTCAGTGCGATGGTCACAAATCTGGCCATTCTGACCGTGTTAGGGGCCATCTACTATTTTGGCGGCATGATGCCGATGGTGCTGATATTCCTGCCCTCGACCCTGATTGCCGCGGCGGCCGGCGTCTGGCTGTTCTACGTGCAGCACCAATTTGAAGAGACGCAATGGGACCCCGATAGGGATTGGCAACTGCACGAGGCCGCCTTGCACGGAAGCTCGCACTATATCCTGCCGTCCGTGCTGCAGTGGTTCAGCGCCAATATCGGTATTCACCACGTGCACCACCTGTACAGCCGCATTCCGTTCTATCGCCTGACCGAGGTGCTGCGCGATCATGATGAGCTGGCAAACAGCAACCGGATGACCATCCGCGAAAGTCTCGCCAACGCGCGGCTGCACCTGTGGGACGAAAAGAACCGCCGCCTCTTGTCCTTCGCCGAGGCAAAGGCGCTGTATGGGTAAAGGGGCAAGCCGCTCTAACCCGAGACCCGCCCGAGCAACGCGATGAGCCGTGCCAGTGACTGCCCGCGGGATGGCGCCGCAACGGCTGAACAGCGCGCTTTATGGTGCCAAATACATCCGAACTTTTAGCGAGGCGCAAACCTCTCCAAAGCGGCAGCTGGCCGGGACGGGCAGCCGCTGGCGCGGCGGCCTTCGGCCTTGTCCCGCGCTAAAAAGCTATTTGAAGAGGCCTTAATTGTGGTCTTATAGGTGGCTATGTATAGGTCGTTTCAGATTGCTAAGTTATTAGAGTCACGACATTAGTTTCACGCAGATATAGATTTGAGAGTTTATTGTGAGGAGTTTTCTCCCAGTTGGAATATTTGTAGCGCTTTTGTCCGGTTGCGCTGCTTCGACTACTAGTTTGATTTATGCTCAGAAAAGCACTGGTATTTTGTGGTTGGAGCAAAGTCTCGAACGAGACCCGCTAAAATTGGCGGTGATTGAGGCAGAGCTTGGAACCCGTGGCGAAACACACTCCGGTCTTTACAATCATCTTGGGAGGTGGACGAGCAGTGCAGTGGGGCAAACACGGTATCAAAAGAACAATACGCAGAAAACGAGCATAGACTGTGCAAGCTGTAGTGATTTCGCTTCGTCGGCAGGGGCTCAGAAGTTCTTTCTTGCTTCGGGTGGCCCCCGTGCACGACCCGCACAACTTGGATGGTGACGGTGACGGATTGGCCTGTGAGTGGGGAACTCAGCTAAAGCGCATAAACCGGAAGTATAAATATACCCCAAAACGTAGAACGTCCTCTCGCTGCTACGTAGGTCCAAGAGGGGGTACCTACACGATCACTGCCAGCGGGCGAAAAAACTAAGGCGGTTGTTAGTCAACCGCGAATTTTGCCATTGGTGCATAAGCAGTGTGTTCCCTATAGACACCCACCCCCAACCCTGTTACACGCTCTCAATCTTGCGGCCTCGGATTCGTTCCGGGGCCTCTGATATTTGTAACCGGGGACCTTCGGGGCCCTATACCCTTGGCACCTACGGGGGCCTATCACATAGCAGGGAAACCCCCTGCACTTGCTAAACGGAAGACAGAAAGCATGGCACTTAAGTCGTACAAGCCGACGACGCCGGGCCAGCGCGGGCTGGTGCTGATCGACCGTTCGGAGCTTTGGAAAGGACGTCCGGTCAAGTCTCTCACTGAGGGTTTGACCAAATCGGGCGGCCGGAACAACACCGGACGGATCACTTCACGCCGCCGCGGCGGTGGCGCAAAGCGTCTCTACCGGATCGTTGACTTCAAACGGAACAAATTTGATGTCGCGGCAACCGTCGAACGGATCGAATATGACCCGAACCGGACCGCATTCATCGCACTGGTAAAATACGAAGACGGCGAGCAGGCATATATCCTGGCTCCGCAGCGTCTGGCTGTTGGTGACAAAGTCATCGCGTCGGCGAAAGCTGACATCAAGCCGGGCAACGCAATGCCGTTCTCGGGCATGCCCATCGGTACCATCGTCCACAACATCGAGATGAAGCCTGGTAAAGGTGGTCAGATCGCACGTGCGGCCGGTACTTACGCTCAGTTCGTTGGCCGCGATGGCGGCTACGCTCAGATCCGTCTGAGCTCGGGCGAGCTGCGCATGGTCCGTCAGGAATGCATGGCCACCGTCGGTGCCGTGTCCAACCCCGACAACAGCAACCAAAACCTCGGTAAAGCCGGTCGTATGCGCCACAAAGGCGTGCGTCCGTCGGTTCGTGGTGTTGCAATGAACCCGATCGATCACCCGCACGGTGGTGGTGAAGGTCGTACCTCGGGTGGCCGTACACCGGTTACACCGTGGGGTAAGGACACCAAGGGTAAGCGTACCCGCAACAAGAACAAAGCGTCCCAGAAGCTGATCATCCGCTCGCGGCACGCCAAGAAGAAGGGACGTTAATCTATGTCTCGCTCTGTTTGGAAGGGTCCTTTCGTCGATGCTTACGTGCTGAAAAAAGCCGAAGCCGCGCGCGAGTCGGGCCGCAACGAAGTCATCAAAATCTGGTCGCGTCGTTCCACCATTCTGCCCCAGTTCGTGGGTTTGACCTTTGGTGTGTACAACGGCCAGAAGCATATCCCCGTAAACGTCTCGGAAGACATGATCGGTCAGAAGTTCGGTGAATACTCGCCAACTCGTACCTATTACGGTCACGCCGCTGACAAAAAAGCGAAGCGGAAGTAAGTCATGGGCAAGGAAAAGAACCCCCGCCGCGTGGCTGAAAACGAAGCAATGGCGAAAACGCGCATGCTTCGCACCAGCCCGCAGAAACTGAACCTGGTTGCGCAAATGATCCGCGGCAAGAAAGTTGAGAAGGCTCTGACCGACCTGACTTTCTCGAACAAGCGTGTCGCGCAGGACGTTAAGAAGTGCCTGCAGTCCGCAATCGCGAATGCCGAAAACAACCACAACCTGGACGTTGACGAGCTGATCGTCGCCGAAGCATGGGTTGGCAAAAACCTGGTCATGAAACGCGGTCGTCCGCGTGCCCGTGGCCGTTTCGGCAAGATCATGAAGCCGTTCTCGGAGATCACCATCAAGGTGCGTCAAGTTGAGGAGCAAGCCTAATGGGTCATAAAGTAAATCCGATCGGCATGCGCCTGCAGGTCAACCGCACCTGGGACAGCCGCTGGTACGCCGACACCAAGGACTACGGTGATCTTCTGTTGGAAGACCTCAAGATCCGTGAGTTCATCAACAAAGAATGCAAGCAGGCCGGTGTTGCCCGTGTGATCATCGAACGTCCGCACAAGAAGTGCCGCGTTACGATCCACACAGCACGTCCCGGTGTCATCATCGGCAAGAAAGGTGCAGACATCGAAGTTCTGCGTAAAAAGCTTGCTCGTATGACCGACAGCGAACTGCACCTGAACATCGTCGAAGTGCGCAAGCCCGAGCTTGACGCGCAGCTGGTTGCCGAGTCCATCGCTCAGCAGCTGGAACGTCGTGTTTCGTTCCGTCGCGCAATGAAGCGCTCGGTTCAGAACGCCATGCGTATGGGCGCCCTGGGTATCCGGGTGAACGTCGCTGGTCGTCTGGGCGGCGCCGAGATCGCACGGACCGAGTGGTATCGCGAAGGCCGCGTGCCTCTGCACACCCTGCGTGCCGACATCGATTACGCACATGCCGAAGCGATGACCCCCTACGGGATCATCGGGATCAAGGTCTGGATCTTCAAAGGTGAGATCATGGAGCACGATCCGCAGGCACGTGACCGTAAAGCACAGGAACTCCAGGACGGCCCTGCACCTCGTGGTGCTGGTGGCGGTCGTCGCTAAGGAGGGAAAGATATGCTTCAACCAAAGCGTACTAAATTCCGCAAGATGCACAAAGGCCGGATCAAGGGTCTCGCCAAGGGCGGCTCTGATCTGAACTTTGGCACCTACGGCCTGAAAGCTCTTGAGCCTGAGCGTGTAACTGCACGCCAGATCGAAGCTGCACGTCGTGCCATGACGCGTCACATGAAGCGTCAGGGCCGTGTCTGGATCCGCATCTTCCCCGACACTCCGGTCACTGCAAAGCCGATCGAAGTTCGTATGGGTAAAGGTAAAGGTTCGGTCGACCGCTGGGCATGCAAGGTCAAGCCTGGCCGCGTGATGTTCGAGATCGACGGCGTCAATGACGACATCGCCCGCGAGGCCCTGCGTCTGGCCGCGATGAAGCTGCCGATCAAGACCCGCGTTGTGGTCCGCGAAGACTGGTAAGCGACCCGGGGGCAACCCTGTTCGTGACAAGATCGACCCCCGTCGGGACACCGGCGGGGGTTTTCTTTTGCGTCAGCCTTCTGTGGTCCCTCCCACCGATCCGGAAAAAAATGTCGACGTTTATCCATTGCCTCCATAGGCTACTCGGATTGGTTGGGAGGGTCTTATGTTTCAGCTACGTAAGAAAGTGTTCGTTAAAGAGGTCATAACCTCCGACCAGTTTGGGCAACCATGCGCTCCAGTCTGCCGAGTTGCAGCTTTGGCTGTCATACAGAACCCGCTGGCCGGTAAATTCTCGGAAGACTTGTCCGAGTTGTTCGAAATTGGGGGAATGCTTGGGGCAGATCTTGCTGCCGAGGCTGTTTCTCAACTCGACCGTGCCCCGATTTCCTACGGTAAAGCAGCGATTGTGGGCGCGAATGGCGATCTCGAACAAGGTGGCGCATTGATCCATCCGAAACTTGGTGCCCCGATGCGCGCATCAGCAGGTGGAGGTGAAGCCGTCATCCCATCGAATGCCAAACTTGGGGCGCCGGGATGTGCGATTGATCTGCCCCTCGGGCACAAGGACAATCCGTGGTCCTTTGACCATTTCGATACCATGACGCTGAGCATTCCCGACGCGCCGAAACCGGATGAGATTGTCATGTGTCTGGCCTACGCGGATGGCGGGCGCCCGATCCCGCGCTGCGGCTCGGGGCCGATCAAAAACTAAGGGCTGGCGGGGGCTGGCCTTGGATAAGGGCTTGGGCTATGCCCCCAATCATGGCACAGATTGAATCACTCTTCGTAACCCGTCTTTATCGCGCAGCTTTGTCCGAGTTTGATCCCAAGATCGACGCGGAAGAGTTGGAAAGTTCCTGCCTTGTCATTGCCGAGGATGATGAGGCCGGGCAGGAATGGTGTGAGGAGAACGGCTATCCTGGTTACACCAGCTATGCCTCGCTGACCGATCTGCCCTGGCGGTTCCCGATTTTCGCCGATCTGGTTGCAGCTCTGGATAAACACGTGGCGGCCTTTGCCAAGGATCTGGAGTTTGATCTGGGCGAGGGCGAGCTGAAGCTGGAGGACCTGTGGATTAACATCCTGCCCGAGGGCGGGATGCACTCCAGCCACCTGCACCCGCACAGTGTGATTTCGGGCACCACTTATGTGGCGATGCCCGAAGGGGCCAGCGCGTTGAAGCTGGAAGACCCCCGCTCGGGCCGCATGATGGCGGCACCTACGCGTTTGAAATTTGGACGGCGGGACTTGCAGCCGTTCATCTATATGAAACCGCAGGTGGGCGACGTTCTGCTGTGGGAAAGCTGGCTGCGCCACGAGGTGCCGATGAACATGGCCGAGGAAGAGCGGATTAGTGTTAGCTTTAACTACAAGTGGGAATGAGCCCCGGTTCCCCGTACGGTAATTGGACCAGCAGAGCAATTGCGCGGCGAACAGGCAGTTTTCCTGCCAATCACATTTCACCTCGCGTTGTCGAAAAACCTTGCAATATGAGCGGCCATGAACCATGTGGGGCACGCTTACGTTTTTCTTTTTCGACCACTGTCTCCTGAATTTTGGCGTTCAGTCTCTCGATCCAGACCGACCACGCCGCGCTGTCGCAATCCCGCGGACAGCAATTTTATAGGATATTACGGATATGGCCAATGGCACCGTAAAATGGTTCAACACAACTAAAGGTTTTGGCTTCATCGCACCGGAGACCGGTGGCAAAGACGTGTTTGTACACATCTCTGCTGTCGAGCGCTCGGGTCTGACCGGCCTGGCCGACGACCAGAAAGTGACATTCGACATCGAACCCGGCCGTGACGGTCGCGAGTCGGCTGTGAACATCGCTCTGGCGTAAGTCACTCAGACTTTGACAGTTGAAGACGCGGTCTTGTGAAAACGAGGCCGCGTTTTGCGTTTCCAACCAAAATACAAAAAATTCTGGATAGTGTTACGAAACTTCTCCGGATGAATTCGTCAAACTCAATGTGAGAAACCTGAAGCCTACTCATATACAATCCTGTATGCTCCATGGATCACAGAGGTATCCAGTATGAAAGAAACTGAACGGGTGGTTCGCCAATTCCATGAAAGTTGGGGGATGCGGGATCCTGATCGCGGGGCCGAGGTGATTGCCGAAGATTGTCAGTTCGAAGATGTTGCTCGTGAGGAAAAGCAACTTGGCAAGCTGGCCTATAAAGAGGATTACGAGCGTTGGCGAAAGGCATTCCCGGATGGAGAATGCATCGTGGATAATGTGATCGTCAGCGAGTGCGGTGAATGGGCGATCGTAGAGTTCCACAATACCGGAACCCACACTGGTGTTCTGCATTCAAGCCTCGGTGATTTCGAACCAACCGGAAAGCGATACGAAGTGCGCTATTGCTCAGTAATGCGGGTAATAGGTGGCATGGTTGTTGAAGGACGAGACTATTATGACAGCGCCACTATCGTACGACATCTAGGTTTGGTGAAGTAAGCAGCGACTAGCCTGTTAGTGTAGGCAGAGGATTCCTAAACTTTTCCTTGCCACCTACCCGCTAACCCCCTATAGAGCGGCATCTTGCGTTCCCCCGGCTGAGTCGGGGGATTCGTATGTCTATCATTCATCCACCAGGTCAAAGGTGACCCGTGTACGGGGCCTTCTGGTGTTTTGAGCAAAGGAAAAAGGCGATGAACGCCCAAGAACTGCGTGACAAGACCCCGGACCAGCTCCGCGAGGAACTGGCCAACCTGAAGAAAGAAAGCTTTAACCTGCGCTTTCAACAGGCAACCGGTCAGCTGGAAAGCACCGCCGGCATCAAAGCGGCCCGCCGCAACGCTGCCCGCGTCAAAACCATCCTGAACGAAAAGGCCGCTGCTGCGGCATCGGAGGAGTAATCCTATGCCCAAGCGTATCCTGTCCGGCACCGTAACCAGCGATGCCAACGCACAGACTGTAACCGTATCTGTCGAGCGCCGCTTTACGCATCCGGTTCTGAAGAAAACCATCCGTAAGTCCAAGAAATACCGGGCTCACGATGAAAAGAACGCCTTCAAGGTCGGCGACTCTGTACGCATCATCGAATGCGCGCCGAAATCGAAGACGAAACGTTGGGAAGTTCTGGAAGCGTAAGTTTCCGGGATTTTCCCATTTGTCGAAACCCTGGGGGATCTAATTAGACCAGCCCCCACAGGTCGGGAGAAACCACATGATCCAGATGCAGACCAATCTGGATGTCGCTGACAACTCCGGCGCACGCCGAGTTCAGTGCATCAAGGTCCTGGGTGGTTCCAAGCGTAAATACGCCTCCGTCGGCGACATCATTGTCGTCTCGGTGAAGGAAGCCATCCCACGCGGCCGCGTAAAGAAAGGTGACGTCCGTAAGGCCGTCGTCGTACGCACCGCCAAAGAAGTCCGTCGCGAAGACGGCACCGCGATCCGTTTTGATCGCAACGCCGCCGTCATCCTGAACAACAACAACGAGCCCGTAGGTACCCGTATCTTTGGCCCCGTTGTTCGCGAACTGCGTGGCAAGAACTTCATGAAAATCATCTCGCTGGCTCCGGAGGTGCTGTAATCATGGCTGCTAAACTCCGCAAAGGCGACAAGGTCGTCGTACTGGCCGGCAAGGACAAGGGCAAAGAGGGTACTATTACCTCGGTTGACCCGAAAGCCGGTAAAGCTGTTGTCGACGGCATCAACATCGCCATCCGCCACACCCGCCAGACCCAGAACAGCCAAGGCGGCCGTTTGCCCCAGGCAAACCCGATCGAGCTGTCGAATCTGGCTCTGCTGGACGCAAACGGCAAAGCAACCCGCGTTGGCTTCCGCATGGAAGGTGACAAGAAGGTCCGCTTCGCCAAGACCACAGGGGACGTGATCGATGCTTGATAACGCAACCTACACCCCGCGTCTGAAAGCTCAGTACGCTGAAACTATCCGTGCCGCTCTGAAAGAAGAGTTCGGCTACAAGAACGACATGCAGCTGCCCAAGCTGGAAAAAATCGTTCTGAACATCGGCTGTGGTGCTGAGGCGGTTAAAGATTCCAAGAAAGCCAAGGCGGCTGTCGAGGATTTGACTGCGATTGCCGGTCAACAGGCCGTTGCAACCAAGGCGAAAAAGTCGATCGCGGGTTTCCGCGTCCGTGAAGACATGCCGCTGGGTGCGAAAGTGACCCTGCGCGGTGACCGGATGTACGAATTCCTGGATCGTCTGATCACCATCGCGATGCCGCGCGTTCGTGACTTCCGCGGTGTTAAGCCGTCTTTCGATGGTCAGGGCAACTTTGCCATGGGCATGAAAGAGCACATCGTGTTCCCCGAAATCGATTTCGACAAGGTCGACGAAGTCTGGGGCATGGACATCGTAATTGCCACCACAGCGAAAACCGACGCTGAAGCAAAGGCACTGTTGAAAGCATTCAACATGCCCTTCAACGCATAAGCGCCGGGAGGATTAAGACATGGCTAAAAAAGCAATGATCGAACGCGAGAAGAAGCGCGAACGCCTGGTGGCCAAATATGCCGCAAAGCGTGCCGAGCTGAAAGAAATCGCGAATGACGAGAGCAAGCCGATGGAAGAGCGTTTCAAAGCGCGTCTGAAACTGGCGAAACTGCCGCGCAACAGCTCGGCTACTCGTTTGCACAACCGCTGTCAGCTGACCGGTCGTCCCCACGCTTACTACCGTAAGCTGAAGGTCAGCCGTATCGCGCTGCGCGAGCTGGGTTCTGCTGGTCAGATCCCCGGCATGGTGAAATCGAGCTGGTAAGGGAGACATAGATATGAATGATCCTATCGGCGATATGCTCACCCGTATCCGCAACGCGCAAATGCGCGGCAAGTCCACTGTTTCCACCCCAGCTTCTAAGCTGCGCGGTTGGGTTCTGGACGTGCTGGCGGACGAAGGTTACATCCGTGGCTACGAAGCGACGACCGGTGAAAACGGTCATCCGGCCATCGAAATCAGCCTGAAATACTACGAAGGCACCCCTGTTATTCGCGAACTGAAGCGGGTCTCGAAGCCCGGTCGTCGCGTGTACATGGGCGTCAATGACATCCCGCAGGTCCGTCAGGGTCTGGGCGTGTCGATTGTCAGCACTCCGAAAGGTGTGATGTCGGACCAGAATGCTCGCTCCAACAATGTTGGCGGCGAAGTACTCTGCACCGTCTTCTAAGGAGGTCTGTCAATGTCTCGTATTGGTAAAAAACCGGTCGAGCTGCCCAGCGGCGTTTCCGCCTCTGTGTCGGGTCAGACCATCGAAGTGAAAGGTCCGAAAGGCACCCGCAGCTTCACCGCAACCGATGACGTAACGCTGTCGGTCGAAGACAACGTTGTGCAGATCAACCCTCGTGGGATGTCCAAGCGCGCGCGCCAGCAGTGGGGCATGAGCCGCACTATGGTTGCCAATCTGGTTGAAGGCGTCACCAACGGCTTCAAAAAGGAGCTGGAGATCCAGGGTGTTGGTTACCGGGCTCAGATGCAGGGCAACACCCTGAAGCTGAACCTCGGCTATAGCCACGACGTTGATTTCACCGCTCCGGAAGGTGTCACCATCACCGCGCCGAAGCAGACCGAGATCGTTGTGGAAGGTATCGACCAGCAGCAGGTGGGCGAAGTCGCGGCCAAAATCCGCGAATGGCGCCGCCCCGAGCCGTACAAAGGCAAGGGCATCCGCTATAAGGGCGAGTTCATCTTCCGCAAAGAAGGCAAGAAGAAGTAAGGACGCAAACCATGGCAAACAGCAAAAGAACCCTGTTTCTGAAGCGCCGCCTGCGCGTTCGGAACAAACTTCGCAAGGTCAACGCGGGTCGTCCGCGTCTGTCCGTACACCGTTCGAACAAGAACATCTCTGTTCAGCTGATCGACGACGTGCGTGGCGTGACCCTGGCCTCGGCCTCGACCCTGGAAAAAGATCTGGGAGTTGTTGGCAAGAACAACGTCGAAGCGGCCACCAAAGTGGGCGCGGCCATCGCCGAGCGTGCCAAGAAGGCAGGCGTCGAAGAGGCCTATTTCGATCGTGGCGGCTTCCTGTTCCACGGCAAAGTGAAGGCCCTGGCCGACGCTGCGCGTGAAGGCGGTCTGAAGATCTAAGACTTGCGGGCAGCTTAGCGGCTGCCCCGATGATCCGGGGGCCTCGGCAACAGTCGGGGCTCACTTGGATTGAACAAACGGCGCCGATTGCGCCATGTAAGAGAAGGGATGCCAAAATGGCAGAACGTGAAAACCGCCGGGGCCGTGGTCGTGACCGCGACGAAGCACCGGAATTCGCAGATCGTCTGGTTGCGATCAACCGTGTGTCGAAAACTGTAAAAGGTGGTAAGCGCTTTGGCTTCGCCGCTCTGGTGGTTGTCGGCGATCAGAAAGGCCGCGTCGGCTTTGGCAAAGGTAAAGCGAAAGAAGTACCTGAAGCCATCCGTAAAGCGACCGAGCAAGCCAAGCGTCAGATGATCCGCGTGCAACTGCGCGAAGGTCGGACCCTGCACCACGACATCGAAGGCCGTCACGGCGCCGGTAAAGTGGTTATGCGCACCGCACCTGAAGGTACTGGTATCATCGCCGGTGGTCCGATGCGTGCCGTGTTCGAAATGCTGGGCGTCAAGGACGTTGTGTCCAAGTCGCTGGGCTCGCAGAACCCGTACAACATGATCCGCGCCACCATCAACGGCCTGCAGAAAGAGCAGAGCCCGCGTTCGGTTGCACAGCGTCGTGGCAAAAAGGTTGCTGACATCCTGCCCAAGCGGGACGAAGCACCGGCCGCTGCTGAAGCAGAAGCATAAGGAGAGCGACCCATGGCAAAAACCATCGTCGTCAAGCAGATCGGTTCCCCGATCCGCCGCCCCGCTGAACAGCGCGCGACCCTGATCGGTCTGGGCCTGAACAAAATGCACAAGACCCGTGAACTGGAGGATACTCCTTCGGTCCGTGGCATGGTCAACAAGATCCCGCATCTGGTTGAGATCATCGAAGAACGCGGTTAAGCGCGACATCTTCGAAAAGTTAGAAACGCCTCCGGTATTTCGGGGGCGTTTTGTCATTTAAGGGTTATGACGGTCTCTTAGTTTAATCGATGTGGCGTCAGCTCAATCTGAACGCATTTTTCCTATTATGCGGCGCATATAGTCCATGAAGTGTGCTTGTTCAGTTTCACTCAATACCTGTAGGGCTTCGGCATTTACGCTTTGAGCAGACTCATAGGCGCTGTTTCGAATTGCGGTGGCCTTCTCAGTCAACCAAATCATTTGGGCTCTGGCGTCAGCGGGGTTCTTTGTTCTTTTGATCAAGCCGTCGCGTTCCATTCGGTTGAGCGTGTTCGCCAGGGTCGCTTGTTCGACATCAATTTTGCCCAGCAATTCTTTTTGCGTCACGCCGTCTTTGAGCCAAAGCTGCAGTAAAATCGGAAATTGCCCGACAACGATGCCCAAGGGCGCAATGCGCTGCTGCAATTCCTTCGCAAACAACCGCGCCATGTGATTGACCAGGTATCCGGCCGAGTTTTCTTTTTCAAAGTTCATGTTCAAGATTTACACTTGAATAGCAAGCTATGCAATATTACATAGCTTGCTATGAAAAAAAATTGAGAGGAATCGACATGGCTCGTATCGAAGAATTGGACAATATCGTCACGCTGGCAGATCAGATGCAGACCGAAGAAGGTCCGATAGTGCTGATCAACCTGTTTACAGTGGACGCCAAAGACAAAGAGGCGCTGCTGAAGGCCTGGGCGCATGATGCAGATTTCATGAAATCTCAGCCAGGATATATTTCTACCCAGCTCCATCAGGGCGTCGCTGGCAGTTCGACCTTTGTGAACTACGCGATCTGGCAGGACGTCCAAAGTTTTCGCGACGCATTTACCCATCCCGAGTTTCAGCGCCGGATCGCGGACTATCCAGATAGTGCTGTGGCGCGGCCACATCTTGTTCGAAAGCTCGCAGTTGAAAACCATTGCGTCGCCTGATGCGATAACCGGAGTAGCAACATGTTAAGAATCATCCACCCCATCGCCGGAGTATTAGGTTTTCTTACAATCCTCGTTTTCTGGACATCCACCTTGTGCAGCGAGTTGTTTGCAACCCATGCGACCGTCGCCGCGGTAAAATCCATGATCGTCAGCGGTTTGTTTATTCTGGTGCCAGCAATGGTGATTGTCGGTGCATCCGGCATGTCTCTTGGGCGTCGCCGCAAAGATGTCCAGGCGCTCGCCAAGAAGAAACGGATGCCGATCATAGCGATGAACGGACTTCTCATCCTTGTTCCCGCCGCCATCTACCTTAGCGCAAAAGCAAACGCGGGATCATTCGACACCAGCTTTTATATTGTGCAAGTCGTTGAACTGATCGCTGGCGCCACCAATCTGACGTTGATGGGGCTTAGTATTCGGGATGGCCGTGCGATGACCGCCCGCAGAAGAAGTGCGCGAAAGCAGAAAAGCCGTTAAGGTCCCAATTAAGCACAGCGCCCCGCATAGCTATTCAATGCACGCATAGCGGCTAGACCGAAATCTTCGTTGTTAGCGATATCGAACACTCCTATCTGAACCCTGTCCAAACAAGGAACACACAAGGAAACATCGGGGAATACGCCTCGATCAGGAAAGGAATTCAGATATGGCTTATACAGCAACAACCACTCACGGCATTACACTGTTTGCTCGCATCGCTGACTTTGCAGCAAAGGTAAAAGAGGCTTACATCCTGCGCGCCGAATACAACCGGACCTATTCGGAATTGCAGGGTCTGACCGATCGCGAACTGAATGATATCGGCGTGCGTCGCTGCGATATCAAAGACATCGCTTATGATCACGTTTACTGCTCGTAAACTCACAGTTTGAACAACTCACCCAGAGGCGCCTTTTGGCGCCTCTTTTGGTTTGGGATGTGCAACGACGGCACATTTCGTGGGAATTCCCCGTGTCCTGGTTGAAAGAGTTGGCGTTATCGGTCAAGGGATGAATGGCTTGCCACTGATGTTTCAAGAAAGGGCGTGTTAGGTGCGGGAATACCAAATCGGGATGCTTTGGATCGACGGCGCGCTGAGCTTTCTCGAACAACTGTGTATCAAATCCTTTCTGGATGTGGGGCAGCACGTACGTTTGTATACATATGGCCCGGTTGCAAATATCCCCGACGGCGTAGAAATACGTGATGCGCGTGAAATTCTGCCGGACAATGAAATTATCCTGCATCAGCGAACGGGCAGCCCGGCCTTACATTCGGATAAATTTCGTGTGCGGATGCTGGCGCAGGAGGATGACATTATCTGGGCGGATACCGATGCGTATTGTGTTAAGCCGTTCACAACAGATCAGGGACATCTTCACGGCTGGCTGGCGCCGCATGAAATCAACGGTGGGGTGTTGGCATTACCAAAAGACAGCCCAACTCTCTATGACCTGATCGAGTATACCAACGACCCGTACCGCCTTCCACATTGGTTGCCGCCGAAACATCGTGCCGTGCTGGTCCAAAGCGCGCTGGCCGGTGATCGAAAGCACGCCAGCGAGATGCCTTGGGGAATCTGGGGGCCGCGTGCTTTGACGTGGCTGTTACAACAGAACAAGGAAGCCCGGTTTTCCAAGCCGCAAGAGGTTTTGTATCCCGTTGGGTATAAGGATCGGCGCACCATGATGCGAGCCTCAGGAGGCGCAGAACGCTTCATCACGGATAACACCATGTCGATCCATTTCTATGGGCGGCGTATGCGTGCGTTCATCCGCACCAGATTTGGTGGTATTCCGCATCCCAATAGCCTGGTTGGTATACTGGCGGAGAAGCACGGTATCGATCCACATGCGGCACCGCTCGTCCCCAGGGTCGTTTCCGAAGAAAATATGTCCCAGGACGACGCATGATCCAAGACCCGGACGTGGGCTTGCCAAGTGGGGTCAAGCGGCCTATACGCCTGCGGTGGCCTTGTGCCATACGAATCAAAACCAAGAAACGCCGCGGTTGGCCCATCACGCTTCGGGGGTCACATCCGGCTTAGGAGAAGCGATATGAAACTGCATGAATTGCGCGACAATCCTGGCGCCACACCGAAACGCACCCGCGTTGGCCGTGGTCCCGGTTCCGGCAAAGGTAAAATGGGTGGCCGTGGTATCAAAGGCCAGAAATCCCGTTCGGGTGTGGCCATCAATGGCTATGAAGGCGGCCAGATGCCGCTGTACCAACGCCTACCCAAGCGTGGCTTCAACAAGCCGAACCGCAAGGAATTCGCCGTTATCAACCTGGGTTTGATCCAGAAATTCGTCGACGCCGGCAAGCTGGACGCCAAAGCTGCGATCACCGAGGACGCACTGGTTGCGTCCGGTCTGGTTCGTCGTAAGCTGGACGGCATCCGCGTTCTGGCCAAAGGCGAAATCAGCACCAAGCTGAACCTGGAAGTCACCGGTGCTTCGAAAGCTGCCGTTGACGCAGTCGAAAAAGCGGGCGGTTCACTGACGGTCACAAAAGCTGCTGCGGCAGAGTAAGCGCTTGTGAGCGGGCCAAGACCCGCTTACATAGTCCTCAGAGTTTTCCCAGACGCCGCCCGAGCCGGAAAACGGTTCCGGGCGGTGTTTTCATAAGAGAGACCGATTTATGGTATCAGCAGCAGAACAAATGGCAGCCAACACAAGCTGGTCTGCCCTTGGCAAAGCCACCGATCTGCGCAACCGCATCCTGTTCACGCTGGGTTTGTTGATCGTTTATCGCCTGGGCACCTTTATTCCGGTGCCGGGGATCGACGGGCAGGCCCTGCGCGAGTTCATGGAGCAGGCGGGGCAGGGCATCGGCGGCATGGTTTCGATGTTCACCGGCGGGGCGCTGGGGCGGATGGGTATCTTTGCCCTCGGCATCATGCCTTACATTTCAGCCTCGATCATTGTGCAGCTGCTGACATCTATGGTTCCCGCGCTCGAACAGCTCAAGAAAGAGGGCGAGCAGGGACGCAAGAAAATTAACCAATATACCCGTTTCGGCACCGTGGCACTGGCCACCGTTCAGGCCTATGGTCTGGCCGTATCGCTGGAATCGGGTGATCTGGCGACCGACCCGGGCATGTTCTTCCGTATGTCGACCATGATTACGCTGGTTGGCGGCACCATGTTCCTGATGTGGCTGGGTGAGCAGATCACCGCACGCGGCATCGGCAACGGTATCTCTCTGATCATCTTCGTCGGCATCATTGCCGAGGTTCCGGCCGCATTGGCGCAGTTCTTTGCCAGCGGACGCAGCGGTGCAATTAGCCCTGCAGTGATCGTGGGTGTGATCGTGATGGTTATCGCTGTGATTACCTTCGTGGTGTTCATGGAGCGGGCCTTGCGCAAGATCCACATCCAATATCCGCGCCGTCAAGCCGGTATGAAGATCTATGAAGGTGGTTCCAGCCACCTGCCGGTCAAGGTGAACCCGGCGGGCGTTATCCCGGCGATCTTCGCCAGCTCGCTGCTGCTGTTGCCGGTGACGATCTCGACCTTCTCGTCCGGTGCGACCAACGGGCCGGTGATGTCGTGGCTGCTGGCCAACTTTGGCCCCGGACAACCGCTGTACCTGCTGTTCTTCGCCTCGATGATCGTGTTCTTTGCCTATTTCTATACGTTCAACGTGTCGTTCAAACCGGACGATGTGGCGGACAACCTGAAAAAGCAGAACGGTTTTGTGCCGGGTATCCGTCCGGGCAAGAAAACCGCCGAGTATCTGGAATATGTGGTCAACCGCGTGCTGGTTCTGGGTTCGGCCTATCTGGCGGCGGTCTGTCTGTTGCCTGAAATCCTTCGGGGCCAGTTTGCCATCCCGTTCTATTTCGGAGGCACCTCGGTTCTGATTATCGTCTCTGTGACCATGGACACGATCCAACAGGTTCAGAGCCACCTGCTGGCGCATCAATACGAAGGGCTGATCGAAAAGTCCCAGCTGCGCGGCAAGGGTAAGAAACGCGGCAGGAAGGGACCCTCTCGTCGATGAACATTATTCTTCTGGGCCCCCCGGGGGCCGGTAAAGGGACGCAAGCGCGCCACCTGGTCGAAACACGCGGCATGGTTCAGCTGAGTACAGGTGACATGCTGCGCGAGGCCAAGACCTCGGGCACCGAGATGGGGCAGAAGGTTGCGGCGATCATGGATGCGGGCAAGCTGGTCACGGACGAGATCGTGATCGGCCTGATCGAAGAGAAGCTGACCACCGAAACAGGCGCCGGTTTCATCTTTGACGGCTTCCCCCGTACGCTGGCGCAGGCCGATGCCCTGGCGGCATTGCTGACCAAGCTGGGCCAGTCGCTGCACACCGTGATCGAGATGCGCGTCGATGATGATGCGTTGGTGGGCCGTATTACGGCGCGTTCGACCTGCGGCGGTTGTGGTGAGGTTTATAACGACATCACCAAACCAATCCCTGCGGATGGTAAATGCACCAATTGCGGTAAGGAAAATGACTTCCAGCGTCGTGCAGATGACAACGAAGACAGCCTGCGTACGCGCCTGATGGAATATTACAAGAAGACCTCGCCGCTGATCGGCTATTACTACGCCAAGGGCGATCTGCGCCCTGTGAACGGACTGGCGGATATCAAGGAAGTCACCGCGTCGATTGAGGCGATCCTTGGCTGATATCAATATGGGCTTGACGGCGTTGCCAAAAGCCCATATCGACCCCCATCCCTAAAGGGAATCAAGACCGCATGCGGGATTCGTCCCAATTGCCCCGACCACCTCGAATAATGCTGAACCCTCTGGCCTCACTGCCACGGTAAAGCGTTGTGAAAAAAGGTTCTGGAGTTACGGAACCGCAACGAAAAGGAAAGTGACACGTGGCACGTATTGCCGGCGTAAACATCCCGACTGCAAAGCGGGTACCTATCGCCCTCACATATATCACCGGTATCGGAAACACCTCGGCAAAAGCGATCTGCGAAGCCGTAGGTATCGACGCGACCCGTCGCGTTAACGAACTGTCCGACGCCGAAGTTCTGGCCATCCGCGAGCACATCGACGCCAACTTCACCGTCGAAGGTGACCTGCGCCGTGAAGTTCAGATGAACGTCAAACGCTTGATGGATCTGGGCTGCTATCGCGGTCTGCGTCACCGCCGCAACCTGCCGGTTCGCGGTCAGCGCACCCACACCAATGCTCGTACCCGCAAAGGCCCCGCAAAGGCCATCGCTGGTAAGAAGAAATAAGGGAGGGTCTGACTGATGGCACGTGATAAGACTCGCGTTAAGCGCAAAGAGCGTAAGAACATCGCATCGGGCGTTGCCCATGTGAACTCGACCTTCAACAACACCAAGATCCTGATCTCGGACGTACAGGGCAACGCCATCTCGTGGTCGTCTGCCGGTACTATGGGCTTCAAGGGATCGCGGAAATCGACACCCTACGCTGCTCAGATGGCTGCAGAAGATGCAGGCAAAAAGGCGCAGGAACATGGCGTCAAGACGCTGGAAGTCGAAGTTCAGGGCCCCGGTTCGGGTCGCGAATCGGCTCTGCGTGCGCTGGCTGCAGTGGGCTTCAACATCACGTCGATCCGTGACGTGACTCCGATTGCTCACAATGGCTGCCGCCCACCGAAGCGTCGCCGCGTCTAAGCGATTTTGAATTGAGCTGGGGCTGTGTTTTTGCACGGCCCCAGCACGTCATTTTGAACCTCGGGCGTCTGCACCTTGTTGGTCATGGGGCGCGGACAGGAATGGAGGGATTACATGATCCATAAGAATTGGGCTGAATTGATCAAGCCGACCCAGCTTGACGGCAAGCCGGGCAACGATCCCGCACGTCAGGCAACTCTGGTTGCCGAGCCGCTGGAGCGTGGCTTTGGTCTGACTCTGGGCAACGCGCTGCGTCGCGTTCTGATGAGCTCGCTGCAAGGCGCGGCCATCACCAGCGTCCAGATCGACAACGTATTGCACGAATTCTCGAGCGTCGCAGGCGTTCGTGAAGACGTCACCGACATCATCCTGAACCTCAAGCAAGTTGCCCTGCGCATGGAAGTCGAAGGGCCCAAGCGCCTGTCGATCAATGCGAAAGGCCCCGCAGTTGTCACCGCCGGTGACATCAGCGAAAGCGCGGGTATCGAGGTTCTGAACCGCGATCACGTCATCTGCCACCTGGACGATGGCGCCGACCTGTTCATGGAACTGACCGTCAACACCGGCAAGGGTTACGTCTCGGCTGAAAAGAACAAGCCAGAAGACGCGCCTATCGGCCTTATCCCGATCGACGCGATCTATTCGCCGGTCAAAAAGGTTGCCTATGACGTTCAGCCGACTCGTGAAGGTCAGGTTCTGGACTATGATAAACTGACCCTGAAGATCGAAACTGATGGTTCGATCACGCCGGAAGACGCGCTGGCCTTTGCCGCCCGTATTCTGCAGGATCAGCTGTCGATCTTCGTCAACTTCGACGAGCCCGAAGCGGCTGGTCGTCAGGACGAAGATGATGGTCTGGAGTTCAACCCGCTGCTGCTGAAGAAAGTGGACGAGCTGGAACTGTCGGTCCGTTCGGCAAACTGCCTGAAGAACGACAACATCGTTTACATCGGCGACCTGATCCAGAAGACCGAAGCCGAGATGCTGCGCACCCCGAACTTCGGCCGCAAGTCGCTGAACGAGATCAAAGAAGTGCTGTCCGGCATGGGTCTGCACCTCGGCATGGATGTCGAGGACTGGCCGCCCGACAACATCGAAGATCTGGCGAAGAAATTCGAAGACGCGTTCTAAGCGCGTCTTCCCCAATGCCCGGGCTTTCCGGGGACAATACGGGCACTTCCGCCCCAAGGAGAGCCGGTGACACGCATCGCCGGCCAGACAAAGCAAAACGCAAGATAGGAATTGAAAAATGCGTCACGCACGTGGTTACCGCCGCCTGAACCGTACTCATGAGCACCGCAAGGCTCTGTTTGCAAACATGGCTGGCTCGCTCATCGAGCATGAGCAAATCAAAACAACCCTGCCCAAGGCAAAAGAACTGCGCCCGATCATCGAAAAGCTGGTCACTCTGGGCAAGCGCGGCGACCTGCACGCCCGTCGTCAGGCCGCATCGCAGCTGAAAGAAGACCAATACGTCGCAAAGCTGTTCGAAGTTCTGGGCCCCCGCTATGCCGAGCGCCAGGGCGGTTATGTCCGCATCCTGAAAGCTGGCTTCCGCTATGGCGACATGGCCCCGATGGCAATCATCGAATTCGTTGATCGTGACGTTGACGCCAAAGGCGCAGCCGACAAAGCCCGCGTTGCCGCCGAAGAGGCAGCAGACGAAGAATAAGAAAGCCTAGCTTTCTGAATTCTGACCCCCGTGTCTGCGGACGCGGGGGTTTTTTTGTCGGCGGATAATTTTGCCTCGCCCTATTTGATCCAACCTTGTTCCTGGTAGTATTGGATCGCGCCCGGATGCATTGGCGCGGACAAGCCGTCGCGGATCATCTCAGACGGTTGCAGACTGGACAGGCTAGGGTGCCTGCGCCCCAAATCGCTTAGGTTTTCAAAGGTGGATTTGACGAAGGCATAGACATCCGCATCGGAAACTTCTGCGCTGCTCAGCAAAATTGCCTTGTAGCCAAGGGAGTTTGTCGGTGCGGTTATACTTGTATACACGTTTGCTGGAATTGTAGTTTTGCTGAGCGCGTCAGAACCCGCGACCAGCTTGTCAATCTGTTGCCCAGACAGATTTACGAAGTGGATTGGGCAAGTCTCAGCTGTCTTCTGGATCACACCGGACGGGTAACCAACAACTGCGGCCACGGCATCAACCTTTCCTGCGCACAGTGCGGAATACTGCGCTTTCATGTCCTTTGGTTTGACTGTTTGGAAAGCAGATACATCCCAATTCGCCGAGTCCGGGATTTGCTTGACTAAACGCGTCGCGGACCTGCCCAATCGGACACGCTTGCCGCTCAGGTCGCCAGCCGTGTGAATCCCAGCGTCTTTACGGGCAACAATGGTCAAGGGTTCGCTATGAACTGAAAACAGGGATCGTAGAGCTGGGTTCGAACCATTGGACTGAAAGTAGCCACCGCCGTTTAATGCCTGTTTAGCCCAGTCTGATCGCGCCACGACGATATCAAATTTTCCGTTTTGAAGCTTAGGCAGGTTTTCTGTCGGGCCATTCGTCGCCTTGGCCTGACATTTGTAGCCGATTGTTTCTCGGGTAAAGGATTTGCAGATCAGATCGCCGATTTGGAAATAATACCCGCCCTTTCCCCCTGTACCGACAGTTATCCTGCTATCCGCAGCCTGAGAGGCAGGCGCGATCAATCCCGAAAGTATAGCGATGATTGCAAATGAAAGGCGAGGACGAGTGAGCCTGTTCTGGCTGAAAGTTTTAAACATAAAATTTCCGTTCTAAGTAGTAATTGCGGGGGTATGTTTCCCGCGCCACCGCTGCCCGTCAATGCGAATTGTTGCCAGAATCGCAATCTTGGGTGATCCTTTAAGAAATTAAAGGATCGCAATATGTTTAGGTATCTGATTTTTGCGCTCGGTATTGGCGCTTCAACCGCGCTTTATGCCCAGGAAACATCCGATGATCCCGCGGCCGAAGAAACGTCAACCGACCAATCCGATCTGTTGACAGATGCAGAGCTGCAAACGCTGGTTGCGCCGGTCGCTCTTTATCCAGACACGTTGCTTATCCAGATATTTGTCGCCGCTACCCAGCCATTGGAGATTGTGAAGGCCGAGCGTTACCTGCTGGACAACGCCGACCGTGACCCGGCCGAGTTGGAGCCGGAAATCGATGCCATGGGTTGGGATCCTTCGGTCAGTGTTCTTGCTACGGCGTTTCCCGAAGTTGTCGGGCAGATGGCCACCCATATTGACTGGACCGAAACCATGGGCACCGCGATGCTGGCCCAGTCCGACGATGTGATGGACGCTGTTCAGGTGATGCGGGACCAGGCGATCGACAGTGGCGCATTGGTCTCGGGGCCTGAACAAACAGTTGAAGTGGTCGAAGACGAAACAGTAGTCATCACGCCAACAAACACCGAGACGGTGTACGTGCCGCAATACAACCCCGAAACAGTTTATACCGGCCCATCGACGGGGGATGTGGTCGGTGCGGCGTTGCTGACCTTTGGCACGGTCGCACTAATTGACGAAATTTTTGACGACGATGACGATTGGTACGACTATTGGGGCTGTCGGAATTGCGGCGGATGGAATGGTCAACCCATCATCAGGAACCCCGATATCGACATTGATGTCGATCGCAACGTCAATATCGACAGAGATATTGATCTGGGGGACCGCACGGATATCGGATGGCAACCCGATCCTGACCGCAAAAAGCAGGCGCAGGATAAAATTTCGAACCACAAAAAACCCGAAAGTGGCCGTGGCGATCTGCCAGTGAACCGTCCCGACGGACGCACGGACGAGCTGCGCGCGAAACTGAGCCGCGAATCTGGTGCTGCCGATATCAGCCGGGATGGCGCCTCGCGCGAGCGGGCAGCAGCGGTTGCCGCCGGAGCGGGCGCAGGAGCCGTCGCTGGCGGTGCGCTTGCCAACCGGGACGGCGGAAAAAAGGACCTGCCACAGGTGAACCGGGGCAATGTCGACCGGGATAAGGCCGCAGCCAAGCAGCAAGCCGTCGAGCGCACCAAGCAAAGACCGGAGGCTGCGAAAAAGCCTGTCAAACAAAAGCCTCAAGCCGCCAAGAAGCCTCAGGCCCAGAAAACGGCTCAGCGCAAACCACAGGCCTCCAAGGGGCAGGCGATGAAGAAAAAGGCGTCAGGGAAGAGAACCCACAGCGCGTCCAATCGCGGCCACGCCGCCAAAGGAAAGCGGAGACGGTAAGATGCGTAAATCGGTTCTTTCTATTGTATTACTTGCGGCAACTGCCGGCGCGGCACTTTCGGATGGGGCTCGGTTTGACACACCGCAAACTGCCCTGGATGCCTTTGTTGGCGCCCTGAGGGCGGATGACCAAGGCAAGTTGCTGGAAATTTTCGGCCCCGAGGCGGAAGACCTGATTGGGACAGGTGATCCCGTCGAGGATCAGGAAAGGCGGCAGGAAGTGCTTGCCATGTACGACGAGGGTTACCGCTTTCAGCCCAATGAGGACGGTGTCGTTCTTGTGTTGGGCGAAGACAGCTGGCCTTTCCCAATCCCCATTTCACGAGGCGAAGACGGTTGGCAATTCGATCTCGAAGCCGGGATCGAGGAGCTTTCTGCCCGCGAGATTGGCTTGAACGAACTGGACGTGATCGAACTGCTTGAGGCTTATGTCGATCTTCAAGCTGCGTTCAGGCTGGTCGACCATAATGGCGATGGCGTTATGGAATTTGCGCAGACGATCATTGCCGATCCCGGAAAGCGAAACGGCTTGTTCTGGCCCGAAGAAGACAGCTTTGTCGGTGCGGCACTGGCCCGCGCGGCCGCTTCAGGCTGGAGTGATGGCGAGACAGATTATGACGCTGAACCCTTTCTTGGCTATTACTACACGGTCTTGCAGGGGCAGGGCCCAAATGCACCGGGTGGTGCTTATTCCTATTATGTCGGTGATAAATTTGTTGCTGGGCACGCCCTGCTGGCTGTGCCTGCCGAATATGGCGAAACCGGTATCCATTCCTTCCTTGTGGGCGAGAACGGAATTGTTTTCGAGGCGGATTTTGGCCCTGAGACACTGGAAACAACCGCGGAGATTACGACCTACGATCCCGGTCAGGATTGGTCGCCGGTTGAATGATGCGTGCGCCACCTGTTTGCAGGCGGACAGTACAGGTCTATCGTCTAACTAACGTCATTTCCGGCGATTTACGGCAATGTAAAACCATCTTTCCCGCGTTATCCTGTGAAATATGTGTGGAGTACAAATGATGACGGAAATATCCGAGATCCCCAGTGAATTCACAGGACCTTCCGCTTGGACCGGACAGGAGATGAGCGCGCGCGAGCATGAATGGATTGTCGACCTGTCGCCCGAGGATATCGCCGATCTTGAGCAAGCCGCCCGCCACTATCTGAGCTTGGGGCGCGACATCGGGGAAATTTCAAAAGCGGATTTCCCATTGCAGCGGTTTGACCGCCATCTGCAACATCTGCGCGACAAATTGATCAATGGGATAGGGTTCGAGTTGATCCGTGGTCTCCCGGTGCAATCGTACACGCAAGAGATGGCTGCGGCAATTTTTTGCGGGGCGGGGGCACATCTGGGGTCTGCGCGTTCACAGAACGCTCAAGGTCACATTTTGGGGCATGTCCGTGACATTGGCGCGGATGCGAATGATCCCAACACGCGGATTTACCAGACCCACGAACGGCAGACCTTTCACACGGACAGCGCCGATATTGTCGGGCTGCTATGTTTGCGTGACGCCAAAGAGGGCGGGGATTCACTGTTGGTCAGTGCCGAAACCATCTATAACCGGATGCGTGCCGAGTGCCCTGACCTGCTACGGCGTTTGTTCGACCCCATCGCGACCGACCGCCGTGGCGAAGTGCCGGAAGGTATGCAGCCATTCATGACGATCCCCCCATTTTGCTGGCACGACGGCAAGCTCACCGTGTTCTACCAGCGCCAGTATATCGATAGCGCGCAAAGGTTTCCTGATGCCATGCGCCTGACACCTGACCACGTCGCGGCTCTGGACAAGTTCGATGCGTTAGCAAATGATCCGGAATTCTATCTGACCATGCGGCTGCAGCCCGGAGACATGCAGTTCGTTTATAATCACTCTCAACTGCACGACCGGACAGGGTTCACCGACTGGCCGATTCCGGACGAGCGGCGTCATCTGTTCCGGCTTTGGTTATCCCCCGAGGGAGACCGCGAATTGCCCGAGGTTTTCATGCAGCGTTACGGAAATATAGATGTCGGCAATCGTGGCGGGATCATTACCAAGGGTACGCGGCTGCACGCTCCTCTGGACTGACCGCTACCAGATGCTTGCATTACGTTTCGCGCGGGCGCATATCCAACGCAACTTTGCAAGTTGAGGTCTTTATGTTCCGCGCGACACTTATCGCTCTTTCCTTCGCATGCGCCTCGGTTGCCACTGCGGACACCCGTGTGCCGCAATCACAATCCGAGATATCGTTGGGTTTTGCCCCGGTGGTCAAAGAGGCCTCACCGGCGGTCGTCAACATCTATGCTAAGATCGTGCGGCAGGGGCGGGCTAACCCGTTTTTCTCGGACCCGTTTTTTAGGGATTTCTTTGGCGGCGGCTCGGCCGAACCGCGCCCGCGCGTTCAGAACTCATTGGGGTCGGGGGTGATCCTTTCGCAGGATGGTTACGTCGTTTCGAACTATCACGTGGTTGGTACGGCCACAGAAATTCGCGTGGTAACAACGGATCGGCGGGAATATTCGGCGCAGGTGGTGCTGGGCGACAAGGAAAGCGATATCGCCATTTTGCGCCTGCAAGAGGCCGACGAGCTGCCGTTCCTGGAACTGCGCGATTCCGATCAAGTCGCGGTGGGAGAGCTGGCGCTGGCCATCGGTAACCCGTTCGGCGTGGGTCAGACCGTGTCGTCGGGCATCATCTCGGGGCTGGCCCGGACCGGGGCTGCGACCGGCAACGCGCGCGGTTATTTCATCCAGACGGATGCGGCGATCAATCCGGGAAATTCGGGCGGTGCGCTGATTGACGTGAACGGGGACCTGATCGGGATCAACACGGCCATTCTGACCCGCTCGGGCGGATCAAACGGCATTGGATTTGCGATCCCGGCCAATTTAGTGGCCGAGTTCCTGCGGCAAGCGCAGGAGGGCAATGACCATTTCATCAGCCCTTGGGCGGGAATGGCAGGTCAGCATATGAGCGCTGATATCGCCGAGTCGCTGGGTCTGGTGATCCCGTTGGGCGTGGTAATCTCTGACCTGCACCCCCTTAGCCCGCTTGCCGATGCAGGGCTGCGCGTCGGTGACGTGGTGACCCACGTAGACGGGGATGAAGTAAACTCTCCGGCCGAGATGAAGTTCCGCATGTCGGTGGCGGGCGTCGGCGGCACATCGATCGTGACCCGGTTGCGCGGCGAGGAAAGCTTGGATCTGGAAGTAGCCCTTGTCCGGGCACCCGAGACCCCGTCAGCCGATGAGACCACGCTGGATGATCAGACGGTCATGCCTGGGCTGACGGTCTCACGCGTTAATCCGGCGGTCATCACGCGGCTGGGGCTGGTGCTGTCGCAAACCGGCGTTGTTGTGGTGGACGCAGGCCGATACGGAGGGCGGTCTGGGCTGCGTGTGGGTGATGTGGTTAATGGCATCAACGGTGCGCAAATCGACCACCCGCAGGACATAGTCGATGCGCTGACCGATCCGGGGCGCAGGTTGAATTTTGACATCCTGCGCGGTGGTCGTTCGGTTTCCCTGCGGTTCCGGTTGTAGCGCGTGAGCGATCTGTTCGACACCGGGGCCGCCGCGCCCGCACCGCCTGCGCATCGCCCGCTAGCGGATCGGTTGCGACCGCAGACACTGGCTGAGGTGATCGGGCAGGAACAGGTTCTGGGCCCCGTCGCGCCACTGGGGGTCATGTTGGCCTCGGGCAGCTTGTCCAGTTTGGTGTTCTGGGGGCCTCCGGGCGTGGGTAAAACAACCATCGCGCGGTTGCTGGCGCAGGAAACCGATCTGCATTTCGTTCAGATCAGCGCGATATTCACTGGCGTGCCGGACCTTAAGAAAGTGTTCGAGGCCGCCAAGATACGCCGTCAGAACGGGCAGGGCACGCTGCTGTTCGTGGACGAGATCCACCGTTTCAACAAAGCCCAGCAGGACGGGTTCCTGCCGCATATGGAGGACGGAACGATCCTGCTGGTCGGGGCCACGACCGAAAACCCGTCCTTTGAACTGAACGCCGCTGTACTTAGCCGGGCACAGGTGCTGGTCCTGGAACGGCTCAGCCTAGCTGATTTGGAGCGGCTGACCCAACGGGCGGAAAAAGAGCTGGACCGCGCGTTGCCACTGACAGGCCCTGCTCGTGAGGCGCTGCAGGAAATGGCCGATGGCGACGGGCGCGCGCTGTTGAACCTGATCGAACAGATCGCCGCGTGGAAGGTCGATGCACCGTTGGATCCGGATGCTTTGTCGACCCGATTGATGCGCCGTGCGGCGAAATACGACAAATCAGGGGATGAGCATTACAACCTGATCTCGGCCCTGCATAAATCGGTGCGTGGGTCGGACCCGGACGCGGCGCTGTATTGGTTCGCGCGGATGCTGACGGGGGGCGAGGATCCACGCTATTTGGCGCGGCGGATCACCCGGATGGCGGTTGAAGATATCGGCCTGGCCGACCCGCAGGCACAGGCGATCTGTCTGCAATCCTGGCAAACCTATGAACGGCTGGGCAGCCCTGAGGGCGAGTTGGCCTTGGCGCAAGCGCTGGTTTATTTGGCCTTGGCCCCCAAATCGAACGGTGCGTATGTCGGATACAAAGCCGCCATGCGGTTGGCCAAGCAATCGGGCAGTGAACCGCCGCCCAAACATATCCTGAATGCGCCGACCTCGCTGATGAAGGATCAGGGCTATGGCGCGGGCTATGCCTATGACCACGACGCCGAGGATAGCTTTTCAGGTCAGAACTACTTTCCCGACGGTATGGACCGGCCTGAACTGTATCAGCCGGTCGAACGTGGGTTCGAACGCGAGTTGAAAAAGCGGCTGGATTATTTCGCCAAGCTGCGGGCCCAGCGCAACGGGTAAGGTCGGCTTGACTCTTGCGGTGCGGCAGGCCACAGACGCGCATGTTTTCTAGGACACGTACAGACAGGCTTAGCGCGCGGACACGTCGCGCGACGCAGGGGATATCGGCATGAGCGGCGTACAGATGATCACCGTGGCAGAAGGTGACGGCGACCAGCGGTTGGACCGGTGGCTTCGCCGCCTGTTTCCCCATGTCAGTCAGGGGCGCATCGAAAAGATGTGCCGCAAGGGCGAGCTGCGGGTTGAAGGTGGGCGGGTGAAAGCCTCGACCCGGCTTGAGGCCGGTCAGGTCGTGCGCGTGCCACCCTTGCCTGATGCCGATCACAAACCCGCCGAGGTCAAACATCGTATCTCAGATGCCGACGCCAAGATGATCCAGTCCTGTGTCATCTATCGCGATGATCACGTTCTGGCACTGAACAAGCCCCAAGGTCTGCCGGTGCAGGGCGGCAGCGGCCAGACGCGCCATGTGGACAGCCTGTCCGAAGCGCTGCGGTTTGGATATGATGAAAACCCCCGCCTTGTGCATCGGTTGGATAAGGACACCTCGGGCGTGTTGCTGATGGCGCGCACTCGCGAGGCGGCCAAAGGGCTGACCGCCGCCTTCCGTCACCGCGACACTCGCAAGATTTACTGGGCGCTGGTCGCTGGGGTGCCGACGCCGTATCTGGGTGAGATCAAGACCGGGCTGGTCAAAGCCGCAGGCCACGGCAAGCACGGTGAGGGTGAAAAGATGATCCCCGTGCATCTGAACGAAATCAACGACACGGCGGGTGCGAAACGGGCGCACACTCTCTATGCCACGCTTTACCGGGTGGCTGGACGCGCTGCATGGGTGGCGATGGAGCCGATCACGGGCCGCACGCATCAGCTGCGCGCGCATATGGCCGCAATTGGGCATCCCATCATCGGCGATGGCAAATACGGCGGCTCGGGTCAGGAAAATCTTGGTGACGGGTGGGGCGCGCAACTGGGCGGTATCATCAGCAAGAAATTGCATCTACACGCACGGCAGGCCTCGTTCCAGCATCCCACCACGCGCAAGACCATCACCATTAGGGCGCCATTGCCGGATCACATGAAGCACAGCTGGGAGACCTTCGGCTGGACCGAAGATCTGGCCGCTGATGATCCGTTCGAGGAACTGCAATGAGCGCACCGCTGCGTCTGGTGCTGTTCGATGTGGACGGCACCCTTGTCGACAGTCAGGGCAGCATCGTTGCGGCGATGACCGCCAGTTTTCAGGCGCTGTCCCTGCCGGTGCCTGACCGCAACGCAATTCTGTCCATTGTTGGTCTGTCCCTGCCCAACGCGATGGCACAACTGGCGCCAGAACATTCGGATAGCGATCAGCAGCGTCTGGTCGAGGGGTATAAACAAGCCTATCACGCGCACCGTCTTGAACAGGGCGCTGCAAGCTCTCCGCTTTATCCTGGCGCGCGGGACGCCATTGAGGCGCTGCACGCGGTGCCCGAAGTTTTGCTGGGTGTGGCCACCGGTAAGTCCCAGCGTGGGCTGGACGCGTTGATCGAGGCGCATGGGCTGGAGCGTTATTTCTTGACCCGGCAGGTTGCGGATCATCACCCGTCGAAGCCGCACCCTTCGATGATCGACACCGCGCGCAGTGAAACCGGGGTGGATGCGGCCAACACGGTCATGATCGGCGACACCAGATTCGACATGGACATGGCCCGCGCCGCCGGGGTGGCGGGCATCGGTGTCAGCTGGGGCTATCACGACCGATCCGCTCTGGACGGTGCAAATTGCGTAATTGAAACCTTTGACCAGCTGCCGCGGGCGCTGGACGATATCTGGACCTGACAACATGAGCGATTGGAAACCCAAGCGATTTTGGACCGAAAGTGCGGTGGTCGATGCCGAGGGGGGATTCACCGTCGAACTGGACGGTCGCCGCGTAAAAACTCCGGCCAAAGCGGCCTTGGTCCTGCCCACACGGGCCATGGCCGAACAAGTGGCTGCGGAATGGGATGCGCAGGAAAAAGAGGTCGACCCGGCCAAGATGCCGTTCACACGATCGGCCAATGCGGCCATCGACAAGGTCCGCCACCAACACGCCGAGGTTGCGGACATGCTGGCCGACTATGGGGATTCGGACTTGCTGTGTTATCGCGCGACCCACCCGCAAGAGTTGCAAGAGCGTCAGGCCGAGCAATGGAACCCGGCCTTGGACTGGGCGGCCGAGGAACTATCTGCACGGTTGCTGCCCGTGGCTGGTGTGCTGCATCAGCCGCAATCGGAAAAGGCTTTAAACACCCTAAAGCTGCGTGTTCATCAGCTTAACGATTTTCAACTGGCCTCATTTCATGACCTTGTCAGCCTGTCGGGCTCGCTTGTTCTGGGTTTTGCGACTGCTCTGAATTGGCGCGATGTAGAAGAAATCTGGCAAATTTCCAGACTGGATGAAATTTGGCAGATTGAGCAATGGGGCCATGACGATGAGGCTTTTGACGTAGCGGAAACCAAAAGGGCGGCTTTTTTGCACGCTAAAAGGTTTTTTGACCTCTCGATTTGATCCTTAACGCCCAGATTTTCCAACGTCGGACGAGTCATCCTTGAATTGACTCATCGTTTTCCCTGATCCGGGCCTTGACGTTTGTTTATGAATACGCCCAAACTCGTTCCCACTAAAGGGGAGACACCTTTGGGGAAACCTTTCTGGTGCCAAAGGTGCCGGACAGAGCCGTCTCTGGATAGGGACGGGAAATCAGGAAGAGGTAAAAATGAAAAAATCCGTAATCTTGGGCGTGGCAACCATCGCCGGCCTGGCTGCTGGTGCGGCTGCGGCGGGGACTGCTGATGATGTCAAGGCGCGCGGCAAACTGAACTGTGGCGTGGCGACCGGTGTTCCCGGCTTTGCCAGCCCGGACGCCAATGGCGAATGGCAGGGCTTTGACGTGGCCGTGTGCCGCGCCGTTGCAGCCGCCGTTCTGGACGATCCGACCGCTGTAGAATTCATTCCGACCACCGGTAAGACACGCTTTACCGCGCTGGCTTCGGGCGAGATCGACATGCTGGCCCGTAACACCACTTGGACCTTCAGCCGCGACGTCGACCTGAAGTTCGAATTCGTCGGTATCAACTACTACGATGGTCAGGGTTTCATGGTTCCCAAGGCTCTGGGCGTCAGCTCGGCCAAGGAACTGGACGGCGCGACGGTCTGCATCCAGACCGGCACCACGACAGAGCTCAACCTGGCGGATTTCTTCCGCATCAACAACATGAGCTATGAGCCGGTTCCGATCGAAACCAACGCCGAAGCGCAGCAGCAGTATCTGGCTGGTGCCTGTGACGTCTACACCACCGACGCATCCGGCCTGGCGGCAACTCGTGCCACCTTTGAAAATGCTGGTGATCACGTGATCCTGCCCGAAATCATCTCGAAAGAGCCGCTGGGCCCGCTGGTTCGTCATGGCGATCACGAATGGGGCGATGTGGTCCGCTGGACCCTCAACGCACTGATCGCGGCGGAAGAGCTGGGTGTAACCTCGGCCAACATCGACGAGATGTCCAGTGGTGCCACCGACAACCCAGAGGTAAACCGCCTGTTGGGTACCGAAGGTACGCTGGGTGAGATGCTGGGTCTGGACGCGAACTGGGCACAGCGCGCGATCAAAGTTGGCGGCAACTATGGTGAAGTGTTTGCCAAGAACATCGGTGAGGAAACCCCGATCGGTCTGGCACGCGGCCTGAACGCACAGTGGACCGATGGCGGCCTGCTGTACGCACCGCCGTTCCGCTAAAAGCCACGGAAAAGGGCGCAGGGCAACCTGCGCCCTTTTTCCTTCCATAAGAAACACGCCCGGAAAGTTAGGAGCAGAGAAAAACTCTGCCGGCTAAACCGGGATTGACGGGGAAATACATAGGTCATGACGACACTCACTGACCCGCCGAAGGAGCACTTCCGGCTGTCCATGCTCCTTTATGATACGCGGTACCGATCTGCGACCATTCAGGTCATAGCGATGATCGGTTTCATGCTTCTGGCAGCCTGGATTATTAACAACACTATTCAGAACCTCGAAACGCTTGGCAGAACGGTCGGGTTCGACTTTTTTGCCGAACCGGCCAGCTATGACATCAACCAACGCCTGCTGGAATACGACTCGCGCGATACCCATCTACGTGCGGCGTTTATAGGCCTGCTAAACACGCTGGTCGTTGCAGTTCTGGGCTGTATCACGGCAACGATCATCGGCGTTATGGTCGGTGTTTTGCGTCTGTCGAATAACTGGCTGATCGCGCGGATCATGACGGTTTATGTCGAAATGTTCCGCAACGTGCCAGTGCTGCTTTGGATCGTGTTCGCCATGGCGATCCTGATCGAAAGCCTGCCGGCACCGCGCGCCTTCCGGGGCGAAAACCCAGAAGCCACGATGGATCTTTTCGGCACGGTCGCGGTGACCAATCGCGGGGTCTATATCCCCGAATTCCTATTTTCGCGTGGTTTGGGTGACATCCACCTGTTCGGCACGTCGAGCCTGCGGTTCGATGTTTCGCTGGACCTCATCGCTTTCCTGATCGTGCTTGGCGGCAGCATCTTCACAATGCGCAAAGTGTCGGCCTGGGCCAATGCGACGCAGGAAAAGACGGGTGACCGTCCGACCATCTGGCACATCCAGCTGGGTTTGCTGTTCGTTCCGTCGATCATTCTGCTGACAGTGCTAGGCTTTCATCTAGGCTACCCCGAGTTGAAAGGTTTTAACTTCACCGGTGGCACCCATATGCGGAACTCGTTGATCGCATTGTGGCTTGCCCTGTCGCTGTACACTGCGGCTTTCATCGCCGAGATCGTTCGCGCCGGTATTCTGGCAATCTCGAAGGGTCAGACCGAGGCCGCATCCGCACTGGGCCTACGCCCGGGTCGAACCATGCGTCTTGTGATCCTGCCGCAGGCGTTGCGGGTGATCATCCCGCCGATGATCTCGAACTATCTGAACCTGACCAAGAACTCGTCGTTGGCGATCGCGGTCGGATATATGGACATCACGGGTACTTTGGGTGGCATCACCATGAACCAGACCGGCCGCGAGCTGGAATGCGTTCTGCTGCTGATGCTGGTCTATCTGTCCATCTCGCTGAGCATTTCGGCGGTGATGAACTGGTACAACAACCGTGTCAAACTGGTGGAGCGGTAATATGAGTGATGTTTCATTTGTCCGCACGGAAATGTTGCCGGAACAGGCACCACCCGCATCCGAGGTCGGTGTGCTGGGATGGATCAGGCATAACCTGTTCTCAAGCTGGCTCAACGCCATCCTGACCTTAATCTCGCTGTATTTCATCTACTATGTGCTCTCCAACATTCTGTCCTGGACGTTCGAATCCGTTTGGAACGCCAATTCCCTGTCGGAATGTCGCGAGATCATGATGGCGACATGGGGTGATACTCATGGCCATGCCTGCTGGGGTGTTATCAAGGACCGGTGGCTGCAATTGCTGTACGGGTTCTATCCGCCTTATCCGGCGCATCCGGACGCGACGTGGTCCAACCCACCTGAATCAGGCGGCTGGCCGGCCTATTTCCGGCCGAACCTGACTTTCATCCTGTTGCTGGTTGCTATTGCGCCGGTGTTGTTCACCAAAGTGCCGCGTAAGCTGTTGTTCGTAACGGCGGCCTATCCGTTCCTGCTGCCTTGGCTAATGTGGGGCGGCAGCATCTGGGGACCGCTGATGGTCGCTGCCGGGTTTGCCATCGGATATATCGCCTACAAAGTCGTGCTTCCTATGGCAGGGTCCCTGACGGCATTGATCCTTGCAATTGCGCTGCCCATTCTGTGGTGGTTGTTTGCAGCGGGCTCAGTTGCTGACGCAATCAACTCTGTCATTCCGATTGGCATCGCGACAGTCGAAAGCCGCGACTTCGGTGGCTTTATGCTGGCGATCTTGTTGGGTGTTGTGGCCATTGGTGTCTCGCTGCCCATTGGTATCGTTCTGGCGCTGGGTCGGCAGTCTGATCTGATGATCGTCAAATACCTGTGCGTGGGCTTTATCGAGTTCATCCGCGGCGTGCCGCTGATCACTCTGCTGTTCGTGGCCTCGCTGCTTTTGAACCTGTTCCTGCCGCCGGGTACAAATTTTGACATCATCCTACGAGTGATGATCATGATGACCCTGTTCTCGGCCGCCTATATGGCCGAGGTGATCCGGGGTGGTCTGGCAGCCTTGCCGCGTGGTCAGTACGAAGGGGCCGACAGTCTGGGCCTTAACTACTGGCAGGCCCAACGGTTGATCATCATGCCGCAGGCGCTAAAAATCTCAATCCCGGGCATCGTGAGTACCTTTATCGGCATTTTCAAGGACACCACGCTGGTCTCGATCATCGGTCTTTTCGACGTGATCGGCCTGACCAATGGCATCCGCGCCGATACCGCTTGGAATGGCGTCTACTGGGAGCTGTTTGCCTTTATCGGCGTACTGTTCTTCGTCGTCTGCTTCTCCATGTCCCGCTATTCCATGTATCTGGAGCGCAAGCTTCAGACTGGCCACCGTTAAGGAGTTCAACCCATGTCTGAACTTGCAATAGAACGCGAAATCGACCGCTCGAAGATGCAGGTGAGCGACGAGGTCGCCATCGAAATCACCAACATGAACAAGTGGTACGGGTCCTTCCACGTGCTGCGCGACATCAATCTGACCGTCAATCAAGGCGAGCGGATCGTTATCGCGGGGCCGTCGGGGTCGGGTAAGTCCACGTTGATCCGCTGCCTGAATGCGCTGGAGGAACACCAGCAGGGCAGGATCGTTGTGGACGGGACCGAACTATCGAATGACCTGAAAAACATCGACAAGATCCGGTCTGAGGTTGGCATGGTGTTCCAGCACTTCAACCTGTTCCCGCACCTGACCATTCTGGAAAACTGCACGCTGGCCCCGATCTGGGTGCGCAAGACGCCCAAGAAAGAAGCCGAAGAGCGTGCGATGCATTTCCTGGAAAAGGTGAAAATCCCTGAGCAGGCCGACAAATACCCCGGTCAGCTTTCGGGCGGTCAACAGCAGCGTGTGGCGATTGCCCGCTCGCTCTGCATGATGCCGCGGATCATGTTGTTCGATGAGCCGACATCGGCGCTGGATCCTGAGATGATCAAAGAGGTGCTCGACACCATGATCGAGCTGGCCGAGGAAGGTATGACCATGCTGTGCGTGACGCACGAGATGGGCTTTGCCCGTCAGGTTGCCAACCGCGTGATCTTTATGGATGCCGGTCAGATTGTGGAACAGAACGAACCGGAAGAGTTCTTCAACAACCCGCAAAGCGAGCGGACCAAACTGTTCCTCAGCCAGATTCTGGGCCACTGATCCCAGCGAATCGGACGAAAAGGCGGGGTTTTGCCCCGCCTTTTTTCATTCCAGCAGCTCGCGTGGAATGACAAACCCCTGCAAAGTGCCGCTGTGCCATCGGACGTGCGCCCAGTCGTCGATATCAAACCGGATCACGGTCGTGGCGCAGGTTGGGTAATCGTGGAACCGGATGTGGTTTGGTGCCTGCATTACAAGGCGACTGGCGCAGGTGGCAATGCCGGGGTTGTGGCCCAGCATAAGCACGGTGGGTTCTGTCGCCCCCGACAGCTCGGTCAGAATGTCCTCGGAATCCGCGTGATAAAGGGTGCGGTGAAACGTGACCTTGTCCGCCTGCAACCCCATCCGGTCCCAGGTTTCACGTGTTCGGGTCGATGTCGAGCTTAGCACCTCGTCCGGCAGCCAGGCGTTTGCGCGTAACCATTCAGCTATCGCCGGGGCTGATTTGCGCCCGCGTTTGTTCAATGGGCGGTCGTGGTCTGAAAGATTCAGGTCATTCCAACTGGATTTCGCGTGGCGGGTCAGGATCAGGGTGCGGCTCATGACGGGTGAAAGGCCTTCATGTGATGGGCGGATTGCTCAGCTTCGCGCCCGGCACCCACGCTGAGGGGGCAGGACATCCGCGCCAGACACCCACCTGTCATGCAGGTCTGCCCTGCGACGGTGGACAGATGAGTGTGACAGGCTTCGACGTCATAGAAACTGTCTCTGTTGAGCGCGCCAACGGGACAGGTTTGGGTACAGGGGGCCGGGCAGTTGATGCAGGGAGAGGTGCCGGGAACCTCTGGGATCGTGAATTCTTCGTTAAAATGCAGCGCCCCACGGTATGAGATCATCATGCCGACCGTATCATGCACCAGCGCGCCCACCGGACTGCTGAAGGTACGCCCGGATTTCAGGGCCCAGTCGATGAAGGGTGCGTAGGGAGGGCCGCCGAAGGGAAAATGCGCCTCGGCCCCCAGATCGCGGGCCAACTGCCCAACCACGCGCGTTGACCACCGATCAACCGGGTGGTCACCTTGCCATTCGGGCGCGGATTTCAGCGTGGGCCAGAATGATTGTCCCGCGCCCAACAGGATCAGCGTGCCCCTATCCAGCTGTTTGGCGTCTACTCGGTGCGGGTGCAGTGCGCCCATCACGATCAGACCCGCCTGCTGCGCCGCCTGTTCCACGCGGTCATAGGTTTTAGTCGAGGAGGTCGGGGGATGTCCGGTCATGTCTCCTCCGTTGGGTGATTAGTCGGGCCGGATCAGCGAACCTGCGCCGTGTTCGGTGAACAGCTCCAACAGCACTGCATTGGGCGCACGCCCGTCCAGAATGACCACCGCTCGTACGCCGCTGTGCAGGGCATCCAGAGCCGTTTCGGTTTTGGGGATCATCCCACCCGCAATAGTGCCGTCCATGGTCATTTCGCGGATCTGACCGGCTTTCAACTCGGTCACAACCTCGCCGCCCGCGTTCTTGACGCCTGAGACGTCCGTCAGCAGCAACAGCCGATCTGCCTTGAGTGCCGAAGCAATGGCCCCGGCAGCAGTGTCGCCATTGATGTTGAAGGTTTCACCGTTCTTACCTGCGCCCAGGGGCGCGATCACGGGTATCACGTCATGGGCGAACAGGTTATGCAAAATCGCCGGATCCATCTGCGACGGAGAGCCGACAAACCCAAGTGACGGATCGGCCTGATCGCAGACAATCAGGTTGGCATCTTTACCGGACAGGCCTACCGCTTTGCCTCCCTGACCATTGATCGCTTGTACGATGCGTTTATTCACCAGGCCAGACAGCACCATCTCGACAACTTCGACGGTAGCCTTGTCGGTCACACGTTTGCCGTTCACAAACTCGGACTGGATGTTCAGTTGATCCAGCATCGCGTTGATCATCGGCCCGCCGCCATGCACGACCACCGGATTAACCCCAACCTGACGCATCAGAACGACGTCGCGGGCAAAGCTTTCCATTGCTTCGTCACTGCCCATGGCGTGACCGCCCAGTTTGATGACGACGATTGCACCGTCATAGCGTTGCAGGTATGGCAAGGCGCTGTTCAAAGTGGCGGCGGTGGCGATCCAGTCCCGGTTCATATCTCGTGTCTTCATATCTTGGTCCTCTTCCTCACGTGTTAGGCGTTTTAGCGGCATAAGCCAAGATCGCTGTTGTGAGTGCAGTCGCCACTGTTAGTGTGCCTGCATGCCCTGAAAAAGGAGATACAGCCAATGGAGCAAAAAACTCTTATTCTGACGGGTGCTAGTCGGGGTATTGGCTTCGCAACGGTTCGTCGGTTCCATGCCGAAGGCTGGCGGGTTATCACTTGCTCGCGCTCTCCAGTGCCGGATGATTGTCCGTGGGAAGGAAAAGAAAATCATTTGCAGCTGGATCTGAGCGATCCTGCCGAAACGATCAATTCAGTTGGCGTCTTGCAAGAAATGGTCGGAGGAAAGCTACACGCCCTCGTCAACAACGCGGGTGTGTCGCCGAAGGGCCCTAATGGAGAGCGATTGAATACGCTGGACACCGACCTCATGACTTGGGGGCAGGTGTTCCACGTCAATTTCTTTGCCTCCGTTGTTTTGGCGCGCGGATTGAAAGAGGAATTGGCCGCAGCCCGTGGATCAGTCGTTAACGTGACATCCATTGCAGGGGCGCGCGTACATCCGTTTGCAGGCGCGGCCTACGCTACATCCAAGGCGGCGCTGGCAGCACTGACGCGGGAAATGGCACATGATTTCGGTCCTGTGGGCGTCCGGGTGAACGCAATCGCACCTGGTGAGGTTGAAACCGGAATCCTCAGCCCCGGCACCAATAAAATAGTGGAAAAGCTGCCACTTGGACGGTTGGGGCAGCCCGAAGAAGTCGCAGCAGCGATCTATTTCCTGTGTTCTCAGGAAAGCTCATACATCTCGGGGGCGGAAATTGAGGTGAATGGGGCACAGCACGTTTAGTACATTGGCGGATGCTGCTAAACTCAGACAGCGGAAACATCCGGATTGATCGGGCCGCACCGATGCGATGCGGCCCGGATTTGTCAGCTCAGGGCTTTTTTTATCGCTGGGATGTTGCTGACCAGCAGAAGGTCGAAGATCAGCACCGCCAGCAATGTCAGACCAACCAGCGGGAATGCCATCGCGGTGAACAGACCGATCGCCACTGCTCCTTTCCACAGCGGCAACTCAGCAGGTATTGGCGGCGCGGCCAGACGCCCCGTACCCTGTGGTCGCCTTCTCAGCCACATCACCACGCCCGAGACGCAAACAAAGATGACCGACAGGCAGAACACGACGTTCAGGATAAAATTCCACGTCCCCATCAGCCCCATGTGAAACGGAATGCCAAGAGCCATAGATTTCCCCATCAGCGAATAATCCTGATACCGCACATCGGCCAGAATCTTGCCGGTATACTGATCCACATGAACGGTGCGGTCGTTTGCCGGATCGGTTGAGTCGCTGCTCATGCTGTCGCGGTTCAGGGTCCAGACGCCATCCTCGCCGTTGGGATACGCGACGCGGAAACGCCCTGACATGTCCAGCGCCATTCCCAACGCCACCAGTGCGTCGATATCCACCGACGCGCCTTGCGGTACGCCATCAATCCCGGCCTCAGACCCCGAGGCGGGCATCGGCGTTTGCTCCAGCGCCCAGGGGACGTCGTTTTGGTGCCCGTGGTTCATGCTTGCGTGGATATCGTCCGAGAGGGGCACGTTGTCCCACTTCTCGGCGGGGAAACTGCTCCAGGGTTGTACGATCATTCCACCCCAGACACCGGCCCAAGAGAGGCCTGAGATCAGAAAGACAACCAGCAGCCCGGACATCCAGAACCCGATCACGGCATGTAGGGACTTCCACAAAGCACGGCCGCGCGCGCGCAGGTTGGGGACAAATGCAGCCATGGCGTTGCCGCGTGGCCACCACATGTAAAGACCGGTGAAGACCAGCAGCAGGCTCAGACCGGCGGCGACTTCAATGATGCGATCCCCGGTTGTCCCGATCAGCAGGGTCGAGTGAATATTGTCCGCTAGATCATACCAGCCCGCGCGACGGTCCCAGATTTGCAGGACTTCTCCGGCATAGGGGTCGACGGCCACAAGGCGTTGGCCTGCCTCGGTTTTGATACGGAACACGGTGGCCAGATCGGCGGCTTTCGGACCGATCCATTCGACGACTGTGCCTGGGAGTTCGGACAGCGCGACCTCGGCCTGTTGCGATATTGGCAGGGCGGTTCCCTGAACTTCAACCGCGATTTTTTCACCATCGCGACCGTCATATTGGGTGATGAACATCATCATCAACCCGGTGACGGCCAGAATGATCAGGAAGGGGATGACGAAAATCCCCGCGTAGAAATGCCACCGCCAGGCGGCGAAGTAGAGTTTTTGCGCAGCAGTGTTTTGCGCCGGGGTGTCCCCCAGGGTTTGGCTATCAAATGCCATAGTGTTCTCCGGATTCGAAAATTGCCCCGCGCAGCGACTGCGCAGGTTCTCAGATGTTGAGGTGAATCAGGAGAAGACGGGTGGTGCCCGCGCATCATAGCGGGCATAGAAACCGGCGCTGCGATGGGTAAAGTCGCGATGAATCCAGCGCGGCTGGATCGTTGCCGCGAAAGGCACGGTGTCCCCGACGGTGGTCAGAGCGACATCAGCGGTCAGCCCTGCGAAGGGGCACATGGCGCGCTCGTCGGTGTCGTCGTGTATGGGATCGTCCGGGTCCAGATCGACCCATTGCTCGACCGTGCCTTCGCCGGTGCAAAGAACCAGAAACACCTTGCCGTCATTGCCCATTGTGGGCATCCAGCCCTGCGGGATCACACCGGTCAGCAACAGCGCCAGTGAGGTCAGTACGGCAAAGAGACGGATCGGCAGTCTCATTCCAGATGCGCGATGATTGACCGCAGGGTCGGAATGCCATCGCCTTTTTCAGACGAGGTCAGCACGATTTCAGGAAAGGCCGCAGGATGCTTCGACAATGCGCCGCGCACTTGTTCCAGCACCTTTTCGCGGTCTTTGGCCTTGACCTTGTCTGCCTTGGTCAGAACGCATTGAAAGGTCACGGCACTGGTGTCCAGCAGCTTCATGATCTCGGCATCCACCGGCTTTACCCCATGGCGCGCGTCGATCAGGACAAAGGCTCGGCGCAGGGTCTGGCGTCCGCTCAGGTACTTTTTCAACAGCCGCTGCCACTTTTCCACCACTTTCACCGGCGCATTGGCGTAGCCATAACCGGGCAGGTCGACCAGATACAGTTCAGGACCTTGAGTGAAAAAGTTGATTTCTTGCGTGCGGCCCGGAGTGTTCGACGCGCGCGCCAGTCCCTTGGTGCCCGTCAGCGCGTTGATCAGGCTGGATTTGCCCACGTTGGATCGACCGGCAAAGCAAACCTCAAGCCGGTCCGGCGCGGGCAGGCCATCCATGGCGACCACGCCTTTGACGAATTCAGACTCGCCCGCAAACAATTTGCGTCCGCGCTCCGACGCGAATTCATCGGGGTTTTCGGCCAAAGGAAAGGGGAGGGGGCTCATAACAATTCTACCTTATCGCCAACCGAGATTGCGCCGCCTTCGAGAACTTCAGCATAGACGCCGAAATCCTGGTGACCCCAGGTTTCAAGCGCGCCCAATGTATCGGAATCGCGTACACCTGTGTCAGGGTTGGCTGTGGTTGCCAAACAGCGGGTGATGCGCTCACGTACGCGCAGCACGGCCTCTCCGATCTGAACCTCGCGACCCAGCCAGTCGAATTCTTCCCACAAGGGCATGCCGTCCAGCCAAATGTTGCCTCGCCAGCGGTGCACCGACAAATCTTGGCCCAGCTTTTGTCCGACCGCACGATGCGATGCCAGGTTGCACAGGCTGATCGAAGGGAAATCACTGTCGGTCATCCCGCGCCCTGGAACCCGAATGATCCGTGCCGAGGCCGCCCGGTTTACGGGCATCAGGGGCCGGACCCAATCCAGAAACGCCTGTTGCTCACTGTCTGGAGCAAAGGTCAGGTCTGGGCGATCCGGGTGGGACAACGTCAATGTGTCACCGTTTGATTGCGTTGATATCGCCATCAACTGCGGCGCTTTCGCACCGCGACTGAAATTGGCGCAAGGGACCCATTTCGAACCATCCGCTTTGGATGCCTCATGCGCGACCGCCCAAACGCGATCCCCGGGCATGGTCTGCCCGGGGGTCACATTTACGGTTTCGACGGCTTCGCGACCATGGCTTTTGATCGGATGCCGCCAAAGCTGGGTCACTTCAGCTGTCATTTGTCGTCCGTTTTCGGCGTGCGCTTGAAGCTGGACTTGATGTTGCCGAACACGTCCGGCTTAAAGCCCTGGCTGCGCATGATCAGGTACTGCTGAGTAAATGTGATCGTGTTGTTCGCGATCCAGTAGACAACCAGACCACTCGCAAAACTGCCCAGCATGAACATGAAGACCCATGGCATCCAGGCAAAGATCATCGCCTGCGTCGGATCGGTTGGCGCCGGGTTCAGCTTTTGCTGTAACCACATCGAGATCCCCAGCAACAGCGGCAGGATACCGATAAAGATCAGCGCCATGATCGAGTCGGGCTGTGGACCGGCAAAGGGCAGAAGTCCAAACAGATTCATGATCGAGGTCGGGTCCGGCGCGCTGAGGTCCTGGAATGGGCCAAACCATGGGGCCTGACGCAGTTCGATGGTGACAAAGATCACTTTATACAGCGAGAAGAAGATGGGGATCTGCATCAGGATCGGCAGACAGCCCGCAGCGGGGTTCACCTTTTCCTTCTTGTACAGCTCCATCATGCCTTGCTGCATCTTTTGACGGTCATCGCCCGCGGCTTCTTTCAAGGCTTCCATCTGCGGTTGAAGCTCTTTCATTTTAGCCATCGAGACGTAGGATTTATACGCCAACGGGAACAGGATCGCTTTGATGATCAGGGTCAGGCCGATAATCGACCACCCCATATTGCCAATCAGTACGTTGATATTGTGCAGCAGCCAGAAGATCGGCTTGGTCAGGAAAAAGAACCAGCCCCAATCGATGCTGTCGATGAATTTCTGCACGCCTTCCGACTGATACTCGCGGATGGCTTCCCATTCCTTGGCACCCGCGAACAGCTGTGTGGTGACCTCTTCGGTGGCGCCAGGGGCGACCGTCAGGGTTGGCAGCACTGTTTCGGTTTGATAAATCTTGCGGCGTTCGTCGTATTTTGCTGCAGCCTTGAACGGGGTTCCCGGTTCCGGGATCAGCGTGGTCATCCAATAGTGATCGGTGAATCCGATCCAGCCATCTTCTTTGACCTGATAGACCTCGGCTTGCGCGCGCTCATTCGGGTCGATGTCAAAATCGCGGACATCGCCATAGTCAATCTCGGCCAGCGTACCGTCGGCCATGCCGATCACGCCTTCATGCAGGATGAAAAAGTTCTTCAGACCGGGCAGGTCGCCATCCTCGCCAATGCCGTGGCGGGCCAGGATGCCATAGGGCGCCATGCCAACTTCAGCCTGGGTGTTGTTTTCGACCGATTGGGTGACGGTGAACATATAGTTTTCGTCCACCGAGATCGTGCGGCGGAAGGTCAGCCCTTTGTCGTTTTCCCATTTCAGAGTGACCGGTGCGTCGACGTTCAGTGTTTCGCCGCTTTCGACCGTCCACAGCGTGTTCGGGCCGGGCACATCCGCGCCAGCCACGCCGGTTCCTGGCGCCCAGCCATACAGGGCGTAATAGGCCGAGTCTGAGCCAACCGGAGACAGCAGTTCGACAATCGGCGCCCCTTCCTCGATCGAGACCTTGTAGTCCTTCAGGAACAGCTCATCGATCCGTCCGCCCGACAACGACAGGCTGCCTTTCAGCCGGGGAGTGTCGATTTCAACCCGTGGGGCTTGCTCTTCCGGCAGGGTTTCTTCTGCGGCCGTTGTCGCCTCACCCACAGTACCTGCGGCGCTGGGCGTCTGAACCTCATTACCCTCGGCGGTGGCAATCTCAAGCTCGTCTGGTGTGAGTGTCTGTTCCGGTGGGGGAAACAGCACGAACCAAATAAGGATCACGATAAAGCTGAGCACGGTTGCAAGGATGAGATTCTTGTTCTGATCGTCCATCGGGGACAGCCACCTTAAGCAGTGAAACACACCCGGTGGGTTCAACAGAGTGCAAGCCCAAAGGTCAAGCGGATTCGCCCGTCATTTCCTTTTGGATCGCGTTTCTGTGGCGTAAATCAGCGATTACGGTCCTGTCTTGCGCCCGATCTTCGGCATTCCGTTGACCTTGTTCTGATGCGCCGCGATCCAATCCAGCGTCTTTTCAAAGGGCATTGGCTTGCCAATTCCGAACCCTTGAACATGGTCGCACCCCAATTGCGCCATCAAGGCATGCTCGCCCTGGGTCTCAACCCCTTCGGCCAGTGTTTCGACATTCAGCCGCTCGGCCATCGTCAGTATGGCGCTGACCAGTTGTTGCTGGCTGGCGTCGCGATCTGCCTTGGCGACGAAAGAGCGGTCAATTTTTATCCGCGAAACATCAAAGCGCTTGATCGAAGCAATGGATGCGTGGCCGGTGCCGAAATCGTCCAGATCGATGCAGCACCCCAGCTTGGCCATGCTGGTCACGTTGCGGGTAATCACATCGTCGGGGCGGCGCGAGAACACGGTTTCCAGAACTTCCACCGCCAACCTGTCCGGTGTCAGATCATTCTGGTCCAATTCCCATTTCAGGCGGTCGATCAATGCTGGATCGCGCAGTTCATCAGATGAGAAATTCACGCCGATCCGGGGTACCACGACCGCGGCGCGATCCCAGTCGCGCATCGCGGCGAAAGCATGGTGCCGCATCGTCTGGCCGAATTTCTCCATCAACTCCGCCTGCTCGGCAAACGGCAAGAATACCTGCGGGCTTAGCACACCTTTTTGCGGGTGTTCCCAGCGGGCCAGCGCCTCGAAACCCGTAACCCGACCTGTATCGGTTGAGATTTGAGGCTGGAACCAAGGACGGATCTCACCATTGTCGAGCGCGTCCTCAAACTCTTTGCGAAGATTGGCGCGAATGCGCGAGCGACGCTGTGTTTCGCTGGAAAAGGCACGAATGGTCGACGGCCCGTTCCGCTGCGCCTCACCCAAAGCGGCCTTGGCGGCGTCGACCCAATCCTCGTATTGAACCTTTGGGACGCTGCTTAAAAGACTGAACCCGATGGAACAGGAAACATAGACACCAGCACCGTTGAGCGTAAAAGGTTCTTCAACGACAGCCTGAATGCGCCCCGCCATCTGAATGCAAGCCTCCAGATCCAATTGATGGGATGAATGTAGGCCGATTGCGATCTTGTTAGGTTCCAGCCGGGTCGCGATATCCTGTGTTCGGATAACAGAAAGAATCCGGCTGACGAATTGGTCGGTCAGGTGATTTGCCGCTGAATTGCCGTGAAGATCAAGAAAGTCGGAATAGTCATCCAAGGCTATAAGTAGGCAAGCCGAATCTGCACCATCGGTCACCACCTTTTTGAACATGCCTTCCAGCTCATTATAAAAGCTGTCGATGGCCATCATGCCACCAGGCGGGTTGCGCCGCTGAAGCTGCCTGTTGGCGCGGGCGTCAAAGGTGGCCGCGCCTGCGAATATCAAGGGCAAAGCAAGGGCCGCAACCACCAATGTCCGTTCCCCGCCGATCCAGAATGCCGCCAGACTGATGGCGGGCACAAAAGCCAGCGCGGCAGGGCCGCTCAGAACAGAAGCGAGTACATCAAGAACGCGTTCGAATTTGATATGTTTCCACATCGGTTTTCTGGGCCTCTACGTTTGGCAAAGCACGTATTGGGCAACCGTAGAAAACCAATCTGAGTCAGACGTTAACGCAGCTGTGGAATTTCGACCGAATTTTCGTCTTTTTTACCGAAGTTTAGCGTTAGGTTGGCGAAATCGAACAGTTTTGGGTCCAACAGATGCGAAGGTCGCGCGTTGGTCAGCGCCCGGAACATCACCTGCCGACGACCGGGGCTGTTTCTTTCCCATTGATCCAGAATCTGTTTCACCTGCTGGCGCTGCAAGCCGTCCTGGCTGCCGCACAAATCGCAGGGAATGATTGGATAGTTCATCGAGGTCGCGAACTTCTCGCAATCGGCCTCGGCCACGTGGGCCAGCGGGCGGAACACGAACAGATCGCCTTCTTCGTTCACTAGTTTCGGGGGCATCGTGGCCAGGCGCCCACCATGGAAGAGGTTCATGAAGAACGTTTCCAGAATGTCGTCCCGGTGATGGCCCAAAACCACGGCAGAGCAACCTTCTTCGCGGGCGATCCGGTACAGGTTGCCCCGGCGCAGGCGTGAACACAGGGCGCAAAACGTACGGCCCTGCGGAACCTTATCCACAACGATGGAATAGGTGTCTTGATATTCAATGCGGTGAGGCACGCCCATGCGTTCCAGAAACTCGGGCAGGACGGTCGCGGGAAAACCCGGTTGGCCTTGATCCAGATTGCAGGCCAGCAGATCGACGGGCAGCAACCCGCGCCATTTCAGCTCATACAGAACCGCAAGCAGGGTATAGCTGTCCTTGCCGCCCGACAGGCAGACCAGCCAGCGGGGCGGTTTGCCGTCTTTGTCGTGGGCGGACGGGTCCACCATCCCATACTGATCGATGGCCTCACGGGTTTGACGCACGATGCGTTTGCGCAGCTTTTTGAACTCGGTGGTCGAGGGCGCGCCGGCAAAAAGCGGGTGGATATCGTCAGCTTCGTCAAACATGCGCCGTGGTTACAGCCGATACGGCGAGCGGGCAAGCGCGATAAGCCGGTTTGGAGATTTTGGGGCGTAGCTGACCTGTGATAAAAAGGGCGTCATTTATCAAGGAGATTGTTATGGACTATGCCTTTGTTGCCCGTGGCAAAAGCGGAAACGGTTTTTCCAACGAGCCGGCAGCTAGCCACTTTCTGGAAATTCCGGAAAGCGCCGATGATATGAAGCTGTCGCACAAGATCACAAAGCGAAAATGGCGCGACAAGGTCATATTGGCCGCTCAGGGCGGGACGTCGAACCCCTATACCGAAGGCGACATCGTTTTTTACGTGCATGGGTTCAATAACTCCCAGGCGGAGGTTCTTGTGCGGCACCGAAAGATCAAAGCAGGCCTAAAAGAACACGGGTTCCAAGGCGCTGTTGTCAGCTTTGACTGGCCCAGCGCGGATTCGGCCTTGAACTATCTAGAGGATCGGATGGACGCCAAGCAGTCGGCTTTCCGTCTGGTGAAGGATGGCGTCGCGATGTTTTCGGAGATGCAACGGCCAGAGTGTCGGATCGACTTGCACGTCCTGGCACATTCGATGGGCAGCTATGTAGTACGCGAGGCATTTGATGATGCCGATGACCGAGCCCGGATTGCCAGCAAAAGCTGGTCAGTCAGTCAGGTCATGCTGGTGGCTGGGGATCTGTCCGTCGCATCACTTGATCCAGACAGCTCCAAGTCTTCATCACTCTATCGTCACTGTGTACGACTAACGAATTACTACAATACGATGGATGACGTGCTATCGATATCTGCGGTCAAACGGATCGGAGTTGCGCCAAGGGTTGGGCGGAATGGTATGAATAGACCGCTGCATAGCAAAGCCGCCGATGTGTATTGCGCGGCGCGCTTCAAACAAGGTGGTTTTGATGGCGGTATCAATTCCGGACACACGTTTTACTTCGATGACCCGGTGTTTCTTGAAGACGTGTTCCACACCATTTCTGGTAAGTTGGACCGCGAGGAAATCCCTACCCGTACGCACACGACACAGGGCAATCTTGCTTTAAAGCCGAGTTGAGGCAGTTTTTCTTTCTTAAACGCCTGCTCTAATCTTTTGGCTTTTGCTCTGGAACCGGGTCATACCCATCTCCCCCCCAGGGATGGCAGCGCCCGATCCGCCGGGCGGTCAGCCACGCGCCCTTGACTGCGCCGTGTTTTTCCAGCGCTTCCAGCGCATAGGCCGAGCAAGTGGGCTGATAGCGGCAGTTGAAGCCAACCCAAGGGCTGAACACCAGCCGATAGGCCCGAACGGGCAGGGCAAGGATATGAGACAGCAGAGTCATTTCCGCGCGCTGTGAATTTTGCGCAGGGCATAGCGCAGATCATCCAGCAGAGCCTCATACGGGCGCGCGGCGGTGACCTCGGCGCGGCCGATCAGCACGTAATCCCAACCATCCTGACCCTGTGCGGGCAGCACCGCGCGGGCAGCTTCGCGTAGGCGCCGCTTGGCGCGGTTACGCGCCACGGCATTCCCGACCTTCTTGGAACAGGTAAATCCGACGCGAATCCCCGTACCTTCATCCGCTGCACGTTTGCGGGCCTGCACCATCATGGACGAGGTACCTTGCCGACGCGCGCGGGCAGCCTTCAGGAAATCGGATCGTTTCTTGAGAACGGTCAGTGTTTCAGGCACGCAAACGGACGCCGCCGGGGGCTTTACCCTCGGCTGGTTCTTACCATCCTCAGGGGCCTCCGGCGGCGTCATGTTCATAACCTGATCGGTGAGCGGTTTATGCGCTCAGCGATTTACGGCCGCGTGCGCGACGTGCGTTCAGGATCTTGCGGCCGGCCTTGGTGGCCATGCGCGCGCGGAAACCGTGGCGGCGTTTGCGAACCAGGTTCGAAGGCTGATAGGTGCGTTTCATCGCTCCGTCTCCAATCTATAGCGGTCGGGTGCGGCGCGGATTCGCCTGGCCCTAGTGTTCGAAGCCCGTCCTCTACTGGGTAGCGGGGGGTAAGTCAAACCCCTAGGTGGGGGTTTTGGCGCCTTTTGCAACAATTCTGGTACGGCGTCACGCAAAAGGTTTCAAAATAGCGGTTTTATGGCCTCAAACCCTCACATTACCAGCCATTTGCATCAATGCCGCGTGAGGTCCCTGTTGCATGGGTCCTGCGCGGCGCATGTTGGGGGCAGAATGAAACGGACCAAACCGGACAGCTTGATGAGCGAGACAACCCAGACCCCGCGCAAAGGACTTGCGCGACACGTACCTTTGCTGGTGATTCTCGCCGTGGCCGCGGTGGGGTTCTTTACGTTGGGCGATTATCTGACGTTCGAGACGTTGCGCGACAACCGCGAAGCCCTTTTGGCGTGGCGGGACGCGAACTATTGGTCCATGGCGGCTGCTTTTGTGGTGATCTACATTGTCATCGCCGCCTTTTCGCTGCCTGGCGCGGCTGTGGCGTCCATGACCGGAGGGTTTCTGTTTGGCCTTTTTGCCGGAACCGTTTTCAACGTCTTTGCGGCCACCATCGGTGCATCGGCGATCTTTCTGGCCGCGCGCTGGGGGCTGGGTGAATCCTTGACCGCACGTCTTGAGGCCTCGGAAGGCACCGTGAAAAAGCTCAAGGATGGCCTGCGCAAGAATGAAATCTCGGTACTGTTCCTGCTGCGCCTTGTACCGGTCGTGCCGTTTTTTGTCGCCAATCTGGTGCCGGCACTGGTTGGGGTGAAATTCCGCAACTTCCTGATCACCACAGCGCTGGGCATCATTCCGGGTGGTATCGTGTACACCTGGATCGGGGTCGGTTTGGGTGGCGTGTTCGACCGGGGCGAGACGCCGGATGTCTCGTTGCTGTGGGAACCTTTCGTAATCGGCCCCATACTAGGCTTGTGCGTGCTGGCCGCGTTGCCGATAGTTATCAAAGCCCTGCGCGGCAAAAAGGACGCCTGAACTCATGCAAGAACTGAAGACGGATATCCTGGTGATCGGGGCCGGGTCGGGTGGCTTGTCTGTTGCTGCCGGGGCTAGTCAGATGGGGGCCCACGTCATCTTGCTGGAAGGTCACAAGATGGGCGGAGACTGCCTGAATTTTGGCTGTGTGCCTTCCAAGGCGCTGATCGCCAGCGGCAAGACAGCTTACGGGCAGGCCCATGCCGCAGCCATGGGTGTGGCAGACGTGGTGCCGCAAGTGGATTATGCCGCCGCCAAGGACCACGTCCGTGACGTGATATCCCAGATCGAACCTATGGACAGCCAGGAACGCTTTGAAGGCTTCGGGGTCAAAGTGATCCGCGAATTCGGCAGCTTTGTTTCCCCGACGCAGGTGCAGGCGGGCGATCACCTGATTAAGGCGCGGCGGGTGGTGATTGCCACAGGGTCGTCGCCTTTGGTGCCGCCGATCCCGGGTTTGGATCAGGTGCCATATTACACCAACGAAACCATATTCGAGCTGCGTGAAAAACCCGAGCATCTGCTGATCATCGGTGGTGGCCCTATCGGGCTTGAGATGGCACAGGCCCATATCCGGCTTGGTTGCGAAGTGACCGTGATCGAAGGCATGCAGGCGCTGGGCAAGGATGACCCTGACGCGGCAGCTGTTGTGTTGGACACTTTGCGCGCCGAGGGTGTTGCTCTGCATGAACAGGCGATGGTTGCCCAAATCAGGGACAATAACGGGCTGGTCGATGTCGTGACCGAGAATGGTGACATCTACACCGGCTCGCATTTGCTGGTCGCTGCCGGACGCAAGGCCAATACCGACCGCCTTAATCTGGAAGCCGCAGGGATCGAACCAACCCGTACCGGGATCAAGGTGGACGCCTCGCTGCGCACCACGAATCGTAAGGTCTATGCCATTGGCGACGTGGCGGGCGGGATGCAATTTACACATTTGGCCGGATATCACGCCGGGATCATCATCCGCTCGGCCTTGTTTGGCCTGCCATCTAAGGCAAAAACGACGCATATACCCTGGGCCTCCTATACGGACCCGGAGCTGGCGCAGGTCGGCCTGACCGAGGCGCAAGCCCGCGACCAGCATGGCGATAAGGTCGAGATCGCGCGATTTGAATATCACCACAACGACCGCGCCATAACCGAACGCAAGACGAAAGGCTTCATTAAGGTCATGGTCGTAAAAGGCCGCCCAGTGGGTGCCACAATCGTGGGTCATCAGGCGGGCGAATTGATCAACTTGTGGTCGCTGGCGCTGGCCAATAACCTGAAGATGGGGCAGATCGCCGCGATGGTTTCGCCCTATCCGACGATCGGAGAGCTTAACAAACGCGTGGCAGGTGCCTATTTCACGCCAAGGCTGTTTGAGAATCAAATGGTTAAACGAGTGGTCGGATTCGTCCAGCGCTGGATACCCTGACCGGAAAAGGAGCGTATAGTGAACTCGCTGTCGGGCCGATTTCTGATCCTGACGACGGTCTTCGTCATGTTGGCCGAAATCTTGATCTTTGTCCCCTCGATCGCGCGGTTTCGCGAAGATTTCCTGCTGAACCGGCTGGAGCGTGCGCAAATCGCCTCGCTGGCATTGCTGGCCGATGATATGCTGGCCGAAGACCTTGAGGCCGAATTGCTGGTCAATGCAGGTGTATACAATGTTGTCCTGCGGCGCGACGAAATTCGGCAGCTAATGCTGTCCTCTCCGATCCCCGAACAGATCGCCAATACCTATGATCTGCGTGACGCCGGGCCGTGGATATTGATCCGGGACGCCATGTCACGCCTGTTCACCCCGGAAAACGAAGTCATTCGCGTAATCGGTGAGCCGGTCAAAGACGCGGGGCTGCTAATCGAAGTTACCATCGACAGCAAGCCGCTGCGGATGGCGATGACCGATTATGGCCTGCGTATTCTGGGCCTGTCCTTTGTCATTTCGATTATCACTGCGTTTTTCCTGTTCCTTGCCGTGCGCGTTGTTCTGGTGAAACCGATCAAAGGCGTCGTGGGGTACATGCAGCGCTATGCAAGCGCCCCCGAAGATGCCCGCGGGATCATCTCGCCCAATTCAAAGGTGACCGAGTTGCGCGAAGCTGAAGAGGCGCTTCAGCAGTTACAGACCGAACTGACGCAAGCTTTGAAACAGCGCGAACGACTGGCGCAGCTGGGTGGTGCTGTGGCCAAGGTCAGCCATGACCTGCGTAACATCCTGACGTCGGCGCAGCTGTTCACTGATCGGATCGAGGCCAGCGATGACCCGCTGGTGCGGCGCATGGCGCCGAAGCTGGTCAACTCGATCACACGGGCTGTGTCCCTGTGTGAAAATACGCTGGCGTTTGGCCGGGCGGAAGAGCCCGCACCGACCTTGACAATGGTGCCTTTGCGCGACGTGGCCGAGGATGTTGTGGCAAGTGAAAAGCTCGCCGTTGCCGATGCCTGCGTCGAGATTTTAAACGAAGTTCCTGAAGATCTCGTGGCGCGTGCAGACCCTGAGCAGATTTTCCGCGTGATGTTGAACCTTGTGCGCAACGCGCGTCAGGCGCTGGTGACGTCCGGAAAGCCGGGCCGGATCACGATTTCTGGCTGCGTACACGAAAATGACTGGTGTGTTGAGATCAGAGATAACGGCCCCGGATTGCCCCCACGAGCGCGCGAAAACCTGTTCACTCCGTTTCAAGGCGGGGTGCGCAAAGGAGGGTCGGGCCTTGGGCTTGCCATCTCGCAAGAACTGGTGCGGGGGCATGGTGGCGACTTGGTTCTGACCCAGACTGGTCCCGAGGGAACAACCTTTGAAATCAGGCTGCCGCAGGGCGACGTGACTTTTTAAAAAGTTTTTTGAAGAATCGGCTTGCACGTCCTCTGACGTGGGTCTACATACCGCCTCACCAACGCGGACCGATAGCTCAGCTGGATAGAGTACTTGACTACGAATCAAGGGGTCGGGGGTTCGAATCCTCCTCGGTCCGCCATTGGTATCCAACAAAATCAGTAACTTACGTGGTGCTTTGAGTGCCATTGGTTGTATAGTAACTCCATACTGTTCCCGATAGTGTGCCATGTCTTTTTTGATCAGGCGACTTTACGTGCGTTGAGCATTTGCCGTGCTTTATCAGCTACTTCCTTCTTGGCGAACTTGGCGTACTTCTGAGTCTGGACAATGGTTGCATGACCCAGAAGGTGAGAGACTTCTTCCAGCCTCATGCCGTTGTTCAGCATCCGCGTAGCATAAGTGTCCCGGCAGGAGTGGATCGTTGCCTTGCCTTGGGTAACCAAAACACGGGGGCTTGAAGGACAGCATTCAGTGATGGCTCGCCTTAGGTTCTTGATGGCCCTGTCCATACTGACGAAAGGCTGGGGTTGGTTTTGCAGCGAGGACAAAACCTCAAACAGGCGGTCAGAAATGGGAACAAAGACCTCCTTCTTGGTTTTGAAGTTGTAGTTGTCGATATAGCGCTCCCGCATGTCGATAGCCCCCCAATCGACCAGTGTCGCCTCTCGAAGGCGAACCCCTGTATCAATCAGGTAAATGAATAGGTCGTGGGCCTTCGACCATGCCGAGGCTTCGGGGAATTCGGTCTGTTTGGCAATGCAGTAGTCAATGACCGTTCGTTCTTCTGCTTCTGACAGGGAGCGACATTTGACGAAGCCTTTAGGCAACACGAAGGTTATGTCGTGGTTGACCTTGTGCTTCTTCCGGCAGAGGTTCCATGCTCTCTTCATAAACCGAACTTCGATGTTGATGCTGTTCTGGCTAAATCCTTCGTCCAATCGGGCTTGAAGATGATCTTCCAGATCGTCATCAGAAAGGTCGGACATGAACCTGCCTTGATCCAAAGTCCACAAGCCTTGGAAGCGCTCTCGCAGCCCCAGCAACTTGTTCATGCTGTTCTGATAACTGTCATGGGTTGCCTTGGCCTTGTCTTTCACGCTGTCCACACAATGTTGAAACGCGTCACGAAGCGTGACCTCGGGTTTCTCTCCATGCTGACGTATGTCCATGATGCGATGGTATTCGGCCATCATGACGCGATTAGCCCCGGCTTTGTCCCGACGTTTGGTTGAGCCTCTATACTCACGATGGTTCACTATGAATCTGTAGTAATAGAAGGTTGAATTGGGCCTTTTGTAGATTTGCATCGGATGATCTTTCTATTTGCGGCGTGATGCGTGCTGGTTGTTTCAGGAGAAGTATTTAGTAACTCCATACTTTCTGTTGGCAATACTCTTGTATCTTGTTCGATTCTGGTGGCATTCATCCTCGTCGCTAGTTTCGGATGGAGTGTTTAGTAACTCCATACATAATGGTCAAGCCGATTTGTTCGGCCACGTATGTTGTTAGTCGGACAGGGTGTTCTCTAGTTGCCCTTTTCGCAGCAATGTCAGGAACTTGGTAACTTCACGGCGACTGCGATTTTCGAACAATGCACGATAGAGTTCTGGTTGGTACTCGTTCAGGCAGAGCAAAACCCACTCCGACTTGTCCATCTTCAGAACGTCAGCAATCGGCCCCCAAAGCGTCGCAGGGATGCTGATGTAGCCCAACTCCATTTGACTGACCATCGTGTAGTATTCGATGCCAAGTTCATCAGCCATTGCTTTCTGGGTGAACCCTGCGGCGGTTCTTGCGTCTTTGAGGCGCTTTCCCAGATTGCTTTTGTTTTTCTCTTTTCGCTTTTCCGAGAGCATCTCAATTCTTCCATCTATTCTCGCAGTGTTATCGCAGAGAAGTTTTGTAAGTCCTAGTATGTATCTAACATATCCTGCTCGATTGTAGTCTGAACACGTCATAGGTGAGGCAATAGGTAAGGGCTGCGCGTCTACCAAGCTAACTCTCCACTAAATTACTGATTGACCGGCATTCTCCGTACACAAACCCCGAGTTTGGTTTTCAGCGACAATTCGATAAACGGACCGCTCGGAAAGCCCTAGTAGTGCTGCGGTTTCCCTTTTACTGTGACCTAGGGCCAAGTGGTCCAGCACCGCATTCTTTTTCATAGGTGCCGTCGGCTTCCGGCCTTTGTACTTGCCCAGCGCCTTGGCCTTGGCGATGCCTTCTCGCTGACGTTCCAGCATCATCTCCCGTTCGAATTGAGCAACGGAACCCAGAACATTCAGCATCAGTTTCCCGGTAGCATTTGACGTATCTAAGCCTAGGTTCAGCACCCGAAGGCCAATATTCCTAGCTTCTAGGTCGTCCACAATCTCCCCGAGATGCTTCACAGACCGGGCTAGGCTGTCCAGTTTGGTCACAACCAAAACGTCACCTTCCCGGCAGAACTCCATAGCGGCGTTGAGGGACTTCCTGAGGGCCACAGAGCTTATCTGTTCCTCGTACACCTTCTCGCACCAACGCCCCTCAGGGACTCTCTCTGTGCCTCTAGGGACGCTTTCTGTTCCAATGTCGAGGTGTGAGCGTATCCGATCATCATGTGATGGTCTCCTTGTCTGCCAATGATGTTTTAGAAGTTGTGGCAAGGGTCTGCCAAAAGTCGAAACTGACTCCATAGACAGACATTTGCGCCACGCTCTGAGGCTGACACACGGGCAAGGTTTATCGGCAGAGGTCAGGAAGCCTTTTTGCGCTGGGCAGTTGGCCAGAGAGAATTCATTTCAGAACGAAGAGGGGGTGGGGGGTTCGGAAGGCGACTTCAAAAAGTAGGGGTTATAAGTGTTGTTATTGTTGTTGTTTGGAAGTTGGCCACCTCACAACACATCGGATGGAAGACAGATGGCAATGATCTGGTGACCGCATTGATCCCATATCTCGCTAATGTTGTGCGGTTTACGAGCGTCCGCTTCCAAAGGTTCCCCATGATTGGTAGGATCAGTTTGAATTTTTTGGAGTAACTTTGTGCGCAAACCCAAGGGTCGCCTGACCGATGTATTTAATCTGCCAGACGATGAAGCTGGGAATCCTCGCACTATCCTGATGTTGGATCAGCTCACACATGTTCCAGATCCAGGAGACGTATTGCAGGTTGCAGATCGAAACTTGTCGATTACTCAGGTCGATGGTCGGCGGATAAGGAATTGCCTGACGGGCTGGAAGATGGCAGGGCGGGGCAGTGTTGCCGTCTTAATCAACGAACCGACGGATAGTCTACAGCCATTGGCACGGCGTCCGGATCGTCTTTTCGTCACTTGGATCCCTAAAGACGAATTGCCTTGGCATTTCCAAACTAACGATCTGCCGACATTTACGCGCCTCAATGAAGATTGGAACGCGCATCCAAACAATGTCGGCCTCAAGATTGATCAGAATGGTCAAACGCTATTGGCCCATATGCGGCCAAACCCATACGTTTATCGTGAATACGAGAACATACCTGCAATCACAGTCTGCTTCAAAGGCTGCGAGCGGTATCGTGTAACACCAGTAAATGACCATGGTTGGTATGGGGGCCAATGCCGTTTTAGCGGGCTTGCACCGTCATGGGGCGAGTTCTACGAAATTTCTGGCAATACCCGAGACGACATGGACGCCACACCTTGGATCAGGATGGAAGGCCTTGGAGCGCGGCATTTTCATTTCTATCTGCGAGACGAAGCCCTTGAGGTCAAAGCGCAAGATTGGTCGTTGGAAGCTAAAATCTGACCATCAATTTCGATTGTCGAACTGCCGCTTTGTCCGCTTTTCAGTCAATCCGATGGCCACACGACGCAGACACACTTAGGTAACTCGAAGTTCTCAGTGACAGCATTTCCGCTGTGTCTGCCAATTGGGCAAAGTCTATTGACAGGTGCTTGGATGCCCTTCTGCGCTGGGCGAAGAGTGTGAAACCTGAAGATTTTCCAAGGTTTAGTGGGGGGGCGAGGGGTTGGGAAAGTGGCTTCAAAATACAGGGGGTTTAGAGAGTTGTTTTTGTTGTTGTTTCGTAGTCGGAATTCTTAACGCATTGGCTTGAGTGCTAAACCATCATGGGAGTGTGATTTTCGTGGCGCGCCGCTCAAGATACCTGACAGTGCTTTCCGGCAAGAGAAAGCCAACTTCACATCTGAACCTAGTTGGGTCGCATTTCGTGGTCACTCAACGAAGAACGAAACAAAAACACCTGTAAGTACGGAGTAAAAATAACCATGAAATAGAGCGTGATGTGCATTTACTTGTGGATATTTGCAAAATATTGACATATTTGGAGTTCAAAAGGGCATAGTCTGCCTTCGAGGGAAAAATGATTATCTCATTTGAGATGGAGAACTACCGCTCCATATACGAACGTCAAGAAATCTCGTTTGTTGCGTCTAACCTGAAGGGTCCTGAGCATGGCTTGATCGCTACTCAAGCCCTAAAAGACGAGCGTCTTGTTCCTGTCGCATTGGTCTATGGCGGAAACGCAGCGGGCAAAACAAGCATGATCAAAGCGATGCACGCAATGATCAAAACGATTCTATACTCTCAGACGCGTGGTAAGCCGGAAGGGGCGATCCCAACCCGGAACCCATTCCGTTTGCATAGCGAAGCGAATGCTGTGCCCACGACTTTTGAATGTAATTTCATCGTCGATGGGGTCCGCTACAACTATGGTTTCGACCTGCAGAAAGATTTCGTGCAGGGCGAGTGGTTGTATTCCTTTCCTTACGGAAAGGCCCGAAAGCTATTTGAGCGAAACCGCCAGGATTTCTCGTTTGGTAAGTTCCTTACTGGAAAGAATGCAGTGATTTCCGAACTTACAAGAAATAACAGCCTTTTTCTGTCAGCAGCGGCTCAAAATGGCCATGAGATTCTGACACCTATCTTTGACTTTTTTGACTCCATTCAAGTCGAAACAAGTCTCAGCATGTCGGGTGCAGCGGCTGAACGGCGGATCAAGGACGACCATCATTGGGTAATAAGCGATGAAGTTATCGATTTCCTGAAAAAAATTAATACCGGTGTGGTGGGCTACAGAGTCAAAGACAAACAAGTTTCCGATGAAGAAAAGAAGATTACGGAAAAACTTGGCCTTGCAGTGCAGTCCATTATGAAGGAAGTCGATGCAGACATTGAAATTGACACTGGAGAGTTGCCAGACAAAGTAGTTGAATTGGCTCACCGAGGAGCCGACGAACAACAACACTACTTTCCAATTTACCTAGAGAGCGCTGGTACGCTCAGGCTGTTATCTGCGTTGCCAAAGGTATTCGGAGTGCTAAAAACTGGAGGCGTACTGATAGTAGATGAATTAGACCTTAGCCTCCACACTCACGCTGCCGAGCTGCTACTGGAGTTGTTTTCTAGTCCATATACAAATCAACATGGTGCTCAACTTCTAGCCACCACACATGACACGAATTTGCTTCAACGAAAATGCTTGAGAAGAGACCAAGTGTGGTTCGTTGAAAAAGATGAGATTGGCTCAACACACATTTACCCGCTTACGGACATTCAAACTCGGCTGAGTGATGATATCGAACGCGGGTATCTGCAAGGGCGCTTTGGCGCGGTTCCCATTTAAGAAGACAAATTATTCATGCCAAGAAGACCTCGAAACTCGCATAGGCGAGAGCCTGCTAAGCGGATAGCGCCACCGACAATCCATTTGTTTTCTGAGGGAAAGAACACCGAACCGGATTACCTAAGAGCCGTATTGGCGAAGCACGCCAAAGGCACAAAGATACTAAGAATCCATGGACCAAACGGTGTCGCACATAGCGTTGCATCTGCTGCCGTTTCTTTTGCGCAAGAAAACGGTCTGATCAAAGCGCGCCGCCGAAGGAAACTAAACTCCTACGAAGAGCGAGATCAAGTTTGGGCTGTGTTTGACCGAGATGATGATGAAGTATCTCGATATGCTGAAGCAAAAAAAGTTTGTGAAGACGCGGGTTTAAACTACGCATACTCTGATCCATGTTTTGAGCACTGGATTAACTTACACTTCGAAATGTGTGATGCACCCTGTGATCGTCATCAAGCCCAGAAGAGGACCAAAGAACTTATTGCCGATTATGATCCAAAATCTGGGAAAACTGCTGACTTCTCAGACATTGTCGAGGCCTGTGATGAAGCAGAAGAGCGAGCCAAGACGCAACAAAATCGACGGGAGGAGGAAGGCGATCAAGAGGGTAATCCCTCGACAACTGTCTTCAAATTGACCGAAATCCTTAGAGCAAGGTAATTTTCTAATCAGCCGAAACAAGAGAAAGCTAAGTTCCTGCACGCTTCCGGAGTATTGTGCCCATTCGAAACAGCTCGCGTTGCATCTACAGTGAATGATGGCTAGGTAACCTTTCGGTCCCAAACCTAATACACTCGGATGGCTGTATAAAAGTTCTGGTTTGCCTATGCCGCCAACGGGGTCGAAAATTCCTTCAGCCTTCGCGAGTAATCAGGGATGGTTCTTAGCTGTCTCTTCAGTTCTCCTAGTGCAATTGGTACACGTACCAGTGGTGTTTCCTTGGTCTCGACTAATCCAGACTTAGGTTTGGCATTACAATATATGGTGACGACGTTTTGGCGATCCGGATGGTTAGCCGGGTCAACTGAGAGTCCATTTGCTTCGGTTGGTACCTCACCAGTCTCAGGTTCTGGCACATCCTCGAGAATGATCTCCAACACGCCTGTCCCCCAGAATTTTCTGCAGTAGGCATTCGCCGCTTGCGTAATGTTCTGGAATGATCTTGAGCGTCGGTGGAACAGCCATGGATACTCATCAACTGTGGCGTACAAAATGAACTGGTTGGTCAGGACTTCCCTGATCTTCTGATTGCCACTCCTAGCTTGATCAACGAGGTCCTTCATAAAGCCCAATCTCTCGGAGGGTTTCATTGAGTACATGTCTTCTGCCAGTCTGTTGGCGAGCTCAAAGAACTCTGTGTTTCCTCTACGTTTGGTGGGGCTAGACTTGGCATTTACCGGGTTCTTCTTCCGGTCTTTCTGCTGATAGGCACCTTTGCGGCAGTTGGGTTGGCAGTACTTTTGGTTGCGGCGTCGGGGCTGGAACTCTAGGCCGCAATTTGGGCAGTTCCGGGCTTTGGGTAGGGTCATTTTCTTTTGCGGTCTGGTAGTTTTTGTAGGGTGTCGTTCTATCGGGGGCGAAGAGGGGTGTGCCTGAAAATGTGCTGGCTACATGTTGTGTGTTTCCACTCTTCGTCTTCAGGGTGTTCCTGTAAGGTATTGAAAAATTGTGGTATGGAATCACAAGTATAGTTAGCACATACTGAGTTCATTGAACTACGAATCAAGGGGTCGGGGGTTCGAATCCTCCTCGGTCCGCCATTGGTATCTGTGTTGAACGTCACACGAACCTGACCCAACCGTCACAGTTGGACCAGAAATGGGGTGAACGTTCGACGCCGGAAGGCACCCCCGATGTTGGACATCAATTGATGTTGGCCTTCGCGTCTTAAACTGACCCAAATATCCCATTTTAAGGCTCCTGCAGACAGTTTCGTTTGATCTGGCTTCCCTTATGGAAAATCAGGGCTGATTTGCAGATCAGACAGCGAAGCTGCCTGATTCTGCCGATCTGCCACGTGGCGAACGCGGGAGGGGGCGAGGCAATGCTATTCGATAGGGGTGGTGCGGCCCGCAGGCACGGCCGAGGACACGGTCCTGTCTAATAGCGTTGCCCGAGGGGGAGGGCCGCGCCCTCGCCCTGACGGCCAAGGGCGTTTGCTTGTCCAAATCCCGCTGGCCCACGAAAGGAAGGTGATGGGAAAGAGGGCTTACCGCTATTTGCGATCGAACCCTTCTGTCAAACTTCAAAAAGTAATAGGGCCACCAAGTTGCTGTTCGCCGCGTCTGCAGCACTGCGCCTCAAGAGCGGCGGCTGTGCGCAGGAAAGCAGACTTTGCAAAGTCAAAAGGGGCGCCAAAGCAGACCTTTGTGCAATTCGTTTATCAGACCCAAAAAATTCACACATGTAGTGCTTGAGGCGATCTTGGAATCTAAACCTAGAGCCCCTACCTTGAAGAAATGCTACTAAGTCAACCAAGCCTCTTTTCAAATTCTGTAGGCTCCCGGCAGTGGGAATACGTCACGCGCCGATTTAAAAGCATTCAATCAAATCTGAGTCTGCTCCCACAAGAGGTTGAAGATGCTGAGACCAAACTGGGCGGCGTAATCCGGTCTGTTAATCGAGCCTATCGCAACGAAAGCTGTGTAGGATACTACATGCTGGCCGGCTCTTGGGGAAAGCGTACTGCCATTCACCCGCCTTCGGATATAGATTTACTATGCTTCCTTCCTGCGGAGGTTTTTCATCAGTTTAATGTGCGAGAAGGAAACAAACCTTCGCAATTGCTGCAACATGTTAGGGGTTCGTTGGGCACGACCTATCCACAAACGCGGATACGTGGCGATGGCCAAGTTGTCGTCATTGAATTCAATAGCATCAAGATCGAAGTAGTTCCCGCCTTTCACGGGCAAGATGGTGGTGTAGTTATTGGCGACACAAATGATGGCGGACGATGGAAATCAATCGATCCTAACGCAGAGATTTATCACCTTGATTGCTCTGATCAGTCGTTCAACGGGAACGTTCGGAAAATCACCCGGATCGTAAAGCAGTGGAAGCAGCACTGCGATGTACCAATCAAGTCATTCCATATCGAACGGCTAGTTCAAGAGGCCCTCGCACAAATGGGCTGGGGCGGAAGCAACGAGTTTTGGTTCGACTGGATCATACGAGATACTTTTTTGTACATGTGGGGCAGAGCAGGCGGTGGTTTCTATATGCCTGGCCGGTACCTCGAGTGGATTGACCTCGGTGATGATTGGCGGAGCAAGGCTTGGACGGCCTATGAGCGTGCGGAGAAAGCCTGTAGCTTTGAGCGTGACAATATGAACCTTTCGGCGGGTGCAGAATGGCAGAAGATATTCGGAAATGTGATCCCGGAAATGGTGACTTGACCGCGGCACATTCAGCCTTGGTGGCAGAATGCGCGGAGCAAGCGCGTAATACGATCTACACTTCCACTACATTCTACATCTGGCTCAAATGGTTGAAAGGCATGCGTGGCGCACTCTGGATACTTGCCGCCGCTTCTGGAGCTGGCGCAGCGAGCACAGTGCTTAAGCAAAGCGAGGAAAATCAGGTTCTAGTAGCGGGCCTTGCCTTGTTGGCAGTGATCATTCCGGGCGCAATCAAGGCATTAAAACTTGATGATACAATTTTGGACTATGAAACCGCCGCCGCAAAATTCAAAAACGCAGAAGGGACGTTACGAAGGGCAGCTAATGTCTGGTCGCACAAGCCATTCGCCGAGTTTGAGATCGAAGCGCGTGTTTTCTGGTGATCTGTCGCTTCTGGATGCAGCGGCGCGCTTGAGAATTAGTATCGGGTCAATCCGGCTCTTGCGGGATTGTGGATACCTTAAGCAGGTAAAGCTGCGAAACCCGGACACGCAGCATTATCGTTGCTACATCACTGAAGAGAGTATTCAGGCTTTTGAAAAACACTATGTAACGCTGGGACAAATGGCAGAGCAGTTTGAGATCGCCGCGATCCATTTGGGTCCGGCACTGGATCGCAGAGAAGTTGAGACAATCCCCTGCGAGGCTGGGTTTGTTCGTGCGTACCCGAACGAGACACGGGACGTGGTTCGGGAACTAGCGACCAGAGTGACGAGTTAATCTGACTTGGTGGTCTCGACGGATATTTGAACCAGTGCGCGGCGGAGTTGGCCAGATGCTCTACCGCGCATGCTCACCAACAATAGTAAGGTTTGGGACATGATAATGCCGCCTCCGACGGCCATAGTTCCGCGATTTCTTCCCTAGGTCCTGTTGACAAAAACTATGTTGTAACATCCCAGATGGCTGTCTTGACACCACGAGAAACACGATGACCCGTCCAACTTTCACCTCTAGCGTTTCGCCTGAGATCGAGCAGGTCATCCAATCTAAGCTTACCGCTTTAGAAGCGGATTATGATGTCCGAGTGTTGTTCGCCATTGAAAGCGGCAGCCGCGCATGGGGTTTCCCGTCTCCCGACAGTGATTACGATGTACGCTTCATCTATGTACATCGGCCAGCCTGGTATCTGAGTATTGAGCCCGGTCGCGATGTCATCGAACTGCCCATTGAGGGCGATTGGGACATAAACGGGTGGGATATTCGCAAAGCGCTTGGTTTGTTGATCAAACCTAACCCTGTGATGTTGGAATGGTTATCCAGTCCTATCAGGTACAGATGGAATGACGCGATATGCGAACAGCTGATTGCTTTCGCAGCCAAGACAACCTACGGCGAAGCCTGTCTGCACCACTATCGCAACCTGGCACAGAAACAGTGGGACAAGCATGTTGGTGAGAGCCAGGAGGTGAGCTTCAAAACGTATTTCTACATGCTGAGACCCGCCTTGGCGATCTCCTGGATCAGGCAGATACCCGACGCGCCACCGCCGATGAACTTGCATGATCTCATTAAAGATCAGGAACTTTCTCCCAACCTACTCGGGCATATTGACGAGTTGTTGGCGCTGAAAAGCAAAACCAAGGAAATGGGCCGTGGGCAGCGCATAGCGATCATTGACGATTTCATACAAGATCAAATGGCGTGGGCAGCCGTGGTGAAAAAGAACGAAGATCGCCTCGATCTCATCGCCGAGGGTAATAATTTGCTGAGGCACATCGTTAAGAAATTTGCCGAGGTTTGAAATGCCAATATCGAAGGCATGTGACAGCAGATCGGGCGTTCAACGAGAGACCGGTGCATATAACACCCAAACTGCGATGTGCAGGGGCTTTTATCCAAGGCCTTCCCTCCTAGAACCCAAAACCTGACACTTATGCGGGACGCGGCGAATGTCTCAAAGGAGCCCAAGGCGGTCATTGCTGTTTCTCGCTGCGTGCGCTCGCAGCACAGAGGTCGCCACCATCGCGGAAAATCAACATCACCCAATCGAGGGAAGAGCGGTCATTGGTTGTCGGCACTGGAAGGTTGATTGCACATTTCTTAGATCGTTGGCAATGAGACCCCCTTCGAAGCTCAGGAAGCTAAAGCTTGTTGCCGTTGTGTGCCCCATCTGCTCATCTCAGCCAAGATCGGGTAAAGCGTCTCGCCATCATGGGTGAGGGAGTATTCGACCCGAACAGGCACTTCGGGGAAGACCTCGCGATGCACGAGCCCATCCGCTTCCAATTCGCGAAGAGATCGCGTCAACATACGATCTGAAGCATAGGATACTAGGCGCTGAAGCTCTGAGTAGCGCTTTGCCCCCACCATCAGATGGAATAGCAACACAGGTTTCCATTTGCCGCCGATCAACCCAACGGCGAACTCCACTGGACAGTCCTCCGAGCTGGTTTCCGAGTCAAAATTGAATGGCATTCATTGCGCCTCCATAAGGTGCACTTACATATTTGTCAGTAGCTTACACATCCGCATGTAGATAGCTGTCTAGCGGATTGCTACCTGTGATCATGACACATTCATATGAGTCGCTCAACACACCTCACTTTCGAAGGAGAAAATCATGACAGAACGCAAAATTGCTGAGCGCCCGCATCAGATTGTTGAACGCGTCGCAGAGTTTATGGCAGCCGGAGACCTGGAAGGCGTGGTTTCCATGTTCCACCCAGATGTGCGCATCGCAATGGACCCCGACAATGCTGAGCCTATTCAGGGCCACGACGCGGTGCGTGAAATCTTTGCAGGTCCTTGCGAAGCCCGCGTGATCCTCAAAGGCAGCGTTTCCGGTGAAATGATCAATGGTGACCACGCTATCCTTCAGGGCGAATGGACCATGGAAGGCCAGGACGGCACCCCAATGGGCGGCGGCACCTCTACAGAGGTCGTCAAGCAGCTCCCCAACGGTGGCTGGACCTACTTCATCGACTGCCCGATCAGCGTACCAAAGCCGGTTCGCAGGTAACCGCCCCCCTCTCAATCCGGGATATGGCTCGCGCTAACCTTGATGCATGGCTCATTGCCTTCCTCCGTGAACCAAAGGCCAGCTTCATAACCGGCACCGCCATCAAAGTTGAAGGCGGTTTCAAACTCTAATCAGTGTGAAAGGAGAATATGCAATGACCATGCCAAAACTATCTATGACACGGCGCGACGCAATTTCGGCTCTAGGTGCCGCAGCATTTGCAGGAGCAACCGGAACGACTGCACTGGCGCAATCTGCCCCAACAACACGCAAAATCGCAGTACGCCCTCACCAGATTGTCGAGCGCGTCGCGGAATTTATGGCAAACAGAGACCTCGAAGGCGTGGTTTCCATGTTCCACCCAGATGTCCGCATCGCACTGGATCCCGACAACGCTGAGCCGGTTGTCGGCCACGACGCAGTGCGCGAGATTTTCGCCGGTCCGTGTGAAGCTCGCGCCATCCTCAAAGCCCGCGTTACCGGCGAGATGATCAATGGCGACATGGCGCTCCTTCAGGGCGATTGGACCATGGAAGGCCAGGACGGCACGCCTATGGGTGGCGGCACCTCGACAGAAGTCGCCAAGCAGCTTCCTAACGGTGGCTGGACCTACTTCATCGACTGCCCGATCAGCGTGCCTAAGCCGGTCCGCGGCTAACCACCACTCACAATCCGAGGCACGGGGCGGGCAAGCGCGCAATCGCGCTTGCCCGAACAGCCTCGTCATCTGGATTGCCAAACCTTGAAAGGACAACAACAATGAGCACCCTTCTTGTAATTGATACAAGCCCAAATCCAACGTCTGTTTCCCGTCAACTCACTGAGAAGTTTGTCTCTGAATGGAAAAAAGCCAATCCTGACGGAACTGTGCTGCGCCAGAATGCTGGCGCAAACCCTCCTGTCCATCTTGATGGTGAATTGATTCAAGCATTGCTTCGCAACCCCGAAACTCTGAACGATTATCAGTCAAAGGCCGTAAAAGCCTCTGATTCCACGATAGAGCAGTTACACCAGGCGGACATGATCGTGATTGCTGCTCCCATGCACAACTTCACGATATCCAGCGGATTCAAAACATGGATTGACCATGTTTCCAGGGCAGGCAAAACATTTGGCTTCAGCGAGAAAGGTCCCGAAGGACTTTTGAAAGATAGACCTGTCTATGTCATTTCGGCACGCGGTGGAGACTATGGCGACGGAGCTGCGGATAATCCACACCCGGCGGATTTTCAATCCGGATATGTACGCCATATTTTTGCGTTCATGGGTATTCAGTCGGTCAATATCATTGCCGCAAATGGCCTGGATATGGGCGATGAGCCGCGTGCTGCTGGGATCGATGCGGCGGAGCAAAAAATTCAAGCCGTTTTCGCGGCATAAGCTCTAACCCCCCGGAGGATCTGTGGTGTTGAACGCTCTAAGGGGCAGAGGCGACACTACAGATCCCACTTACAAAGCCGCAACCGATGCAATCCGATTTCTACGAAGACTTATTCGCACCATTTGGAAACATCACTACGCTGAAAATGTTTGGTGCGGGCGGCATCTATTGTGATGGGCTTTTCTTCGCAATCGTCGCAGATGACGAGCTGTGGTTGAAAGCTGATGCTGAAACTCTGGCCGCATTCAAAGAAGCTGGCGCTGAGCAGTACGTCTATCCACTGCAGAAAAAACCTGTGCCACTACCTTATTACCGCGCCCCAGACGACATCTTTGATGATGAAGATAGCTTGCACCTTTGGACGCGACGGGCGCTTGAAGCTGCGTTGCGAAATAGAAAACCGCCTAAGAAAAGCAGCTCAGGCGCTTAATCGTTTTTCGCCCCATTTGCTCATCTCAGCCAGGATTGGATAAAGTGCCTTCCCATCCGTGGTGAGGGAGTATTCGACCCGAACAGGGACTTCAGGGAAGACTTCACGATGCACAAGCTCATCGGCCTCCAATTCGCGAAGAGATCGCGTCAACATACGATCTGACGCATGGGGCACGAGGCGCTGAAGCTCAGAGAAACGTTTTGCACCCGGCATGAGATGAAACAGCAAGATCGGCTTCCATTTGCCACCAATCATACCCACAGCAAATTCCACGGGGCACGCCTCGATAGGGGTGTCTAATTCCAAGTCATATGACATTCATCAAGTCTCCGCTGAAACCACTCACATAAGTGTAAGTAGCACACAAGCCTGCATGTAGAAAGCATTTTCGCAGATTGCTATTTTGATGATGAAACGGCGACGTGAGTCGCACTTGCACCGCATCTGACCTTCGTCAGGTCTAAGAATAGAAAGGTCTTCATGTTGGATAACACAGAACTCGACAAGGTGCGCGCAAACCTGGACACGTGGATGACGGCGTTCAACGCCAAGGATATTGATGCGCTCTTCACGCTCTACGATCCAGAAAGCATCTATGCCAATGCCGGGGCGGCTTTGATGCGCGGTGTTGATCAGATTAAGCCTTGGTATCAACAGGCATTCGAAATGGTCGAAGGCACATTGCACCACAAAGAAGAGGCGGCCTTTATCGAAGGCAATATGGCACTTCTATTGGGCGCTTACTACTTCGAGCCACCCGCCGGTGTCACGCCACCAGAAGATGCGCATCTGACCGGGCGTGTGGCGCTTGCCTACCGCCGCAACGATGCCGGTGAGTGGAAGTTGTTGTTTGACATGGACAACACGCCGCCTGACGTAACACCCGAAGATTTTTCTTAACTACCACCCCCTCACTATCCGAGACATGAGGCGGGCAAGTGCGAAACAGCACTTGCCCGGACAGCCTTGTCATGCGGATTGCACAACCTTGAAAGGAAGAGAGATGAAAGCCGCGATATATCAGCAAACAGGCTCGGCTGCGGACGTTTTGAAGATAGTTGATTGGGACAAGCCTGCACCCGCTGACGGGCAAGTTCTGGTCAAACTACACGCCTCTGGCGTAAACCCAACAGACACCAAGACCCGCGCCGGGATTTTCCCAATCCAGGGTGAGTGGTCTCACGTGATGCCGCACCATGATGGTGCTGGTGTGATCGAAGCTGTGGGCGCGGGTGTCTCCAAAGATCGGATTGGCCAGCGGGTTTGGCTGCACTCCGTACAATGGGGCGGTGCGGATGGAACGGCAGCAGAATACGCCGTCACACCGGAAGAGAATGCCGTTGTGCTACCGGACAACGTATCATTTGCGGCCGGAGCAACCTTCGGCGTTCCTCTGCTCACAGCCTATCATGCGGTTACGATGGATGGACCGGTTGCCGGGAAAACTCTTCTGGTGCAGGGCGGCGCAGGTGCCGTTGGCAACTACGCAATCCAGATTGCCAAGCAAAAAGGGGCAACGGTGATCGCAACAGTCAGTTCATTGTCCAAGTCCTATTCAGCTGAAGCGGCGGGAGCAGATCATGTAATCAATTACAAAAAAGAAGATCTCGTCTCACGCATCCAGGAACTAACGAATGGGTTGGGCGTCGACCACATCATTGAAGTCAACCTTGGCGCCAACGCAACGCTTCTGCCGGGTCTCATCAAAAATGGCGGTTTTGTTGCTGCTTACGGGTCTGACGACTTTGAGGCAGCATTCCCTATGGTCGGTGCTGTTATCCAACAGATGCGGTTCGGCTTCTTCATCGTCTTCATGCTTCCACGCGCTGTGATCAACGCGGCAACGGACGATCTGACCAAAATGCTCGAAGCCAATCAGATCAGTGCACCCATCCATGCGAACTTCCCTTTGGAGCAAATTGCACGAGCCCACGATACCGTTGACGCAAAGTCTACCGTCGGGAACGTTGTCGTATCTCTGAGCTAGGCAAAGGAATGCTGCGTCAGCAATAGCTGCAGCTGCTTGAGTCCGGTTTGTCCCGCGAGGCTGCCTTTCGTACTTGTTCCACTGAACGGCCATCACTCAACCAGAGATCGCTTCACATAACACCCCTTCAGCGATGTTCTCACTTTGTTGTGGCGTTGCCAATCATCCAGGGGTTGCAGAAAACTGCCATTCGAGACACGGTTCGAAGACTTCCGCTATGCGGGACAAACTCGACTTTCCAAGGCGAAACGTCAATGTCTGCTGTGGCGTGGGGCAGAACCATGCCCCACACTTGCACAACAATCACTCAGGCTTGATTGAGTAGTCCAGATCAATGGCTTCGGGTCCATGTGCGGGGCCGATCAGCTGGCGCATTTGATCGCGGAAACGCTCCACCATGGGGCGTTTCAACATCCATCGGTGGAAGTCGCCCGGTGATGTGTTGTGGCGCAGAACTGAGCCGTAGTCGCCCGGCGCATCGATATCCATACGCACGGGAAACTGAAGCCAAGTGCCCTGCATCTCTTCGGACAACATCCAGTTCAGATACAATTTTGCTGCGGCTTTGTTTTTGGCTTGGGTTGGAATGCCGGCGCTTTGGAACCAAGTCAGGAAGTAGTCCTTCTTTGGCAGCATGAATTCAGTGTTCAAGCCCGGAAAGCTTTCAAACGCCCAGAATGTTGTGAAACTCGCCGCGTACCAGCCGTTGTTGATGGCGTGGTAAGGCATTGCGGTGCCGCGTGTCCAGACCGGCTTCTGCGCCACCAGCTTTTCCAGATAGTCCCAGCCATACGCCTCCTTGAGGTTCCAGAACTGATAGAGCACAGCGTCATCATCATGGGGATAGGTCAAAATGATCCGCCCCTTCAGACTTGGATCAAGGTAATCCAAGGCATCCCTAGGTGGGTTCTCAGGGTCCACCATGTCGAGGTTTACGTAGTTGCTGAACGTCACGCCATAAAGACCCGTCCAACGGCCGTGTGGGTCTTTGTGATCTGGATAGACTTTATCCCAATTCGCCGGTTTGTAGGCTTCGAGAAGCCCACGCTCCATGTAGTAATTGAAATCATGCAAGGTCTGGAATTGGATCACGTCCGGTATGTTCTGCTCACCACCTGCAGCGCGAGCATTGTCGAAACGTGGGGCATGGTTGATGCTAACATCCACGCTATGGGTCACCTTGAGTTCTGGGAACCGCGCTTTGAAGCGATCAAGATAGTAATCGATCTGCGTTGGCTCATCACCACCAGCGCGCAGAACGAACTCACCACCTTCGGCCAAGGCGTCGGCGTAAAGTTCATGGAGCGTTCTGGTTTCGATATCCAAAGCATGCGCGGTCCCGGCAAAAAGACCGAGGCTCAATGCGATTGCAGCCCTTGTGATAGACATTGGGGTCCTCCTTTTTGAACACTGCCAAAAAGGTGGGTTGCATGAGCGCAGATAGAATCCCCAAAGCACGCAAGCGACATTTGCAAAATGACACAGATATGCTCGGGATTCTTATGGTGTCCCCAAGACATCGTCGGTGATGTGTCGTGTCGCAAAATCGTAGAAGGCGTTCACCCTTGCACTGCGTCGAACATCTGGATGGGCTAAGAGCCATAGATTCCAGTTGGCGCTGCGATCCGGGTCGTGCACACGCACGAGATCTTTGTGCTTTTCGCCGAGATAGCACGGCATTGCAGCGATCCCGAAGCCATATTTCACCATGTCGAATACGCTCATCATTGTGTTAACAACAGTGGATTTCGCGTCTTCATTTTTTCGGCGTTGCGTGATTTTGCTCATCGGGGATTGGTTCAGGTCGTCGCCAAGCATGACCCAGTGATGAGTTTCGTCGTGATTGTTTTTAATAACCTGCCAATAGTCGCGGTGCGCATAGGTTGCAAAAGAAAGTTCTGCCAGTTTTCGACCCACCCAGTGTTCAGGCGGTGCGTTGGTCGGCCTAAGCGCGATATCCGCATCCCGCTGCATCAAGTCCAGGGCACGTACATCTGATAAAAGACGAAGTTCAACACTCGGGTGTGCCTGCTGGAACTTGGCAAACACCGGTGTAAGGCAATGAAGCAGCGAGTCTGTTGTCGTGACCGTCAATTGGCCTTCAAGACGCAAATCTTGCCCGCCTAAGTCTCGCTCAATCTGATCCATTCCTTCGCAAAGAAGGATCGCACGCTCGTAAAACCGCTCCCCGGCCGTTGTCATGACATAGCCGCGTGCAAGGCGCTTAAATAATCGGACGCCCAAACGCGCTTCCACCGCCTCAATTCGACGGAACACGGTCGAATGGTTGACACCCAATAGCCGTGCAGCACCGGACAGGCTACCGGCCTCACACACCGACAAAAGGAAGGGCATATCCGCCCATTCCAGATTTTGATCTGCCCGAGATCTCTGTGCTTTCATGCAAAGCTCACTTGCAGTTTTTCGCAGTTACTTTGCCAGGATACACGCTTAACTTTGACCCATGCAACTGAATGGAGCAAATAATGAGCACGCCTTTGACCTTACCTAAACGTTCTGGCCCGCTTCCCGAAACACAGGGTCAACTCCCTCATTCGCAGCTGACCCAGCACGGCCCAGACGAGATCATTGACGCGCTTCATGCATGGTGTTTTGCGCTACCGAACGTCAACAAAGAAGACAGCGGAATATCCGTCCCGGGATCGCGCGCCCTTGTTTTGCACGATGGTGTTTCCGGAAACCAAGCCGCCTTTATGATCGGGCGAGAGTTTGCTCACATCCACCCGAAGCCGGACAATGGAAGCATGCACCTCGTTTTGCCGGTCGAAGATGTGGCCGAGGTTAAACGGACAGGTTGGGGTGAAGACCACTATTTGGTGACACAAGGGCAATGGCCGATCGGTCTGGTGATGATCTACTCACCCCGTGATGAAGATGAATTGGATACTGCAAAAAAGATCGTCGCGCGGTCTTATGAATTTGCGACGGGTCAAGGAGTGGCTGTTTGATAGCCGTCATTCGTTTGAGACGCTGTGTATGCGAAATTTGGGCTCGGTGCTGTCATTCGCTTGATTCAACTGACCGTCGGCTATGCGGGACAAACCTCCATTTCGCTGCGTCTGCGCCAATGGCTGCTATAGAACCGCCAATGTGATTTCCATCGTGCTTTTCTGTGCCCTCGGCTCAATGCTTCCCATCAGCAGGAAGCTTGCCCCGATCTTGCGAAGAGCCTCTGCATATGCCTGATCAACCGCTGGAATGATCTGGTCGTAGTCCTTTGGCTTGCGGGCGTTGATATTGGCGATGGTGTTGTCCAGACGAACTTGCCCTTCCGGGTTGGACGGAAACACATCACGCCATGAGCGTTGCGAGAATTGGTATTGGCGGCAGAACACGCGGTTTTCTACGGTGACGAACATCAGCCGGATGAAGCGGTGTTCATAGCCCGCACGGATTTCGTGGTGGAAGGTCTTTTCGACCAGCCGTACCAAGTCTGTCTGTGTACTAGGTGTTGGAGCCGCCTTGAAGAGCGCCCGCTTCAGGGGATTGGTCGCATAGTTCCAGAGGAGCTTGGGCAGCCCGAGGATGACCTGAAGTGTCGATGGTTGTTTCATTTTTCGGCCTCATGGGCGGGAAGAGGCGGGCCAGAGAAGCCCGCCCCAAAGGCGGCAAGGTAGTGATACCATTTCATTGATCTCATCTTTCCGGATTGAAGTTCGGGCGGGTTTCGGTCCGCCCGAACCGAGTGCATTATTTGAAGTATGCATCAGCGGCCGCGATCACCTGATCAACGTACTGGTCACGGTCATAGAGGTCGACATGCGTTGCGCCTTTGATCACTACCCGCTTCTTCGGGCCGCGCTTGGACCAATGGAACAGCCAAGAGAAGATGCGCGTGCTGGCTTTCGATCCGTGAATAGTGATCGCCGGTGTCCGCAAGTACTTCGCGATAGAGCGCGCGCTGTGGCGTGCGTTGTCTTCAACGAAGAACTCTGGCGTTAGATGGGTGTAGTTGGGGTTGGTCATGGCCCCAGCACGCTCCGTCATGTAGTAGTCATAACCTTCGAGCTGATCTTGAATCTTTGAGTTTTTGGCCGTGCCGTCATCCATTCCCAAGGCGTCGAAAGGGACAGCTTCACCGGATTCGTACCACTTCTGCCGAGCTTCGTTTGCCCCGTGCAGCATGGCGGCCGTCTTCTTGCGACCATTGGCTGTGAAGTGAACAAAGGTGTTCATCAACATGCCGCCCACAAGCGCAACTTTCTTCAAACGCTTGTCGGTCATAGCCGTCATGGCAATATGCGTCGCACCAGCACAAACGCCGACTCCAAAGAGCCTTTCGCGGTCAACAAAGCCTTGCATGGAAAGGAAGCTGATCGCGTCTTGAATGCCTTCAATCTTGGCAGGTGTGTATTCGTAGTGGCGGATGAAGCCTTCGCTATCGCCATAACCTTGGTGGTCAAAGGCAAGAGCGACGTAGCCTTGCTTCGCGAACTTGCGGCCATAGACGGCACAGGTCTGTTCTTTCACCTGTTGAAAAGCGCCGGTCAGAACGACAGTTGGATATGTGCGCGCAGGATCAAAGTTCTCCGGCAGGAAGAGCAGTCCAGCCAGCATGATATCCCCACCCATCGTCTTTGAGACGAAAGTGACTTTGTTGTCGCCAGCTTTCAGCGTGGTCGCATCCAACGGCTGCGGGATGATGGTCCGGTTTTCTGATTTCGGTGTGTCGAGCATGTCTTTGGTTCTTTCGGGTTGGTCGGCCTCTTGGCCTTGCAAAAGTAAATTATACAGTTTACTTATGGCGCGAGATCAGAAATGTAAACACGTATTCTTACTTTTGGGCTGACAATCGTGAAACGCACTGAAAAGAAACGAAAAGATATCATCGACGCTGCGGTCGAAGAATTCCGTACGTACGGGTTTGAGGGTGCTCGCACTACGCGAATCGCTCAAGCTGCGAGTGTTTCGAGTCGCACACTCTACAACCACTTCCCGACGAAGGAGGCGTTGTTCGACGAAATCGTTGAAATTATTATCGCCGAGACCGGTGCCATCAGCTCCGAGCCATTCGATCCAAAGAAACCTGTACGGGAACAGCTCATCAAGAGCCTTGAGGATTACATCGCGGCCATAACGGATGAGCGGTATCTGGGTCTCAATCGCATGGCGATGACAGAGTATCTACGAGACTTGGAACTGGCACGGCGTGTGTTTGCCCGCGCCGAGATGAGCAATAACCCGGTGCGCTCCATCGTGGCTGCTGCCGTGAAGTCGGGACAGCTCAAAAACGTAAAACCTGACTACGCAACGGAACTCCTTACTGCGGGCGCAAAGGCGTTCTTCTTCTGGCCGAAGTTTCTTGTCGGTGCGGAAAGCTTGGATGGGTCGGGCAAGATCATTGAAGAGTGCGTCGACATGTTCTTGTCCAAGTATCGGGCAGATACCAAAACCTGACATTCAATCGCCGTGCAGCATTCGGCAAAATGGGCTCTAAGCGGTCGTTCGACGAGTTCAGATGAACGACCGCAGTGCGAACTAAACAGACTTAGGCAAAGTATTGAATTGATCTGTTCCTTGATCGCCGTACGCTGGAGACACGGAGGATCAGGTCATGTACCGCACATTCGTTTCTGCAATTTTTGTGGCCATTGCCACGACCTGCTCTGCGCAGGACTACGAAATAGTCATAACGAACGGTCGGGTTATCGATCCAGAGACAGGTTTGGACTCCATCCGAAATCTAGGGATAACTGGCAGCGAAATTGTCGCCATTTCCGAGTTCGCTATGGAAGGTTCGTTGGAGATCGATGCAACTGATCTTGTTGTAGCGCCGGGGTTCATCGATTTGCATGCACACGGCATGAACTTGGGCGATATGCGCATGCAGGCGATGCAAGGCGTAACAACCGTTCTGGAATTGGAGTCCGGTATCCTCCCTATTGCAGATTGGTATGCAGAAATGGAACGGCAGCAGACACCGCTGAACTATGGGGCGTCTGCGGCTTGGACGTTTGGCCGAATAGCTGCGTTCACAGGTAAAGGGCCTGTTGCCGAACTATCCTATTTTCAAGATGCGCAGAGGTTCGACGATTGGAAAACAGAAATCGCCGATCCGCTTCGTATGGTGGAGTTGTTGGACTTAGTTGAGCAAGGATTGAAAGAGGGGGCATTGGGTATAGGCGTTAACGCAGGATACGCGCCTGGATACGGTCAAAAAGAGTACTTTGCTTTGGCGAATATGGCCGCCGACTACGGCGTGGCCACCTATACGCACGTGCGATACGCTTCGAATTTGGAACCGCAGGGGTCTTTTGAGGCAATAAAAGAACTGATTGCGAACGCCGCGCTTACAGGCGCACACATGCATATCTGTCATATCAACAGTTCTTCATTGGAAGACATCCACGCCACCCTTGATTTGGTTGAACGTGCGCGGGCTCAAGGCATTAACATCACGGTAGAGGCCTATCCTTATGGCGCCGCGAACACCGTTGTAGGAGCCGCGATGTTCTCAGGCGACGGATGGCGAGAACGCATGAGCTCTACGGCTCAGAACTTTCAATTGGGCGCAGATCGCATGACAGAAGAGGAGCTCGCCGAATACCAGGACAACGAGCCGGGAACCTTTGTCACATGGCATTTTCTGGACGAGAACGATCCGGAAGCGCTCACTCTGTTGGATGCATCCGTTACCCACCCAGCAGTCATGATTGCGTCGGATGCGGTGTTCTGGTCCTACTTCGACGAAAGCGGGGCTGTTCTGAATTATGAAGGTGGTGATTGGCCACTTCCCGACAATGTATTTAGTCACCCGCGGTCGGCTGGAGCGTTTACCAAAATCCTTCGATCTTATGTGCGCGAACGAGGCTTATTGTCACTGGAGGAGGCAATTCGCAAGATGTCCTTGATGCCAGCTCAAACACTGGAGGACTTCGTTCCACAAATGAGAAAGAAAGGGCGCCTGCAAGTTGGAATGGATGCTGACGTTGTCGTCTTTGACCCCAAGACAGTAGCGGATCTAGCCACCTACGAAAACGCAAACCAACCCGCTGTTGGGGTGCAAGCCGTTCTCGTAAACGGCACGTTAGTCGTTGGTGATGGTGTCCTGGTGTTGGACGCTAACTCAGGTGAAGCGATACGCCGCGGGGTTCAAAAATAACATGACTGGTTTGGGCTCGATGCAGACATTCGCATAAATTTGCTGAGTGTCTGCAACGCGGACAAAACAGACATTCGAGTGAGAACATTGAATGTCTGGATTTCCTTTGACGCATACGAGTTAAAGCTTCAGTGCTTCTTCGAAGCTTTCTATGCGGACCATCCGCAATTATAGTGAGTGAGATGACGCATTGTGGCGATTGTATCTAACGGAGGCTCGATGGTATTGCTTGGCCGACGTGGCTTTGTGTTCTGTGGGGTGGTAGTCTTGGCTTCGTGGAGCGGGCTGCGCCTACATGCTGCGCCGAGCATTGATGCCAATGGCTTTCTGGCGCTATCGAAAAAGCTGTTGCAGCGCGAAAATCTGGACGCTGAAGCCGCTGCGAAGTTTTTGCAAGGTTTCTTGGCAATGGGTGATGAGGAGGCCCTGAATGCTCTTGCAGAGGGTCTGCCGCAACCGGAGCTTGAGGAAAGAATCCTCGTTGCTTGGTACACGGGGCTGTCCCCCGATCCCTCAAATCCCGAAGCGGTGACCTACGGGTCTGCGCTGGTATGGCAAGCCATGTCCTATACAAAAGCACCCGGGTTCTGCGCTGTTGAAGATTGGAGCGAGGCTCCCGTGCTCTAAGCGCAATGAAAGGAGAAGCCCCGTCGCTACTGCGGTCGATATCGAAGCGGACATTTTGGTCATCGGCTCTGGCGTCGCCGGGGCTCTTACGGCGTCTGAGCTGGCGTCTCAGGGCCTGCGCGTCGTAATTTTTGAGACAGGTCCGCGTATCGAACGCGGTGACGCCTACGACAAGTTCCGGAGCGCTGCCGTGAAAGACTTGGCCAGCCCTTATCCCGCAGGAGCAGCCCCATCTTACAAAAACGACGCGGGACAAGAGACGATTTACCGCCAGACTGGCCCGCAGTCATTCCAATCAGACTATCTCAAGGCGGTGGGCGGTACCACTTGGCATTGGTTGGGCAGCATCCCAAGGTTCCTGCCGCAAGACTTCAAGCTCCAAACGACCTATGGGTTGGGAGAGGATTGGCCGCTTAGTTACGAGGCATTGGAACCCTATTATGGGTGGGCAGAGCGCGAGTTAGGGGCGTCCGGCGACAGTGAGAATGATCGCGGTTCGCCACGTACTACCCCATATCCAATGCCGCCGATCCCGCAGTCCCACCTTGACCAGAAAGTTGCGGCGGCACTGACGGGCAGCCGCTATGAGTTTTTGGCCGCACCACAGGCTCGAAATTCCATCTCTCGTGACGACCGGCCCACCTGTTGCGGTAGCGCATCCTGCATCCCGATTTGCCCGGTGCAGGCCAAATATGATGCGACGGTCCATGTTGCCAAAGCCGAAGCCGCCGGTGCGGTCCTTTTTCCTGAGACAACGGCGACGATGCTTCATCTTGATGAGGCTGGGACTCTCAAGACGGTCGAGTTTCGGCGTTCTAACGGCACCAGCGGCCACGCGCGTGCGAAGATTGTCGTCCTCGCCGCCAACGGAATCGAAACGCCGAGGCTGATGCTGAACTCTGCGCAAGAGGGTGCCCCCGGTGGACTGGCCAACTCGTCCGATCTGGTTGGCCGAAATCTGATGGACCATCCGGTGAAACTCAGCTGGGCCATGGCGCCGGAGCCCATATGGCCATTCCGAGGTCCGCTCATCACCTCAACCTGTGACACACTGAGAGACGGGACGTTTCGCACTGATCACGCCGCGCTTTTGATTGAAATTGGCAACCAAGGACAGGCTTGGTCTAAGAACGCCCCTGTCTCAAATGTGAAGCATCTCATTTCTCAGGGTTTGAGGGGCGCAGCGTTGGATCAGGCAATCTTTGACGCAACCTCGCGACAAATCGAGATATCTTCCATGGTCGAACAGCTGCCGATCCCTGAGAACCGTGTGACCTTGGATCTAGACCGTCGTGACGAAAACGGGATGCCCGAAGTCAGTATCCATTTCAGCATCGACCCCTACACCCAAGCCGGGCTCAAAGCGGCTGAAGCTGCGCACACAGACATCTTTAGCGCGATGAACGCGTCAGAAATTGGCCACGATCCCGAGGCAAAAGGTGCGGGCCACATTATGGGCACAGTGCGGATGGGAACTGATCCAAAGAACGCGGTGTTGGATCAAGATTTACGCAGCTTTGATACCCGTAATCTTTTCGTCGTGGGGTCTGCTGTTTTTCCCACTGGCGGCACGGCCAACCCGACACTGACACTTGCGGCCTTGGCGCTGCGGGCATCGGAAGCCATCTCGGCACAACTGGCTCAAATGGATTAGAGTCGACTCGCCGACGTCTTTAACCTGCTTTCCAAGATGTTTTTCTGTGCTGGTTACCCGTCTCTGGTTTTCGGCGTATTAGTGCCCAACAAACTACCAGCGACCTGTGTTTTCAGGATCCGCTCGGTTCCACCACTGATTGTGAACATACTCACATCGCGATACATGCGCTCGATTGGCTCCTGCGCCCCATATCTCCCGCTTGACGGCCCCATTTGACGTGACAACATCACCCCAACTTGAGTTGTCCCTATTGTTTGGACCCGTGGAGTGTAAACCGATGACGCTTGTAGCTGGTTAACGATGATTTCATCGATGTCACCTACGTCCAACTTCGGGCATGAGCAATCGAACCCTAGTTTATGTGACAACAACTGCGCCCGTCCTATTGATAAGTATCAAGTGGATCTAGTGACCAACATGAGTGTCGTTCCAACAGTTCATCAGTCTCCAAAATGGTGCCGATGCAGTTTTTGTTCCAAGTCGATTCGGCAGTAGCCGAGATCAAGCAGTTCCCGATCCGTCATCCGCATCAATTCACGTCGTTGTCTATTATACTCTGCGCGCTTGGCGCGCTCGGCTTTTCTTTCCTCCGGAGTGGAAAAAAAACGTGAAAAAAACCCACCTTGGGTCGTTGTATCAGCATAAGCCATTTGCACTTCCTCCTCACTGAAAATGTCTTCGTGAACTGTTATATGGGCGGCGGGAAGGAACCATTCCTGAAGAGAATATTAACTTCGGTTCAGCTTTGGAGTTGCCAACTTGATTGCGCATTTACAGTGAGCTAGGCGCGGGTATGAAGATCCCAGCCGAGATGTCGCCTCAATGGTCTCCGGGTTCTACGCAACAACTTTTCTAAAGCGGTTTGGTCTTGCAACCGCATTGCGTTGAGTACGGCAGACGTGAAGGGCCTATTGGCTTCGAGGGGCGAAATCGTCAGTTGGGAAACCCTATGGCTTGGGGTCAACCGATTTGGCCGTGATTTGGCCGCTGCATCAAGCGCAATCGGTCGGGTTCAGCCTACAATGGCATCTGGACGAAGTTGTTATCCCAATTGACGGTGAGAATTACTGGCTCTGGCGAGCGGTTTATGTGAATGGAATTCTACTCGACAAGCTGGTACAAAAGCAGTGAAACGCCTATGCCGCCAAGCGCTTAATGAGGCGATTGATCACCGGGTTTAGAGTGCCACACCTTATCAGCACCGATAAGTTACGCAGTTTCTCCAAAACGGCTCGCGATTTGGCATTGCTCGCCGACCGCTGGGCGCACAAGGGACTCAATAATCAGATCGACTATGCCCATGAATTGACAACCTGACGAAAAAGGCGCTGCCTTTCCTCAATCATTCTCCAACAAGTTGGTAATGCCTTCATCATAGAAAGCCCTGCCTTGAATAGGAAAGCCGGAACGTCCGTTAAAGCAAGAACACGCGGCTCCAGGATGTTCAGGACCAGGTAAAATGCAGTATCCTTCTAGTACCACGCAAATGTTGGCAGGGGGGCCAGGATTAGGAATAGGACCCAGAGGACCGGGAAAGAAGGGGCCTATCGATTGACATTCCGGTCTGAAACAATCCTCATTTTTGCTATGAGGAACGAGTTCCTGCGCTCCTGATGAGAAGGCTGTGAGGGTCAGCAGAATAGCTATTGGCAAAGCTGGAGTCATTGCAGAGTTCGCGAATTCCCTTTTAAAACTGCCGCAATAATTGCGCATTTCCATATTGGAGTCACATCTTGTCCCCAGACTTCGGTAAACCTGGACAGGGACCCGCTCGCTGCGCCAGAATAGAATAGCTAGCGTTCTGACTAATTTCGGACAGATTGCAGGAGTTTTTGCGCCCATTCAAAAACGAAAAGAGTTATTAAGCACAATGCCTATTCTCGGTGGTCCGCTCAAAAATGTCGTCTCGTTGGAAAACCTGCTTGATGCTGGCTTGGCGACTAGGCCGGACTCAAAGGCTGTGGTATCGCTGCAGCAGACATGGACCTTTCGTGAGTTGGAGCGGGCCAGCGACAACCTGTGCACTCAGTATCTCGATCGCGGCTTGAAGGCAGGTGATTGCATCGCCTCTCTTATGCCGAACCGCGGCGCGCTTCTTGTGCACTATGTCGCGTGTTTCAAAGCTGGTCTGATTGCCGTGCCACTCAATTATCGAAACACGCCGGTCGAGATCGAACATGCGCTTGAAGCGAGCGGCGCAAAGTTCGTGTTTTTTCATGCAGAACGTGAGGCGGACGTCATCGAGGCAACTAAGTCTCTCGAGATGGCGGGGTTTTTGAGCTTTGAATGGCAAGGCAAAAGTCCCTACCCGGTTTTTGAAGACTGGATCAATGAGCGAGCTAATGCGGCGATACCGACAAATCATCCAACCCACGCCCCGGTGTTCATGCTATTTACATCAGGCAGCACCGGCCCCGCCAAAGGTGTCACGCATAGTCGGCAATCGATGTCCTACATTTTTGCAAGCGGTGGCGCTGGATTCGAAATGACGAGCGAGGACCGGGTCCTACCCGGTTCATCCCTCTCACACATTGGCGGTATCCTTTTTTCCTTCTCTGTGCTGTCGCTCGGAGGTCAGGCCATAGTCGCTCGCTCCTATGGGGCCGATGAAATCGTTCCTCTGCTGCGTAAGGAAGAACCAACCGTCTTGTGCATGTTGCCCTGCGCGCTCTTCAACCTGATCCGGGATGGACATGCGACGCATGAAGACTTTTCGTCGCTCAGACTGGTACGCTCCGGAAGCGACAAGGTTCCGTTCGAACTCGAGAGTGAATTTCTGGCACTGACGGGCATCCCGATAGACGAAGGATATGGCTGTTCCGAGACGGGAATGGCAACTATGAACCCGCCTTCCGCTCGGATCATCCCTGGCTCGGCCGGTCGTCCGGTGCCAGGCTGTGACATCTCAATCCGCGACGAGAACGGCAACGAAGTCCCCCCAGGCGAACCCGGTGTTGTTTGGATGCGGACAAATAGCCGAATGCTTGGGTACTGGCGTGACCCAGAGGCTACGGCAAGCGTTTTTGATGGCGACTGGTTCGACAGCGGCGATATTATGCATGCGGACGAAGACGGCTACATGTACTTTCGTGGCCGCAAGAAGCAGATCATCATACACAACAGCCTGAACATTTTCCCACAAGAGGTCGAAGATGCGCTTCTACTACACCCTAGCGTTGCCTTTGCCGGGGTGATTGGTGTGCATGACCTAGTACATGGAGAGAACGTGCGTGCTTATGTCGTGCCCAAACAGGGTGCCGTGCCGAGTGACCTTGAACTGATCGCCTTCGCACGAGAACAGATAGGTTATAAGGCACCCGAAGAGATCAGGTTTCTTGAAGATATGCCCCTGAATCCCACCGGTAAGGTTGACCGAGTGACCTTGAAACGAATGGCAGAAGAAGCGCACGATCACAGCTAGGGGTAAAAGCGACAACGGAACCCTGTCTGTAGAGTGTCCGCTCCGGGCCGCTATATCCCTGAGTTACTACCAACCCAAAATGGGTCGGTAGACGAACTGAACCGTCAGAGTGCACAGGGCAATACCGCACAAATTGAGCCAAAACCCTGCCCGCGCCATATCGGTGATTTTAAGATCGGGGTTCGAAAACACGATCGCATTTGGAGCCGTTGCGACCGGCATCATGAACGACATATTGGCTGCAAGTGCAGCCGGCACTGCCAATAATAGCGGGCTCCAATCGAACCCGACGGCAACGGCAGAAACCACCGGAAGTATCGTTGCGGCCGAGGCTGGGTTTGACATGATCTCGGTCAGAAAGACCATCATCGCAACGACCAGGAACACCATGGCGAAAACCGTGATGTCAATTCCTGACACTTGTTCCCCGATCCAATCTGCCAGCCCGGTGATCTGAAACGCCAAAGCCACGGCGAGCCCACCTCCGATCAGGATCAACACGCTCCACGGTAATTTCACAGCGGTTTCCCAATCCAGCGCGAATTTCGTCATATCTGCGTTCACTGGGGTCGCGAAAAGCAACAAAGCTGCGGTCAACGCCACGCCGGTATCCGTGATTGGCAATCCGGTGACATGCGTAATCTGGTCCCCGAAAATCCAACCAATTGCGGCCAGAACAAAGACAGCTGCAACGGTTTTTTCCGCGCGGCCCATCGGCGGAAGCCGTTCCCGTTCAATGCGAACCGCGTCAGCAAGGTCGTTGTCCGCTAAGCCATCGCACCGAAACAAGACATAACTTAACAATGCCCAGGCGATGAACAACATCACCATTGTCACCGGAAGACCGATCATCAGCCAGTCAACGAACTCGACCGTTATGCCGTATTCGCCGGACATGATCGTCGCCAGCAAAGCATTGACGGGCGACCCGATTAACGTGGCCATTCCCCCAATCGATGCGCTGTAGGCCACCGCAAGCATAAGGCCGACAGAAAACCGACGCAGCTCATCCGAGGCCGCAATTTTGCTTTTGATGAAGTCGATGACGGACAGCGCAACGGCATACATCATGATTGTTGCGGCCGTATTTGTGATCCACATCGAAAGCAATGCTGTGGCAATCATGAAGCCCAGCGTCAGATTGCGTGGCCCCGTACCGGCCCTTGAAACGATGGCCAGCGCGATGCGCCGATGAAGGCCGACAGCTTCAATTGCCATCGCCAGCATGAACCCACCCAGAAACAGAAATATGAGGGGATGACCATAAGCCTGTGTGACCGTACCAATTTCGGCAACTCCTGCGAGAGGCATGACGATAACCGGCAGTAGTGCAGTAGCGGCTAGGGGAATAGCCTCACAAAGCCACCATGCAACCATCCACGCCAGCAAGGCCAGCAACGTCCAACCCGCCTCAGACATTCCGGGCGGAGTATCAAGCGAACGAACGAGGAAAAACAGTATTGGGCCCGACAAGAGCGACAGGACTACGCGCCAACGGGAACGGACTGTCTGGACCTGAAGCTCCTGCATGATACCAACCTTCGGCGTAACAATCCCGACGATATGCATACGCAGCACTCATCGCCGCGCTTTCTGCCAGACTAGGGCAAACATCTTGGAAATGTCATCTGCAGGTTTCTTGTTCGGGTGTAGCAGGCGATGCACCAAACGATTTGAGCAGCTTAAGTGTTCGCGTTTTCCAGACCAGTTATGCTGGCCTTGAGCAGTGTCTTCAGCTTTGGGCGCCATGTTTCGGTCAGAGCGTCTTCGCGCGTCACCAGCGAGATGTTGCGAAACAACGGTTGCGGTTCACAAGGAAGGACAAGAACCTGATCAGCCCCATACCGCAATACGTCCGTCTTCGGTAAAAGCGCGTATCCGATCCCGCTTTTTACGCAGTTTACGATGGCTTCGATACTGTCGAGAACTATCACTTCCTTCGACTTCAATTGCATCTGATCGCGGTATTGGGCGATCAATTTTCCGATGCCCGAGGATGGTATGAAGTGCAGAAAGCGATGGGTCATAGATAATTCCTCCAACCCTCCGGCTTTGCTAAGTATTGGTGCGGCAACCACCATTTCTTCGCGGAGCAGGGTTTCGCAGGAAAGGTCAAATGTTGCGTCCGCGATTTCAGTTACAATTGCCGCATCCAGTTGACCATTTCGGACCTGTTCGCACAAATTTTCCGACAATCCGGTGCTCGTGTTCAACATTGCTTTTGGAGCCAACTGCGCTGAGCTTCTGAGAAACAAGGGCAGGATGCGTGCAGCAGCAGAGGGGACAAACCCGACCCGGTACGTTCCGGTCAGTTGATCGGTAGGCACACATCTTGATTTCAGTACTGAGTAGGCATCAACTATTGTCTTGGCGTCCTGAGCAACCCTCACTCCGAGTGGCGTCAGTTTGGGCGGCCGATACCGGCGATCAAACAACGCTGTGCCAAGCTCTTCTTCCAGCGATTTCATCTGCATGCTGACAGCAGACAGTGTCATGTTGCGCACTTCTGCGGTTCGAGAAAATGAGCTGTGCTGCGCAATCGCAACCAGTGTTTCAAAAGCTGAAATCTGCATAAGTTCAATAAAACTTAATTTAATCACAATGTAAATTCGATTGAAAATAACATGCGGACTCTCACATAATTGTGAGTAGAGAGGATGACCCAATGCTTGATCAGGGAACAAAGACGTATCAGGAAATCGCCCGCGAACTTGCTCCAGGATTTGCGGACCGGGCCGGTCACTGGGACGAAACCCGAACCTATTGCTGGGAAAACGTACGTGAACTGACCGACGCCGGACTTATGGGCATGACAATCCCGCCCAAGTTCGGAGGGCTCGGCGCCTCATACCTTGACGTGGTTTTGGCCGTCGAAGAAATCGCCAAAGCCTGCGCGTTGAGTGCCAGGATCGTCGTCGAGGCCAATATGGGTGGCATCAGCGCGATCATGGCCTATGGCACAGATGAGCAACGAGATTTTGTGGCCCCGCTGGTCCTGTCGGGGGACAAGCCTGCAATCTGCATAACTGAACCCAACGCCGGTAGCGCGGCGACCGAGATGCAGACAACAGCCCGGCGCATTGACGGGAAATATCTGATCAACGGCAGCAAACACTGGATCACGGGCGGCGGCGTTTCGAAGCTTTACCTAATTTTTGCGCGTGTTCTGGATGAGGACGGAACCGATCTGGGGATCACCGGTTTTCTGGTTCACTACGATCCCGAAAACGGTATCGCCCCCAAAGGGTTCGATGTGGTCGGTCGCGAACGGACCATGGGACTGTGCGGAATGCCGGAAACTGAGCTTCGTTTTACCGATCTGGAAGTTGATGAGCGTTTCGCGCTGGTCACCCCATCGGGAATAAAACGTGGCTTTGCCGATCTGATGACCGCTTATAACAGTCAGCGTGTCGGGGCGGGAACGGTGGCCATGGGAATTGCAGCGGGCGCGCTAGAGCATGCGAAAAGATACCTGCGCGAGCGTCATCAGTTCGGTCGCCCCTTGCAGGAGTTTCAGGGTCTTCAATGGATGTTTGCAGACATGGACACGGCGGTCCATGCGTCCCGTCTGATGTTGCACGAAGCCGCTGGAACCCTTGGTTCGACTGGGTTTCCCGACATGACAATGGCAGCTCGGGCAAAGGCCTTTGCGTCTGAACAGGCGATCAAAGTTGTCAACGATTCCCTGCAGATTTTTGGTGCGCGCGGATATGGCGCGCAGGAGCCAATCGAGCGCATGTATCGCGACGTGCGCATGTTTACCATCGGTGGTGGAACTGCGCAGATTCTGAAAACTCAGGTCGCAGGTAGTTTGTTGGGCATTAAAACGCCGCAAACCAGAGACGGATACACGAAGCTGGCTAGGGGTTGATAGCCTCAGGCCGCTGCGATTGCGAGTATTAGGCGTCATGAGGTGCCTGGCGTAGATACCATGTCAAACGCGAGCCTGACTTCGGTCCCATTTTGCAGATGCAGCGAATGGCAGCAAAGTGGGTGCGACTGCGGAATTTTAGCCTCGCAACGAGTGGCCGCTATGGGCCGCAACTGGTCGTCCTGTTTAGTAAACACAACGATTGCCGTGGTACAATTCTAGGCGGCTGCGTATCAAATTACGGATATCAACTATTCGGTCCAGCACTGCGGACGACCGGGGCCGCCCGGCACAAGTAGAAGATATACATTCTTTGTTTCTCGATGCGCGCTTGGCCGATAGAAAGATCCACTTTTTCATCTACATTCTCAACAGAGTCTCACCAGATACTGCTGACGTAGTCTTTAAGCAGAACAATACCGGCGCATTCAGCTTGTCGGTTCAACGCGTAAGACTATACCCATCGGGCGAACCAATGCGTTTGAACAATTTCACCATATTACCGGAAGGATGCCCGCACAGCCTTGAGATATTCATTGCGCAGCAATGCTGTAACAGGGCCGGTCTCACCATTGCCGATCAGTCGACCATCAACCTCGGGCACCGGTTGGACATAACTGGAAGCGCCAGTAGCAAAAGCTTCATCCGCCCGGAAGACTTCGTCCAGCGTAAAGGTGGCCTCGATCACCTTTAGCCCCTGACGATCGGCAACGCGCAGCATGGTCTGGCGGGTAATCCCAGGCAGAATATCGCGGCTGAGGGGGCGGGCGTGAACACATCCATTTCGAACGATGAAAAACGACATGGCACCGCACTCTGTCACTGTGCCATCGGGGGCAATCATCAGCGCCTCGTCCGCACCTGCTTTGCGGGCAATCTCTTTCGCAAGAACTTGGCCCAGAAGGTTGCTCGTCTTGATATCCCGTCGTGCCCAGCGGATGTCTGGCGCGCTTGCCAGCCGCAAAGGTTGCGGTGGATCGGCAGCCAGCCCTCCGTGAAGTGGCTGAGTGAAGGCAAAGACGTTTGGCGTCAGGCCGTCGGGGTAGAGATAGTCGCGATCGTGTGCGCCCCGGGTGACGTGCAAATAGAGAAATGCTTCTTCCACCTTGTTGCGGGAAATCAAACCCATCAAACCGTCAAATAATGCGCTTTCACTCATCGGTGACTGCATTTCCAGTTCGGCCAGCGACCGGTTCAGGCGTTGCATATGATAGGGGAAATCGATGATCTGCCCGTCCAGTACACCAAAGCCTTCGTATACCGCGTCGGCAAACAACAGGCCGCGATCGAAGATCGACAGATGTGCCTCTTGTTCTGGTAAATAAACGCCATTCAACCAGACCGTTCTGCTCATGTGTTTCTCCGTCATTGTGATTGGCTGCTGAGGAAGCGACCGGCGCGCGTGCGGGTTTGGCGCCCCCGAGACAGTGTGATCTGCCCGTTAACAAGCACATAATGAATGCCTTTGGCAGGCTGTTCCGGGGCGTCGAAATCAGCCAGATCCGAGATTTCCTCTGCATCAAACAAAACAAGGTCGGCCTTTTTGCCGACCGAGATTTCTCCGCGATCGATCAGGCCGAATTTCGCGGCGGTCAGGCCGGTCATCTTTTGCACCGCCTTTGCCAAAGAGAACAGTTTCAGATCCCGCGCATAATGCCCCAGGACCCGCGGAAACGTGCCCCAAAGCCGCGGATGGGGTTTTTCGGTGCCGGGCAGCCCGTCCGATCCAATCATGGCTGCCGGATGTCGCAGAATGCGCTGCACATCCTGTTCGTCCATGTCGAAATAGATCGCGCCAGCGGGTTTCAACTCAGCGCAAGCCTCTTCCCGCGACACATCCCAACCAGCGGCAATGTCATTGAGTGTCCGTCCACCGCACTCTGGATGAGGGGTGGACCAAATGACAAGCACATCCTTAGCCGCGCCGATAAAACGCTCCATCAACGCCGATGACGACGCGGTATAGGGGTAGACGTCCAGCGCGACCTCACCTTGCATGCGGGCCGCGTCGATCATGGCAAGCGTCGCTTTGCTTTTGCCGAAGTTGCGAGCGCCTGCACATTTGTGATGCGACAGGATCAGGGGAACATCGGCGCGCTGTCCTGTGGCAAGGGCTTCTTTGATGGCTTCGATCACGCCATCACCTTCATCCCGAACATGGGTTGTGTAAACGGTGTTCGGGTGGTGGCGTAGCACCCGGGCCAACGTCACAACTTCTTCCATCGGGGCCGCTATCGCGGCGGGGTAGTCTAGCCCGCTTGACAGCCCCGCGGCCCCCTCGGTCAGAGCCTTGTCGAGCATTTCCGCCATTTGGTTGATTTCCTCACCAGTAGCGGCACGCGCCAAATCCGGCCCCATCACAGTGGCGCGTAGGGCGGAATGTCCGGCCAGCAGTCGCACATTGATGGCAGGGGCCTTATCGTTGATCGCGCGTCGATAATCGGTGACGGTTTCAAAGCTGGATGACAGCACCTCTGGGGTGACATTGAACGGGTCTGGCAGACCCTCTTGCGCCCGGAACGGAGCGGCGCTGATCCCACAATTCCCGACGACAACCGTGGTAACTCCCTGCGTCACCTTGAACCGCATGTCTGGAGTTCGTAAAAGTGCCCAGTCATCGTGGGTATGCGCATCGATGAATCCGGGGGCCAGGCATAGCTCCGTCGCATCGATTTCCACCTGCGCATTAATGCAGCTCAGAAGCCCTACGCCGACTATTTCGTCTCCTGACACCGCCACGTCCGCCTTACTGATCGGGCCGCCTGTACCGTCAATTACCGAGGCATTGCGGATCAGAAGGTCACATTCTTCAAACGTAGTTTTTTGGACATATTCTGGCATAACGACCCGCCTTGGTTTCCTCCAGGCTATTGCCAATCCCGCCGCAATGGAGGCTTCAAATGCACAATATCTGGTCGCAAATGAGCAAATATCTTCGACTAAGCGTCATCCAGTCGCGACAAGTTATGAGAGGATGTAGGTGACACTGGTTCGAACCCGAAGTGACAAATGCTGCGCTTTGCACGAGCGTCAGCTTTGATTGGTTTCATCGGAAAGCGCCGCGGCGATCTGTTGCGTTTCAGGACGCTGACGAGAGGCATATGGAAGATTCACAAGTATGAAACGGCCAGTTTTGCACGATCGCTCGTCTGCCTTTACAAGCGAGCCGGTCTCCAAAGCCTCCTCGATCAGCGGCAAATGTCCCATCAACATGCCTGCGCCAGCCTTCGTCTCTTCCACCGCAAGACTATACAGTGAAAATTGTGCACCTCTTTGAGGATTTTGCACCGTCACACCGATGGTTTCCGACCAAAGCCGCCAATCGTCGATCCAAGTCTGATCGTGTAACAAAGCACTCTGATCGAAACCCTCAAAACGCTTCAAAACCGAAGGGGCGCATACGGGAACGATCTCGTCGGGGCAAATCCGGATCTGATTTTGATCAGGATCCGGAACGCCGATGAAAATGGACAAATCGAATAGCTCGCGCGTTAAGCTGGGTGAGGTTTCCAACGCTGTGACTGAGAAATTGATCTCGGGGAACAGCGCTCTGATCTTAGCAAGGCGCTTGGGTAGCCAAAGCTGGGCGAGGGACGGAAGGGCCGCAATGTGAAAATCAGTATCTGGTCTTAGGTTGCGCAGCGCGTGTGTGGCGTCCGCCAATCCGTCAAAAGCGGCGGTGAATTTTGGCAGTAGATCGGATCCAGCGGCCGTGAGCGCTACACCTTGTGCGTTGCGACGAAACAAAGCCGTGCCTGACCAACCTTCGAGCGTTTTTATTTGCTGCGAAATCGCACCGGGCGTGACGCTCAATTCTTCTGCAGCGGCGACAAAGCTGACATGTCTTGCAGCCGCTTCAAAGGCGCGCATGGCGTTCAGGGGGGGACCTTTGGGGCGTTTGGGTATAACACTCACGACAATAGCCTTAGTTTTTCTACGCCAAGAAATAGCATTTCTGAATTGCGCTGTCACCGCATTCAGGGGAACACTTTGGCAAACGGAGGACATTGTATGATGCTTTTGGAACGAGATTGGGTGCCCGCAATCTGCGAAACGCGGGTTCAGGACATTGCGCAAAAGGCCGCTGGCGCGGCATCTGCCGACCTTCTGACCCGAATAGAGGGCCTTGCCGAACAGAACCGCGTGATCCACGAAGAAGAGTGTTTCAACCTCAACCCGGCCACCAATGTGATGAACCCAAAGGCCGAAGCGCTTTTGTCCTCCGGCATCGGCTCACGGCCCTCTTTAGGGTATCCAGGTGACAAATATGAAATGGGACTGGAGGCCATTGAAGAGATCGAGGTGATCGCGGCGCAGCTTTGTGCTGAGGTGTTTGAAGCTAAGTTTGCTGAGGTTCGCGTCCCCTCGGGTGCTCTGGCCAACCTTTATGGTTTTATGGCGACCTGCAAAGCAGGGGATACAATTATCGCGCCGCCTGCGTCGATTGGCGGGCATGTCACGCACCATCTCGCGGGATGTGCCGGACTATTTGGTTTGCGCACGATCGAGGCTCCGGTGCACGCCGCTGGCTACACAGTCGATCTCGATCAACTTCGCGCATTAGCCCTGGCCGAACGCCCAAAACTCATCACCGTTGGCGGCAGTTTGAACCTATTCGAACACCCTGTGGCCGAGGTGCGCGCGATCGCGGATGAGATCGGTGCAAAAGTCATGTTCGATGCAGCGCACCAATGTGGGATCATCGCGGGCAAAGCCTGGTCCAACCCGCTTGCTGAGGGCGCCCATTTTATGACGATGAGCACCTATAAAAGCCTTGGCGGGCCCGCCGGCGGTTTGATCGTCACCAACGACTCCGACATTGCCAAGGCGCTCGACGCCATTGCATTTCCCGGCATGACGGCGAATTTTGACGCAGCTAAAACCGCGGCGTTGGCGGTGACCATGCTGGATTGGAAAGAGTTTGGTGCAGCCTATGCAAAAGAGATGATTGCGCTGTCTCAGGCGCTGGCCTCGACCTTGAACGACATTGGTGTGCCGGTCTTTGCTGGTGCCGAAGGCTTTACAAATTCTCATCAGTTCGCCGTCGAAGCTTCTGCATATGGAGGCGGTCAAGCCGCGTCCAAGATCTTAAAAGACAACGGGTTCCTGGCGTGCGGGATCGGATTGCCCGTCGCGGCTGTTGCAGGCGACATGAATGGTTTGAGGATTGGGACGCCTGAATTGGTTCGTTGGGGTATGGCCGCAGGCGACGCTTCTCAATTGGCGCATTTGATAAAGCGCGGCCTGACGGAATCCGGGTTGGGGGCCGAGGTGTCTAGCTGGAGGCGAACTTTCAACAAGCTGTGTTTTGTGCATTAGCGGCACACCAGTCGTTGGATTGCATTTCGCAAAAATTGGCCGTGTCCGGGATCTGTTACTTTGGTGGTTATCAAAATTGCTCGTGCTGCGAATGTCAGAAATACGGGCTGTGCGCGCAGCAATTCTGCACCTCGCTGAATGATCGCTTTGGGCCGCCTCTCGGACGGCCCTCTAACCCAGATTTCAATGGTTTCGGCGATGGCCAAGGCGTCCTCGAGGTCTACACCCAGGTATCGGACAATGCTGTCCATCTTGGTGTGGCCAAGAAGAAGCTGAACAGCTCGAAGGTTTCCGATTTTCTTGTAGATCTGATTGACCTTGGTTCTCCTCAGTGAATGCGTGCCTTTGGCGGTGTCCTCCAGGCTGATCGACGTGATCCAGTCGCGGACAATCCGTGCGTATTGGCGTGTCGAGATGTGCAGGCGTTCATGAAATCCGCCCGGCCACAGGTACTCAGAACCGACCATTAGATCGTCTTCCATCCACTTCTCAACAGAGGCTCCTGTGCCTTCGGATATCTCAAAGCTTACAGGTTTCTGCGTCTTTCTTTGAAATACTGAAGCCCGTTCCTTGATCTGACCCGATGACATCTGCGACCTTCATCTTCACCAGATCACAGCCGCGGAGCTTACTATCGATTGTCATGTTGAAGAGCGGGAGGTCGCGATTGTTCTGGGCCAATTCAAGTCGAACTCGGATTGCCGAGACGTGCTTTGGTTTCAATGGTCGCTTCTAGCCGACGATCCGGCCTTTGTTCCAAGCGGGGCGGAGAGCGCGAATGGCAGGTAAATTTAGTGCTTCCATGACTGACCCACCGATCCGCCATGCCCTCCCAGAACGACAACCCGACGTTGACCGGAACACTTTATCACAACACGCTGTGATACCTCCGAGGTCTAGAAGGAGCCCAGAGTGACGAAGGATGAGTGAATAGCTTGTCCCACATTGCGTCCTTCCATTCCATAGAAAGGATCACACCATAAACCTTGGGTTCAAACACCTGGCCAACAGTGATCGTCTCAACCAACAGGCTTAGCTGCTTTTCATAGTACCGCCATTTCTCTTTGGATGAAGTATATAGCGGTTGTCGGACCTGTTGAACGCTGGCGGTTCGGACACGACGATTGCTCTTGTGGAACTCAAGGCAGGAGGCATCCCAATCAAGACCGCAATATTCAATTAACCGGCGTGTTTCTGAGGTGAAATCGTCAATCAACGCTTCATACTGCACGTTGTGGAATGCACCTTCCGGCAGAACGTCGCGCCAGTGATCCGTAATGCGGGAGTAATTATTGTAATAGCGGCCAAGCTCTACAAGGTCATAGCTGCGCAGCTGGCGCCTCTCGAACAGACGCGTGTAGCAGGACAGGCAGGTGTCGAACGGGTTGTGCGCCACGTGAACGATTTTGGCTTTGGGCATGAGGCCTTGGATCAGACCATCAAGCTGAAAGTTGGCCGGTATCTTGTCGACGAAGTGGGGCGCATCCGGAGCGTGTAGGCTTAACGCGTCGAAATAGTCCTGAGCCCTCTGCGCCAGTTTGCCACCAATTGTGGATTTAACCGACTGTGGAACGTTGGCAGTCCCGTTCGCGAAAGCGATAAGGTCGACGTTTGGGTAACATGAATGTCAGGTTAGGGCGTCATGAGAATTCGTTTTGCAGCGTCCGCTTTCTGCGGGTTTCCAATTTCTGCCAGTTCCTCTTGTTGGTCAGAATCGCTATGATCGGAGTTGAGGCAACAAGCGGGCTAACAGATGCGACGTTTAATCTTCCTACCGATAACAGCACTATTCTTGAGCACGATCATCGACGTTGAATCAGCAGCGGCGGCTTCACTTGGACAATACGAGGTTTTTGGCGTTGAAGACGGAGACATGCTGAAATTGCGCGCCGGGCCAGGAATTGGGTTCAACGTTATCGCTGGCCTTCCAAATGGAACCGCGTTGCGAGTTCACAGCTGCGAACAGACCGGGGGCACTCGTTGGTGCCGAGTTTCCCTGAAACGTGCGCGTGGGCTGAAAGGATTTGTTTCTTGGGCCTATTTGCGAAAAATATAAGCCAACACTAGTTGCTTTGAGTAGATGGCGGGTTTGGGTCGGGTTGCGACCAATGCCAGTCAATTCAAATAGACGGCAACCAAAAATCTTGATTTCGGCAACAATGAAATTGCAAGTCCGATTTTGGGCTACGGGCGTGAGCAGCCAAAAGCCGCGTTGAACAGCTTTACGAGCAAAACTCGAACCGACGTTACAAAGCTCTGCCATCCGTAATATTTGTAGCTACAACACTGGCATCCGGATGGTGCCAGACTAGCAGGCCAATCACCGACGACGCTGCGAAGAAGGCGATCAACCCGAATGCGACCGTGAACGTACCGGTTGCGTCAAGGGCGAAGCCAGTAATGACGGGTGCCAGAAAGCCTGCCAAAGCAAAGCCGCTATTCATGACGCCCATGCAGGTTCCCGCGCGCTGCGGTATGATATCGGCAATGACTGCATAGAAGATTGGATTTGCGCCAAGCCCTGCGGATACGGCGATTGAGATGCAGATCAGGGCAAGCGTGAAATTGTCCACAAAGGCGAGCGGGAGTACTGCCAGCGCGACAAGCCCATGCAAGAGCGCCATAGGATAAGTTCGCGCGATCCGGAGTGTCCCTGTTTTGACCAGCAACCAGTCCGATAAACGCCCAACGGAATACAAGGTAATCGCGGCGGCAGCCCACGGAACGGCAGCAGCCCAACCAATTTGTTTGAGGTCCAAGTGATAGGTTGTTCGCAGGAATTCAGGCAGCCAGGTCATCACGAAGAATATGAGATACCCGAACACAAAATAAGACCAATAGCTGGCCAAAAGAGTTGGCGTCCTTAGTAAGATCCAGAAGTCATCGCCCGAAACCTGGCTAACATTGGCGGGTGCATCCGTATCTTTGCGCCCTTCGTTGACGAAATCCAATTCGGCATCATTCACGAAGCGTGATGTTTCAGGTGAATCGCTGGAAAGCCACAGCCAAGCGGGTAGCCACAGCATGCCCAGCACAGCAAGACCAAAGAACATGATGCGCCATCCGAATTCGACGATTACGTATGTTGCCATAGGTGCGCCAACGGCCAGCGCGAGCGGGATCGCCACCAAAGCAGCGCCCATCGCTGTGGACCGCTCATGTGGTGGCAGCCACCGCTCTAGAACACGAGAGTGTGCTGGAAAGGACGGCCCTTCAGCGAGCCCGAGCGCCATACGCGCGCAATATAGCATCGCGAACCCCGTCGCCGCGCCCGATAAGCCAATCGCGACCGACCAGAACAAAACTGCGATTGTAAATGTTATGCGAGCTCCGAAACGGTCTGCGAGATAGCCGCCGGGCAGCGTGGTCAAGAAGTATCCGATGCCAAATGCGCCCAGCACCAGTCCTAAGTGAGAAGACGACAGGCCAAACTCACTTTGAATGACATGAGCCGCGTAGGAGATCGCAGAGCGATCAACATAGTTAATCGTGTTGATCAAAAACAAAAGTACTATGATGGTCCAGCGAAATCGGGTTGCAGGAATAAATGCATTGGTCATGACGTTGCCTCGCCAAGTATCTTCCAACGTTTCCGGAGTTTAGACGGTGCTAAAGCGCTTTGCCAAGAAATACCACGGACCTCTTGACGGGCGGGTTCGGTTTCACAGCGCTGACCAAAGGTGTCGAATGACTGCTTTAGAGAAGCGCCGCGCCGCAGCGCCAGTGAGGTTATCCAATGTCCGCTGAGAGCCCTAAACAGACCTTCATCGGTGGATTGTGAAACGAAGCATTCTGAATTGTCTATTTTGAGGCATGGCGAAACGTGGTGGAACTTAAAGGGTAAGTTTCAGGGGCGTATGGATTTGCCGCTAACTAAAATGGGTAAGGCGCAAGCACTGCATCAACAGTCTTTGCTGGCGTCCATTTGCGATCTCCCTTCGAAGTACATTTGTAGCCCGCAGGGTCGAGCCTTGCATACAGCACGTCTCGCTTTGGGTGCGGATGCCGATCTGATGCATGATGACCGCTTGCAGGAAATCGACTTTGGAAAATGGGAAGGCGCCACGCGCGACAAAACTCGCTCTCAGATCGACTATCCATTCGCGACCGGTCTCTGGAATTTCCGACGTCCTCAACGGCCCCTAAAATGGCCTGTGCATGGATCAATGACGGGGGCGACATTGCTTCACGAGTTAAGGCATAGACCACAGTTTTGCCTCGACAACTGCAAGTGTTGTGGATGTGTTTTCAGTGTCCGCTTCCGGGAAGCTGCAGTGCAGCACCAGTTGGTATGGTCAGAGTCCGGTAAGGGCCTTGTTCTGGGGCAGGGTATTCCGCCCGATCAACCAAGTCCTAGCAAGACACTCAGTGCCGGTTTCCAGGTTGCGAAGAGGCTCATTAGTTTTCTGTTTGACGTAAACTTGAAGCGCTTGAACCGCCGAAATATTAAAAAAGCGCAAAAATCTTAAGGTGTTGAATTCAATGGGAGGCGAGTCTCAATAATTCTGTCCCACTATTTACGTATTCCGACATTCAGTTGTAACGCATGTCTTGAAGCGCGGAATCAATGTTATGGTAAATAAAGCTATACTCTCTTACCTGACCACAATCAGATGGAGCCGCCGGCAGCCTGACGCAACATCCAAACCATGCGCGTACATCTGAGACGAATTAGAGTGGAAATGGCCCGCAAGGTCTCACCCATCGAATTCAGCCTGCTGCTGGTCAGAACCTTTGGCGTATGCACCATCGCACTGGCAGGCATTGCCAATCCCCGGATTGCCCATCTCAGACGTGCTTTGCCACCGGTTCCGTTCAACTGATACGCCTCTTGCGTCATGCGTCGCCATTTCGTCCTGAGCGCGGACCAATCCTGCCGAGAGGGATGCTTGACGCGAAACCGATCCTCGTACACCAGACTATAGCCCCGCGCGACAGCACGCATGGTCCATTCCTGATCCTCCGAAATACCTTGTATAAACCCGCCGATCGCGTCGAACACGTCGCGGCGCGTCAGCAGATTGCCTGCGCCGGAAAACCCCTGAACCTCGATATATCTTCGGAAATTGAATGCAAAAACGGCCTCGAACGCCTCGGCCCCGCTGCGCGGTGGTGGGGTTTCGTCAAAGACGTCAACCCGTCCCCCGACAAGGTCAGCCCGGTCGGCGATTGCGCGACCGACCGTCAGCCAGTCAGGCGCTGGCACGCAATCGGCATCAATAAAAAACAACCGCGGCGCTGTGGTTTCGGCAATACCCTTGTTACGGGCATGCGCCGCGCCCTTCTGGGTTTCGGTGATGAACCGCACATCAGGAAAGGCCTGCTTCAACTCGTCCAACGAGACCGGAGACGCGTTGTCTACAACCACGATTTCTGTATCGGTGGTGTCGTTCTCCATCAACGCCCGCAGGCATCGTTCCAGTCTATGAGGGTCGTTGTAATGGGGAATAATGACCGCATCCGCCGGAACCGGATCAATACGAGCCGTACTCATAGCCGAAAGCCTCGCTGATATAGCGACATTTGTTCAGCACGATGCCCATGACCTTTGTCAACTCTGCCAGTTGCTGTTCGGCCACGTCAATATGGTCCACACTGGTTTCTTCGGCGGCACCCAATAGCAAGGCACAGTCAACGTTCTTCAGGAACCCGTGGCTGTCGTCACTGGCCATCAGCGGCGGAGTATCGAACAGCATGATATCCGGCTGGTACTCTGCCTCGATCTGTTCCAATGTTTCGATCATGGCCCGGCTTTGCAGAATCTCGGCTGGATTGCGTGTCGACGAATAGTTCAATCCAAAGATTACATTTTCACCATGGCGCAGCGCATGCTGTTCAAACGAAATGTTTCCATTAATGACATCGGACATGCTGTGATTGCCGGTCTGCCGCAGGATTTCGGCCAACCCCATGCGTCGCATATCAAAATCAATGACGATTGTACGCAGGTCTTTCTGTCGGCTCAGACTAAAGGCAAGATTGGCGGCCGCCGTGCTTTTACCACATCCGCTGTACGGGGATGTCAGGGCGATGCGCCGCCAACCGTTGGACTGAAGTTGCTGAATCATCTTTGTCCGCAACATATCGTAAGCAGCGGCTTCAGGCCCGCCGTGATAGGCAATCAGACGATTACGAACGATCAAATTCTGATCAATCTGCAACTCGGGCAAAGAACGCCAGGCATCTTGACTGTCATCAGCTGGAACAGGCTGCAGAGCTTCGGGATGCAGAACAGGTTCTGCTTGGCGGCTTTCGCGTTCATTGCGAGCTTTGCGAATTGCCTCTTGAAGACGATCCATCACACCCTGTCCAATCTAGTAAATACAAAAGTCACCAATAGACCTCCAACTTTTCGATCACTTGTTCTGCAATCAAATCCAGCGGCAAATAATACGTATGAAAAGCCCAAACTGCTGCGGGCACACCAATCAGAATAGCCAGGACAACCATGCTCCAGCCAATCCGGCGCCTGATTATCTCTCCTCGTGAGGGCAAATAGGGAATGGTTGCGATCGGCCACACTTCGAGCTTGTTGATCAGATCCTCTGGACGACGCACGGTTCGGTTCAGGAGTTCCAGCAAAACAACCAAAGCCAAGCCCAGCGAAATTCCAAAGGCAGTTCCCCCTGCTGCAACCATCATGCGGTCGGGTTTTGTTGGGGCAGCTGGTGCGACAGGATATTCGATCACCGAAATGCGCTGACCCTGTGCTGTTACTTCAATCCGTTCGCCGGTCGATGCCGCGGCCAATCGATCAACAACACTGTTATACTGGGCCTGGATGTGGTCATGATCCCGTTGCAGCTCCGCAAGGGCAATTGCGTTGGCGGGGGTCTGGTCGATCGTCAGCGTCAGCTTGGCTAAGCGATCCACAATTGAAATTCTCTGATCCTCAAGAGCCGAAATCTGCGAATCAAACTGAGCCAATTGCAGGTCCAGCGTCGAGTTGCCCGTCTGAGGGTTTGTCGCCGCAGTATTGGCTGCCTGTTCAGCAACGACAGTTTCTTCCAGCTTGGAAATTCTGGCACGCAGAAGCCTTATCTGCGGATTGGTTTCCGAATAGATTGCCAGCTTCGAGTCGAGTTCGTTTCGCAACTGATCCAGTTGTGCCTGCGCAGGTGTCCTGTTTTGCGGCGTCACGCCCACGATTTGGCCGGTCGAACCATAAATCTGCAAAAGTTTCTCGCGTTGGCTTTTAAGCGAGAAAATCTGCTGATCCGTTTGTTCCAGATTGGTCTGCAATGCCGCTTGTTGTGCGGTCCGAAACTGCAGGTTGCTTGGCAAGGCTTCGGAATTTTCTCGTTCGAATTCAAGTATCCGGGAACTGCGTTTATCAAGCTCTTTTCCAAGACGCTCGACTTCTTTTTCAAAAAAGCTGAGTGTATCCGACGCACGGTTTTTGCGATAAGACACATCAAGCTTCTGAATCTCGGTTAGATATTCATTCAACACCCCGGCAGCGATCTGACCCGACCGCGCATTGAAGAAAATCGTCATTAGGCTGGCTTGGTTTTGTCCAGCATTGATTTGAATCGCCGTGTTGTTGCGCATAACACCGACAATCTGATCGGGGCTTGCATTGTCTATGTTTTCCAGAACCAACTGCTTTCGCGCGATGTCCAAAAGAACCGGCCGCGTGAGCAGGCGCTGCTCAACGATCTGCAGCTGTTCGCCAGCAGAGGTGTTGACTGTACTGGATGCCATGTGCGCCGGAATCTGAGGAGATTCAACGATCAGCCGCATCTGGGCTTCGTATGACGGCGGTAAGGTGATCGCTATGATGACGGAAGCCACCGAAACGACCAACGACACAACAAGGAAATACGGGAGCCGTCTCAGAAAAATGGAAGAATAGTAACGAACCGGGCCCATTTCAGACTATTGCCTCCTTTTCAAGTGAATTACCCCCGAAGAATACACCATCTTCGACCACTTGATTGACAACATCTTCGTCAACTTTTTCAACTTCGTTGGTCCAAGCGTACATCAGGGCGAAATCGCAAAACTGGTTCACCAAGCGCGGAACGCCGCGGGTCTGCTGAAAAATCAGCGCGCAGGCGTCACCCGTGAACTCCTCGCCTGAGCCACCGGCCGTCTTCATCCTGTGCCGGATGTAGGCTTCAACCGAAGCTTCATCCATCCGCTCCAGATGGAAACTTGCAGCCACCCTTTGCGTCAACTGGCGCATTTTCGGGTTCAGAACCAAATCACGTAATTCGGGCTGTCCGACCAGAACAAGCTGGATCAACTCATCCGTGTTAGCATTGATGTTGGTCAGCATCCGGATTTCTTCAAGCCCTTCGACCGTCAGGTTCTGCGCTTCGTCGAATATCAGAGCTACTCGCCGCCCTGCGGCATATTCCGAAACCAGAAAATCCTGCAGCGCCCGGAACAGCTGCACGTAGGTTGCATCCTTATTAATCGGCAAACCCAGCGCATGCAGCACCCATTGCAGCAGCTCTCCTCTTCCTCCCTGTGCGTTCGAGATCAGCCCGACGGTGATCTGCTGTTCCATTTCACTCAGAAGTTGCTGAACCAGGGTCGTCTTTCCGGCTCCGATCTCACCGGTCAGCAGCGTGATCGGCGCGCAGCTCATGATCCCGAACTGCAGGACCGAATAACCGCGTTTGTGCAGCGGTGACCAATACATAAACCCAGGGTCCGGAAGCAGCGTGAAGGGGCGCCGATCCAGCCCGAAGAATTCTAAATAAAACCCGTTACTGGACGCCATTGCACCACGGTTGCCTTCCGCCTTGTCAAACCTCGTACTGGCCCCCCGGAGATTACCCACACTCATACCCTGAACCACCAGAAACCTCTTACACGATATACATATTACATAAATCAAATGCAGTTGGGGACTACTCTGCCACAAAATCACAATAGCAATCAGCACTAAATTTCACACTTGGGGATTTGGCGCTCGCTCACCTCAATCCCAGGTGGAATCTGTCGCAATGCCCATCAAACACTTGAGAAGACTGTGCAGAAAAGCGGCAAAGAGACCAAAGAATTGCCATGCAAAGAAAATTTCCGCGCCGCCCTACAATACAAGATTGGGCACCAAAAACCAATTTTTGCATAAATTGTTGCAGTATTGGGTACAGTTTTCACAATGCCCCTGATCAGTTCTGGCACGTCCAAACTGCAAACTGTGCTGAAATACCCCCTCTTTTCAGGTTCCACGCACAAAGCTATAAGGATTAATGTTTTGCAAGATGACCAGAATTTGTTAACCTTTGCGAGTAGAGCAAGCTGGTATCGTGGTAGAGCAAGCTGGTATCGTGTATGTAAACGGCAATGCTCTGAAACATAATAAAACAATATTTCTTTAATACGTGACGAGGTTGAGCGTAGTCAGATTCTGAGTTGGGTAAGTGGTTCTTGGTTTTTTGTTTGTGCTGGGGGTTTAAATAGTGACAAGTCATTCGAAGGACGTAGCCGATACTGGCTACTCTAATATTTCTGTTGCACCTGCCCTGGCGACCTACCCGGGGATTTACAGAAGTGTAGGAAAACGCACCTTTGATATCGTCTTTGTGCTGCTTGCAGCGCCGTTTGTTGTGCCCATGGTTTTGATCTTGGCCGTATTTCTGGCCTGCCAGGGTGTGACGCCTTTTTATCGGCAGGAACGGGTCGGCAAAGACGGCAAGATTTTCAAAATGCTTAAGCTGCGCACCATGGTGCATGACGCCGAGACAGTTCTCAAAAAGCATCTGGAAAACAACCCAGGCGCACGGGAAGAGTGGGATCGCAATCAAAAGCTCCTCAATGATCCGCGCATCATCAAGTTCGGTTCGTTTCTGCGCAAATCCTCGATGGATGAACTACCGCAGTTCTGGAACGTTTTCACAGGCGAGATGTCCATGGTCGGCCCTCGCCCTATGATGGTAAACCAGCAAAAACTGTATCCCGGCGATTTCTACAATTCCATGCGACCGGGCATCTCTGGGCCGTGGCAGGTTTCCAAACGCAACCAGTCTACTTTTGCCGAGCGTGCATTTCATGATACTGAGTATTGGAAGAGTATGTCGTTCGGCACTGATCTCTCCATCCTGATCAGGACGGTTTCCGTTGTTTTGCGCGGCACTGGCTGCTGAGGCAGGGCACGCCACACGGTGGGTACCTTTCGTAGATTCTGCGGGAGTACAGCGTTGCGTGTAACCTTTTTATCCTTTGGCAACAGATTGGCGGCTGTACTTTTGGCCGTGGCTCTGATGCTGAGCGCATGTGACACGGCCGAAGAACGGGCCGAGGCACACTTTCAGGCTGGTCTAGCCTTCCTTGAAAAGGATGATGTCGAGAGCGCGCTGAACGAATTCAAAAACGTCTTTAAACTGAATAGCAAACACAAAGAAGCCCGCCTGATCTTTGCCCGGCTGGAACGTGAACGCGGCAATACCTCGATCGCTTACAGCCAGTTTCTGTTACTGGTCGAGCAATACCCGGACAACCTCGAAGGACATCGCGCGTTGGCTGAGATGGCTTTGGAAACCGAGAACTGGGAAGATCTGCGCCGCTATGCCGGGGTTGCAAAGGAACTTGCCCCCGATGACATCGAGATCAAATCCCTCAACAACTCGCTGACCTATACCGAGGCCGTCAACACCAAGAAAACAGCCGAGGCAGAACTCACCGTCGCCATCGCCCATGACATCCTCAAGGACCGCCCCGACCTGTTATCCGCTCGACAGATCGTCATCGACGATCTGGTCCGCTCTCAGGATTGGGAAACTGTGTTAAGCGAAACCGATATTGCCCTAAGCTTTGCGCCACAGCAGGCCAAGTTGCATGCCATACGGCTCGGCGCGTTGCAGGAACTACAAAAGCCCGAGGAAATCGAAAAACAGCTGATGCAGATGCAGCAAGTCTTCCCCGAGGACACAAGCATTCAGCAAAGTCTTTTCGAACATTATATCAGCCAAAAGAAACTGGATGCCGCCGAAGGCTTTCTGCGTGAACAAACAAAGCAGGAGGCGCAGGACCCCCTTTCGACGCAAAAACTCATCGCGTTTCTGGCAGAGTACCGCGGCCCTGACGTGGCAATTGCCGAGCTGGATCAGATCATTACTTTGGACACAATCGATACGCCGCGATTCAAAACCATGCGGGCAGTGCTGAAATTCCAGATCGGGGACACGCAAACCGCACTTGGCGAGATGCGGGAGTTGCTTGCGAATGCAAAGCGGACCACGCAAACCCGCAACAGCGAAGTGGAGTTCGCCCGGATGCTATTGGATGTCGGCGAGACCAAGGAAGGCCGAGCTTTGATTGAGCGCGCCCTTGTCGAAGACCCAACACACACTGAAGCTGTAAAATTGAAGGCAGCGTGGTTGATAGAAGAAGATAAAATCAACGACACAATCGTGCTGTTGCGCAAAACGCTGGATGTCACGCCTCGGGATTCGCAACTTATGACCTTGATGGCCCGCGCGCATGAGCGCAACGATGATCGGGAACTGATGGGTAAAATGCTGGCACTTGCGACGGAAGTGTCCCGGAACGCACCGGAAGAAACTCTGAACTATGCCTGGCACTTGATTGAGGAGAAAAACCTAAAAGTTGCAGAACGCGTATTGATCGACGCTCTTTACCATACCCCCGAGAACTCAGAATTATTGCTGGCTCTGGCCAGTGTGTATTTCAAACTGCAAAACTGGGAACGGCTCGAAGTGGTAGTGAACACACTTCTCAATCTGGACGACCCCGCCGTACGTCAAAGGTTAGACGACCTCAGAGCGCAAATGCTGTCGACTCAGCATCGCATGGATGAGCTGGCGGCTTTTCTAAACGAATTGGCAAATGATCCTGAATTTGGCTTTTCAGCAGACATTGCACTCATTCGCACGATGTTAATACAGGGCGACGTGATCGGCGCCACCAACCGCCTTGATGAATTGCTGGTAGAAAACCCCGGATCGCTGTACCTGCGCTTTATGAAAGCTCGCGTTCTGGCCGGAGAAAACAAGCTTGACGAAGCCCGGCAACTCCACCGCGCGATCCTCAAAGATCACCCGGATGCAGCCAGTGTCTGGGTCAGCCTGATTGCACTTCAAACTCAGCCTGAACAGGCCCAAGCCATATTGAATGAAGCATTGGCATCTGCGCCACAGAACCCGGATCTGTTGTTGCTGCGAGCGAAAGAACATGAACGGGCTGGGGAACTGGACCTGGCGATTGCGGTTTATGAAAAGCTGTACCCTCTCAGCAACCAGTCTCAGATCGTGGCCAACAAATTGGCAAGCCTGCTGACGAGTCACCGCAATGACGACGAAAGCCTGCAACAAGCGGCGCATCTGGCGCGACGGCTGCTCGGGACAAGAATACCCGAATTTCAGGATACCTATGGCTGGGTTGCCTATCAACTGGGCCGCTATCAAGAGGCGCTCATATACCTTGAACCAGCAGCCAGAGCTTTGCCAGATCAACCCTTGGTACTTTACCATCTGGGCAAGACTTATGCCGCAATTGACCGGCCACAAGACGCGTTGCGTGCCTTTAGGGCCGCACAAGAAACCGGGGTTTCATTAGATATATTTCCAACGCTGGAGGATGAAATAAAGCAATTGAACGCAGCAAATATCGCTGGACAATAACGCAGGGGCGGAAGCGCTGCATTTCTGCCGCACTATGCCCCTATCAAATACCCGACAGATTGTTTTGCAAATAACGTAAAGGTAAAAAGGGAGGGAAAAGTGAAAGATTTTCATATGCGAACAGTTATTAGAGCATTGATTACTCTAGTCTTCGCCATGGTCGCGGCATCAGCATCGTGGGCGCAAGGCTCGTATCAAATCCAACCAGGTGATGCGCTTCAGGTCGAAGTACTGGAAGATCCCACGTTGAACCGAACCATTTTGGTTCTGCCGGACGGCTCCATTAACTTCCCACTTGTTGGCTCGCTTCGCGCAGCCGGGCAATCCACCAATGGGCTAAGCTCGTCTCTCTCGTCGGCGCTGTCTTCTAACTTTAACACGCCGCCGACCGTATTTATCTCGGTGGCATCGCTGGCACCGCCTCCATTGCAGGGCGCGCTGGTCCCAACTGGGCCGACGATCGACGTTTTCATAATGGGTGAGGTCAATGCACCCGGGAAACATATTGCAACAGAGGGTACAACCATTCTTCAGATTTTGGCTCAGGCTGGCGGCTTGACCAATTTCGCGGCCAGAAAACGCATCGAATTGCGTCGGCCCGACACTAAAACAGGCGTGATGAACAGATATACCTACAACTATAAAGGCTCGGGCGGTGGCATCCAGGGGAATACTTTGCTCAAACCCGGAGACGTTGTTGTTGTTCCAGCACGCCGCTTGTTCGAATAGGGGCTGATACAGGTGGGAAAATTTAGGAACAAGCTGACCGCTACGCTGGGGTGCGGGGTAGCTTTTGGTGCATCATTGACGCCAGCGGTCGGTCAACAAAACCCACTTCCACCACCGCCGATACAGCAAACGACGGTACAGACAACTGCTGCAGCGCAGACAGCGCCGCAGCAGACGACCATCCAATCAACAGTTGTTCAACAAACGCCCAGCCAACAGCTGATTACACAGCAGGCCCTGCAGAACCCAGCCCGACAGGTTGGTACACCTACGATTACCCAAACGGGCGCTACTGGGACCGACTTAACAATTACGCTGGATTATCTGTCCTCGCTGCGGCATGACAACAATCTAAGACTGACGGACCCATCGCTTGGGTCAACGACCTGGTGGGAAAACACACTTGCCCTGAACATCCTTAAGCAGGCAAACGATTCCACTTTGGCTATCGATTTGTCGGGTCTATACCGGATTGCCAACGAACCGATCATTGGGACTGAATCGTCATTTTCCGATCCAACCGCAAGATTGTTGTATGACCGCTCCCGCTTGAACAGCAACCTTAACGTGCTCCTGGATTATGCCGAACGGGATTTGGCCTTTAACCGGTCTCTGACAGACACCAATCTGGACGGTATCATCGATTCTGCCGACGTGATCGGCACCGCCGGAGATCAGATCAGCACCCGTGCGAATCTGAACTGGGCTGTGGGTTTGAACGCCCCCGTGGGATTCCAGTTCGACTACAGCCACCGGGAACGCCGCTATAAGGACGCGTTCGACCCGGGCCTGATCGAGAATAGCTCAGATATTTTCGGTGCAGCCCTGCTGTTCAGGATTTCTCCGGTTTTAGATGGAAATCTGAGCGTCAATTACGAAGATTTTAAGGCGGAAGACAACGCGCGAACAGAAACGCAGACCACAACCGTTTCAGCGGGTGGAGCCTATACCCTCTCTTCCACCACATCAGTATCGTTAGATGTTGGTTACAGTCAGGTCGACGATACGCAACGCGCGACAAATACGAACAACGTCACCGAAGACTTCGTCTGGAATTTTACTTGGGACAAAGCTCTGTCAGACGGAAACGCCGATGTACGGATCAATCAAATATTCGGAGTAAACGGTTCCAGGCTAAACGCAACTGCCGGACGTTTCTTCCAGCGGACCAACGGGACGCTGAGTGTGGATGTCGGTTTTACCCGTGGACCATTTGACGAGATAACTCCGATCGGTCAGATCAACTATTCGTACCGCTTGCCCAGTTCACGGATCGGAGCGACAATCCAACGCCGGGTTGGCACCAGTACCGACAGCCAGGAAACACGCCAGACATTGGCCTTTCTGACTTATGACTATTTCATCAATCCCATCTCGGCCCTGTCGTTCAGCGTCGACGTCGTTGATCAGGAAACAGAAGGCTCAACCTCATCCAACCCACGTACCCGGGGGACGTTCAGCGCCTCTTATAGCCGCGCAATCACAAGGGATTGGGCGATGAACATTGGGTATCAATACGAAAGGGATGAGCGGAGCGGCTTTACCGGAAGTTCAAGCTCGGCCTTTTTGACCCTTGGGCGGCGGTTTACTCTTAAACCCTGATCCGCATTCAACTCGAACACTTACCAATCAGCCCATTGTTTCAATCTGGGCTCGATTCTCTGCGGCTGTCACTTCTGATCGCATCTGATTGTGCATGGCGAAGAGTGATGCAGCGCTTCGGGTTGGAAGGCGGTCAAACCGCTGCCCCGTGACGGGTATGTCGGAAGTTTCGCACCACCTTTGAATATATGTAGACCGAGGCGGCGCCCGCAATGAACCGGCAAACCGCAATCGGAACGCTCGCCGGGTTGTTGCTGGCTCGATATCTGGCGCTGACCATCGGATGGTATCAGGATGGCAAGAACTACGCGGCGTTTCTCGACAAGCTCAGCCTGGGGGCAGGTGCTTATTTGGAAGATACCAGCAATCCCTATGTCTTCCGGCCCAGTTGCATCCCGTTGTCCTTTCTTATGATGTTCAACGAAACCGCTGTTCCGTCATTTGCCGATCCCACACAACACCCCTTCGGCTGGCCGGGCCCTTGAGCGATCTACAGACTGCAACCCGGCAGATCAGCAAAGATGCCGATCACACGGTGACTTCAGCTTTGACCGTATTGTCCCAAGCAAAGGCTGATACTGTCGTGATCTGTGCGATGAATTCAAGTCAGCAACAGGTCGATGGGTTCAGGATATTGGCCGCTGCTGAGCCATGGACGCTATATCAACGCATAGCAGCCCAAAAGATCTTCTGACGCGGAAATAGTACCTATCTATTTTGCTATTGAGACCTGCGCCTTGCTCTCGTTTTTTCGGCGAGCAGCTGATTAGACATCCGCACCAGTCGTCGCTCTACATAGAGGAAATAAAGATGTGAAATTAATATATTAATCAAAAAAATCACAAACGAGAGTGTAAGAAATGCGAAGAGTCCCAAGTGATCCAGTTGCGGGATAAACGCAAGAAGCAGCGGGATGAGAATCGCGTGTATGAGGTACAGCGCGTAAGAGGAATCCCCGAGCGGGCTGAGCCATTTAAAAAATCGCTGACCAACGCCACGCGCCTCCAACGAAACGCATCCAATGACCAGCAAAATACTTGGGATACCCCACAAAATGACCGACGGATATTGTTTGTAACCCAGCCAAAGGCTTAGGCCGAACCCAGCCACCGCTATCAGGATCATGGCACTGGCTCCGCCGGTGGTCACTTTGAACCCACGCGTTGCCATCCACCCGATCCAGGCCCCGGCCGCGAATTCAAGAAGCAGAACACTGGTGGCCAATTTGGGAAGCCCCATGAAACCCAAGCTGGGAGGGAGCAAGAAAACGCCCACAAAGATGCTGGCTACAAAAAACACGGTCAGCCACAGAACCCGGTAAAACGCGGGCAGACCCAGTGCCAGTGCCAAAGCAAACAGCAGGTAAAAGTAAACCTCATATGCCAGTGTCCAACCCACAAAGATCAATGAGCTCGCACCTTCTGGCAGCAAGAAAAAGGCCCCAAACCATTTTTCTGCAGTATCAGGCAGTTGCGCACCCAGATAGAGGGCTGCTGGAATACTCAGCGCCGCAATTAACCAGTATGATGGGTAGATGCGCGAAAAGCGTTTTCTTAGAAATGACCGCCAATTGCTACTGCCGTCTTGATTGGTCCACATCATGATGAAGCCGCTGACGACAAAAAAGATATGAACACCGGCAGAGCCCAAACCTGAAATGTAGTTGCTTACCGGAAAAGCGGCGGTACTTGAAGCATCAACAAAATACATACTGTGTCGCAATGCAACGGCAGAAGCGGCAATCGCCCTGAGCGCTTGAATAGAATATAGCAATACAACATTCCATTTGCCGAAAAGGGAGAAAAACTATGACATGAATTGGAAATACGTCAAGCAAAGTGCCTGGATTCACTTGTTTGCATGCCTTCTCTTTCCAGAACTGTTTCCTGAAATTCGCTAAACGGTCAGGGCGGCCCCTACCCTTTCCAAATCCGCTGATACGCCGCGATCAGAGAGGGTACCTGATGTGGCCAGGCCATTTCCGCCTCAACCCGCGCACGGCCAAACCGGCCCATGGTGGCGCGGCGTTCATCATCCGCCAGCAATTCCGTGATCTTGTCCGCCATATCCACTGGATCGTTGGCTTTCGCGTATAAAGACGCCTCCTGCGCGGAAAAGCGCCCCTCCGTCACATCGAACTGAACGATGGGTTTCTCGAACGCCATGTATTCGAGGATCTTGTTCATGGTGGATTTGTCATTCATCTCGTTCACCCGGTCCGGGTTCACGCAGACATCCGCGCTCGACAGCACCTCGAACAGATCATGATCCGGCGCACGGCCGGTGAAGGTAACATAGTCCGACAGCCCCATATCGGTGCATTGCTGTCGTAGCTTATCCAGGCTGGGGCCGCCGCCAACCAAACAGAACTGGATATCGTCGCGCCTCTGGACCTGCAACAGATGCGCCACCGACTCCAGCAGCAGGTCGATGCCTTCCTGATCACCCATGACGCCAACATAGCCCACCATAAATTTCCGCCCATTGCGCCAGTCGGGGTTCGGGGGCAGGTGCTGCAGGCGGCTTAGGTCCGGGCCTGAGCGGACGACAAAGACATTTTCAGGCGCCATGCCGCCGCGTTCGATGGCGATCTTGCGATAGCTTTCATTGGTCGCAATCGACACCCGCGCCGAGGCGAAAGTCAGACGCTCGAACGTCTTCATCAGCTTCCACAAGAAGCCACGCTTGTTGAATTTGGCCTCATAGAGCTCGGGGTTGATGTCGTGGTGATCGAACAGATAGCGCACACCAAACAACTTGAACGGCAACGCCACCAGAAAGATCAAGTCAGGCGGGTTGCAGCCATGGATGACGTGAAAACCGCGGGTGAACTTGATCTTCAGCGCCAGCCAGCTTTCCCAGAACAGCGCCGCGCCGTATTCCAGCAGATATCCCAACGCCCCGCTGGCATCCAAAGGCAGAGGGTGGCGATAGACCTTGATCCCCCCGTCTTCCCAAACGCGTTCCTCATGGCCTTTGCCGGTGGGGCAGATGACCGACACCAGCGCGCCGGCGGCAGCCAGCGTGCGCGCCTCCATCCAGACCCGGCGGTCGAAAGGCACGGGCAGGTTTTCGACCACGATCAGAACTTTCAACCCCTTCAGGGGTTGGGTCTGGCGCAGTTCCTCAAACGAGATCGGTTGAACGGCAGGCGGCGGGCTAGTCATATTCATAGGTCCGCACCACCTCTGTGTCGCCAAGGTTCAGATCATTGATAATCCGGTTCGATCCAATCACCAGATCCCAGGGCCCGGCCTCGGCCGTGGCTCGGTTCACCAGCAGGCTGCCCACATTGGGCAAATGGGTGAAGGCATAGCCCAGGTTCTGTCCCCGCAGATCAGCAGGTTCGATGGCCGGATCATAGATCGACAGTTGATAGCCTGCGTCCAGCAGCCGCCGGGCGATATCGACATTGGGACTTTCGCGCAAATCATCGGTTCCGGCCTTGAAGGCCAGCCCCGCCATCAGCACCCTGCCCCCTTCGGGCAACCGGGCCATGATGTCCTGCGCCTGATAGGTCTTGTGCGCCTGATTGGTCTGCAACAGGCTGTCGATCAGATGCGTATGCGCACCCACCTCACCTGCGATGTGTTGCAACGCGCGGACATCTTTGGGTAGGCAAGACCCCCCGAACGCACCCCCGGGACGGGTGTAATAAGGCGAGATATTGAGTTTGGTGTCCGAGACGAAAATCTCGTGCATGGTTTTCGCCGACACGCCCATCCGGTGACAGATGCGGCCGATCTCATTGGCGAACGCCACCTTGGTCGCGTGCCAGGTATTGTCGACAAACTTGGTGATCTCGGCCTCTTCAAAGGCGGTGTAGAACACAGGGGCGTCCAGATTTTCGTGCAGGGCGTCCATCACGTCGGAACGGTTTCCGTCCGCTGTGCCGACGACGATCTTGGGCGGGTTGAAGTAATCATCTACCGCCGACACTTCGCGCAGGAATTCCGGGTTGTAGATGATTTCAACGGCCTGTCCCGTCTGCTCCCCAAGAGAGTTCCGAAAGATCGGCTCGATCAATTGGCGCACTGTGCCGGGCCGAAAGGTGGAACGATACGTCACCGTCAGCGGCCGCGCCCGATCGGGCGACACGGTCTCGGCAATCTGGCGCGTCACCTCGGCCACAAAATCCATGTTATGCGACCCATCGGTCGCGCTGGGGGTGCCGACACAGACAATGGCCAGATCTACATCAGACAGATCCGGTGTTTCCACCACCGCACGTATCAGGTTCTTGCTAAGCGCTTCGGTCAGCAGTTCGGCCACTTTGGGTTCTTTGATCGGGGGCTGACCAGCGTTGATTTCAGCAACCTTATCGGCGTTCACGTCGATGCCGATCACCGCGTGCCCTTCGCGGGTCAAACAGCACGCCGCCGTGAAACCCACATATCCCAGCCCGAAAATTGCAATTTTCATACCGCAATACCGCTCTAAAACTCAGCACCCAATTATCTATCCTGCCGCGACAAATGACATGCAAACCGTCGTGCTTGGCTTCTTTCTGCATTTGGTGTCCAATTCATGACACCAATTGAGAATATACTTTGAAACAGAATTCAACGTACGGGTACGAGATACGAGTATCATCTGGCAAATAAGACAAAACCGTTGCGAGGCACATACAAAATAGCACTATGCTGACACTTATCAGTCGTCTGGGCAGAACACCAGAATCGCGATCTCACACGTCTCAGGACCTCACAATGGGTCGCGAATATGGAAACATTAACGCAGATATGCGCCGTTTGTTATGAGTTTGGGAAGTTAACAGTTTGAAGCAGCCGTCCGATCCTTTTGTGGATAAAAGCACGTCTGCCCGCACGTCCGCTCTTGCGGTGGGGGCAACCACATTGCTTGCCTCCAGCCTGTTTCGGCAAGCGCTTGGATTGATCACACTGATCGTAACCGCCCGGCTGCTTGCACCCAAAGATTTCGGTATCGCCGCCTATTTCCTGGTCGCGACGGCCTTTTTGGAAATGATGCAGCGGCAGATCGCAACAGTTCTGATCCGACTGGACGATGTCACTCTGGAACATCTCAAAACCGTTTTCACCTTTCAGATAGTCCTTGGCATAGTTGCTGCACTGTTTTTCTACGTTACCCAGCCTCTGCTTGCCCTGCTCGAAATACCCGAACTGATCCAACTGGCACCCATTCTTTGCGCCCTTTCCCTGATTATAGCTCTGAAAAGCCCCCGCTTCGTCCTTTTTGAACGGAAACTGCGGTTCAGCTTCGCCGCCGCCGAGGAAACGATAAGCCGGATCGTGTATTCGATCATTGCAATCAGTCTGGCGTGGCTTTGGGGTGATTTCTGGTCAATTATCGTCGCCAGTGTCTGTGCGTTAGTAACGCGCAGTATCTGGACCTTCAGCATGGCCCCCATGACCATACGATTGTCATTGGCACGCTGGCGTGACTGTTTGTCCTTTTCGGTCTGGACCACGGGCGCTCAGGTCTCGTTGTTCTTCTCGAACAATATGCCACAACTTATCATCGGCGCGACTCTGGGACTGGCCGATGCAGGTGTTTTCCGGCTGGGGAATAGGCTAAGCACACTTGTTACAACACAGCTGTTCGCCCCGTTGCAACGTGTGCTTTATCCCGGGCTTGCAGATATTTCGCGCAACACCGACCGCCAGGATGAGGCGTTTAACCGGCTGAACGAATTGCTTCTTGCGATCGTGTTGCCGGTTTCCCTTGGGATGGCATTGGTGGCCAATCATATCGTCGTTGTCGTGATCGGCTGGCAGTGGTTGGGCATCGTACAGGTCATATGGATTCTGGCCCCGCTTAAGGCGCTTGAAACGCTGCACGAAAACGTGCGGTCCGCCGCCTATATTGAAGGCTCTACCAGGATACTGTTTATCCGGAACACGTTTCTTTTGGTGTTCGTCTGCCTGCTGATGCGCGAAGGGGTGGAATTCGGTTTCTCAGGCGCGCTGATCGCCGCAGGCACTGCCAGCCTGGTCACAATCTTAACAACCCTGATGATTGCGAAACGTTATGGAACCCGCACGTTTTTTGGACCAGTAACTGTTGCCTGGCGGTCATTTGTGTCCACTCTGGCGATGGTTTTTGTTGTTCTGTTCGTCAGCAGCGCCTTTGGCAGCGGCGACGCGGTGGGTTGGGCCTATGAAACAGAGGAAGACCTGCCACTGTTGCGCTTTCGATTTGCGATCAAGGTTTTGGTCGGGGTCTTGACCTACATCGGTACGCATTTCCTGCTTTGGAAACTAATCGGAAAACCCAAAGGCGTTGAAAGCATGACATTGGAGTTGGTGGCCAAAATAAGATCCAGACTCGTCACTGCGCACTAAGGCCCTGCAAAGGACTGCGCCTTACATTCGACGTGTCCCGCGCCTCAGTTCGAAAGTACGTCTTCCAGAGCAGATACAATGTGATCGATATGATCCTCTGAAAGATATTGGTGCAACGGCAAAGACAGAACATTGTTCTTTAACGCCATCGCCTCATCCTGACCGGTCCAGTCCAAATTTCGATGGAAGCCAGCCCACCAGGGCGTGGCACCGATGCCGCGCGCCTGCAATTCGCGCGCTACCCGGTCGCGTCCGTTCACCACAAGCGGCATGACCAACGGGCAGGTTCCAGGCGCAAGCTCTGGCGTCAATAGCTCCACGCCCTGTAAATTATCGAGACATCTATGGTACCGGTGCCAGTTGGCTCGTCGGGCGGAAATGGCATCAGACACCGAAACAGAACGAAGCTGTCGGGATGCAACGGCGCTGATACGGCGTCTCTGCAAGTCTGAATCAAAATAATAATGCCCGGGAATGTCGTCCAACTGGTGGGTTGTTGCATGATCAGGTTCAGTCCTCCCAGACCCGCTGGACAGAGCGCGTTTCAGGTTTCGGGCCCGGGCAGTTCCCAGCACATTTACCAAGGCAGACCGCGCCAGTATCTTCGCGACTCTCTTTCCCGGTGCCGGGCGTGGAAACGGCGAAGCTGCAGTCAGATCCGGGGCATTCACGACCATCGCCCCCCCTTCCGGCACCGGTACGAATTTGTGAAAGCAAAAAACCGAGATGTCGCCGGTGCGCCCTTCGGCCGGGCTTTCTCCGCTCAGAAGGCTCAGCGCACAATCTTCAATCATCCGCAGCCCATAACTGTTGCAGAGCGCGCGCAGGGCGGTCAGTTCAGGCTGAAGAATTCCAAAATAATGCGTGACATATATTGCCCGCGTCCGGTCCGTAATCAGCGGCTCGATCCGCCTTGGATCAGCGCGCAGGTCTTTGCCGACCGGATAAAGCCGCACCTTCAGCCCGGCCTGCACAAGCGGGTCAACTTCTGATCCGCAGTTATAAGCCGGCGCCAGAACTTCGTCCCCGTCCCGCAGCCCCAGCACATCACACGCAGCGCGGATCGCGACGCGTGTCTGAAATGCATAATAGACCCGCCGGTTCGCAAACAGTGCGGGAATACCGCCCTGCGCATCCCGCTTCAAAAAACTGCCTGCCCTTATGGGCATGTTCGCAACGGCGTCGGCAATTCTGTTCCGCGTCATCTTGTCAGCGGTTGCCAGCTTTGGCGAGACGTAAAGCGCGACTCATTGTGAAATCCGATCAACCTAAAGCCAAGTTTTTCTATGTTTCTCCGTGACGTGTAATTGTACTCGTGACAAGCAATAAAAAAGCGCCGCGTACCTGCCTGCAACCTTTCGGCCATCATGGTCCGATGTACCCTGACCTGCAAGCTACGCCCTCTGAATTCAGGTAGGACAACGATCTGAAAAAGTATCTCTGCATCTGACGGCACCGCGCAGAAAAAGTGTTCATCTTCATCAGGACCCAAAATCCAGGCAAGGCAACAGACCTCTCCGTCGAGGGTGGCCGCCCATAGCCAGCGATCTTTGTCGAACCAGCTCTTGTCGCCCCATTCCAGATTTTCCTCGCCGGATTCCAGTCGCCGCCGTAGGGTCTCGGGCAGGTCCTGCCAGCCTGAAACCTTGCGAACTTCAAGCGGTGGATCATCCGCAGGCGGGTTTTTCAGAAAGTCATCCCCATCAAGCTGAAACACCAGGTTTCTTCGGCGCAATCCGATATCTGCAACGGTTGCCCAAGCTTGATGCAGAAAAGCCCCAGCGCCGCGATTGGCCGCACTGCGCAGAAGGATCAGCTTTTTTCTCTGCCCTAATCCAAACACGCGTCACACCTCCTGCAGTGCCGTGGCCCCTACCCCGATTTGGTCAGGGCCTGCGCCGCCTTGACACCGCGCCGTGCGACCTGTTTCAACTGTGACGGAACCACATTCGCCTGGTGGAACAAACGATGAGTGACCAATGTGTGTTCTGCCACACGCCTGACAGGGCGTGGCTTGAAATAGGTTTTGTATTCCAGAACGCTGAAATCGGGATGGCTGCGGTCGATATCGGGCAGATACCCTTCGACATCCAAGTTTGTGCATCCCTGCTCCATCGCCCATTTCATTCCTCTGAGCCAAAGCAACGGGGCAATGCGCAGATTACCAATCAGGCTGGCCGCTGCTGGGTCCGCAACGAAACGCCGGGCAAAGGCCGTATTCCGACTGCGGTACAACAAAAAACCACCCAGGAAAGTGTCCTGGTGATAAGCGGTGAACAGAACTCCGGCCTCGGGGTCGTTATATACATTTTGAAACCCGGCTTCGTATTCGGGGCGTGTGACCGGGGTCAGGCTGTTGGGCTTGATCACCAGCGCGTTTAAGCAATCAAAAAAAATCGCGATCTGATCAGGTGACGTGATGTGACGGATTTCGACATCCGTTGCCTCGATATTTCGCAGATTTCGGCGCGCACTTCTTGAAAACGAGCTGCGCAACTCATCCAAAGAACGGTCGAGGTCAATCAGCCCGGTATCGCGATGGGGCGCTGGATCGGTTATCTCCAACCCGGCTTGCGTAAATTTCTGACGCAGCTGATCGGCGTCATCATCCAGCCAATAGGGGGTGACCTTGATGGCATCGACCTTTGCAAAACGCGGGTGACCTGACACGGCGACCACAAATTCAGTCAGCGTCTCGGGATTGTCGCAGATCGGCCCGCTCAGCGCTAAGGCAACAGAATATCTGCCCACCAGAATCCGGCTGCGGTACAGCGAGAACAGGCCCACGGCGCAAATTTCCCCCTGTCGACGCGCGATCGCGAAAACCACGGTTCCGCCGATTGCACGCTCGACATCGGCAAACCGAGGGTCCTGTCTGGGGTGCTGATGCTGGCAGCTGGCCACAAATTCACGCCATTCATGTATTTGTTCACCGGTCAGGTCATCGTAACATTCGATATCCATTAACCACTCACTTTCCTGGCGCGACTACAAACCGTCAGCCAAAAATACAAAACCTGTTAAAATCGCCATCCTTTTCAAAAATATAGAAGGTATATGCCACGAAATGTAAAAATAATTCACCGCCTCGGTGGTTTCGCGCGCAGAAATGCGGATCATTGGCCTGTGTATTGGGGAATTAAGCGCCTGTTGCGATGTGTGTTTCCTCGGAATCGAGAGTTACATGAGTGTTTTAACTGAATCAGAAAGCACGGGATGCGCTGTTTCGATTGTTATCGTAAACTGGAATACGCGCGATATTTTGCGTGATTGTATTGAATCCATAGAAAACCAGACACGCCTGTCCCATGAAGTCATTGTGGTGGATAACGCCTCGGGCGATGGCTCGGCCGATATGGTCAGTGAAAATTTTCCCAACGTGAAACTGATCGCCAACACCAGCAATCTCGGCTTTGCTGCGGCCAACAATCAGGGGTTGGAGATTGCCAAAGGCGACAGGCTTTTGCTGCTCAATCCCGATACGATCATCCTGGACCATGCGATAGATGTCATGAGCGGATGGCTCGACGCGCATCCGGATGTTGGGTGCGTTGGATGCCAGGTGTTCGAAGACCCCGAAACCATCCAGCTGACCTGCTTTGCCGATCCCGGGCCGCTAAGCGTGGCGGTGATCGAGTTTGGGTTGAAACGGCTGCTCCCCTGGCCCGAATACGGCGGTTGGGACCGGACCACACAGCGCGACGTGGATGTGGTTTCGGGCATGTTCATGATGGTGCCGCGCCCGGTGTTCGAAAAAGTCGGGCTGTTGGACAACGCCTTTTTCATCTATTCGGAAGAGGCCGACTGGTGCCGACGCATTCGCGATGCCGGCTGGCGCTGTGTCTTCGCCCCTGAGGCCCGGATTCTGCATCTTGAGGGCGGATCAAAAAGCACCGCTCAGATCAAATCCCGCATGTATGTGCAAAAGCAAAAGAGCAAGACGATCTACGCCCGAAAACACTATGGCCGGGGCGGAGAGCTGATAACGCGCGGTATCTTCGTCACCAGCGCGCTGCTGCGGGGCACCGCCTTTGGCCTGCTGGGTCTGGTGCGTGCCACGCCCGACCGCTCGGCCCGGTTGCGGCTGTCGGGGGCCGCGATCCGGTATCATCTGTTTGGGCAGGAACCGGCCACGTGATGGATGCGGTTTCCACCAGATCCCATGAGGCGCTCGAATGCCTTCAGGCACCGGCCCAAGCCCTTGCCGCAAGGGCGGAATGGGATGATCTGGTCACGGCAACCGGCGCCGATATCTATTTCCTGAGCGACTGGCAAGCCGCGTGGTGGGATCATTATGGCAAAAGTTTTGCCACCAGCCGCCGCCCGGTTTGTTTCATGCTGCGGGACGGGACAGAGTTGATCGGCGCCTTGCCCTTTTGCATCGAAACAATCTGTGCCGGGCCGGTTCCCGTACGCATCGCCCGGCTGGCCGGGGTCGATCCCAATTTCGCGGTCATGGCCTTGCCTATTGTCGCCGGTCACGAAGAGGCCGCCCTGCGCGCCGCCTTCACGCATCTGACACAGCACCTGAACTGCGTCACCATCAGTCTTTCCCCGATGTCAGAGCGGTCGGTACCGCTGAAAATCCTCCGCTCCATGGATGTGCAAGACGTGTCGCTTTTGCGCGACGACAGCCCGCGCGGACACACCTTGATGGTCCTGCCCGACAGCTTTGATGGGTTCATGAAGACGCTATCAAAAAGTCGGCGGCGCGAGGTTCGACGGGATATCAAGCGCTTGACTGAAATTGCGCCTTTAAACAACACCAGCTTAACCCCAGATAAGATCGATCCGATGATGGACCGGTTCATCGCACTGCACACAAAGCAATGGCAGGCCGCTGGGAAAGGCGGGCATTTCTCGGACTGGTCCGTAGCCGCCGGGTTCTATCGCAACCTGCTGCACCGGCTGGCCCCCAAAGGTCAGGCCATGATTGATGAGCAATGGCAAGGCGACAGGCTGCTGTCGAGCCAACTGCGCTATACCCTGGGCGACAAGGCCTATTGGTGGCTGAATGCCCGTGAAACAGACCCTGAATTTGCAAAGGTCGGGCTGGGGCGTGTGGGGCTGGTCGAACGGGTTGAGAGGCTGATTGAGGATGGTATCCGGCTGGTCGAGGCCGGGGCCGGGGAATACGAATACAAACTGAGTTACGGCGGTACGCTGGTGCCGATCCATAACATCGTGCTGGCCGCGAACCGTCCTGCGGCGCGGCTGAGGGCGCGGGTTTTGCTGTGGTGGGCGGATGCGCTGCACCTGTTTTACTACCGCGCCTGGTTTCTGAAAATTCGGCCCCGGTTGGGGCTGAAACCCAGCAAGCTCTGGGCCAACTGGATACGGACACGACTATGACCGGGTCTCTGACACTGCAAACCGTTGCTGCCGAAGACTGGCCCCGGATCAGTGCCGACTTTCGCGACCTGACCTATGAGCAAACCCTAACCTATGCGCAAGCGGCGGCACGGCGGATCGGGGCCGAGGCGCAGTTTGTTACCATATCGGATCAGTCAGGCCAGCCCGTTGCTGCGGCCTGCCTGCGCCTGAAATTGGTCCCGGGTCTGGGGCGTGGCATCGTCTGGATCGCAGCTGGTCCACTGGTGCAACCCGAGACCACGCCACAGGCACTAGAAGCCGTGTTTGCCGCCCTGCGCGCTTATGCTGCGCAAAACGGGCATATCCTGCGGTTCCGACTATCTGCGTTATCGGCGCGCAACGTCCCGTCGGTGGATCAGGTTGCTGTTGGGGCTGGCTTTGTGCCAACCGATCGGGCGTCTCACTACAGGACGGTGATCGTCGATTGTGAGCAGGATGAAGACACCTTGATGCGCGCTTTGCACGGCAAATGGCGCAATCCTCTGCGCAATGCGCTCAAGGCGGGGATGGAACTTGAAACCGGTCCGATAAAGAACCTGTTCGGGCGCTTTTCCAAGCTCTACGAACAAGTGCAGGCCGCCAAAGGGTTTCAGCCGGACATCCCTCCGGATTTCTATTACGCTCTGTCGGGGTCGGATTTCAAACATGACGTACTGATTGCACGCAAAGACAACGTGGATTTCGGCGCGATGACGATCGGATATACCCGCCACAACGCCACTTATCTGTTCGGGGCGACTTCGGATGCAGGGCGGCGGCTTAATGCAGGGCATTATCTGATGTGGCAGGCCATGCTTTTTTGCCGGAACCAAGGACTCAAATGGTTTGATCTGGGCGGCATTGATCAGGACGCCAATCCAAGTGTCACCCGCTTCAAACTCCGCACTGGCGGCATGGACTCCATTGCGGCTGGTCCTTTTGAAGCTCAACCAAATGGGTTTGGCGCAGGTCTAATCAATCTTGCTGAAACTCTGCACAGAAAGCTGAAATCCTGACATGGCCCGTTTGATTGGCCTCAACTTCCACGGCATAGGCACCCCAGCCCGCGACCTTGAAGAAGGTGAGGCACCCTACTGGCTGTCTGAGGGACAGTTTTTTGACGTACTGGACCGGGTTGCAGACAGCCCCACCCCGTCGACTTACTGCCTGACTTTTGATGACGGCAACCTCTCGGATTATAAGATCGCCCTGCCCGCCCTAAAGCAGCGGGGGCTGACCGCGACGTTCTTTGTTTTGACGGGACGATTGGATAAGCCCGGCTCCCTGACCCGCGATCACGTCAAAGCACTGATGTTTGCCAGAATGGGTGTTGGCAGCCACGGGATCGCGCATGTCGCGTGGAATATGTTAGGAACAGCCGCGCTTGAGCAGGAGCTGACCAGCTCACGCGAAGTGCTGCAAGAACTGAGCGGTGCGGTGGTGACCAAGGCGGGAATACCCTTTGGCAGATACAACGCCCGCGTCCTGCGTGCCCTGCGCCGCACAGGCTACAAAACCGCATTTTCCAGCGATGCGGGATATATGAGCGACACCGCCTTTCTGCGCCCGCGCACGTCCCTGCGCGGGGATATGACACCGGCAGAGATTGACGCGATCCTTGCAGGTCGGATGCCTGTCAGCAGACGAATGCGTCGCACGGTCAGCATGGTCAGAAAACAGCTTTTACCCCTGCGATAGAAAACCCTTAGACAGCGCCCGTCGAACCTGTAACGGGGGTTCGAGCATATCCGAATTTTTCCAGAACCTGTCCCAGTTCCTGCTCAATATATGCCACATGCTCGGGCTCTAACTCGTCTTTCCATTGCCCGCTGCGGCTGCTGCGGATATGCGCGCCCTCATTGGTTTTCGTGGCAGAGACCTTGCTGCGTTTTCCGGCCTCAAACAGACGCATCAAGCGGACGCCCAATTCATGCTCTTGCCCCTGCAACCCCAAGAAATTGAACATCTCAGAATAGACTGCATCACGCTGATCCCCCATCAGATCGTCATATGACACCTCAAGAATATTCGGATCATCCAAATCCCAGGTCTCAAGAATTTCGCGGCTAAAAAAGATGAAATGACGGATTGTCATGAACAGGCCTTCGGTTTTGTCCACGGCCTGCAGCTTTTCCTGATACGTCTGCCCGTTTTCGTCCGGGATATGGGCCCAAAGCTCATTGGTCCACAGATGATAATGATAAGAGGATACGATTATGTCGCGCGGATCGCGCATGATATGTATCCCCCGATAGGGACCAACTTCGGACCAGGGCGTCCGGCTATGGGCCGATAGAAAGACCCTGGTGTCCGGTTGAGGCGCCAGTTTCGAAAGCTCCTCAAATCGCGCATCCAACCCAAAAGCCAGTAGCTTTAGAACAGCTTTGAAATAGGTGGTCATGGCCTTGTGGTGCGTCGCGACAAAAATTTTGGGCTGATCTTTTTCGCCAGCGCGCGCGCGCCACCTGTTGGACATTAAAAGTGGCAGAATTCGCCAAAATTCAGGGTTTTTCAAAAGCCCATAGTTTTTGCGAAACGAGATGGGAACCTGTGTCAGTTTCTTTTGCAGTGTCGACCGCTTTGGCTTTCGGCCAATTCCGGCATCCGTCGTAATTTTACTTTGCTGAACTGACACTTGTCTAAACCCTCTTGCATCGTTCACCGAACACGCGCCCGTGCCACCGCCAACTTTGGCCCATTCACGTGTCTTCCGACCCAAATCGCGTATATCTTATTCGCCGCCTGCCGCTTTGTTTCACCTCAGATTGTGGCTGATCGCTTTCTTCTTTGGCATTGACCATCCAAAGACCTGCGCCCAGCAAAAACATCAACAGACACAATGTTGCATCCCAGACATGCACAGTAACGGCTGCAATGCAAAACCCTGTCAGAGAAAAAAGGTACCCCAGTCGGTAATTTTCCAACCTGCTGGGCAATTGGGCTCGACCTAAAATCACATAGATCACAATTATGGCAGCCACCAAAAATATGAGTGCAGGCAACCCATAGCGCAAAGCGATGACCAGCCAAAAATTATCAACACTTCCAAGCATCCATCGCGGGCGTGTCCAAGGATTGAACCCAAGCCCGAATATTGGATTTCTAATGACGTCATCTGACGCATAGACAAAAATGTTAATCCGGTTGAAAGCCGTTGACTTCTTAAACGTCAGATAGGCTGCAAACAGCTGGGCAGGAGGCCTGTCCGCGGCAATTTCAAGGAACAAGTACAGCCCGCCAAGCATATACAGCAACGTGTTCCACTTTTTCTGTAAAAACGCGAATACGTTCTTCCAGGTCATCAAACCAAGCTGCACCACGATCGCCAGCCATGCCCCTGCTGACAAAGACACAAACGTGGCAAGAACAACGCCTCCTGACCTGGAAACTTTGTATGTGAAACCCCTGTCATTTCCCAATACATACCAAACCAAAGAAAAGGCCACGCTACAGAACACACCATAAAGGATCGGGTGCGGCATTGGGCCCTGTGCCCGGAAAAAGCCCAGGCGTGGTTCGAGTGGAATTATGGGATATACGGTACCCACCTTGCTGAACAAATCGAGAAGCACAGAGTTGTTCGAAATGAACTGATTGAGGCTAAACGGCAGCATGAGCAGTACCGCAATGAGCATCCAGCGCACAAAGGCACGGAATGCATACTCATCTCGTATCAACCAGCGCGCTATGAAATACGGACCCGTCGCCTCGACAAATGCGATGCCGTTATATTCCCACCTCGAAAACCCGTGGTGGAACACGATCGCCAACACTGTCCAGAATGCAAATCCTAAAATCAGGTAGTCCGGCGCATAGTACCCTCCGGACCCATCAAACCAACGGATCATTGCCGGTACAAAGAAAATCAACAAAACCATGCGATAACCGCTGAGTTGCAACCCTGCGAGCTGAAAATACACCGGTAAAATGAAGCTTAGAAACAGCAATGGGACGACAAACGACCCGGACGAGCGCCCGGTATTGTCACCCGTCGCCTGCAATGCCTCTCGTGTACCTGTCGATGCTACCAATGAAACTCACCACCACTTTGCGCCTATGATACCAGAAACATCTCTAACCTGTCTGTTATCCCCACTACAGATCGCAGAAAAAAATCAATTTTTTGATGAATATCACAAAGGCAATGGCTTTCACCCGGTTTAAATCATAGCAGCGTTGGGTTTAGTCATGCTGCAACATCCTCGAGCGCTTTTTGGTGCAAAGCAAAATCTGCCGCATAGTAGTCTTTCACGAAATTACGTATTTCGGGTTCCTCAAAAACAGAAGGCAAGACTGAACCACTTGGCTTCATTAGTATTTTTCGGGCTGAAACGCGCAGCTTCTCGTGTATCGGGTCGGGCAATACTCGCTTGGCAACTGCGCTGCCCGCATACATGACGTGGCTCAACCCCTGGTAACGAAACACCGTAGTCTGGTTGATATGGCCAATTTCCAGTGCGTCAGTCCCGATATGGCGAGCCAGGTCAGAAACGAAACAATCCATCCTTTCGACAGGGTATAGGTTCCTGACCAGCCGTTTGCCGTCGACCTCAATGAAGCCCGACTGCCGGGTGAAATGGATATATTCCGGCGCAATCACAGCAGGTTCTGATTGTAGATAGGTAATAACCTTGCCGATCTCGTCGTGTATATCTCGATCCTCAAGCTGCGCGAATTCTTTGCCCAGATACATCTTTGCACGTTGGGCCATGGCGGACCGGAACCGTTGCAACGGATCGCGCAAAAGCGCGTAGCTTTCATAGGTCCCAAGCTTGCTGAACGCTTCGGGGTCCAGGTCTCGCAACAAGGACAAAGGCAAGTGGCGGAAATCGACCTCACCCAGTTTCGGATGGTTCTCTACAGCTTTCAGAAACCGGCTGTCGGCGTCATGAAATGGTAAGACAGCGTTTCGCACCGATGTTCCCGCGCATTTGGGAACATGAATAAAAATGAAGCGATAGCGATCAGACAAAATCATAAATCACGATCATAAACAGAATACAGAACTTACATAGCGTTATGTGAAAAGGTCCTGCGAAAATTCAGGTGTAGCAAACAGCGACGGGGCGCAATATTGCGCCCCGCCCAAGATGTTTCACTTTGCCTGCTGGCTACATATAGCGGCGTCAGGCAATCAGCGCGTTGTCGAAAACAGTGGTATCGACAAACTCAACCTCATCATCGATGGCAAAGGCGCTGACCTCACCATCGATATCGGCCCGCCATTGCGATCCAATCGTCCAATTCCGGTTGTTTACATCGCTAAAGTCGAAGTCCACGCCGGTTTCATCAATGACCACCTGATCATCAACAAGAACCTGCAAACGGTCCTCGTCTTCATCCACCAGAACGGTGATCTCATGCTTATCGAGATCGTTCAGGCCAATGTCTTTCGCTTTGAAGCCCTTGTGGAATTTGGCGTCATTATTGGCGACTTTCACGACCAGCCCATCGTCTTTGAGAATCAAGCCAATTTTTTGGTGATTCCAAACAAGGCGTTGCGCGCTTCCATCGGCCTCGTCCCGGGCGAATTCGACCGTAAACCCAAGCTCACTGGAACCACTGAATTCTTCGAGTCGACCCAAGTTTATGTAGTCGTCATTTCCATCGAATTCTACAACCGGCCCGGATCCAGTATTCACGACGGTCGTGTCACCCTTCAGTCCGATGTCGTCTTGATTCAGCAAACCTCCAATATCGAGAACAAAGTCATCGAACATCATCTGAGACGATTGGCTTGAATCTGGTTGCGTGACTCCGCTGTCGGGCTGAGTTGTCCCGCTGTCTGGCAGGGTTGTCCCACTGTCAGGCTGGGTCGTCCCGCTATCAGGTTGAGTTGTACCGCCGTCAGGGCGAGTCGTCCCGCTGTCAGGCTGAGTCGTCCCGCTATCCGGCTGGGTCTTCCCGCTGTCAGGCTGAGTTGTCCCGCTGTCTGGCAGGGTTGTCCCACTGTCAGGCTGGGTTGTTCCACTGTCAGGTTGGGTCGTCCCGCTATCAGGCTGGGTTGTTCCGCTGTCAGGCTGGGTGGTCCCGCCGCCAGGCTGGGTTGTACCACTACCGGGCTGGGTTGTACCACTGTCAGGTTGGGTCGTCCCGCTGTCAGGCTGGGTTGTACCACCGCCAGGCTGCGTTGTTCCACCGCCGGGTTGGGTTGTTCCTCCACCGGGCTGAGTGGTCCCGCCGGTAGTAGCGGTTCCAACCCAAGTATCATAAGAGAAAGGATACTGCTGAGCCAAATCCGAACCCGCGTTCAAGTTGTCAACGATGCTACCCGGTATGACGCCATACTGGTTGTACCCATTTTGCGCGCCAGTCGCATGATACGTGAACACGTTGTCATATTGGTGGGTCTTGACCAAAGCGTTGTCCGTTACATTCCAGTCCGATTGGCCTGAGTAGCCGCTGATCTGGGAAACAACGTTCTGATCAATCGTGACATTGGTCGAACCTCCAGCTACGGAAATCTTCGGAATTGACACCCCGCCAGACAACGCGCCAGGCACCGCCAGAACCGTGTTGTTCGAAATCGTCAAACCGTCTGTTCCGCTCACGGAAATTCCGTGTGTGTGTCCGTTGTAGATCGTGTTATTTTCGATCAGAACATTCTGGTAGGGTTGGACTACTTTTCCGTTCCCCATGAAAATTGATTGCGCCCAATCCCCGGAACCCATGTCTAGGACGTTGTCGCGAATGATGATGTCGGTACTGACACCAGTCAGCCTCGAAAACTGGATGAAATCCCCATGACCTCCAGAATTCGGATTACGTTCAAAGTCGTGAATATAGTTGCCTTCGATCACAGCGCCTTGGATGTTTTCATAAAACATCCCATCCTCACTGATCGAATGTAAGTTGTTACCCGAGACAGTCACATCCGTGCTGATCCCCACATACATCCCTTTTAGCCAGTCGTGGAACTCGTTGTTAGTAACGTTGATGTTGTCGCTACGAAAAACAAACAGGCCCTGACCCCATCCGTACCCATCAGCTGTCGCAGATACTCCGGTGGCCACATCCCCCGAGAACGTGGAGTTGTCGATCGTGATGTTCGAACTGTTCTGGATCGAAAACGGCCGATAGCTTTTTGCTTCCCCATTAAAGCTATAGTCGAAATTCAGATCTTCGAACGTAATGTTCGACGCGTTGTTTAAGTTCATCTTCGTGATCGTGGCGGGTGCATTCGCATCCGCGGACTTGATTGTTACAGTCGATGCATAGTTCGCGCTTAAGTTCAGCGCTCCATAGTCACCTGCTGCAAGCAGTATCGTTTCCCCACCTTTCGCCTGAGACAAAGCCTGATTCAGCTCGGCCGCAGAGGTTACCGTGATTGTGGTCGACATGTTTCACCTTCTGTTTCATAGGCGCTGTGAGTGGCAGCGCACGAGAACCCGCACACCCAGGACAAAAGGAACAGCCGCACAAGGGCGACAGGTTGGCCAGAATATGGCTATGTTTGGAAACTGTTGCCTGTATTGAGACAGTTTTGCCTCATTGCCTTCATTTCCGAGTGAACTCGATACTCGATACCGGGAATTGTTCCCCATCCCTTAGCGGTCATCTTAGGGTTTGACGAATTGATTCCGGGGTCGCAACAATGGTCAACAAAATGCCGTAATTCAGGCGTGACCTCGCGTATCTGTGCCAGTCATCGGCGATCACTTGCTGGGTTCCCTAACGTCAACCCCTCGGCGAGTTTCCCTGCCCGCGCTCGTTTAGTTTCATTTCGATACTGAAAAGTGGCAATGAGAGGACGAGGCGACACCGCTGAGCGCAATTGTTGATCTGCTGGACGTCAGATGCAGACAGATAGAGAGTTTCGCACCTCGGCCGGGTGAGCCCGTCTGGCCGCACAGCCAAACCAGATGCTCATTACTGGCGGCACCGGGCCAATCCTTGAATCTCATCCTGTTTGTTTCCGCATTTACGACACTGCGCGCGATTTCCGCGTGCAAACCGACCTCAAAACCGGTCCTCGCGCCCAGAATTTTGGGAATAGCGCCCAATTGCCAAAAAAATTTGCGACAACAGCACAGCCTGAGTGTATAAATTAACAAAGTTGGTTTCCCTGACTGGTTGTGCAGGGCGGCGTATGAGTTCTTAAAGTTATCCGATGAGATGATCTTGTTATGATCGATATTGAGGCACGTCACGAAGTCCAGGGTGGCAGCAACCGTAATTTTGGTTTCGTTTTTGCAGCCGTATTCACCATCATTAGTCTATGGCCGCTGATCCACAGCGGAGGCTTGCGGTATTGGGCGCTGGCGATTGCGGTCGCGTTTGTGCTGGTCACTTTGCTGCGCCCCTCGTTGTTGTCGGGCGCAAACCGGCTGTGGACTAAGTTCGGCCTACTGCTGGGCGCGATTGTTGCGCCTATCGTTATGGCGTTGGTCTATTTTCTGACCGTGACACCAACCGGACTGATCATGAGTGCCTTAGGAAAGGACCTTTTAAGACAAAAACTAAACAAGGACGCAAACACATATTGGATTGAGCGCACGGAAAACGTGGGTTCGATGAAAAATCAATTTTAGGAGTATCGGATGTCGTTTCTGATGGAGATGTGGCAATTTCTCAGGTTTCGAAAGAAATTCTGGCTTCTTCCGATCCTTGTCATGATGGTTCTTTTTGGCGGGTTGATCGTTCTAAGTCAGGGTTCGGCCATCGCCCCGTTCATTTACACGCTGTTCTAGGACCGGGTCGTGACTGCAATTCTAGGAATCTCTGCGTTTTATCACGACAGCGCTGCGGCCATTGTCGTTGACGGCTCTTTGGTCGCCGCAGCGCAGGAAGAGCGCTTTACGCGCAAAAAGCACGATGCGGGATATCCGTTTCATGCGATCGAATATGTTCTGGGTGAAGCTGGCCTTGGCATTGGTGACGTCGATCACATCGCCTTTTATGACAAGCCATTCCTAAAATTCGAACGCCTACTGGAAACTTATGTCTCTTATGCTCCGCGCGGGCTGAACTCCTTTCGGATGGCCATGCCAGTGTGGTTGCGCGAGAAGCTGTTTCAAAAAGACTTGCTGAGCCGGGAACTGCGCGGACACGATCCCGAGTTTCGGCCTGGTGACAAGCTGATGTTCAGTGAACACCACTTCAGCCACGCCGCCAGTGCATTCTTTCCCTCTCCTTTTGACGAGGCGGTGGTATTGACGCTGGATGGTGTCGGCGAATGGGCAACGACGACGTTGGCAATCGGGCGCGGCAAGGACCTGAAGATTGAAAAGGAAATCCATTTTCCGCATTCGATTGGCCTGCTTTATTCCGCGTTCACGTATTACACGGGCTTCAAGGTCAACAGTGGTGAATACAAGGTCATGGGGCTGGCCCCCTATGGCACCCCGCGCTTCAAGGATGTCATTCTAGAGAATCTGGTCGACCTGAAGGAGGACGGGTCCTTCAGGCTGGACATGCAGTATTTCAACTATGCCGTTGGCCTGACGATGACGAACCAGCGTTTTGCGGACCTGTTTGGTGAGCCGGTGCGCCAACCGGAAAAAGATCCGCTGACCCAGTTCCACATGGACATCGCGGCCTCGGTACAGGCCGTCACCGAAGAAATCGTTCTGCGGCTGACCCGTTCTGCCGCGCAGGAATATGGCATCGACAATCTGTGCATGGCCGGAGGGGTGGCGCTGAATTGCGTCGCCAACGGTCACATCCTGCGGGACGGCGCGTTCAAGGATATCTGGGTGCAGCCTGCCGCTGGGGATGCCGGGGGCGCAGTTGGGGCCGCTTTGGCCGCCTGGCACACAGAACTAAAAAACGATCGTCCAAGCAGCAGCCCGTCCGACAGGATGCAAGGCTCCTATCTGGGCCCAGCCTTTGCACAGGATGACATCGAACAGCGCCTGACCGCCATTGGCGCAAAATTCGAGACATTCGAAACCGAAGACATGATCGCCGAGGCAGCAACAGCCTTGGTCGACGGCAAGGCGCTTGGCTGGTTCCAGGGCCGGATGGAATTTGGGCCTCGCGCGCTTGGGGGACGCTCCATAATTGGCGACCCCCGATCCCCTTCGATGCAAAAGACGCTGAACCTCAAGGTGAAATACCGGGAGAGCTTTCGCCCCTTCGCCCCGTCAGTCCTGCGCGAAGATGTCAGCGACTGGTTCGAGCTGGATTATGACAGCCCATACATGCTGCTGGTTGCGGATGTGCAGGAAAAACTGCGCCGCACGATGAGCACAGAGGAAACGCAGCTTTTCGGTATCGACAAGCTCAACGTTGTGCGTTCGGAAATTCCGGCGGTGACCCATGTTGACTATTCTGCCCGCGTTCAGACCGTACATGCCGAAACCAACCCCCTGTACCATGCGCTGATCACGGAATTTAAACAGCGCACCGGTTGCCCGGTTGTGGTCAACACATCCTTCAATGTCCGGGGGGAACCGATCGTCTGCACACCCGAGGACGCGTTCCGCTGCTTCATGGGCACCGAGCTGGACATGCTGGTCATCGGCCGCTGTATTCTGCGTAAACCTGATCAGGATCAGACGCTGAAACAGGATTACAAAGAAGCGTTTGAGCTGGACTAGCGCAGATATCCCTCGTCGCGTTGTTCGCGGCGCGATCAATATAGTGCCAATTGGAATTCGATGTATGAGACCAAAATGACGCTCGCACGATCCAAAATCGACTATCGGAAATTGCTCGGGATTTTCCTGATGGTCGCAAGTGTGGCGTTCAACAAATGGTCGGTACAAGCGTTGTCCACATCGGACGGGCAGATTGAATCCGATTTATTCACCTACGCAATAGTTGGAGTTCAGCTTGTACTTGCGCTGTTGGGGCTGGTCTTTTTGAATCTACAGCAAAACCGTTTCTGGCTCGGGTGCGTCCTGCTTGGTTTTGTTCTTTATATCTGGGCGGCGACGCGCCAACCGGCCGAGCATTTCGAGAATTTCTTCTTTGTGTATCCCCAACTGAGATTTTACATCAACCTCCTGCTCAGCATCGCGGCGCTGCTGGGATACATGTTGGCAACCCAAAATGACCGGCGCCGGGATATTATCCAGAACGTTGCCTTGAGTGTGGCGACTTTTGGGTTTGTTGCCCTGTTGATTGAACTGCCCGCCCTAACCGGCCTCATAGATTATCGGCAGGTTTTTATCCCCAAAGGGGTTAGCCTTTTAGGACCTCATAATCGGGTTTATGAACCGGGCGGGTTTTATCACCGCCCCGAAAACGACCAATACACAGAGTTACGACCGGGGGACGCCGTGTTAATGTTTGGCGCGCGCACGGGTCGCTTGTACGAGGCAGACTACAGCTATGACCAGAACGGCTTTCGCAACAGCGCGCCAATTGAAAACCCCGATCTGCTGCTTGTCGGTGACAGCTTCATCGAAGGGTACAAAGTTGGTCAGGATGTGACCGTCACCGAACAGATCATGCAAGGTTCCAACTATACGGTCATAAGTATCGCTCAAAGCGACTACTCACTTTATCACGGGCTAAGCGCGATGCTGCATCATCTGGCTGACTATTCGCCCAAGGTCGTGGTCTGGTTTCTTTTTGAAGGCAACGACCTGCCGTACTTTCCGATCAGTCATGAAGAGTTTGTTAAAAGCAAGGCTCATTTGGCCGAGCCTGCCAGATTCAGCCAAAGGTCATTTTTCAGCAGCCTGTCTTCCAGTCTGGCCTCGTGGAGTTCGCTGGCGACGCGTACGTTGCAAGGAGAAAATTATGCGCGCACGCGGTCTGGTCATTTCCCTGATGCAGCCTGGTCTGAGGCAAAGGCGATGTATTTCGGCTATCCCCCTCCCGACAGGGTCGAGGCACGCTTGCCCTATCTCAAAGAGCTGTTGTTGCAGGGGGACGCCCTTGTTCGGGGAAATGGCGGGAAGTTACTGATCGCGCATATTCCGATCAAAATAGATGTCTATCGCGATTTTCTGGCCTTTCCCGATGACAGCGTCGCGCAGGACTGGGTGTCCTTGGAACTGGCCGCTGACCTTAAGACATGGGCCGGTGAAAACGGCATGGACTATATGGATTTGACGCCTGCCTTGCAGGAGGCCGCCGCTGACGGAACATTGGTCTATTTTCTGGACGATGCGCATTGGACCCCAGAGGGACATCAGGTTGCCGCCCAGGCCGTCCTTGATCACCTGACAACGAAAGGCTGGTTGGATTAGAGTGCTGGTATGAAAATTCTTTCCTTCAAATCCGGGCATGATGGGGCGGTCGCAGGGGTCGACGCGCCAAAACAGCATCTGATGTTTTCCTATGAAGCCGAGAAAGACAGCCTTCCCCGAAACTCACCAATTGACCCGAATACCCTCCTCGACGCCGGGCTGTGGTTCAACGAGCTTCCTGACGTTCTGGCGCTTAGCGGTTGGTCGACGCCGGGGGAAAGTCATACCGCCATATCCGGTGCCGGCAGCTTTGGCATCGACGAAAGCACGGCCATTGTCGGAACAAAGAACTTTTTCGGGAAGAGGCTGGATTATTATTCTTCCTCGCACGAACGCTCGCTTATCTGGGCGGCTTATGGGCTGTCACCCTTCGAACAGGGCGAGCCTTGTTATGTCCTGGTCTGGGATGATGCGCTGGGTGATTTCTATGAAATCGATCGCAATCTGAAGATACATCACATGGGGCGGGTTCTGGCCGCGCCCGGGCGCCGATTTTCCTTTCTCTATGCGCTTGCTGATCCCAGTTTTTCGGGAATGGGGACTACTCCGGGAAAGGATTTTTCCAGCAGACTGCAATCAGCCAGCGCACATGGCGACGCAAACGTCATTGATGGCGACGCACAGGGTTTGATTGACGCACTTTTACAAAACGGCGCGGATTCCGGTTTCCTGAACAAGGAAGCGTTTAAAAACTCGCCCTACCACAACATCGGCGTCACCTCGCCCAGGTTCCACAACCTTGCGGCGAGATATTCCGATGCGGTGTTTTCCCGCTTTCACGATTTCGCACAGGTCAATCTGACCAAGCACTATCCGCTGCTGATTACCGGAGAATGCGGTCTGAACTATCGATGGAACACGCGTTGGCGGGACAGCGGCCTGTTCCGCGATGTCTTCATCCCGCCATGTACCAATGACTCGGGCAGTGCAATCGGTACGGCAGTTGACGCCATGCGTCATTTTACTGGGCGGGCCAAACTGGACTGGACGGTGTATGCAGGCCAGCCTTTCAATGACGACCGGGTAGATATGCATGGCGTCACCAGCCGCGAATTGAATCTTAGAGAGGTCGCACAAGCGCTGCATGACGGAATGGTCATCGGCTGGGTCATGGGAAATTGCGAAATTGGTCCACGGGCGCTTGGAAACCGATCAATCCTGGCGGCGCCTTTTTCCGCCGAAACACGCGACCGGGTGAACAGAATCAAAGGTCGCGCGGGCCTTGCGCCAGTTTCACCCGTTTGCCTAGAAGATGATGTATCGAACCATTTCGACTGGTCTGGACCCTCGCCGCACATGCTTCATTTTCAGCAAGTGACCAACCCAAACCTTAGGGCGGTAAGCCATGTGGACGGGTCGGCACGGGTGCAGACCGTGACTAAAGACCAGAACGCGATGCTGTATGACCTGCTAACCGAGTTCAAGGCAACCAGCGGCGTCGGCGTCTTGTGCAACACGTCGCTAAACTTCAAACGCTCGGGCTTTATCAACAAGACGAGCGACCTTTACAAATTTGCGCGCTCTGTTGGGCTTGATGGTTTTGTCGCCGGCAGATCGTTTTATCGGCTCTAACACGCGCTCTGACTGGTGAAAGGGCTGCGATAGACAAGGCTTTCGTATGTGCCTACTATTTCTTGTACTGCCAATATTATAAAGAGTTACTCCTATGAGACGTATAAATATCTCTGTTGGCATCCTGTTTTGGTCCATTCTTGTGTTCGCATCTCTGGCAACGCCATTGCTTGCGGATTTGGCTTGCTCTGGGTTTAAGGGCGGATCACAACCGCAAGACGGCCAGATTATCCAAAACGTCCAGGGCCTCAATCAAGCCCTCGATCGTGCCAGCGGCGGGGAAACCTTGCTGTTGGCCGGGGGATATTACGACGCTTTGATCATCAAAAGGGCTTTCAAATCCCCTGTCACGATCCGGTCTGCAGATCCCAGTTCACCGGCATGTTTCACAGGTTTACGCCTTAAAAATGCTGGCAATCTCATGCTGGATGGATTGATGTTCGACTATTCCTTTCAGCGGGGCGATAAGCACCGTACCAACCATTTCGGCATTGCTAACGGTCACAACATCACCATCACCAATTCCGTATTCGACGGGGATTACAACACCGGCATAGGGCACGGCCTTGGCTTGCAGATCACGGGCAGTTCTAAAATAACCATCTCGAACAGCCTGTTTCGCAAATGGTGGAAAGCGCTGACTGCGTTCAAAACCACACATCTGACGCTGAGCCGAAATCAGTTCTATGACATTCGGGCCGATGGAATGGCCCTAAGCGGAATTGACAACCTGACGATCGAACTCAACAGGTTTCACACTTTCCGCGGCGGCAACAGCCGCGATCACCGGGACATGATCCAACTGATGCGGACAACGAACCGAGGCAGTTCGAATATCGTGATCCGGGACAACGTCTTTGACATCGGAGCCGGAGATTATACCCAAACGATTTTCATGGGCAAAAGCGGCAAGAATACAAGTGACCCTCTTTTGCGTCACAAGAACGTGCTGATTGAAAACAACGTGATCTACAACGCGCATATGCACGGCATTTCGGTTCATGGGGCCGACAATCTTTCGATTCGCAAAAACTCGATCATCCGGGTCCGCCAACCGAAAGGCGGCAAGGTATCGATCCCGCGCATAAATATCTCATATTCGACTTCTGTCGTAATCGAGCAAAACGTCGTCAGCGGGATCAACGGGTATCAGAACCAAAGGGATTGGGCCGTACTCAACAACGTCATTGTTCAGGATCAGTCCCCTTCGAGCCCCGGCTATTACGACCGAGAGTTCATCTATTATGCGACCGGTGCCGCCAATGGGTTTCATGAGTACGGGGTTCGTCCGGGCAGCGAGGTCGACCGCCTTAATGCTGGGTCCACGCTCGTCAATAGTTACCCAACGCGCCGATAGGGTCCTGCGCCCTCAATCAGTTGTTTCTAGGACGACTTCACTTGCGCCGATAGATAAGAACGTGCCCGTCCCCAAGCGTACCTGCAAAGGCGCGTTCAAGCTCCAGTTCCTTATCGATATCCGTCCCCAGCCCTGGAATGACGCGCAGCATCCGGTTCGGAAACAAAACCACCAGCGCCACAGGCCCGGGCTGTTCCATCGCCTCGGCATAGCCCTCGGCATCGCCAATTGTTGTCCAGTCAGCATCAAAGTGACTTTCAAAAACAGGACCTCCGGGATTGATGGCATAAACCCGTTCTGAAGGGCCGCGCGTTTCTTCGACAAAGGCAAAAGCCCCGGCCAGATTCTGTTTGGGAGCATCATAGTTGCGCTTTACCAGAAACAGGGACACGGCAACCATCACCAGAACACCTGCGATAAACAACGGCCGCAAAATCTGAGGCCGTCTGAACAGCCGCGCCACCAGACCAGCACCATAGCCGCAACCGACAACGACAAGAACGATGACCGGACCGATATCGACAAAGAAAAACCTCGGCCAGATCCGCATATCCAGCGACATGAGAATAACCAGCGTCACGACGATATGCATAGCAATGGCGACAAAAAACAGAGGCTGTTTCGTATGCGTCCCCAATGCGCCAAAAGCTATGGTCACCAGCCCTGCCACGGCCACGATCACTGTCAATGGCCCGGTATTACCAATTGCAGTTCGCAAACCTTCGAACATGGTCCAGATCGGGTTTTGATAGACCTGCATCTTGTCGACAGAGGACGTCGCCGATATCTCACCCATGGTATTCAGAACACTGGGTAAAATCGGCAAATAGGCCAAAAAGGTCAGAACCAGCGCAAGGGCGACGCCGATCAGCGGCTGCAACACCCATTCACGGGTCAGGGGGGCCTCACGACCGAACCCGGTCACCAGTGAGATCAGCCAGACGAACCCCAGGGCAACAAAGAAAAATGCACCGGTCAGGTGCGTAAAAACAGCGGCGGCGGCGGTCAGCCCAAAGGCGATCCAGGTTTTCATCGACGGTCGGCGCACGCCCCGCAAAAACAGAATGAGGCCAAGCACGCTCCAGAAAGCAAGCTCGGTATATCCGCGCGCATTCTGTGAAAACCAGACCTGATGGTAGGACAAGGCCACGAGCAAAGCAGAGACATGCCCGATCCAAGTGTTTGCGACCTCTTTGGCCAGCCACCAGATCGCGGCGACGATGCCAACGCCAAACACTACGGCTGGGAAACGGTAGACCCAGGCTTCCTCTCCGAATATCTGAGAAAACAGCTTTGCCTTCATGCTGAAGAAATAATGATGGTTCATGGAATATTCGCGCATCATGCCGCCCCAGGGCAGACGAACATGCGTGTCGACAGTCCAGATTTCATCATACCAAAGCGGTGAGTTCAGCCCTACAATTCTCAAAACGGCAGCGAGCAGCAGAATGAACAGAAGAATTGCCAAATCACTGCGGCCAATCGCGGGGGATGGCGGCTTCTTGTCAGCTTCTCCGATCACGCGCGCATCTCCGGGCACCAAACCAATCCTGACCTTGCACGGGCCAGACACAGCCGCCCGCTGAAACTTGTCCGATTATCCCCCTTTCCATGCCACGCGTCGAAACGAATGTACCGTCGCTGGTGTATTTTGATATGGACTGTCTCTTGATTGCAGACATTTTCACAACATAGCCCGGTTTGTTGAAGGGTTGAGCAACCCGGCCTTGCGGATATGCCCCAGTGTGCAGACGGAATGCACTATTTTCGCAGGAAATGCTGATCCAGCAAGGCCGGCATAACCCAATTTGCTCCAAACTCGCTTAGATGATCGTCATCCCGGTAAAGGGGGGCGACCGTCCAGATGAATACGGCAGAACTCATCGCATAAAATATCAGCCGGACGGCAAGCGCCGCGTCGAATTCCCGGCCAGCATCCGCCGGAATTGCGTAAGAGCGGGAATTACGTAAATCAAACTCTTCCCGTGACGGGGGCACGCGCAGCTGAGTCCCGAACGCAGCGCTGCCTGCGATGGCATCGGGGACGTTGAACCCGATCTCTGGTATCGACCCTACGATAAGAACCTCGATGCCCCGACTTTCCAGCCGTTGAAGCAGCCGTTTCAGACCCTATTCCACGTGTTTTGGATTATCCTCAACCCCTGTGGGACGCTCATCGGTCGCCGCCAGAACGGCTGTTCTCCCCTCTTCGCCCGAAACCCGAACACCTTCTGTCGCCAAAGCCCAACGCGACGCCACGACAACCGCGTCCAATTCGGGCAGTTGTTCGATATGGCGCACCACCATATCGTTATGAGTGTCGCACCCATGAACAGGTGCCATGTCGGCGCGGCGGACCCCCAACAGCGCAGGGCAGCCAAACTTTACAAAGGCTTCGCCCGGTATTTTGTTATCTTTCAGCCAGGAATCTATGCCGGGCAACAAAGACCCTGCATGGGAATCCCCCCAAAACGACGACACGGGGTTCTGCGTCGGCCTGATTGGATGCGCCTATTTTGCAGGGTTCTTTACCGTCTTCCCACCGTCTGCACACATCCATCAGACAATGGGATCCCTTGAACTTGTTCATTTTGGCTGCCAACTCGGCCGGAACCCTGCTTGGAACGCCCTCTTTCACAACAAGTATGACGGCGAGCCCCAATATAAGCGTGGCACTCGTGCCTGCACCCGTAAAAATACTGGCTCGCGAAAAGCCCCCTTTGCTGGCCGGAATGCGAAAGGGCCGCTCGATCAGGTACAAGCTTGCCGTCGCAAGCAGAACAGGCAGAAACACACAGATCATCGCCGTCAAAGCGGGCAGATCCGCACTGCCGTTTTGCACTCTGGCCGCGACCAATACCGGCCAATGCCACAGGTATAGCGAATAGGAAATGAGCCCAATCCATACTATCGGGCGCGAGGCCAACAACCGGCCGACAGACGTTGTGTTATTCATTCCCGCCCAGATCAAAAATGCAGCACCTGCACAGGGCGGCACTGCCATCATCCCGGGGAACGGCGTGTTGTCCGAGATCAGAACGATGCTGCCTAGGATCATGGCCAATCCAATCAGCCCGATTACCTCAGCCGCCAGCGGGCGACGGAGTGCCGGAAACGCACCGATCGCCAACAACGCACCCAGCCCCAGTCCCCAAACCCGCATAGGGGTAAGATAGAAGTTGGCAATCGGCGCAGCGGTCGTCGCCCGTATCGAAAGCCTCAGAGAGATGAGCGAAATCAGCGCAATCAGACCAACACAAAAGTGGCGCGATTGTTTCGCCATTACCAACAATAATATTGGAAATCCAAGATAGTACTGTTCTTCGACCGCCAAAGACCAGGTATGAAGCAGCGGCGCCAATTCGACCCCCCTGCCGAAATAGTCACCAGCCGTATCCCAAAACCAGGCGTTAGACACAAAAAGCAGCGTTGCAGCCGTAGACCTGGCAAGCGCGTCATACTGGCTGGGCAACAAAAGAAACCACCCGACGGCCAGGCATGCGACAAGCACCATAAAAAGTGCGGGCAGGATGCGCCTGGCCCTGCGTTCGTAAAAAGATAGCAGCGAAAATTGCCCGTCCCGGTTTTCCCGCGTGAGAATTCTGGTGTTCAAAAAGCCAGAGATGACGAAAAATATTTCCACACCGACGAACCCGCGCGGAACCGCGGTAAAACCAGCATGGTGCAGGACAACAGGAACTACGGCGACCGCGCGAAGCCCATCAATGTCCGGTCTTTTCGACACATCGTTCAAACAAACTATTTAACCCAGAAAATTTTCACCACTTCTAATTCATTTCACCCAAATCCTAGCGTGCATTTTTTGCCTTTATTCAGAAAGGCTTGCGAACCCCTGCCCAATGATCGCTTCTCTCAGCCGGTCTGTTATTCCAACAAACCGTCCAGATAGGTCCCATACTCATTCTTCGCGAACATCTCGGCCCGCTGGCGCAATTGCTCGTCACTGATCCAACCCAGTTGCCAGGCGATCTCTTCGGGGCATCCCGTTTGCAACCCCTGACGTTCTTCAAGAGTGCGCACAAAATTGCCTGCATCCAACAGGCTGGCATGGGTGCCCGTATCCAGCCAGGCATAGCCCCGCCCCATGGTTTCGACCCTAAGTTGACCTTTTTCCAGATACATCTGCAGCAAGTCGGTGATCTCCAACTCACCCCGCTGCGAGGGTTTGACCTGTCGGGCGCGCTGTGGTGCCGAGCCATCCAGGAAGTAAAGGCCGGTAACAGCATAATTCGACGGAGGGACCGAAGGCTTCTCGATAATCTCGCGCGCACGTCCATCCGAGTCAAAAGCAACCACGCCATAGCGCTGAGGGTCGGCCACGTGATAGCCGAACACAGTCCCACCCTCGGCATGCCCATCCGCCGCGGCCAGCAATTTGGGCAAGCCGTGGCCAAAAAAGATGTTGTCCCCCAGAACCAACGCCGAAGGCGCGCCGGCCAGATATTTTTCGGCCAGAATATAGGCCTGCGCAAGACCGTCAGGGCTGGGCTGCACCACATAGGTCAGGCTAACCCCCCACTGGCTACCATCCCCCAGCGTGAGCTTGAACTGGTCCTGATCCTGCGGAGTGGTGATCACACAAATGTCGCGAATACCGGCCAGCATCAGCACCGACAGCGGGTAATAGATCATCGGCTTGTCATAAAGTGGCAACAGCTGTTTCGAGACAGCCATCGTGATCGGATAGAGGCGTGTACCCGATCCCCCCGCAAGTATGATGCCTTTCCGTGTACTCATGACGTGTTTTCCAAATCTTGCAGAATATCCCTTAACCCCTGCCGCCAATCAGGACGTGTAATGCCAAAAGTTGTTTCCAGTGAGGAACAATCAAGGCGGGAATTCAATGGGCGTCTGGCGGGGGTGGGGTATTCGTCGGACGGAATGTTCGTTACATCACAATCAATCTCTAATTCGGCAAAAATTGCCCGGGCAAACCCGGCCCAACTGGTGTCTGGTGTGCCCGCAAAGTGGTAGATACCCGTTTTGCCCGCATCCGTGATCAGCTGCTGCGCCATTGATAGACAAGCCGCCGCGATGTCCCGTGCGAGCGTCGGGCCGCCAATCTGATCGGCCACAATCGACAGCTGGCCTCGCTCGGCCCCAAGCCGCCACATCGTCTTGACGAAGTTGTTGCCGTGGGCCGACACCACCCAGGAGGTGCGCAGGATGCCATAGGCGCCCCCCGCTGCAGTAATCCCCTGTTCCCCCATCAGTTTCGAGCGCCCATACGCCCCCAGTGGTTTGGTCGAGTCAGAAGGGCTCCACGGGGCATCCCCTGATCCATCAAACACATAATCCGTCGAAATAGAGACGAAAGGGATGCCCAATGCAGCGCATTCCTGCGCCATCGCAGCGGGCGCATCTGCGTTGATGACGGTTGCGAGCGCCTCTTCTTCCTCAGCCCGGTCAACGGCAGTAAAGGCCGCCGCATTGATCACTGCCTGTGGAGCCGCCGCGCGGATTGCCGCCGCACAGGAGGCGGGCTGTTCCAGATCAACCTCGGAACGGTCGAGGCATGTCACCCCCGCATACGTCGCCAGTTCCCGCGCCACCTGCCCGGTTCGGCCAAAGACAAGGATGGTCATGATTTCATACCCAATCGCTTACCAACGCCGTCCCGGTTTTGCAGCGCGCACCACCAGCTTTCATTGTCCAGATACCACTGAACGGTGCGCTCCAGCCCCTCTTGGATGCTGACCGAGGGGCGCCAGCCCAGCTCCCGCCGGATGCGGGTTGGGTCGATGGCATAGCGGGCATCGTGACCCGGACGGTCAGCGACAAAGGTAATCAGGTCGGCATAAGGCGTGGCCACAGGGCGCAGACGATCCAGAATACCACACAGCATCTGCACCAGTTGCAGGTTGGTGCACTCGTTTTCACCGCCGATGTTGTAGTTGCGTCCGATCTGACCTTTTTGAACTACCAGCAGCAGCGCCTCGGCGTGGTCTTCGACGTATAACCAGTCTCTGACATTGGACCCGTCGCCATAAACCGGTAGCGGATTACCCGCCAAAGCGTTCAGGATTGTGACAGGGATCAGCTTTTCGGGGAAATGATACGGCCCGTAATTGTTCGAGCTATTTGTCAACACCACAGGCAAACCATAGGTTTCGAACCAAGCCCGCACCAGATGATCACTGGCGGCCTTGCTGGCCGAATAGGGTGAACGCGGATCATAAGGCGTCTCTTCGGTGAACTGACCGGTTGGACCCAGCGAGCCATAGACCTCATCGGTAGAGATATGGTGGAACCGAAAGCTGTCCGGCCTCCCCTGCTCTTCCCAATGTGCTCGGGCGGCTTCAAGTAGGGTATAGGTGCCGGTCACGTTGGTTTCGATAAAAGCACCGGGCCCGTCGATCGAGCGATCCACATGGCTTTCAGCTGCCAGGTGCATGATCACGTCCGGAGCATATTCCGCCAGCGCCCGGTCCATGGCTGTGCGATCCCGAATATCAGCCTCAATGAAGGTGTAGTTAGGATCATCCGCCACCTCGGCCACGTTGTCGAGGCAGGCTGCATAGGTCAGCGCATCCAGATTGACCACTTGATGCCCATCCCGAACCGCCCGCCGCACGACGGCGGACCCGATAAACCCCGCACCTCCTGTCACCAGCAGCTTCATGGCCTGCCCTCCCAGACAAATGGGCTGTTGAACTCGGCAAATATGGGGGCCACTGCGTCCTTGTCAGACAGCACCGGGTCGCCGATCAGGCCCCAATCTACACCGCAACTGTCCCAGCGCACTGCTGCCTCGCACTCGGGTGCGTAATAGTCGGTGCATTTGTAGCAAATTTCGGTATCCGGGGCCCGTGTGACAAAGCCATGCAAGAACCCCCTGGGCACCAAAAGCTGTTTTCCGTTCTCTGCCGTCAGATCAACACCCAGCCACCGTCCGTATGTGGGAGAACCTTTGCGGATATCGACGACCACATCGAACAAAGCCCCCTGCCCGCAACGTACAAGCTTGTCCTGCGCATAAGGTGGCGATTGAAAATGAAACCCACGAAGGGTGCCAACACCAGCAGAAACCGAATGGTTGTCCTGCACAAAATCAAGGACGATCCCATGTGCGCCCAAGGTTTTTCGGTTCCAGGATTCAGAGAAAAAACCGCGCTCATCCCCGAACCGCTTGGGCGTCAGGATAAGGACGCCAGATAAGGCAGTATCTTCAATCTGCATGCACTCAAAACCCGTGTTAACACAACATATTATTAGCAATTGAATACAGGGCTGTCATGAATGGGCGCGCGAATAGAGCAGATCGTGTTGCACCCAAAAGTCAGCCCACACTTTGATCAAACAGGTGGATCGATCACCGCGCATCGGCAACGTGCCGAGTAAAATCCGTCGCCGATGGCCTCAAATCCTGTTGCTTGAGGCGTCAAGTTGCAACGCGCTTTATGATCGCCGAAACCAAATCGCCCACATTTTCGAGGTTTGCAACCTCTCCGGTGCTGAACTGAAGCCCAGGAAAAGCCTTCTCGATGGCGATCAGCAACTGGATATTCGTCAAGGAGTCCCAATCCTCGATCGCTTCGGCCGTGGTCTCAGGGCTCAAGGAGATCTCGTCATCCTCGAAGACGTCCTGAAAGACCGATGTTAAACGCTGCCATACCTCACTTTCGGTCACGCAAAATCCTCCACTATTTCAATGCTGACTGGAAACGGTTCGAACTCCGCAAGTGTTCGGCTCCAATTTGTACCATTATCTTCCGCAGGACCGTCCTTTTCAAAGTTAAGGTCGGCATAGAGGTTTTCGACCAGGCCGTTCTTTGCCGTTGGCCGGTAGAGCCCCCTGACATTGGAAATGCCCCGGCGCGCGGCTTCCTGCAAAAGGTAATTCGCCATGGCGAACTCGGCACCCCTTTTGAAGACGCGGCAGCTCATGAGCCAAAGATCAAGTATCAGCGTGTCACCCACAACAGATCCTGCAGCTACGCTGATGAGGCCGTTGTCACCAAAGCTGTCCTTCAACCTCATATACGCCGTAAGCGTGCTGTCACTGGCTGCCAGCGCCTCTACCTCGGATTGCGTCATCCGTTGGGTGGTCAGGTTAAACTGATTGGTTTTATTGATAAGCTGCGTAATCCGGTCGAAATGCTCTGGCTCGAACGGGCGGATCACCGCTTTCTGATTCAACGAGCGCAGATAGCTGTCATAGTCTACTGCGCTTTCCGCAAGCTCGGTACGCGATCGATTAGCAGCGTATTGATCGGATTTCTTGCGGTCCTCACTGGTAATCTCGATTGTTTCAAGCCAACCGGACCGGCTTAGAAGATATGGGTATTCCGAAGGATCGTCGCCCACTTCCAGAACACGCACTTCCGGTAAGCTTTGCCGTACCAAAGCACGCTCCGCCGGGTTGTCATCGACAAAGATGATCGCGTCGAGCCCGATGTTCAGTTCCTGCGCGATGGCGGCGATACTATCGGGCTTGGGTCCCCAGTTTGCCTTGAAAGACACGAAGTCGGCGTGTTTCAACGCCATGTCATCCAGCGTATCGAATGGCGCGCGCGCGTTGGCGTCTTCGTTTTTTGAGGCCACAGCAAGCAAAACGCCACGCGCCTTCAGCTCAAGCAGATAGTTTTGAAAGGCCAGGAAGGCCTCGCCTTCAGCGCTGCCCTGGCCAATCTTGATGCCATTCACCCCATCGTCACCGACAATTCCGCCCCACAGGGTATGGTCCAGATCCAGCACGATACATTTCGAAGTCTTGCCATAGATGGCCGCGATAATCCCCGCCATGTCGCGCACAAGCGGGATCATGCAATCGAATGAAACAGGTTGTTTGGCGTGATACCAAAAGCGGGGATCGAACCATTGCTGGACCCCGTATTGGGCCGAGAGAAGCTCTAGGTCCAGTGTATGAACAAATTTCGGCGCCCGTTCCGCCAAAAGTTGATTGATCCGACGCACGAAATTGGTTCGATCCCAAGGCAGGCGACGGCTAAGGTGACCGGTTGATGAAGTCGGCGGCAGATGCAGGTTGCCAAGGATGATTTCAGCGCCGGTTTCCCGATTGAACGTTGCGCAGATGTTGTTCAGCCACAGATCAACAAATCGGTCGGCCAGCTTTGCCACGTCCGCCTCAGTATCGCCTACGGCTGGCCATTCAGTGATATCCGATGCCCCGAGCAGAATAACTGCAATCTGCGGAGAGAACTCAGCCGTCGCACTTGCAGGGTCCATAAGCTCGGCGACGTGAGTGTTGAAATCCGGGCGGTGAATAAGGGCGCGAAGACCAAAGCTGTCAAGCTCGGCGCGCAGAGGAAGCTCAAGGAAATCCGTCGTCGCGCCGCTCAGAAGCGCGACCCGCAGTTTGGTGCACCCATCATCGCTGACGGTCCGGTCGATCTTACGCCATTTGCGGCACAACGAGAGATAGTCCTGAATGGACTCGGTCGCTCGCAGAGCACTCAGAATCTGGGCCCGCGCTTTTTCGTCTGGCATATCTGTGTCAGGGGAAACACTCCCTGTCTTTACACCTGAAACCATTTAACCTCCCCCAAAATTTAGGGTAATTGCTTAACTAGTAACACTATACTCAATCACATCGATAATTTATTCTCTTACCCCCTCACATTAATTCAATAATGACTGAATCCAAGCTGTTACGTGGGCCGTCAAACGCTGTGACCCTTCTGGTATGGTATGTTCGGCATCGAAAAATTCGCTATCATGCGCGAAAACACTCAGATCGAGGAACGGTGCTTGACCAATGCCGTCTTGGATCGCTCCGAGATAGTCGTCATACTCGAAAGTAAATCGGTCGCGGGAATAGGACCGCTCGGGCATGTTTACGACCGCGACGCCTATGCCATGCACATCAAGGAACTCCATAAGCTGGCGCAAACGTTCAGCTGCGGGACCGCTATTCTTGCGCGCATCCCAGTCGAAAACAGACTCCCACCAGCCGCCTGACATAAAATTAGCAAGATCAGCTTCGCTCAGGCCGGCGTTTCTGGCAAATTTGTAAGGTGAAACAAGCCTTCCCTGCCTTTCGACTTGCGATTGCCACACATTCAGCAACCCGGTTTGGCGCAAGACAGACTCGCCAAAGGGCCATTCTTCGATCGAGCGACCCCAATAGGCCGCCCAGGCACGCAGTGCAGACCTGAAACGCTCGGGTTGCTTTCCAATAAAGCGGATTTTGGCCCGCGCAGCGCCAAAAAGCGATTTTTTGTGCAGCTCAACCCCGTTTGGGCCAGTTGTCACCGACCAGGGGCTGTAGGTATCAACAATTGTTTTAAAGGGCCGTTCGGGCGGCAGGTTGGCAATGAAACGAGGCCCGAGACCAAGAATAACATAGTCCGGCAATGCGTCTTCACCATAGGCTGCCTCGATCAGTTTCAGCGAGATTATCACGTCTTCAATCGTGCCCAGACTGATCCCCCCCTGGTAGATGTGGTAATCGGGAAACGCCTCCTGCACCTGCTCCCATCGCAGGTTCTCGCGCACTGTAGAGGGGCCAGCCAGCATGATGACGGGTTTGTCCTGGACCACAAATTGCGACGGCAGCAGAAAGCGGTACCAGCTTTCCTGTTTATACGGGAACATGAAAAAGCTGCGCTCGGCGCTGATGGCCAACCATGTCAGCGCCGAAAAGACCAACACAACGACGGCCCCAATTGTCCCAAGGGCCGCAAGCGAAAGGCGCAGTTTCCTAGAAACCCGTGTAGACAAAATCGACCTCCGTTGCGGAGAAGACAAAAAGAACACCAACAAGCCCGGCTGCGACGAGAATCTTCATGGTCATCCGAATAGACCGATTGGGAAAAAGGGTCGACCACATCACAAAAGCCCTTTCAAAAGCGCAACGACGCTTGGTGTGTCCAACTGGAAGAACAGGAACGCAAAGGCAGCCGCGTGCAAGGTAATCGCCATTCCGACAACCCGTCCGGGCCAGCTTGCCCGGACTTTTCGCAGTCGTTTTTTCCCAAGACGCGCCACCAAAACGTGATCCCATATCCGATAAATCGCGAGCCACGTCCCATGCACGAGACCAAAGATCAAAAAACCGATTGTGGTGCCGTGCCAAAGGCCAGAAACAAGCATGGTCAGCATGGCCGCAATGATCCCGGCGGCGAGTGGCAGACTGGCAAAAGAACCGGAACTGAGGGCCTTTTTATACACCGGGTTGAACACATAGTCCGTTAACCACAACGTAAGAGATCTGTGCTGGCGGAGCCAGAAATCCGCAATGTTCTGCGCGAAATACGGGTTGTTGAAATTTTCGGGTGGGCGAATGCCCATCAGACTGCCGATACCGATCACGACGTCGCAGTAGCCGGAAAAGTTCATATAGAGAAAAAAATAGAAGGCCACCAATTGAAGCCAGAATTCACCCAAACTCAGCGCAAGGACATCGGTATTGGGCTGTAGCGCAAAACGGAAGATGAATGTTCCGATGACGTATACTTTGACAAGCCCCCAGAGAATTCTCAGCCCGGCATCAAGATGGGCTTCGTATGTCATCTCGATGGCTTGGGTACGATCTGCCCATTGGTCGCGAAAATCCTGATACCGTTGGATCGGGCCCATCATGAACGTGGTAAACGCCAGTAGGTAGTTGGGGTAAACAGCGGGGTCGATACGGTCGATGACATCCGACCGGGCATCAATCATGACATGCAGGATACGGAACAACAGAAAACTCAAACCAACTGTTTGCAGGAATGAAAGGCGCGCAGCGTCCGGCAGGAACAATCCCAGAAATTCATAGTCCAGCATGTAGATAAAAACGAGGATCAGCAGGGTTGCCGACAGAATTGCCGCCCATCTAAACGCCGTCAGATGCACCCGGGTCAGCCCCCACCCCAAACCTGAAAAGAACAAGGTTGAGGCCAAACCGATAGGACCGAGAAGCGCAAAAATGAAGGCGATATTGGCACCAAGAAATCCGACCGTCCGCACAAGTCCTATCGAAGACGAAACCAAGATGATGGCAAACGCCGAAAACAACAGGAATTCCCAAGACAGAAGATCTATGAACATTTCACTCTGGACTAAAACTCAAAACCGAATACTTTTCACCCTTTCCCGCGTGCCGACACCGGAAAACATCAGATACTGAAACCAAAAAGTTTCAGCACAGATCGGGCCGTGTACATGGGCACCATTTGTCAGTTTCATAGCATTTTTGAGCAAGTCAATGGAATCCTGACGTTGTTTCCAATCAAGCATCATTGTCTCATTCTCAGGCCAAGAGATGAAAGGCACGAGGAACGGGGCCAAAGGGACAAAAAATGCCACAGACCAACGCGGCCAGCATTCTGAGTGGCAGACAACACCGTTCCCTTGACGCGGCATTTTGTGCTATGAGCGAAATGTTACTTTGTTAAAGGGTTTGGCGTGTTGCGGATTAAAGGTCAGGGCCAGTCGAAGGCAATAGACAACAAAATCAGCTGTGGGTTGGACTGAAACCGGATGTGGCGCGTCATTGCTATCAATGCCCTGATCCTTGCAGTTCTTCTTGTTTGTCTGGAAGCCATGCTTGCTTGGCTTGTCGCGCGTGACTCTCCGACGGGCATCCGTGCAGTGGACCGGCTTGCGCGAAAAATATACTGGGCGAATGTTTCGTATGTACAGTACCTCCCGGATTGTGCGCGGTACGATTCTGAGCTGACCTATACGTTGCAGCCCGGCAATTGTACTTTCGAAAACACTGGCTTTTCAACCGAACTTGTCGTGAATTCGGCAGGCTATCGCGATGATGAGGCGTCTCTTGATGCGCCCGAAATCGTGGTTCTTGGCGATAGCCAGGCAATGGGTTGGGGTGTCGGGCAAGGAATGACCTTTGCCGACGTTATCGAGGCCGAGACCGGGCGCAAAACGCTTAACACCGGCGTGTCATCCTATGGCACAGTCCGAGAGCTTATGACGCTGGACCGGCTTGACCGCAGCAACCTGAAGACAGTTATTGTCCAATACAGCGACAATGATGGCTACGAAAACCGACGCTATCTTCACGACGGCAAGCTGTCGGCCATGTCACAAGATACCTATGCCAAACTCGTCGCCGGAAACGAAGGGACAGGCGGAGGGTTTGGGCATTACTTGCCCGCCTTCCTTAATGAGCTTCGCTGGCGTTTCATTGGCGGCGAGGATGGCGAGGATGAGCAGTACGATCTGCAAATGGCAGACCTGAGTGGCCCCGATGTGTTGATCGAGGTTTTGGCCGATTGGGATTGGGGGCCCACCCCCCCGCACCTGATTGTATTTGATGTGAACACAAGCGGTCGGGGGGGGCGTTTCACCGAAGTCCTTGCGACCTCGCCGGGCCTCGATCTTTTGCGTTCAAAGGTATCTGACGTAACAATCCTTCATACGCCGGACATACTAGAGGCTGAGGACTATCTTTTCCCGGATGGGCATCTGTCGGAAACGGGTCATCAAAAGCTGGCCGGTGCGATTGTTGAAGTGGTGGCACAGAACAGAGTTTCGCGTATGAATAACGTGCGCGGAACTCCTTATATCAATACCAACACAGATTGACCGTTCAATTGGCTTTTGGCGGCACCGATCCAATTGGCGCTGTTACACCCAACACCGTTTCGACCAAATCCCGAGAAACAAAATCTGCACCTCGTGTTTCCATTATGACAAAGTCGACATCAGGCGACTCTCCAATGCGGCTATAAAACCCAGAGAGACTGGTTTGATTAAGGTACTCCCAAATCGGTTTTCCATTCCGCAAATCGACCTCCAGAATCTGTCCGGTTTCCGAAACCGATACCAAAGCACGTTCGTTATCTTCGCTTAACCGCACGAGACCTTGTTCCTCGGAAAATAGAACGGACTCGGTATCATCCGCCAATGGGAAAAGCGATATGCCCAGACCCGTTATTGGATCAATTTCAATAATACGAGTGCCACCTTGCGAAGCGAGACCACCAAGATTGTCGAACAAAACGAACGTCCCACGGTTGGTTACATTTGGTGAATGCTGCGCAGCCATCGGCCCCATTATTACGCGATGAACAATGTCGTCATATCGGTCCACAATAACCAGTGAACTGGAGGATCGCAGTGACATGGCAATATCACCCGCCTCTGCACCTTCAATCTTCGAGGCGGTTTCTTCGTTTAGCTCCACAAGCCCATTGATATGATATGGATCACACCCGTCGCGCACTGAATATGCCAATCCCATCAATCCGTTTTTTACAAATAGATCTTCAAAACGTACTGCGCGTATTCTTTGACCAGATGGATCAATGATCTGAAACCCTTCTTCGTAAACGGCTCCGGGAAGTCCTGAACAGCGGGTATCAATCCGAGTTGGCCCAATGTTGTTTTCTGGAGGCTGCTCGATTTGGGACCACGGCAAAAGGGCATCGCCGTTTTTCGCAACATGCGGCCAGTGATGACCGTTGTTCAAATAGGACCAGAGAATATTACTGTCCCTATCAATCCGCATTGAGCCGACATGATAGGGAAAAATGTTTCGGCCCTGAAACGTCACAACGAGGTCGCCATTGGTGTCTAAATCGACGCCCGTTACGTTCACATTGTTACGATTTGGCTTGCCGCTAAACCCTTCAAAGTCTTGTCCCTCAAAAAGATCCGCCCTCGACACACTCCAAGTATGGTATACGTTCCCTTCGCGGTCCATTATCCAAGCAATACAACCATGCTCGGGGCAAAGTTCAGGCTGTTCATCAAAACCGCCTGTAATCAGCAACAAGTCGTCAAAGCTTTTGGGTTCGACAAGCCAAGTTGTCAGATCGTCTTTCGGCTCAGAAACGTCTGCCACCTTGCCATATATCGTTTCTTTGGCTTCAAGTTGTCGCCAAGCGTCAAATCCTGCTTTGGCTTTTTGCAGAACTGGAACAGGAAACCACTCAAACTTATAGCTAACGACCCCATAAGCATATGCCGCACTCAAAACGGAAAGGCAGAACAAAACCAAAGGAAAATATTCCGTAAAGAAACGAGTGAACTTCATCTGCATTACCCTGTAGCGAACTGGTACATTAAACTATTCAAAAAATTACTGCCTAGATTAAGAGTTACCACCTTGATACGAAGGCGGGAATTTTTCAACAGCCCGCCAAAATGCTTGTTTGACAACGTCGACCTAAAGCTTGTGACACACCCTGTGTTTTTTCAGCGCAAAATAGACGTCAAGCGCTTCTTGCAAGTGATCGGGATCGAAATTCTCTGCTGCGGCCACGTCAGGCTTCGAATGAAAATACCGCCCGAAACCCTGCTCACCGGGCGACAGACCAAGGGCGTCATACAGCCCTTCCATCGTAGCCTGAGGTGAGGCGCGCAAATCATCCTGCAGAAGAAAGATACACCTATCCTTGTACTCCAGAAGGTCCCGAAAGGCGCAGGTCCAGTATTGCAGCCAGTAATCAGGCGTGTGTGTATCCATTTGCGTCGGCTCGAACCCGGAAAACCGAAAGGGCTTATGCAGATTTCCGAACTCGAAGTGGCCGATATCAGCCATATAGCGGGATACGAAACTGTCCTGGGTTTGCAGCTTGCTAAAGTTGTTGTGCTGCCGCAGCAGGGACTCGGCATGGCTTTCAGGACGTCGTACGGGAACCACGATTCTGCAATCAGGATAGGATTTGAGCAGATAGGGAATCCGGGCAATGTTGGCATTGTTCTTGGAACAATAGCGCGTCTTCTCAACGCTCTGCGGTCCGGTCTGAAGATTGCGCGCCCGGATAATGCTGCTCATGTGATTTCGTAGAAACCGGTCGGCCTGTTCATTTGTATCCCCGGCCTGCCACAGGGGGATCGAGGCTTCTTTGTACCTCTCTGGCCAGAACATTTTCCATATCACTTCCTCAAACGCTTCTGCGCTTTCAAGGTCAATCTCCATTCCGTCGCCGTGGGCGCGCTGCCGTCTGCGCACCCCGCGCCTCTGACCGCCGGCCAGCTTGTTCCACAGCACAGGTGCCGTCACAAAAGGCATATCCCGATACGTGTGCGTCGCCACTTCGGGTGCATCATGCAGGGCGTTGAGAACCGCTGTGGTGCCACCACGCGCCAGAGACGTCACAAAAATGGGTTGCGCAACGTCGGACATCGGAGGGCGCGGTATCAGGCGCGCCTCGGCCCGTGCGGCCATTTTCTGAACCCCGGGTCCGGAAAAGGCCAGGTTGTGAACGAACTGATCCACAGGCGAATATTGAGGGCCGCCATTCTCTGCCGCCGCATCGGTTCGACGCAGACGGTTGACGATCTTCACCGTTGCAAAGGCCAGGATGGACACGATGACGATGTAATCCAACCGCAGCATGACATCCAGAACCACGCTGCCGGGCACCAGGCCCGCAAAATCCGCCAGCAAGATGGGAAGACCCGCCGCAGCCAGCGCCACAACAATGCGCCCTGCCAGGTTCAAGCCGCCTAAAATTAACTGGCCCCCTGCCCGCCGCGCTGCAACTTCTTTGGCATCGTCAGACAACTGGTTGTCAAACAGCGCGGCCACACCCGCCATGCTTGCACCAACAATCCCGCGGGCAATATCCGCGATATTCGTCCACCACAAAGCAAGAATGAACCCCGCCACCGCCAAAAGCGAAACGGCAACAGCCTGTATCATTGCGCCGCGTCGGTCTCTTTACCTGCTTCGGCCGAGGCCTTCTTGCCGCGGAGCAATCTCTTCAACGGAAACCAGACCAGCCCAACAATAAGAAAGAGGCCGCCCAGCACCACGGCAATCGTGACCGCAATCGCGCCCAACCCGGCGCCGGGGCCGATATAGGCGTGAGCCTGGCTTGCTTGCATCACTAAAAACACAGCTCCGACAATCCACAGCGGTATAAAACTTCCGCCGGCCCGAATTTTCGCAAACCATTTCATTACGCGCATTCCTTCCAATCAGTTTCAAAATAACTCAATGGGTAGAGTTTTGCATTGGTGACCTCACCCACAAATTCATCATCGTATTTATTGACATATTCCCAGATCACATTGCCAGTGCCATCTATTTCCAGCACCCGCCCCGCGTCGAATTCGGTGATCAGAACCCCATCGTCGTCCAAAAGCTCATGTTGTCCCCGAATGACCGACAGCATCTCTTGACCGGGCTTGCTGCCAAAAACAATCTCGGTCTCGCGGGTAACCGGGTCAATGACCATGATGTTCGTATCCCAGGGCGCATCCAGTCGTGTTTTGTCATGCCATGTATACGCCGCCACATACGTATTGTTGTTGAAAATCGAAATCTTACCATCCGGGCGAAACTCTGGATCGTGCTGTCGAATCCAGGGCCCAGTCTGGTGCCACTTCACCGTTCGAGTGGCAGGGTCCACAACCATAACAAGATTGAGTCCCCGTATCGAAATGACCCAATCCCCCGCATTGAAAAGTGGAAACTTATCAGCCATTTCCGTCGACAGCTCATCAATCTTGTTAGCGTGAAGCACTTCGTTTCTGGTTATCTCCTTCACTTTGAAATCCTGACTATTGGTCGTCAACAACGCAGTCAGTCCGTTCTCCATGATCAATTCAGGGATCGATACTCGTTCGATAACCTGGCCCTGCTTATTAAGCCTTATAACCACGTCCTCCAAAATCCATTCATCTGGAGCCGCTGAAAAATAGGATGGGAAACGATCGGCAACCTCGGCAGCGGGCCACTCGTTGCGGCCAAGTGTAAGATACCCGCCCCGTTCAGACGCTACCATCGAATGATGCGACGGTTCATCAAGCGCCCAGAGTAAATTGGAACACTGATCCAGCTTAACCGTTCCGCAATATTCATAGCTGAATACCAGTTCACCCTTCGGAGTCAGCAACGCGCCGTGTACATCTGCCGCGAGTGTATCCTCCAGAAATGCACAGGGGCGCGCTTGTGGATCTGGGTAATGTTCAAAATAGTCCAGCGACCATTTGCGAAGGACACTGCCGTCGCGTTTCACAAGCCGGGCCTGATTCTCTCCGTCAAAAAAACCCATCAACAAGATGGAGTCCTGACGATCCGGTTGTTCATTGATCATGACACCATCGCCTTGACCGCGTGAGGGCTGCAGGTGCTCGCGATAAACCGCTCTGGTCAGAGACCGCTCAATAAACAACACCTCGTACGCGAGCCGAAGCTGAGGTGCCGGAGGCCATTTTTTTAACTGCGCGAGTATTCCGTAGAATACGGACAAGCAAATGATGGCAAGCAGAAGGCAAACCCAGAACAACCTCTCGGGCAATTTTTCGAAGAAACGCTCCATTCTGTTCGCTTGCACCTTATAACACTAGACTTAATACCCTGTAACACTCCTGCAGCACGCTCTAAGACTAACCTCTTTTGCAAAAAAAATGGAACATCATGCGTCTATGTTGCAAAGAATTAGTGACTATGTTGCAAGATCGGTCGCATTGTTGCCAAATCAGATACCCGTGAATTCAGACGCTCCAAGGCGACACCATGCCCTCAAACACCCGAAAAAGCCGTAAAATCAAACAGGCAGTCCACAAAACGGCAAGCGTGACCTGATTAAAGCTTGATCGCCACCAGACAAAATCCCAACGTTACCGGACAGATTGTAGCTAAGGACTTTGAAACGATGTCTGATCGCCTGCTTGCATTGCTGTCGCTGGCTTGTTTGTTGGCAATCACTTTTCTGGCGGGTCTTGCGTCTGCCTATCTGCATCTGGCCCCTTACAGGATCGCCGTTCAGGCATGGAATGAGGTCAAAGCCTTCATGAAGGAACCTGACCGGCTGATGCCGGTGCGATATGATTTTGAAGGGGTTCGCATTCACGACGCCGACGCCATTGCACCCGGCACAACGCTTATCACATCGTATTTTCCCGAATTCGACTGGCATGCAGGCGTCCGGCTGATAGATGAATCCGGTGAGGTCCTGCATTCCTGGGCGCCCGATCCGGGTGAGATTTTCGGCGGGCGGCATAACTATCCCTATATTCACGGCTCGCATCTTTTTCCCAATGGCGACATTCTGTTCAACTTCGAATTCATCGGGATCGCGCGTATGTCGGCCTGTGGCGAAGTGTTGTGGGCCCTGTCAGAACCGAGTGCGCATCACTCCATCTCAGCGAATGATGACGGCTCTTTCTGGGTGTCCGGCAATCAGGAACTGCGCTCTCGTGACGGGCGGGATGAGGCGCTTTTCGATATCGTGTCCTTCCCCGTCTACGAAGACGTATTCATGAAAGTCAGTCCCGATGGAGAGATCCTGAAATCCATCAGCTCGATCGAAGTGTTTGAGAAAAACGGCCTGAGCGACGTGTACCTGAGGACAGGCAGGAATTATCACGGCGATATCTTTCACCTCAACGACATAGAAGAACTGTCACCGGATATTGCCGCTGAATATCCGTTGTTCGATGCGGGTGACATCGTTGTTTCCCTGCGGGATCTACATATGGTCATGGTGCTGGACCCGGATACGCTAAAGGTGAAATGGCATACCTATTCAGACACTCTGTTTCAGCACGACCCGGATTTCATCGGTAACGGGTGGATCGGCATCTTCGACAACAACTACGACCGAACCGAGGGCGGAAACCTGCAGGGAGGATCGCGCGTCGTCGCAGTGCAACCCCATACGCAAGAACGCGCCATTCTCTTTCCCAAACAGCCCGACCAACCGTTCTACACCAAGTGGTCCGGGAAATGGCAAAAGCTGCCCAATGGCAATCTTCTGCTAACTGAATCCCGCGCCGGACGAGCGCTGGAAGTGACCAGTACGGGCGAACCAGTCTGGGAATGGGTCATGGACCGGTATGATGCAAATCAGGTGCCCGAGGTGATGGAGGCGACAAGATACCCAATATCTGTCGAGGATGTAGCTGCATGGAATTGCCCATGACACCGGCCCAATCGGAAAGTGTTTCGCGCGCGAAACATAAGCGCGCGTCATTTGCTGATGACCGCATAAGAGGTAGGATTTCGGATTAATTGGTGACTAACTAAAACTGTTTTGCGTTATTTTCGGGTTTGAGGTTACAAATGCTGCGGCGAATTCTGGGCGAAATTGTCAATGACCTTCCCGATACGCGCCTGAAGCTTTTTCAAAACCTTGGACGTTTCAAAGCCTGGCTTACCGCCAGCAGGGCCGATCTGGGCCTTGCTTTTGTGATCAGCCTTCTGGTCGGAGCGGGGTACTGGTTACTCGCCAGCCAAATACCCCAAGCGTTGATCGATCCGACCCGCGATGCCTGGGTCTGGTTCGAGGCCGATCTGATCCGGGTCCACCCAGTAATGCTGGATCGTTACGCCAACAATTACCGAACCAATGTTCACCCGCTGCAGGCCATAATCATGTATACGCCGACCAAGGCGCTGATCGTGGCGGGCCTCTCTGAACGATTGGCCGTCTTCGGGGTGCTTTCCGCCACAGCGGGCCTTTGGAGTGCGGCCCTGTTCGGCGGGTTCCGCGGGCTCGGCCTGCCACGTTTTGACGCGATTGTGTTCACGGCTTTGGGTGCAGTATCCAGTGCAGCTATTTTCTGGATGCCCGTACCAGAGGTACATGCCTTTGCCGGTTTGACGGTCACAATTGCCCTAGCCTTCGGGACAATGATGCAGCGTGGAACGATACCGCCGATATTGCAGTCAATTTCAAGTGTGTTCGCATTTTCGATGACGATTACCAACTGGATGGCAGGCATTCTGACTGTGCTAGCCTCCAACTCCTACAAACGCGCTTTTCGAATTCTTGTTGACGGATTCGCAATCGCAACCATCGTCTTCGCTCTACAGACGGTTGCCTTTCCGCGCTCAGAATTCTTTGTCCCGCGCCTCAAAACAGAATTCACCTATGTCTTGCATGACTTGGCTGGGGGGCCGCTTGAAAAGTTCCGGGCTTTCTTTGCTTATTCCATCGCTATCCCCGAAGTGCCGTTTCTTGACAATACAACCTTCCCCGAGTGGATGCGCTTATCCGTACAGTTTTCTCCCGTTCAGACAGTCGCTTGGGTTGGGTTTGCTGGTCTCATCCTATGGGCCATCGTGTTCATCGCGGGTTTGTCCCGGGCTATCTTGAATCCGGGGCGGAATGCGCCAATCGCGCAGGCCTTGCTGTTGTACCTTTTATTCGAATGGGTGCTACATTTCGTCTACGGCGATGAGACATTCCTGTATTCCATGAGCTACGTCCCAGCGATGTTTTTGCTGGCCGGCTTCTCTGTGCTTGGAAAAGGCCGCATTTTCTTTCTGGCCTCGGCAGTCGCCGTCATCCCATTTCTGGCCTATAACAATATTTCCGAGTTTCTGCGGGTCACATCGGATTTGCAGGCCCATGCAGACGCTCTGTTACAGGCTTCTGGCTCAGCAAGCGAATAACCGGATTATTCGCTTTTGATATTACGGCCCCAGAGCTATGCCGTCCGTGCTCGCAGCCATTCGCACAATTGGGCACGGGATCTGGGGCCCGGCACCGGCTTATGTACCCAGCAATGCAGTCTTGATGCCGCTTACCCGGTTTTTGATGGCGGCATTCACATCTTTTGAGGACCGCGTCGGGCTCGAACCAGATGTAAGCTACACTTGTTATCTACGCATCGTGAGAGGACAGCGAATAAGGTTGCCCGTTGACGGAGAACTTTGCGTTTAACTATGCTTTTCCAATGATCAGCAGCAAATATTTTGACAATCTGTCAGTAGGAGACCCCATTGAAACCGGCGGGATTATTGCGAGTGGGTTTCAATCCATAGCCCTCACCTTCAGACTATTTCGTGACACCGGCGTGCTCACTGGCACCAACTTGGGCGGCCATGGCATGGACGAGGTCCGGTGGCTTGCTCCTGTGTTCCCGGGCGACACGCTCTGCGCTCGTATTGGGGTTGAGGTGCTTACGCCGTCTCGTTCCAAGCCCGACCGGGGAACGGTACGGCTCCGCTATCGGACATTTAATCAAGATGATGTGGAAGTGGTGAAATCGGCCATGCATCACGTTATGGCGCGGCGGGAACAAGTCGTTTCATCTTCGTATTGCCAGGGTTAGGTTCTGCGCCTTTCGCAGGTCGCGAAGAACACATTCCGGGCGGTCTAAACCAGCTGGCATTGGTGATTTTGGATCGAAAACAGCGCCCTTCTTCACACCGGCAACCTTCAATTTTAGGTTTCAGCCAAAATCTTTCAGAAAGAAATCCTTGCTTCTCCGATAGTTTCAATAAGCGGGGTTAGATGAGATTTGTAGTTTAGCCATTTTTCCTTTGAAGATTTGTACAGCGGCTGGCGCACTTGCTGAACACTGGCGGTACGAACACGCCGCGCATCTTTGTGAAATTCCAGGCAGCGATCATCCCATTCAAGACCACAAAAGGCGATCAGGCGACGCGCTTCAAACTCGATGTTTTCAACCAGATTCTCATAGTGAACGGTGTGAAAACTGCCCGACGGCAGGATATCATTCCAGTGTTGCATAACGCGAACATAGGCGTTGAAGTACCGGCCCAGCTCGACCTGGTCATAGCTGTGGTACTGGCTGCGCTGGAAAACCCGTGTGAAACAGGACAGGCACGTATCCATTGGATTGCGCGCGACATGCACGATCCGTGCGTTGGGCATGATCGCATGTATCAGACCAACCATCAGAAAATTCGCGGGCATCTTGTCGACAATAAATGGTTTACCAGGCGCGTACGCGTCCAGTTGCCGGATATATTGTTGGGCGCGTTTTGAGATCTCGTAACCCGGCAGAGCGGCGATCAGACTGCCCGTTTTCTTGTTTCCACCACGCAGCTGATCGGTAAACAGCTTGTGCATATAGCTCAACTCTCCGGCCCCGAATACATCGGTATGACTGGCGAGGATCGACTCGGTCAGCGTGGTTCCAGATCGGGGCATACCAACGACAAAGATCGGCTGGCTGCTATCCACAGAATTTTGACGGAGTTTTTGGACCAGCTCTGGGGTAAACACCGAGATCAGATCGTCAGCGGTTTCCTCGATCTGATCCGCATCAAAATCGATAATGCTGCGCTTTAGCGCGGCCCCTTTTGCAAAATGCTCAAAAGCGCTGTCGTAGTGTTTGAGGTCCTCATAGCATTTGCCCAACGCGTAGTGATACGATACCGATTGTTCGGGCGGCAACTTGTCGACCCCGGGCAACGCGGCCACAAGGGCCTGAAAATCGGGATTGTCTTCGGTAACCTTGTCCAGCCTGACCAACGCGATTTGCGCATTCAGACGCGCCTTGTCCCTTTCAGCCGCCTTGTTGAACCAGCTGCGGGCGGCGTCAAAGTTGCCGCGCTCCATCTCCAGATGGCCCAATGCGATCATTGTGGCTGAGAAATCCGGTTTTAGCTCAAGGGTCTTTTCGTAATTGGCAAAACCGGCCTCAAGGTCGCCAAGGTGCGATTTGCAGACGGCGATATAGTGATACGCAGGTGCGTGGCTGGGGTCTAAGCGCTGCGCTTTTTCAGCCTCGACAAGGGCAAGTTCATGCAGGTTTTTCTCGGTCAGAACCTGTGCAAGCCCGACATAGGATTCGGGCTTCTTCTCATCCAGTGAAATTGCGTTGCGAAAACTGCGTTCGGCTTCGTCCCATTCGCACTGCAAAACGTGTAACCGTCCCCGATTGCGATGCAGCTCTGCGGAAACATGTCCCTTGCCAAGGTAATCATCTGCCAGCTCTCTGGCCTCTTCCGACTGTTCAGCTTCTATCAATACGGAAATGAGGTTGTTGACACTCTCAAGATAGCCGGGGCGCAGGTCCAGCACCCGGCGGTAGAACGAAATTGCCCCTTCCTTGTCCTCGTTGTCGCGCGCGATTGACCCCAGATTATTCAACGCCGCAATCAGATCGGGGTTTAGGGCCAACGCTCTTTTCTGACAGGCTTCGGCTTCGGACAGTTCACCCATATCATAATAGGCCAACCCGAGGTTTGAATGCGCATTTGCAACCCCCGGAGCCAACTGAACCGCGCGTTTACCGACCTTGAGTGCTTCTTCAGGTTTTCCATTCGTGCGCAATACCTCGGTAAAGTTCGACAAGAACCCGGCATTGTCCGGCTGCAATCGGATCGCTTCACGCATGGCGTTTTCGGCAGGCCCTGTCTGACCGGTTTGAAACGCAATTACGCCAAGCAGTTGATGCGCGGGGGCATATTCTGGTGCAGCCTTGAGGACTTGGTTCAGAACCTTGACAGCTTTGTTCAATTGCCCTGTTTCAAATGCCTGAACACCTTGGTTATAGGCTTCTCCGATGGACAATGTCTGGTTTTTTGGCATTCAAGTAGCTCCGGGCTGGCGCTTGATAGCAACTTGATACCAAGCGCCGTCAAATTGCCACATTGTGTTGCAGTTTTCCTACGAATTTCCAACAGCAATAGATCATCTTATGCAATGCAAAATTGGTAGATTGCATATATGTTAACGACTTTTTAACTGTACCCAAGCGGAGCTGATCGCGAATACGCGGCGAGCTTCGAGAAAAAAGACAAAAAAAAATCTGACGGGATAGTAAATGTCTAAAAATGGGTCGGGGGTGAACGCCCCCAAGCTCCGTGGGGGGCGTCTTTTCAAGTGGAAAGGCCAAATTGTCAGTGCGGCTCCTGCTGCGTTGCTGGCACAGGTATCGATGGTTGCACTGACTGCCGGGGACGTACATGCGGATACGATCTCAAATGTGGTGACGACGCCTCAGGTTTTCGCAACCGATGCGGATCACGAAGTGACGGCAAGCGGCGCGATTGAGATTACATCTTCGACGGCCGCCGCCCTGACGATCACTACGGATTACTCAAGCACGTTTACCAATAACGGGTCGATTTCGGTCACTGCTACCGACACGGATACGGCGACGGGCCTGCGCCTGGACGGCGGCCTGCTTGAGGGTGGCGAACTGGTGAATAACGGCACCATCTCGCTGGATATCACGGGTTCTGATCCTCAAGATATTTATGCAGTGCAGGTCAATGGCGATGTCGCTGGTTCGATTGTGAACAACGGCACCATAGAGGTCGATGTGGAATCGACCGATGGGGACATCGAAGCCTGGGGTATCTATGTCAACGGAGACCTTACAGAGACCGGCGAGATCCTGAACACCGGCACGATACGGGTCGATGGGCTTATCAATACCTCCGCAGGCAGCACCGCATCAATCTATGGTATCGTCGTTGATGGCGATGTTGGCGGCTCCATCCGAAACACGGGCACAATCGATGTTCGCGCCAGATCCTTTGCCGACGATTACGCCTATGCTTGGGGCATCTATGTCGAGGATGACCTGCTAGAGACTGGTGAGATTGTAAACTCGGGCACAATAAAATCGGTCGCCATCACCACCAGTGACAGCACTGCATCTGCATTCGGGATATTCGTTGATGGCGATGCGTCCGGTGTGATCGCGAACACGGGCACGTTGGACATTTTCGCATCTGCTCCATCGACCTACGAGGCGATCGCCTATGGCATTGCCGTCGATAGCGATCTGTCCGGTCGGATTGAAAACAGCGGTACGATCAAAGTAACTGCCTTGGGGGTTGAATCCGACGCTTCGGCATATGGTGTCTTCGTCGATGATGATATGCTGGAGGGCGCAACCATCATCAACAGCGGCACAATCACTGCATTCGCAAGCGCCGATACCGATGATGAAGCCTATGCCGGCGGCTTTTACCTCGAAGATCTGGTTGAAGGCACCGTAATCAACTCGGGCACGATCACCGGAACTGCGCTTTCTCTTAATACCGGCGACGAGGCGACAGCTTCGGGCATCTATATTGGCGATGACGTATCAGGCACGGTCACCAACTCGGGGACCATGACCTTGCGCGCCGAAGCTGCCGAAGACTCTGCAACTGCCGCAGGCTTTTATCTGACAGACAACCTGAGCGGCACCATCACAAACTCGGGCAATATCACGGCCACCGCCATCTCGCGGGATACCGAGGCCGAAGCCTACGGTGTTTACGTCGACGAAATCGCAACCGGAGACATCTCGAACTCGGGCAATATTACGGTTTCGGCCCAGGGCGGGCTGGATGGCGGTGGACTATCACCGGACCAGTCAACTGCAATCGGCGTCTACGCCAACGACATGCAGGGATCATTCTCGAACACAGGTCAGATCACCGTCCATGCGACTGGCTCTGCCGGGACGCGTGCAGCTGGTATTCAATTCGACAACTTCGACGGCACGATCAATGATCTGGGAACCATCCGGGTTTCGGGCAATGACGAAGTTTACGCCGTATACCTCGGGACGGGTTCGGGCACGCTCAACGCTGACACCAAAGACGATGTCGACGGCGTCATACGGGTCGACGCGCACAACGTAAATCTCGACGCGCAGGGCGGCAGCGCTGTGCTCAACTTTGAAGACGCCACGCCCGGGGCAGGTGTTTTCACGACCACCGTGTCCGAAGAGGGCTCAGCCTGGTTCGTGCAGGATGAGGGTGGAGCAGCACCGATATATGCCGCTGTAGATGCTGATGATTTTGCGGTTTCAGGCGACGTCGTTGCCTTTTACGGCAGCGTCGTAGGCAGCAGTGGCAACGCGCTGAACTATGCACCGTCAGAGCAGGTTGCGCAGGGGTTCACCTTTGCCGGCTTCAGGCCATTTGCGATGATCGACGCACAGTATCGAGAGTTCGACCCTGAAACCGGCAGCGACCTGGACGTTTCGCTTTTCAGCGGCAGCGCCGGGATTACCGGTCAGATGGACAACGGCCTTGCGTTGGCTGTTGGCATGGGCGTGTTCTCGGCGGACGGAGACAACGAGTCCGCAGATTTTGACACGACCGGCTTTTATCTCGATGCCGCTTTGGGTCGGAAGATTGGTGCCTATACGCTTGAAGCTGGGTTTGGCTATGGCTGGCTCTCAACAGACCGCACCCGTCAGATCAATGGCAGCGATGATGCCCATGCCGATTACGACAGCAGGCTGTTGACAGCGCATATCGCAGTCGAACGCGGGTTCGACGTCAGCGGTGATTTTGGGCTGCTCGGATTTGCAAACGCGCGCTATACCAACCAGAAGGACGATGGCTATACCGAAACACGCTCAAGCGCCAACGCCACGGTCGGTGATGTCACCACCGAAGTCATCGAAGCCCAACTGGGTGTAGAGGCTGAAAAGCAGTTCGGTAATGGCGGCATACTGAGTGGTCAGCTCAGCGGTGTTCTGCGGCGCGATCTGGGGACAACAGATGCGGATGTGACCGTGTTCTCATCGACTCAGTCGCTGATCTTTGCATCTACCGACTTCACCGGCGCTCGTGTCGCGGTTGGCTACGAGCAAAATCTTGTTGAGGACATTCAGCTAGAACTGAATGCCGAGCAGGAAATCGGCAGCGACGCCCAAGGGCCCTTCCTACGGGCGGGACTTCGCTGGTCGTTCTAAATCAAAAATTCTCTGCGGCACCCAGAATGCGGTGCCGCGGAATTCCAATTGGTCGAACTCACGCATTGCGGACGAAGCCGCCCTAGGAAGGTGCTCCATCAATGTCCGCTTTCGTTGTTTGGCTGTGTGCTCAACGTTGTTTCTAGCTCGATACTCAAACTTGCGGCCAGATTAAAAAACCGTCGTCGCACGGTCTCTGCGTAGGGATTGGCCTTCTCAATCGCTTCAAATACTTCTGGAGCATCATGCTGAACCATGGAAATCGCTTCAGACAGCAAGTCAAAGCTCTTTGTTGTCATGCGCGTTGGTAGCGGTCCCATTCTCTGTAGTACTTTGGCTATTAGGTGAGTGAGCCCCTGGACAACTGCTGCTTCGCGGTCGTGATCTTCGGGGGTCGTCATGATGACACTCAGACCCAGAGTCTTGCGCAAAAACGCAGCGACCCTCGCATGTCGTCGTCCCTGAATGGGGCAGACCGCAATTTTCAGACTCTCAATGCCCTTTCTGGCGCTCTGAGGACCAAACAAGGGGTGAGACGCCACGATGTCAACATGCTGCGGCAGCAACCGTCGCATGATTTCCGAGGGAACTACTTTGACTGAGCCAACATCGACAATTAGCGCGCCGGGTTTACAAGCAACCGCGATCTCGCTGACGACCTGCTCAAAAAAGGACACCGGTGCCGCAATGAGGATCACATCGGCCTGCGATACTGAGTGTAAGGATGACAGGCGCACTCCCAGTTGAGTTGCGACCTTGGAAACCTCCACAGACGGATCGTAAGCTGTTATTTCGAAATGCTGGCCAAGATGAAGGGCTGCAAGTTGCCCGAATGCACCAAACCCCACAATGCCTAGCGACGTGTTTTGACTTCTGCTGTTGTTGTTCATTTTTCGACCTATGAATTTGCCGCCCGGCACAAGGTCGATTGTATGTAGACCGCTGTCAGGGGCAGCGGAAAACCAATGATGAATTACCCGCAGCTATCGAAGCTGAGGATAATAGTCCTGCGATGCGAAGAACGATCTCACCATGGAGCCAGCGATAAGGCACCCAAGACAGCAGAGTCAACGACATTTCTGCCTAGCGGCCATCGGTTGTGGCGCAGCATTCTGGAGGTATGGGCTCAGACCGGCCCACTGCATCTGCGGCGATCTAGAAAGTGCGTGCCTTAGGATATCGGCTACTCAAACAACCAATAAAATAAGACGTTGGCGCAGTGCTGATGTCTGGGTTTGGGGGGGAGGATTGGAGGGCATACTATGCCAAGAGTTCAACTTCCCGCCGTAACCCCGAAACACAGAGCCTGGAACAAGGGACGGATAATAGGCCAGAACAGGCCGCTCTTGCCGAAACAGGTCTGGGCGATCCGCGCGCGACTCGAACTGGCGCGCAGCCTGCGCGATCTTGCGCTGTTCAACGTGGCAATTGATAGCAAGCTTCGCGGTTGCGATTTGGTGAAACTGTCCGTCACCGATCTGGTGAGAGATGATCGCGTTCGCGAACGGGTCTCCGTGATTCAGAGCAAAACCCAACGCCCCGTCCAGTTTGAACTATCTGAAAACACACGGGATTCCGTTGCCGCGTGGATCAAGTCGCCTGAGATGCTCGGCTGCCGTTTCATGTTTCCCAGCCGGTTTCATGACCGCCCGCATATCTCGACCCGCCAATATGGCCGACTTGTGCGGGATTGGGTGGTCGCGATAGGGTTGGAACCGAATGGATACGGCACCCATTCACTGCGCCGTATCAAAGCAGCGGAGATTTACCGGAAAACCGGAAATCTCAGAGCGGTTCAACTTCTGCTCGGCCATACCAATGTCGACAGCACTGTGCGATACCTTGGCGTCGAACTTGAAGACGCCCTGAGTATCGCCGAACAAATCGACATCTGAACAATGTTGGCGGGCGGCACATGCCGTTCGCCAATCCAGATCGGACCAACAGCCGCTCCGCAGCGGTGGTTCGGATCGAGCCCTGAGTACCGAACGCTGCGCCACGCACGAGCGGCAGGACTGCGCAGATAGGAACCTTTGCAAAGCTTGGACGGATTCCCGCTGCGGACATTTGCGCCGAAAGCCGCGAAACTGGGCTGGATGACGAACAACACCCCGACAAACCCCACAAGCGCCGCACCAACGCGACGCGGGCCGACGGCTTCACCAAGATAGAACTTGCCGACCAACAAGACGATGAAAGGGGCAACGAACACGATTGCCAGCGCATCGGCAAGGGGCATCACCCGGATCGCGGCAATGAAGCAAAATGTTGCGAACACCAGCAGCAATGAGCGAAAAACCAGCACCATCAACTGACCTTTCGCCACGCGCAACGACAGTCCCATTATCCAGATGAAAGGCGCCATTAGCGCGCATTGCAGCACAAACCGAGCAGCCGTGATCTGCCCAACCGGCACACTGGTCGACGCGAGTTTCGCAGACACATCCAGCAAAGGAGTGGTTAGGCAAAACCCCAGCATCAACGCAACGCCAACAAGGGTGCGATCCGGAGATTGAGATATGGGTTCAGCAGAGGTCATCGTTTCATTTAGAGATGTCGCAAAATGCGTGTCTGTTCTCAATACGAGGACAGGCAAAAGTCCCGCAATCCGAGAGTTCGGGTTGAATTGGATATAGCACGCGCGGCGAATGTCTCCTTTGACGGGCCGCACAGCCGCATCAGGTGGCCGGGTCAAGGGCAGCTAAGGGCCGCCCACATCTGAGACGGATCCGCTCGCTGCCAGGACGCTGCGCTTGCTCCGAGGTCGGCAAGGAGCCCAATGCAGAAATCGCGGTGAGAACCTTGTCTTCAAGACCTTGATCCATACCCAATTGCGCCATCTCAACAAACAGTCGGAGCAATTCATCCCGAGCGCCAAGAGCCTCCAATCTTGCGAAAACATCTTCCAAAGCTGCGGCGTACTCCTCTCTCTACGAGCGGCGATACTCGGCGCGGCATTCAAATCCATTCTGCTGGCCTGCGTGACACTGGTTGGAAATTGTCTGACAACACTTTTAGTTTGAAAAGGCTCTAAGGCTTAATTTGGCTGCCAAAACACTGAAAAAATGAATTAGAAGTGGCCTCTGACAGAGGCCACTTCTAAGCATATCACTCGAAGTTGTACGGCGCACCGGCTTGGTTGATCACGCTGTTGTATTCTCGGAAAATTCCAACGATTTTCTCATGCACTTCGCCTTCCTGGGCAATTTCTTCCCAGAACTCTTTGGCTGCGTTCTCGACCTCGGCCCATTCGGACGCTGGCACTGATCGCAATTCCAGCTTATCGCCATTTGCGCGCAGTGCCGCTTCTCCACCCCAATACCATTGATTGCGATAAGTGTGACCTGCTTCGATACCCGCCATCACGATGGATTTGAGGTGATCCGGTAGCTCAGCCCAACGCTCTTGGTTTGCAAACCAAGAGCCGATCCACGCACCCGATATGTTGTTGGTCAGGAAATAGTCCGTCACATCGGCCCAACCAACGGTGTAATCCTCGGTAATGCCAGACCACGCCATCCCGTCAAGCTCTCCGGTCTGTACGGCGACTTCTGCGTCTTCGTAGGGAATGTTCACCGGCACGACGCCAAACTTGGCGAGGAACCTACCAGCGGTCGGGAATGTGTATAGTTTTAGCCCATCCAGATCAGCGACCGATGTGATTTCCTTCTTTGTGTTGAAGTTGCACGGGTCTTGCCCAGCTGCAGACAGCCACTGAACACCAACTTTGGCATACTCGTCGCGCCAGATGTCCGCCAACCCGTATTGATTGAACAATACCGGCACGTCGAGAATGTGCTTTGTCGCGAAGGGGAAGTACCCGCCAAAGACGCGAAGCGGTGTCGGTGACGCCATCGAGTCATCGTCCGAATGAACCCCGTCGATTGTTCCGCGCTGAAGCGCTTGGAACAGCTCGCCCGTGGGTACAATCTGATCTGCGAAGAACAGCTCGATTTCCAGCTCGCCGTTGGCATTGGCGTTGATGTAGTCAATTGCAGGCTTGGTCACATGCTCGCCCAACGCGCCTCCGGCATAGGTCTGGAACCGCCATTTGATGGGGGCCTGCGCCTTTACAATAGCCGGTGCAGCAAGCGTCGCGGGCGCGGCCAAAGCGGCGGTCCGCAAAAATCTACGTCTTGTAGTCATGGTCTTCCTCTCCTGTGCTTTTCATTGAACCTGATCCGGTTAACCCGGTTTCTCGTTCTTTACGTGCTCAGTTTCCGTAGACGATGCCCGGAAGCCACAATGCGATGTCTGGGAAGGCCATCACCAATCCCAATGCCAATGCCATCACTGCCACAAACGGTATGATGGACCTGTAAATATCTCCAATCGTCACCTCTGGCGGGGCCATGGCCCGCATCAAAAACAGGTTGTACCCAAAAGGCGGAGTCATATAGGCGATCTGACATGTGATCGTGTAGAGGACCCCGTACCAGATCAGATCAAACCCCAGCGCGCCTACCAGGGGCACGTATAACGGAGCGACGATGACCAGCATGGCGGTGTCATCTAGAAACGTACCCATAACCAGAAAGCTGAGCTGCATCAGGATCAGGATGATCCACGGATTCAGGCCCAGTTGCACCGTGAACAGGTTTTCAATCGCCTTTACCGCGCCCAGCCCGTCAAAAACCGCGCCGAAGGCAAGGGCCGCAAGGATGATCCACATGAACATACAGGTAATTCCAAGCGTCTGTTTGATCGAGGTCTCAAAGACCTGCCACGTCATGCGGCGTTTCAGAACCGCCGCCATCAAGGCCGCGATTGCCCCCAAGGCCGAGCTTTCGACCAGTGAGGTCCAGCCATTCACGAAGGGCACCATCATCACCGCAAAGATGCCTATGGGCAGCAGACCAGCCCCCAGCAGGCGGAGTTTTTCGCTCCAAGTGACCTGCGCGCGTTCTTCGGCGCTCATCACAGGGCCGAGCGAAGGGTTCAGGCGGCAACGGATGGCGATGTAGATGATGAACAGCGTGGCCATCATCAAACCGGGAATAACTCCTGCCAGCCAAAGCTGCCCGACAGGTTGACGTGCGATCATGGCGTAAAGGACCAACACAACGGAAGGTGGCACGAGAATTCCCAAGGACGATCCGGCCTGTATGACCCCCGTCACCATGCGCTTGTCATAGTTCCGGCGCAGCAGTTCGGGCAGAGCAATTGTCGCTCCGATCGCCATACCTGCAACGGACAATCCGTTCATGGCCGAGATCAGAACCATCAGACCGATTGTACCTATAGCCAGTCCGCCGGAAAGACCGCCCATCCAGACATGGAACATACGATACAGGTCATCCGCGATCCGGGATTCAGACAAAACGTATCCCATGAAAATAAACATCGGCAGCGTAAGCAGGGGATACCAACGCATGACCTTGATCGCCGCGGCAAACCCCAAATCATAGCCCCCCCTGTCGCCCCATAAGAAAAAGGCGGCAATCACTGCTACGAACCCGATGGCCCCGAATACACGCTGCCCGGTTAACAGCATCAGCATCATGGTCGAGAACATGAGCGCGGCTATCAATTCATAGCTCACCCGCGGTGTCCCCCTTCAAGGTCTTCGGGGGCCATGTGCACCGGCTCATCATCTTTCGGACCCATATCATGTCCTCGCAACCGCAATATATCTTTGAACAATTCCGAGACTGACTGCAGCAGCATCAGCAGAATGCCAACCACCATGATCGTCTTGATGGGCCAGATATAGGGGCGCCACGCAGACGAGGACCTCTCGCCGCCATATTGGAACGAGTACATCAAACTGTCCCAACCTCCCCACAATAAAAAGGCCAGATACACGATCAGAAAAAGCACCGTCAGCACGTCAACCTGACTTTTTCGGCGATCTGTCCATTCTCCATACAGCAGGTCCATTCGGACATTCGCACCCATCTGCATCGCATAAGGCCCGCCAAGGATGTAATAGGCGACCATGGCAAACTGTGCCATTTCAAGGGTCCAGAGCGAGGGGACAAAGAAGGTCTTGGACACAGAGGAATACAGCAGGATCGCCATCATAAGAAAAATGCCATACATAATGACCCGCCCAATCGTCCTGTTGGCACGGTCCACAAACCTGACATAGGCCTTCATCACACCTGTCACGAAGCCGCCTTTACATAATGTGATTTGTCATGTGAGCCAGCGTAGAGCGGAAATTTCTCCGAGCGACTAAGAACTAACATCCCGCATTCGCGCGGAAAACCGCTATAAAATTCACGCATGTTGAGCTTTGCCCCAATACTTTCCCTCTTCATCAGAGCGACATGTCGGATAGCTGTCAAGTTGGTACCAGGCATAATTGGCTGATTAGGGTGATGGTTCTAGAGCTACATGGCAAACTTACTGTTGCAAGTTGCCTTTCCTTGCTACTTTCTCATTTCGAAAGTTGCACTTTTTTGTACGGGAATGAACCTTTTAGAGCGGCAAAAACAGACAACTTGGCGCGAAAGAGCGTAATTTAGCATTTCATTCAAATACGACCTTTATTTGACATCGAAACCGAACCTGGGGAGGCCAACAATCTTCCCGATGAGATGCCTAAGGTCCTTAGTGATTTTGTGACGTCCTGGTGGCGCGTGCAATTGAAGTTGTATCTTCTTGCCAAGTAACAGTTATAGCTATCGACAAAGCGCTGCGCGGCCCATCCTTACCTAAATGAATTTTCATCAGATAATACCAGTGGCAGCTGTGTCCGCCGACTGTGAATTCGACTGCATCTATACCATGCAGTCGCAGCGAAAGCCCGGTCTGGTGAAGCTATATCGCAGCGCTAATATATATCGGCCGCGGCAGCTTTGGGCCGAGTTCCCGGCGGCCGACGAACGTGACCTCGGATCGACGCTGCACAGTCTGCGCTGAAAGATTGTCAGCAATTCAACACTTGCCGCGACTGGTTCGCATTCGTCTGGCGCCACCGCCGCAGCGTCTTGCTGAATTTGTTAAAGGACGGCTCGGAGCCAATCGCAGCGCGGCCATGCAGAACGTGTCAGCAACCTCTTCCCGCAATATGCGGTCACCTTTTCCTTCTGGATCATACACCAGCGCGAGCCAACGTTTCTCGAAACGAAGCTCAGCAATGTCGAAGTTGAAGAAACAACGAGATCGGCAGTAAGTTTGTGCGTTTTTCCTAATGCTTGTACACTCCACACTCACGAGCATTGGGCTGAACGACGGATGTCAGAGGTCGATCGCAAATTAACCACCATTCTCGCCACCGACGTTGTCGCATTCTCCAACATGATGAGTCGGGACGAGCCCGGTGCGCTGCATACCCTGAAAAACTGTCTTGGACAAATTGAAGACTGCATTCGCGAACACAATGGCCGCGTGTTTGGAGGCGCCGGTGATTCACTGATTGCCGAATTTTCCAGTCCGTCTTCGGCGGTGAAGTGCGCAGTCGATTTCCAGAACAAGATTGCGGCCCGCAATCGTGACTGCCTGAAGCAGCAACGTATGTGGTACCGTGTCGGCATCAATCTGGGTGACGTGATGATCGACGGGGACAACCTGTATGGAGAAGGGGTCAATATCGCAAGCAGGTTGGAGGAAGTGGGAGAGCCCGCTGGGGTCTGTATCTCTCACAAGGTGTATGAAGAAGTGCGGCGCAATCTCGCGCTGACATTCGTTGACAGCGGCAAGCAGGGCCTGAAAAACATCGACCTGCCCGTGCGTGTTTTCCATCTTCGCCTGGACGATCAAGACAGCGATGCGAGTTTGGCAGATTATCGTGGCAAAGAGCATCGCCCTGTACCTGCCTCTCCAAAGCCGGCCGGACCCATTCACACGCTGGCCTTGCGGCCCATAAGCGTTGCTGGAGGCGAGAAAGCAGAGTTTCTGGCGGAGGGGCTAAGAGACGGGTTGCTCAACAGCTTGAGCAGGGATTCGGAAATCGGACTGATCCGGGAGCAATCGACAGTAGGACAAGACGCGGATTTTGTCCTCAAGGGCTCGGTTCGTGGGCGGGCCGATCGGCTGCGCCTTACGTTCAGCTTGATTGAATTGGCAAACGGCACTCAGGTCTGGAGTGAGCGATACGACCGCAAGAGCGGCGACATCTTCGACCTGGAGGAAGAGATTTCGCGGTCAGTCGCGGCTGCCATTCGGGTCAAATTGAAGGACTTTGAGTTCGAATGGCTGCGAAACACGAAGGACGAGGAGCTGTCCGTCGCAGATCTGCTCAGAGAAGGTGCCGCTTTTTTCGCTCATGGCCCTGGCGAAAACGTCAAGGTATCTGCTTCACTGCGAGCAGCGCTTGCGCGAGAACCTAACAACTCGATGGCAATGGCGATGCTCGCTTTCAGCCTGCACCGCAGTTTTGAATACTCACCGTTGGTACCGCGACTGTGTCTCACCGTGGGTGCCACTCAGCGTATCGGGAGAATGGATATGAACAGAAATTACCTAGTAATCGCCGCAGTGCTGGTTGTTTTACTCTTTGGCCTCACAATGATGAGGTCAGTTGAAAAGGACGCAGAAAGTGAAGAAGCCGCCCCAGCTGCAGAAACGGAAACAACAACCACTGCGGATTGAGCACCCCACATGACCTTATGGGCGTGTTACGGAGTAGAGAGCGTCCGAACCAGACCAATTTGTCAAAAGTAGTAGTGGCGGTAGAAAAAGGGGTCTTGCATGTATTCAGTGTATTGGCCGGTTTCTCGAAGGTCTTTTGCGACTTGAGCATCAGTCTCCCTTTGCTTCTTTCGCACCAGCTCTTTTCTCTTTCGTCTCGCAAGCTTTTGTTCTGGCGAAGCGAAGAGGCCGCCCCAAAAGTTTCTGTGAATATCTTTGTCTGTAAAAGCCATTGTAGTTCCTCCCGCAGTTTGCAGTGAATCCATGACTTTTAACTGGTGTCTTTAAGTTGGTAGTTCTCTTCCAAATCATTAAGAAAAGTACATCGAACAAACCGCTGTGGGATCGTTTCGGTAGGGCCGGGTTTTAAGATGCATCACTTTGCAAACCACTTCGAAAATCTTGTTGAGAACTACGGACTTCTCATACTTTTACCGACGATTTTTTTTGAGACGTTTGGCCTGCCTCTCCCTGGAGAAAGCGCTTTGGTGGCAGCATCGGTGCTTGCAGCAAAAGGAACTCTGAATATTTTCGCGGTTGCAGCGGTTGCCAGTCTTGCGGCCATAGCTGGCGACAATGTTGCATACCTGATTGGGCGTAGATATGGCCGCGCAATCATCTTAGCGTATGGATCTCGTTTCGGCATTACAGAGACGAAGTACGAGGCCGCAGAACGCGCGACAAACAAATATGGTGCCTATGTAGTGGTTTGCGCGCGCTTTTTTGTATTGCTGCGGCAGTTAAACGGCTTGGTTGCTGGCTCAGCTAACATGCCGTGGGTGAAGTTCTTTTTGGCAAATGTTGCGGGCTCTTTGCTTTGGGCACTCTTCTGGACAACTATTGCATACCAGTTCGGACATCGCGTCTCGCTACTACCCGAAGCCCTGCATCATGTTTTACTGATGGGTGCCGTCGTGGTTACTGTGGCTTTGGTGCTGGTGCTTGTATTTGGACGAAGGGCTCTATTGAAACGAAAAGCAATGGCAAAGAAACAACCTGGAGCAAGTTGAGCGTAACTGCCTCGCAGTATTTTCTTTGGCTTAAAGCGTTTAATTGCTTTACTGATTTGGCATTAATTGCTTGGAGAGATAGATGAAACGTTTCGTCGTAATCCCATTTATTGCTGCTTTAGCAGCATGCGATACCCCAACTGATATTGAAGGCACCGCCATAGATTCGGGCGGTGAAACAGCAACTATCAAAGGGCTTAATACTTCTACACCGACCGAAGCCGAACAAACCAACGCCGAAGTTCAGTGCAGTGGGCCTGCTACATTCGAAAGCGCAACTCCCGTAGGAGATGGCTTTTACGACCTGAAGTTTACATGCGATTAACCGAAGAAGTTTCGCTGTGGTAGTACGAATTTGGCTGGGCAGGACTGCTCGCAAATATGAAGACGAGTAGGAGCGCCTTCTCACATAGGGATCTTCAGGCCCATCGCCGTCCACAAGACCCGGGTAAATCCAGGATGCATTGCAGGTCTATCTCGTTAAAGAGCACCCGGTCCGGTTTCCATAGAAAAGACCAGCCCAACCAATGCAGGGCTGACCGATTTTTAATCTGACCTCAGATATGCAGGGCTTGACCCAAAGCCTTCAGACAAGCTTCTTGCAAGCCTTCAGATTGGGTCGGATGAGCGTGGATGCTTGCGCCGATGTCCTCAAGGCAGGCACCCATTTCGATGGCGATCGAAAAGGCAGCCGAAAGTTCCGACATCTGAGCACCGACAGCTTGAATGCCTACCACCGCGTGATCGCTTTCGCGCCAGACCACACGGACAAACCCGTCTTCACGTTCGCATGTCATGGCCCGACTGTTGGCTGCCAACGGAAAATCTGTGGCCTTTGTGCCTTCAATCTCGTCAGGCAGAGCGCCACAGGTGACGATCTCGGGGTCGGTAAAACAGACTGCTGGGATCGCGCATTTGTCCCACTCGACGGTGTGACCCGCTATATGTTCGGCAACCATTTCGCCCTGCGCCATGGCACGATGAGCGAGCATGGGTTCACCTGTAACGTCTCCGATTGCATAAATGCCGCGCATTGAGCTCTGACAGGTCTCGTCGATCTGGATGAACGGACCGTCCATAGTTAGCGACAGCTCTTCAACCCCGATGCCCTGCGTGCGTGGGCGGCGACCAACCGTTACCAATACTTTGGTGGCTGTAATTTCGCCCTGATCCGTGGCCAAAACACCATCGGAAAAGCCCTGCGCCTTGGTGTCGGTCATAACAGTGACATTCAGAGCCGACAGACGCTTCGCCACCGGTGCAGTCAGCGCTTTGTCATAGGTGGGCAGAATGCGAGATTCAGCCTCGACCACCGTGACCTTGGTACCCAGTTTGGCAAAGGCCGTGCCCAGTTCCAGCCCTATATAACCGCCGCCGACAACGGCAAGGCTTTCAGGCAAGTTACCCAGTGCCAGAGCTTCGGTCGAAGACAGGATATCGCCGCCAAATGGCAGGAAAGGGAGTTCGACCGGGGCCGAACCCGACGCGATGACGATGTATTCAGCAGTGATTTCACGGCTCTCGACATCAGTATCGCTGACCGACACGGTCTTGCCATCCAAAAACCGGGCGCGGCCCGAAACGAACCTGACTCTGGCCTTTTTCATCAGACCCGAAACACCGGTATTCAGCCGTTTGACGATACCGTCTTTCCAGGCAACGGTCTTGGCGAGGTCAATTTTCGGGGCAGGAGCGGTGATGCCCAGCGGGCCGTCATTCACCGAAGTGATCTGGTGAAACTCGTCTGCCGCGTGGATCAGCGCCTTGGAGGGGATACAGCCCACATTCAGACAGGTGCCGCCGGGCTTGGCCTCGTCCACCACGATCGTGTCGATGCCCAACTGGCCTGCACGAATGGCGCAAACATACCCGCCGGGACCAGCGCCGATGATCAGCAACTTACATTTCAGGTCCGACATTCAGCCCTCCACAAACAGCATGGCCGGGGTTTCCAGCAAGGATTTAAGTTTCTGCACAAAGACCGCCGCATCCCAGCCGTCGACCACCCGGTGATCAAAGCTACATGAGATGTTCATCATCTTGCGCGGCTGGAACTGCTGGCCGTCCCAAACCGGGCGGATCTGCATCTTGTTGACGCCGACAATGGCAACCTCAGGGTGATTGATGATCGGCGTCGTGGCCAACGCACCCAAAGCCCCAAGCGAAGTAATGGTTATAGTGCCACCCTGCAGTTCCTCTCGCTTAATCGTGCCGTCACGAGCGGCTTCGGCCAGGCGGGTCAACTCAACGGCGTTATCCCACAGGCTGCCCGCTTCGGCGTGGCGGATCACCGGCACGTTCAGGCCATTTGGCGTCTGGGTGGCGATGCCCACATGCACCCCGCCATGGCGATGAATGACTCCGGCCTCGTCATCGTACCGCGCGTTCAGTCCGGGCTGTTCGCGTACCGCTTCAACAATCGCGCGCATCAGGAACGGCAGCATGGTCAGCTTTGGTCTGTCGCCTTTGTGTTTGTCGTTCAGTGCTACCCGCAGCGCGTCGAGAGACTCGATTTCGACCTCTTCGACGATGGTGATATGCGGGATCTGGCGTTTCGAAAGTTGCATTTTTTCGGCGATCTTGCGCCGCATGCCGATGACGCGCACCTCTTCGATGCCGGTATTGGCATCACGGGTGATCTGGCCCTGTTGAATCCCGCCCGAGGCAATCCACTGGTCCAGATCGCTGTGGCTGATCCGCGAGGCCGGGCCGGACCCAGGCACCTGACGAAGGTCTATCCCTTCTTCCCGGGCACGAGCGCGTACCGAGGGTGAGGCCAGTGGCTTAGTGCCTTGGGCTCGCGCCACTGCAGGTGCAGCCCGCTCGGGTGCCTTTGCGGATTCAGGCGTGGGTTTGACCTTCGGCTCCGGCGCAGGTTCCAGCTCATCGCCGGGCTGCGCCTCGTCCACGAGAGGCGCGTCGCCTTCATTGCCTTCACCGTCGACCTCGATGCGGATCAGAGTGGCGCCAACGGCCATCAACTCGCCGATCTCTCCACCCAGTTCGAGAACTTTGCCTTCCACGGATGAAGGCACTTCAACCGCAGCCTTGTCGGTCATTACCACAGCCAGAATATCGTCTTCTCTGACGATATCGCCCGGTTTGACCTGCCATTCGGTCAACTCGGCTTCGGCGATACCTTCGCCAATGTCCGGAAGACGCATGACATACACACCCATTGCTCAGTCCTCCATGACAGTGTTGAGGGCTTCACCCACCCGCGTGGGACCCGGGAAATACTGCCATTCCTGGGCATGCGGATAAGGTGTGTCCCAACCGGTGACCCGGATAATTGGCGCTTCGAGGTGATAGAAGCATTCCTCTTGCACAAGGCTCAGCAGCTCTGCACCAAAGCCGCAGGTACGTGTGGCTTCATGCACGATTACGCAGCGGCCGGTTTTCTTCACCGAGGCGGTGATCGTATCCAGATCCAACGGCATGAGTGTCCGCAGGTCGATCACCTCGGCGTCAATGCCAGTTTCCATTGCGGCGGCTTCGGCGACGTAAACCATGGTCCCGTAGGTCAAGACGGTCACATCCGCGCCCTCGCGGGTGACCTTGGCCTTGCCCAGAGGCACGATCTCTTCGCCTTCTGGGACGTCGCCTTGGACGTGCTTTTTCCAGGTTGTCAGCGGCTTGTCGTGGTGCCCGTCAAACGGCCCGTTGTAAAGCCGCTTGGGTTCCAAAAAGATCACCGGATCGGGGTCGGCGATCGACGCAAGCAATAGCCCCTTTGCGTCCGCAGGGTTGGACGGCATCACCACCTTGAGGCCCGACACATGGGTAAACAGTGCCTCAGGGCTCTGGCTGTGGGTCTGACCGCCGAAAATACCGCCGCCAGTGGGCATGCGGATGACAAGCGGGCAGGTGAAATCGGCGTTCGAACGGTGTCGCAAACGCGCGGCTTCACTCACGATCTGGTCATAGGCGGGGTAAACATAATCGGCGAACTGAATCTCGATCACCGGTTTCAAACCGTATGCGGCCATGCCGATTGCGGTGCCAACGATACCGCTTTCGTTGATCGGCGCATCGAAACAGCGGCTCTTGCCGTATTTTTCCTGCAAACCGGCGGTGCAGCGGAAGACACCACCGAAAAAGCCCACGTCCTCACCAAACACCACCACTCGGTCGTCGGCACCCATGGCCACGTCATGGGCATCGCGAATGGCTTCGATCATTGTCATTTGAGCCATCTCTCAATACCCCGCTTGCTGGCGCTGACGGATCAGATGCGGCGGCATCGTTTCATAGACACCCTCGAACATGTCACGTGGTGACGGTGCCTTGCCGTCGCCGAGAGTGCCGACACTCTCGGCCTGTTTTTGCGTCGCAATGACTTCATCCATGATTTCGGCCTCGGCCTGTGTATGGCGTTCGTCAGACCACTCGCCGATCGCAATCAGATGCTGTTTCAGCCGCGTTATTGGATCGCCCAACGGCCAGGCGCTGGCTTCTTCGCCCGAGCGATAGGCTGAGGGGTCGTCCGAAGACGAATGCCCGCCAGCACGATAAGTCACGTACTCAATCAAGGTCGGACCCAGCCCACTGCGCGCACGTTCGGCAGCCCATTTGGCGACAGAATGAACGGCCAGGTAATCGTTACCATCAACGCGAAGTGAGGGGATTCCAAACCCATGTCCGCGCGCGGCAAATGTGCCTACGCCGCCTCGGGCGATCCCCTGAAAGGTCGAGATAGCCCATTGGTTGTTGACGATGTTCAGAACCACCGGGGCCTTATAGGTGGAAGCAAATACCATAGCCGCATGAAAATCGCTTTCTGCGGTTGAACCGTCACCGATCCAACCGGCTGCAATCTTGGTATCCCCTGAAATAGCCGAGGCCATGGCCCAGCCAACCGATTGCACGAATTGCGTGCCCAGATTGCCCGAGATCGAAAAGAATCCGTGCTCTTTCGAGGTGTACATGATTGGCAACTGCCGGCCGTGTAACGGGTCGTCGGCATTGGAGTAGATTTGGTTCATCATCGTCAGCATCGGGTAATCCACTGCAACCAGCAGACCGGCCTGACGATATGTCGGGAAGTTCATGTCTCCGGGTTGCAACGCGCGAGAGAAAGCACAGCTGATTGCCTCTTCACCTAGATGCTGCATATAGAAACTTGTCTTGCCCTGACGCTGTGCCATCAGCATGCGTTTGTCGAAGGCGCGCAGGGTCAGCATATGGCGTAGGCCGGTTCGCAGTTCATCAGGCGTCAACGCATCTGCCCAATCACCGATGGCCTGTCCCTCTTTGTTTAAAACCCGAACAATCGAAAAAGCCATGTCGCGAATGTCATCCGCGGCCACGTCGACCGGCGGCCGAAGGACCTCACCAGCCCGGGGGATTTCGAAATCCGAGAAATCCGGTGTATCGCCTGGGCGGCAGCCCGGTTCAGGGACGTTCAGCGAAAGCGGTTTGGTTGTATCGCTCATGCCGCCCCCTCCTGACGGTGATCACATGCACGATCCAGAATGTCACCGACAATCTGATCGGCGACCCGTGTGGACGATTGGCCGGTGCGTTTCGAGGTTTCGAGGATCTCGGCAATTCGCATCGCGATCTCCTCAAGTCTGGCCTGGCGATATGTCTCACCAGCCTTGTGAATTTCACTGGCCACGCTGATGATGCCGCCTGCATTGACCACATAATCAGGCAGATAGCGTATTCCACGAGCGCTAAGGGTCTCAGCGACAGAGTCTTCGGCTAATTGGTTGTTGGCCGCGCCACAGACCAGCCGCGCAGACAGTTTCTGCGCGGTTTCATGGGTCAGAATACCACCCAGAGCGCAGGGCGCGAAAATGTCCATCTGCGTGTCAAAGACCTGATCCACGGGGCAGATATCCGCACGCAGCCGGTCGCGGGCCTGGCCCAACTCGGCCTGATTGATGTCTGACACGATCAACGACGCCCCCGCTGTATGCAGTTTATCCGCCAGGCTCATGCCCACGTGGCCCAGACCCTGCACAAGCACGCGGCGACCGGTTAGGTCGTCACTTCCGAACACGTCGCTGGCACCAACCTTTAAGCATTGGAAAACCCCTTCGGCGGTAAAGGGTGACGGGTCGCCGCTGCCGTGCTCACCCCCTTCAAGACCAACCGCAAATTCCGTTTCCTCAGCCACAATCCGAATGTCTTCGGGCGAGAACCCCACATCTTCGGCCGTATAATACTGCCCCTCCAGCGTATCGATCGCGCGGCCAAATGCACGCAGCATTGCCGGAGTTTTGTCTTCGCGGGCATTGCCGATGATCACTGATTTGCCACCGCCCAACCCGAGGCCAGCCATGACGTTCTTGGCCGTCATGCCGCGTGCCAGTCGCAACACGTCCTCACGTGCAGCTTCCCGGCTGTCGTAAGCCCACATTCGGCAGCCACCCGCCGCTGGGCCGCAAACCGTCGAATGCAGACAGATGTAAGCCTGCAATCCGTTGCTGGTGTCCTCGGCAAAGATCAGACGTTCATATCCGGGCGGCGGGGTTTCTTCGGTGATGATCAGGGGCATAGTTTCACCATTCGTTTGTATGGCAGGAGTGTTGTTAATTCGATCCATCGGGATCATCACTTCCAGCCTATGGCCCTGTGCTGGGTTGAAAAACCGCTTTTCCAAGGTATTTTGAAGCAAAGTGAGTGTTTTTCACTACATAATTAAGGAATTATAGTGCCTTATACTACTGATCAAGTGGATCGAGAGATTCTTCGAGCGTTACAAGAGGATGGACGCATGTCATTGGTCCAACTTTCGGAACGCATTGGCCTGTCCGCCACGCCTTGCAAACGCCGGTTGGCGCGCCTTGAGGAATCTGGGCTGATTTCGGGCTACAGCGCTCGCATAGACCGTAAAACGGCAGGCTTTCCGATCACAGCTTTCATCTCGGTTGAATTGGAGAGACAGGACGCCGAAAAAGTGGCCGACTTCCAGCGCCAGGTTGCGCTGTTTGACGAAGTGGTGACTGGAACGTTGATGACCGGCGCGCAGGATTTCCTGTTGGAAGTCGCCGTTGAAAGCCTTGAAGAGTTTGAGACGTTCCTACAGACGAAACTAATGCGCCTACCGGGATTACGAGTGGTGCGTTCACGGTTCGCTTTGCGCCAATTTATCAATCGAACGCGCATCCCATATTGAGAGCATAGCGAGTTTGATCTGCGCTCAATCTATCGCTGTCAGAAGACAGCTCTTGGCGAGCGAGTTTCTTCAGGAAGTAAAGCGCAAGGTTATTCACGGCCGCCATTGAAAACACATCTGTCAAATGGCAATCAAAACCGATACTTGCAGGATTCTAACTTTTCTCCACCTGTATGCTAAGTGAGTCTGGTGCTGCATATTTGCTTCTGCGCCTTTTGCCTTTGCAGCGAATGGCGGCATAGGTGAAGCTACACCGCGGCACAGTCTGGCAAGATGAATAACCGCTTTGGGCCGCCGGTGAAGGCGACCCAACTGCACTATGTTTCAATGGCTTCGGCGATGACTAGGGCATCCTCAAGTTCGACGCCGAGATATCTGACAGTACTGTCCATCTTGACAGTACTGTCCATCTTGGTGTGGCCCAGAAGGAGTTGAACAGCACGAAGGTTTCCGGTCTTCTTGTAGATCTGAGTGACCTTGGTTCTACGCATCGAATGTGTACCGTAGGCGCTTGCCTCTAGACCGATCGACGTGACCCAATCCCTGACGATCCGTGCATATTGGCGTGTTGAGATGTGCAGGCGCTCATGAAAGCGGCCCGGCCAAAGATACTCGGATCCGACCATGAGTTCATCTTCCACCCACTTCTCGACCGAAGCCCGCGTTCCTTCGGAAATCTCGAAGCGCACAGGTTTCTGAGTTTTGCTCTGACGTACTGATGCTCGTTCCTTGATCTGGCCGGATGCCATCACGTCGACGACTTTCATTTTCACGAGATCGATGCCGCGAAGCTTGCTGTCGATCGCCATATTGAACAGTTCGAGGTCGCGATGGTTTTCGGCCAGTTCAAGTCGCACCCGGATTGCCCAGACGTGCTTTGGTTTCAGTGGTCGCCTCTGGCCAACGATCCAGCCCTTGTTCCAAGCAGGGCGAAGTGCCCGAATGGCGGGTAAGTTCGGTGTTTCCATGACTGATCCTCCGATCCGCCATGCCCTCCCAAACGATAACCCGACGTTGACCAAGGAAGTCTATCATAACACGCAGCACTGCTACCGGTGGCGGCAGGGAGCCCAAAGCTGCCGTTAATGGGGTTGCGGCGAACGTAGGCTTTGGTCGCCCATAGCGGTCATTCGCTGAGACAGCACGATCAAGGGTTGCTAAGTTTGGGTTCGGTGGGTTGAGCGCGAAAGCCCTTGCTTCAGAAGTGGCCATGCCGCGCGGAATTGACGTTGCGAACATGAGCCCCGAAGGTCAACTCACGCGCAGAATCCGTCAGCTCCGCCAATACTCCGAGTTTGAAATCTGAACCTGGGGCGATCTTAGGTCTACAGGTTCGACCTGTTACTTTGGGACGGAACCGTATCAAGACGGTGTCCGTGTTAAAACACTGTAGATTGCTGGCGTCTGCACCTCTCAATTCAATTTCTTCTGTAAAAACGATGCAAGACTTAGTCGGTAAGATTACGCTAGTTGCTTTAGCCGGGGCATCAATTCCAAGAGTTCCCGTGTGTACGGGTGCTCTGGAGCTGCGAACAATGAGTCCGTCTCCTGAACTTCAAGCAGCTTTCCATGACGCATCACGCCCACTCGGTCACACATCTGACGTACAACCGGGAGATCGTGGCTGATAAATAGCATAGTCAAGCCGAGGTGGTCCTGCAGGTCTTTGAGGATGTTCAAGATTTGCGCCTGAATGGATACATCTAAGGCGCTAGTCGGTTCGTCGCAGATTAGAAAACGGGGCTGAGTTGCAAGGGCGCGAGCAATACAAATGCGTTGACGCTGCCCACCGGAAAATTCATGTGGATATTTGCGCCACGCGTCCTTGGCCAGCCCAACCCAGTCAAGCAATTCGCGCACACGCGGTTCGACAGCGGGCTTGGGCAGAATTTTATGATGATGGATCGGTTCGGCCACGAGGTCCCCGACCCTCATACGCGGATTGAGGCTGGAAAAAGGATCCTGAAAGATCATTTGAATTTGGCGGCGATACGCTTGTAGGGCTTCTGCTCCCATGGCAGTTACATCTTGTCCGTCAAAGATTATTCGTCCACCGTCCACGGGATACAGTGTGCCTATCATCCGCGCGACAGTGGACTTGCCAGAGCCGCTTTCGCCAACAAGGCCAAAAACCTCACCGTCCCGAATGTCGAAGCTGACCTGATCGACAGCGGTTAGGTATTGCCGCTGTGATGGCAACAGGCCGCCCTTTTGCAGGAACGTCTTGGTGATGGCTTCGACCTCAAGCAGTTTGCCCGACTTTGACAAATCGGTCTTGTCCCAATGCGCCGCCAGATCGTCTATCTTGAAGGTTCTTTCCCGCTCACCATAGCTGACGATCGGAAAGCGTTCTACTTTGGCATGAGGTCGTGGCACGGCGGCAATCAGGGATTTGGTGTATTCATGTGTTGGTGCGCCGAGGATTTGGTCGGTGGTGCCGCTTTCGACCACATGGCCGGAATACATGACGGTGACCGTATCGGTGGTGTCAGCAATAACGCCCATATCGTGGGTCACAAGGATCACGCCAACCTGGCGTTCCTTGGCCAGTTCCTTGATCAGATCCAGCACCTGCGCCTGCACCGACACGTCCAGAGCTGTGGTGGGTTCATCCGCGATCAGAACGCTGGGTTCGGTACAGAGCGCAAGCGCAATCACCACCCGCTGACGCATCCCGCCGGAAAACTGGTGCGGGTACTGGTTGAACCGATCCGCCGGGTCCGGGATGGACACGCGATCCAGCAGGGCTATGGCGCGCTTTTGGGCCTCGGACGCGGACAGGCCGAGGTGCAGCTGGATCGTCTCGACCAATTGCTCGCCCACCGTGAACAGCGGGTTCAGCGAGGTCAGCGGATCCTGAAAGATCATCCCGATCTCTTTGCCCCTGATCCGGCGCTTGTCTTCGGCGTCCAGTTCGTCGATGCGGCGGCCGTTCAGCCAGACCTCGCCCTCGGAGACATGGGCCGGGGGGTCCAGCAGGCCTATCACGGCATTGCCGGTCATGGACTTACCCGCGCCGCTTTCGCCGACAACGCCCCGGATTTCACCGGGGTGCAGGTCGTAGGTCACATGCTCTACCGGCTTGAAGACACCTTGGCGGGTTGGGATTTCAACCGTCAGATTGCGGATAGAAAGAACGGGGTCGGTCATTTCAGCCTCGGGTTCAGAACATCGCGCAGCCAGTCGCCCAGCAGGTTCACACTCAGCGCCAGCGCCAACAGGGTGCAGGCGGGGAAGAACAGAATCCACCACTCGCCCGAGAACAGGAAGCCCTGTCCGATACGGATCAGCGTGCCCAGCGACGGCTGCGTGGGCGGCGCACCAACGCCAAGGAAACTGAGTGTCGCCTCGGCAATGATCGCCAGCGCAAGCGAGATGGTTGCGATCACCAGCACCGGTGAAAGCACGTTGGGCAGGATGTGGCGTAGCATGATGGTCAGCGGGCTTTGCCCGATGATGCGCGCGGCGGCGACATAATCCTTGTTCTTCTCGACCAGCGTCGCGCCCCGGACGACCCGAGCAAACTGCACCCAGTCGGACAGACCAATCGCCAATATCAGCACCCAGATCGCCATCTGATCACGGTATTCAATGGGCGTGATGCCTTTGGCGATGCCAAAGATCAGCATGGCCAGAAGGATCGAAGGGAAGGTCAGTTGCACATCCGCAGTGCGCATGATGATCGTTTCGGTCCAACCGCCGAAGTACCCAGACAACAGGCCCAGAATGATCCCTAAGATCATGGCAAACATGACGGCAGCCACTCCGACAAAGAGCGAGATCCGCATTCCGTAAAGGATTGTGGAAAACACATCCCGCCCCTGATCGTCGGTCCCCATAAGGAAACTCTCACCGGTGAAGGCATTCGGCTCCATGGGCGGGGTGAAGCCGTTCATCAGGTTGAGGCTTGAAGGATCGAAAGGGTTCGTCGGCGCGATCAGCGGCGCGAAGATCGTTGCGAGGACAAGCAGCAGGGCCACTGCCGCAGACACCATGGCCACGGGCGAACGGCGAAAGGCATAGAACTGGTCGCTGTCGAAAATTGCTTGCAGACGGCTCATGCGCTGACCCTCAGACGCGGATCAATGAAGGCATAGAGAATATCGACCGCAAGGTTGATGGTGACGAAGATGACCGAGATCATCATGAGGTAAGCTGCCATAACAGGGATATCCACGAACTGGATCGCATTGATGAACAGAAGCCCGAGGCCCGGCCATTGGAATACCGTCTCGGTAATGATGGCGAAGGCAATGATGGCCCCCAATTGAAGACCAATGATCGTGATGACAGGAACCATCGTGTTTTTCAAAGCGTGCCGAAAGTTGATGGTATGATCGCTCAGGCCCCGGGCGCGAGCAAAGCGGATGTAGTCTTGCCGAAGAACTTCCAGCATCTCGGACCGAACCAGCCGCATGATCAGGGTCATCTGGTAAAGGCCCAGTGTAATTGCGGGAAGGATCAGCGCTTTCAGCCCGCTGCTGGTCAGCAACCCGGTGCTCCACCAGCCCAAATCCACGACCTCTCCGCGCCCGAAGCTGGGTAGCCAACCAAGCTCAACCGAGAAGATGTATATTAGCAAGATACCGATCAGGAAGGTTGGCAAGGACACACCGATCAGTGATGCCGACATGATGAAATTCGCGGCAAACCCATCTCGTCGGATTGCGGTGAACACACCCAGAGCGATGCCCAAAACAATAGCAAGTACGGCAGAGACCAATGCCAATTCCAACGTCGCCGGAGCGCGTTCGGCCAGAATCTCCGCAACCGGGCGGCCTTGGCGGAAGCTGACGCCGAAATTTCCCTGTACCGCTTCCTGCAAGAATTTCACATATTGCACCGGAAACGGCTGATCGAGGCCCAGCTGAGCGCGCAGACGTTCCACGTCTTCCATTGTCCGTTCCTGCCCCAGCATATTGTCGATCGGGTCGCCAACAAAACGGAACATGGAAAACGCGACAAGGCCCACAACGAACAGAACCAGCGCCGACTGGGCTACACGCTTGATTATATATGACAGCATTTAGTTGACCGTAACCCAGCGCAGAAGGAAGAAGTTGTCCGGCCGTTGTGTTAGCTCCACGTTGCTGCGCGCGCCCCAGACCAGCGGTTGGACGTAAAGCGGAACATAGGCCACTTCGTCCTGCAGGATGCCTGCGACCTCATCCAGCATCGCCTGACGCTTGGCCTCGTCGATTTCGGACTGGATCATCGGCAGCAACTCGTCCACACGCTCGTTGGAATATCCGCCAAAGTTCCACGAGCCAAGCTTCTTCTCCTCATTTGGGGTCGAGGCGAGAAAGCGCACGGGATGTTCCGCGTCGAAGGTCCCGGGCGACCAGCCCAGCAGATACATGTCGAAGTTGTCGGCACGCAGCTCCGGCCAGTAATTCTGCACCGGCATTGCATCGAGCGTCACGTTCAACCCGGCCTGGGTCAACATGGCGATGATCGCCTGACAGACGGATTCGTCATTCAGGTAGCGATTGTTGGAACATTTGAAACTGACTTCGGCACCTTCGGCACCAGCTTCAGCCAGCAGCGCTTTCGCACCTTCAGGATCATAAGCATAAGGGTCTGCGTTTGCAGCAGAATACCCCCGCATCGCCGGGCTGACCAACTGGCTTGCCACCTCGGCATTGCCGCGCATGATGGTTTGAAGGATGGCCGGTACATTCACCGACTTAGCAACCGCTTCGCGAACACGCGGATCGAGGAACAGGTCCGAGCCACCTTGCCCGGCCTCGCTTGCGCCTTCCTGTTGGTCAAAACCCAACATGATAACACGCGCCTCGATCCCCTGAATGACCTTCACATCGGCATTGCCCTGTAACCGGGCGACGTCCTGAATCGGCACCGGATTGATGAAATCCACATCACCGGACATGAGCGCCGCCAGAGCTGTCGCAGGGTTCTGGATCGGAACCAGTTCGGCGCGAGTCAGGTTGTGTTCTGCTTCGCCCCACCAGCTCCCAAAGGGTTCCAGAACAGTGCGCAAGCCCGGCTCTCGTGCGGTGACGCGGAAGGCACCGGTGCCATTGGCGTTCAGGGTCGCGTAGTTGCCGGCCTCTTTGTCGGGGAGTGCTGCGTCGTTTGCCTCGGCCCAACTGCTATCCATGATCATCCAGTTGGCGATGCTGTCTGGGAAGATCGGGTTGGGCGCAGTCGTCATGACGTCGACGGTAAAGTCGTCAACCTTCACCACCTCGCTGACCGGTGCGAACCAGCTGCGGGTGTCCGAATTCTCGTCCGAGGCGCGTTGATATGAGAAAATCACGTCATCCGCATTAAATTCGGCCCCATCATGAAATGTAACGCCCTCGCGCAGCTTGAACCGCCAACCTGCGCCGTCCCCGATTGTTTCCCAACTGGTTGCTAGCGCCGGTTCGATGGTCATATCCTTACCCCGCCGAACAAGCCCCTCGTAGACATTATTCAGAAACCCCAGCACAGGTGCAGAGTTGACCGCATGAGGATCCATCGTTTGCGGGTCTGTTTTGACGGCAAATGTGAACTCATTAGCTGCGACAGGTAAGGCAAGCGCTCCCAAGAGCGCGGCAGCGGTCAGACGTTTCATGATTGCTCCCACTTTTTGGTGGCGGGCCTCGCATGCCGAGGCCCGACCACGTTTCTTAATTCAGGCCGAAATGTTTGACCATTGGCTGATCTTCGGGATCTACGTTGATATCCAGGTTTTCTGCCATGCCCCAGTTCAGCACCTGGTGGTGGATCGGGATATAAAGCTGTTCGTCCTGCACCACACGCCAGATCTCAGCGATATCCTCATTGCGCTCGACAAGATTAGTGTTCGAGGCCAACGACTTAATCTTGGCGTCTAACTCATCGTTGTCAAAACCAGTGCCGTTCCACGTGCCAATATCGCTTTCGCGGCCATGAACCAGGAAGTTGAAGATGTACTCCGAGTCATAAGTCGGAACGCCCCAACCCAGCATGTAGAAATCGGTCTTTCCGTCAGTGATCAGCGGGAAGTGCTGCGCTTTCGGCTTGGCATCAAGATTCACGGTAATACCGATTTGACCCAGCATCCCGACAGCGGCCTGACAGATACCTTCATCGTTGATGTAGCGGTCATTGGGGCAATCCAGCCGGATCGAGAAACCGTCGGGATAGCCTGCCTCTGCCAACAGGGCTTTTGCGCCTTCGACATCCGTGCTGCTTTCAGCATCCATCTCGGCAGTCCAGCCGTTAACAAAGGGCGGTGCAATCATCCCGGCAGGTTGCGACTGACCGCGCATGACCACCTGTTTGATGGCATCGCGGTTGATCGCTTTGGACATGGCCTGACGCACACGCACATCAGCAAGAGGGTTCTTGCCATCGACGTTATCCGCTTCGATATCGTCCCCACCCTGGTTCATGCCAAAGAAGATCACTCGGTTCTGCGGCGCTTGTTTGACGACCAGCCCATCCACCGCATTCACTCGATCCAGATCCTGCACCGGCATATCCTGCAGGAAGTTCACCTCGCCCGAAAGCATCGCAGCGACGCGGGTGGCATCGTTCTGGATCGGTGTATAAATGATCTCGCTGATCGCCATCGGGAATTCATCACGACCCCAATAATCCTCGTTCCGCTCCATTACGGTTTTCACGTCGGGCTCACGGCTGACCAGTTTGTAGGGGCCGGTGCCGTTCACATTTGTGGTTGCAAAGGTGATCTCGCCACCTTCAAAATCCTGAACGTCAACTGCGTTGTTCGCCTCGGTCCAACCTTTGTCCATGATGAACAGATCCGTCAGGTTCGCCGGCAGGATCGGGTTCGGACCATCGGTTACGATCTCGACCGTGTGGTCGTCGACCGCGCGTATCTCGACGATAGAATTGATCAGTTCTTTCATATCCGAGTTCGGCTGTTTCGCGCGATTTATGCTGAACACCACGTCTTCTGCTGTGAAATCGGCGCCGTCATGGAACTTCACACCCTGCCGTAAATTGAACACCCAGACATTCGGATCACTTTCGCTGGGGGCCCAATCCGTGGCCAGTGCAGGTTCAAAGGCGCCGGACGTGTCGCGGATAATCAGAGGTTCATACATCTGGTGGCGCACAGTATGCGTGGGGCCTTCGTTTTGTGAATGCGGGTCAAGCGTCAGCGCATCCCCCGAGCGCGCCCAACGTAGGGTTTCTGCGTTGGCCAACGACGTCGTCGTCATCAATAGCGCAAGCGCGAGCATTTGTTTATTCATTATTTTCTCCCATATTGCAGTCGTTTAGCTGCATTGAATTCACGATACTATGTCGCAAATTTCTGTGACCTTGTGGTTGTGGATAGCATACCAACTGCGAAGGCATGTCAATCGTTCAACCCGGTGCTGAGTTGCCAAATGTAAGCGACCTGGGAATTTTAGAGGACAGCTACTGTGTTAAAAAAAAATTGCATCAAGTATCTATTACTCAGTCGAGACCAAAAGAAACCGCAAAAATCATGCTCCCCGTACCAATACGTTAATCCAGATAGCGTCGAGGGGAGTCGCGGGTCTCAGAATCTAGATAAATGTCCCCTTTAGAGGCTTTGCCACACTGCCTTAAACTCGCTGCCAGACTTTGCAATCCACCCGGGGTGTTTTCGTCGGGGTTGCAAAGCGCACAAAGTGGTTGTTTGCGCGGAACACACCAACGGCAAGCTTTGCGCGGAAGCAGACGCAATGCACAAGTTCAGTGTGTCTGACGTCAGCGCCAATGGTGAATTATCTACTCCGAACGTTAAAGCTCATGTAGACAGTTTTCCCCTCATTTCGTTCGGAGTACGCTGAAATTCTGCACGAAAACACCTGGAAAAATGACTGGTCGAGGAAAATCCAGTTGCGAGAGCGACCTCGGTAATTGGAACGCGAGATTGCACCAGAAGTCTGTAAGCCTCGCGCAGCCTCAGCCGCATGAAATGCCGCTTGGGCGATGCACCAAGGTAGCGCTTGAAAAGCCGTTCAAGTTGACGTGTGGAAATGTTGACCTTCTGCGCGAGTTGCGCAGGAGATGCCGGATCTTCAACTGTGCGTTCCATCTCGGCAATGACTTTTGAAACAATTGGATGAAGAATGGTCAGGCTATTGGGCGTAGCAATATCAATTGATTTTTGAATTTGCCGCAAGGGCGTGTAACACATTGCCTCAGAGACCAGATCAGCAAACTTTTCTCCGTGTTCTAGTGCTACGAAGTCCAGAAATAAATCTATGCCGGACACACCACCGGAACTGGAACATCTTAAGCCCTCATAAACATGCGTTCGATTGCTCAACTCAACGTCTGGAAACCGCTCAGAAAATCCTTTGCGGTACCATGCGTGAAGAGATGCCGGAGCATTCCCCAACAGCCCGGCTTTGGCCATCGCAATAGCACCTGTACCTAGTCCAGTCACACGGGTTGTACCGCGTGCCATGCGACCAGCCCAAACCTTCAGTGCCCTAACATCAAGATCAAAGACGTTCTCACCGGATACAATGACGATATCTTCTGCTGCACTCACTTCACTCAGTTTTACACTGACCTCAGTTGGGATACCTACGCTTGAAACAACCGGTCCACTGGTGATGCCACAAAACTGCCATCCATAAATGGAGCGACCTGCGACAAGGTTTGCGTTTTGGAGCGTTTCGATCGCGGAATTGAGTGAGAGAGACGAAAATCCTTCCAGCAGAACAAAGTGAAAAAAATGTGGAATCTGTTGGCCACTTGATTGGCAGGTCGATGTCCCCTTATCGATGTCGGTGCTTTCCTGCGGCACAAAGGCTCCAAATCAGAACTCATTTTATTGAGCAGAAAGTTTATTGAAGTCAGCTTTTGTTCGCAAGACAGGGAATCGCTCAAAGCGCCTGAAGCGGAACTTGGTAAAGATGGGTTAAACGGCAGGTTTGTCCGCAAAGCAGACAACGTCGCTCCTTATTGTGATGGCCAAAAAGGACATGATGAGTAGACTTCGAAACAAAATATGGCCGCAAACGGCATCGACACACACCGTTTCAAAGCCGGTTTTTGCCCTGCAGTATCTTAGAAACCCGATGGTAACCCCGTACGCGACCACTGAACCACAAATCAATATTATTACAGTAGCAACTTATTCTGGCACACTGCCTGCTCCTATTTGTCGTCTACAGATTCAGAACTCGCCCGTGTTTCTACTTTTTCCCGCGCCCAATTGGCTTGGGCTTTCTGCAACTGTCGGAAGGCATCGCGAGGAAGATTGTTGACCCGTATGTAGCCACAACCTTGATTTACACACTTAACAGCTATGGCTTTGAGTTCATCTATGCCCAAGTGGTCGAAGCTGCTGTTGTCACTGTTCGAAATTATCGTTTCGTGGACACTTTCACTCTTCTCAAGGTCTCTGAGATATGCAGCGATCTGCTCATCGTCGAGGGGTCGCGGCATTGTGCGAATGTACTTATCCAGCGGAATCGGACGGGTCTTTTTGTCAGCCCTTGCCGTTGCTCCTTATGTCGAACTACGAGACATAGGTAAAAGTATGTTGAGTGAATTTTATACTAAGTCTGTGGCAGAGCATCCCGCCACATGACCCCACACGAGACACTAGAGAGTCTATGACCAAAGCTCGGATTCCCATAACCACCGGCAAAGTGAACCTCGTGACCGGCACTCAAACTATAAAATCTGCCCGCTGGCCTTTTGGACGCAACAAATTCTACGAGTTGGTAAAAGCGAATCTCATCAAGCCTCACTTTACCCATGAAGGTGCGCGCCCGGTGTATTCCGTGGAGGAAATTAACGCTGCATTCCAGCCCTGCAACGCCTGACAATGTGGGGGCCATAGTGGGGGCCAAAATCGACTAATTGGATGTTTAATTAGTGCTTTCAATGGGTGATTGGTGCGGGTGGAGGGACTTGAACCCCCACGCCTTGCGGCGCCAGAACCTAAATCTGGTGCGTCTACCAATTTCGCCACACCCGCACGACCGGCCTTGAGTGCCGGATTGACGTGCTCAATAACAAAGGCTGCGACCGAGTGCGAGAGGGAAATTGGCTTTCGGAAAAGAATATTGCCCCCTTATTGGCAACAATCTTGGCAAGGTTGATCGTCATACCCGGCGCGCAGAATCAAAACTTTTGATGGTGCATGAGCTGACTGAATTGGGCCAATAGTCCCAATTTATTGAATGTTTGGAACTCAGACCCCTGGTGAAAACCAGTACGACAGTATTTGATCCCTCAATTGGTCGCCCTGCCAATAGTTGACGATTCATGCACATTAAAAATGGCCGAAAAATTACACTCGCTTACGTTGAGTTATCTGATTGGAAAACGGGCGTACCTAACACGGTTGCTTCGATCATCGCACCGGGAGGGTTCGGAAAACCGGCTCGTAGATAATATCTCTCTTCGAATTTATATCATTATTAAACAATGTGTTACCCATCAAGCTCTCAAGAAAATTCATCCTATGATCAACGCCTTGCTCAGCTTTGGCACCTTGATCCGTCAGTTCCGAAATCCTTCTCGCTCGGCCATGAGTTGAGCGCCCCAAGAGGACGCGACCATATTTGCGCCACAATTCAAACGCCAAAAAATCTTATTCGCGTCAAAATAACACCGCCTTGCCAACAATTATGGAGAGCGGGAATTAATGAGTCTTTTTGCCTTCGGGCAAGTACGAGTTTCTTTTTTGCTCAACTCGAACACGAGGGTCTTAGCCGTGACCAATACGATGAACGCTGCTTCTGCCGAGCAAGACGCCATTGGTCTTGCCCGTGAAAGTTTTCTTGGTGAACTGAAGTCCTTGAACCGGAATCATCCGAACACAGGCTTCGGCGTGTCATTGCGTACGCATTCGGGGGGTCACTACCTGTTGGCCAACTCGCGCATGCCGCTGCCCCGAACGAAATCAAAAAGTTTTCCGACCGGGCGTCGCCTGGCTCTGCTGGAAAACAGTGAACAGTTCAGCGAGATCGAAGTGCTTGCCGATTCTCAAGCTTATGAAACGATCTCACCCGGTGATGAGGCCGACATTCTGGGCACCGCACTGAATCTGATTGCTCGTATCGACATCATGACCAGCTCTCATGACGGTCAGGACCACAATCCCATCGCTGCCACTGGAACCGGAGGCTGACCATGGCCAGAAACGACCATCTTCTGTCCGTAGGAAACGAGGCGCTGACGCCGATGACTTCGGCCATGACTGCCCTGTCTACGCAGATCGACCAATTGACAGAGGTGGCAGATGCGCGATCCTCGGCGCGGCTTGCGACGCTCAAGACGAAGATGGAGAATTTTACGGCCAGTGTGACACTGGTTGGACAGGTCAAGGCTGGCAAATCCTCGATCGTGAACATTCTGGCGGGGCGCCCTGCCCTGCTGCCGTCGGATGTCAACCCGTGGACCTCGGTGGTGACCACGCTGAATATCAATACGCGCACCGAAAGTGACAAACGGGCAAAGTTCACCTTCTTCGAACAGGAAGAATGGGACAATCTGATGGTCGGCGGCGGTCGTCTGGGCGAATTGGCCAATCGCGCCGGCGCCGATGATGAGATGGAAGATATTCGCCGCCAGATCGGTGAAATGAAGGCCAAATCCGAATCCCGGCTGGGCCAGCATTTCGACCTGATCCTGGGGCAAAGCCACCAGTATGACTATTTCGACGAAGAGCTGATCCAACGCTATGTCTGTCTTGGCGATGACGAAGACCCGGATATCAACCCCAAGACCGGGCGTTTTGCCGACGTCACCAAATCTGCGGAACTGTTCATGGACATTCCGCAATATCCGATTTCGCTGAAACTCTGCGATACACCTGGCGTGAACGATACGTTTATGGTGCGCGAACAGATCACACTGCGCAGCCTGCGCGGGTCCGAGGTTTGTGTCGTTGTTCTGGCCGCCAGCCAGGCGCTGACCACCATGGATATGGCGCTGATGCGGATCATCGCGCAGTTCGAAAACCGCCAGATCATCCTGTTTGTAAACCGCATCGACGAATTGTCAGATCCGGTCAATCAAGTACCGGAAATTCGCGACCGCATTCAGGACACGCTGAAACAGAACAACATCGACACAAGCACAAGCGTTGTGTTCGGCAGTGCCCTTTGGGCCGAAGCCGCCCTGACCGGCAACCCCGACATTCTGACAGAAGAGTCGCGGCAAGCCCTGAACACCTTCTATCTGGCGGCAGGGTTTGGCGATCAGGCCCCGTCGCTGGATAAAATCTGGGCGTTGTCGGGTCTTCCCGATCTGCTGCTGGCGATGAATGAACGGATCGCTGACGGAGCGGGCACTCGCCTGTTAGATCGCGTTAGGCATCGCGCCCGCAATATCGCAAGCCAAATTCGGGCGACGGCTGTGGCCAAGAACCTCTCCGACGGTCAAGGCGTCGTGCGGGATCTGGATGGTGTGTCCCCAGAAGAGGCAATCGCCAAGGTTGCTGAAGAATACGATAAGAAGGCTGCTGAACTGACGACCGCTTTGCGCGACAAAGTGCTGGAACGTCTGAAATCGGCCGAGGCGAACTTTGTCAAACGCGCAACGGACTCGTTGATTGCGCATCTCGAGCAGAATGGCGAGGAAGGCACCTGGCAATATGACCCGGCGGGTCTGCGCACATTGCAAAAGGCGGCCTATTTCAGCTTTGCCCGCGCGATGCGCAAAGAGGCAGGCGCGCTTTACAGTACCGCTGCGGCGGATGTTGAAGCGCTGTATCAGAAGCTGTTGGGCAACCACCTGGGTGAATTCAGCATCGAAGCCCCAATCGTCCCTCGTGTACCCCCGCCGCTGGGCATCGGGCGCACCATTGCGCTGGACCTGCAAAGCACATGGTGGCGTCGCTGGTGGCAACGCCGCAAAGGGTTTGAAGCATACGCTGCCGATTATACGCGCCTGATCGCATCCGAGGCGAACTCGATCACCAAGGACCTTGAGGAAAATCAGATCGCAGCGGTTCTGGAAAACGTCCGGGCCGGGTTATCTGACTTCCTCCGCGAGCAGGCCGAGACCCTGTTGAACATCTCGGCATCAGCCGAGCAAGACCCAAGCCAGGCCGCGCTTATGGCCGGTATAGCACCCAAGAAATCACGCGACGATATCCTGGGTGACATCCTGAAAGATCTTAGTAACGAGGCAGCATAAGTAGCGATATGGCAAAAGACACACAAACCCGCTTCGTCTCTCCTAAGGCATGGGAACGCATCGAGCAGTGGTCCCGGCGCAAACCAATCTTTGCGCTGATGGGAGAGTTCAGTGCCGGAAAGTCGACGCTGATGAACTTTTTGCTGCGCTCGCACGCGCTGCCAACGCAGGTCACGGCCACACAACTGCCCCCCGTCTGGTTCAGTTGGGGAAAAGGTTCGGCCTATGTGCAACGCCACGATGGTAGCCGCGAGAACATTACGCTGGACCAGCTAGATACCGTAGGGGTCAACGATGTTCAGTTCGTTCGCATTTTCCTTGAATCCGACATTCTGGAAGCGGTGGACCTGATTGACACCCCCGGCATTTCCGACCCCAAAATTTCCAGCGATGTCTGGCGTCGGGCAGTTGGGCAAGCCAATGGCGTTCTGTGGTGTACTCATGCCACCCAAGCCTGGCGCGAGACCGAGCGGGCGACATGGGTGTCCTTGCCCGAACGACTGCAGCATAACTCGCTGCTGCTGGTGACGCGCGCAGATGTGTTGGGCCAGAAAGATCGCCAAAAGGTGCTGCGCCGCGTAAACCGCGAAGCCGGTCATCTGTTTAACAGATCGATCCTGTTCTCGGCTCGTGACGCGATCACAGCGCGAGACAAGAGCGGTGACGCCGAGATGTGGGCCCGCAGTGGTGGCGGCAAGATGGTCGACAGTTTCCTTGAGATTACTGAACAGATCATGGACAACCGCGCCGATATGCTGGCACGCTACCAAATAGACAACAGCCTGTCAGGCGGGCCTCGTGTTCAGCCAATTCGTCCCAAGCGAAAGGAAGAACAGGCCGACGAAACGGCGCCGTTGAAACTGGTCGACCCCGTATCCGAATCCGAGGCGGGTAGCGCAGACGAAGTGGTCACCAACTTCCCAATTCGTCCAACGCGTGTCGAGCGCCGCGCAGAGGATACCGACCGCGACGAACGCATCGATGCGGCCGAAGCCGAGCGCCTACGCGCCGAAATGGTGGCAGAAAAACAGGATGCTGAACCCGTCCAGGACGCCCAAGAGGACGAGCTGCGCGCCTTTTTCCGCGACACGCCGGATACCGGTCTGAACCTGTCCGAACACGTGCGGGGTTTCGACGAGGAAGACTCGTTCGATCTGCTGGATGATGACGAATTGGACGAAGATGACGGTATCAACCTGTTGTCTGACCCCGAGACGGACAACCCTGCTGAAGATCTGGCCGCTTCGGACCCGATCCTATCCTCGCCAGAAAGCGAGTTGGCAGACACATCCGAGCAGAGTGAGAGCGCCGAACAGGCACCGGATGACCGTCGCGCCGATGTCTCGGTGTCATCAATTACGGCTTTGCTGGCGGAACAGCCGAAGGGCGCAGATGACGAGTATGAGCCCGAGCCGGAATCCAGTGGTCTTGTGGACATGCAAGTTGTACCGCTGTCCAACGGCAGCGCCCCTGACGAGGCAACCCCGGCCGCAGAAAGCGGCGAAAAACTGGAAGATTTGCTGAACGTTCCGGCAGGAAAACCGCTGAGCGCGGCATCCATGTGGCGCGACATCACCGCGGATGAGGATTTGCCGGACGATGCTGAAGGCATGAAAAATGTGTTCGACGCATTCCTCAAGGAATTCGACCAGATCGCAGCCGAACATTATGCACGTCAGGCCAAGGATTCGATGCATACGGTTCCGAACGCTTCGAAAAACGGCGGGGCGGAATTCCATGTGTTGTGACCAAAAGCGCAGGTAGCAAGCGATGACAATCGAAGCCGCATTGAACACCGCGATGGACACCATACCCGACTGCATTGCAGCCGGGTATGTCGATATGGAAACGGGGATGTTGCTGGCGACCAACACCTTGGACACAGACAGCGCGGACGTTCTGGACACTTTGGCCATTGCCGTGGCTAACCTGTTTCAGGGTCGCGGCGTCAAAGCCTTTGAGGAATTGTTGCGCTCGGCCAAAGCAGAAGATTCGAATAGTCCGGGATTTGGGGAAATCGCGGTGTTTTCGAATGATCGGCTGCACATTTTTCTGCGGACCCGGGAATATCCCGACCACGTAGTCTGCTACATCTGTCACAACAGCGCCAATGTCGGGTTGGCGCTGACCAAATCGCATCTCAGCCTGGGGCCGGTGGCGGCCGCAGTTTAGACCGGACCAGAGGGGGGTCACGGCATGATGGACACGGACATACTTGAGCTGCTCGACGATATCGGTCGCGCATCTGTCGCCCGCCTGAACCCAGCGGTGACCGTACCAGGCGATACAGCCCAGGCGCGGCGCGAAAAGGTATTGCGTACCATTCGCGGCACCATCCTGCCCCGCCGGTTGGAATTCACCGCCGCCAATGGCGATTGCCTGGCGATTGAGGTCAACAGCTCTCGGGTGACGGATGTGTTTCGCGTTCAATCCGGCATAGCGCCGGACTTCGAAACGGAATCGCGTGAGGATCTGGCCGTCAAATTGGCGCAGCTGGTCACGGACATCGCCTGCGCTCCCGCTCCGCTTGAGTTGGTATCCCTACAGCCAGACACGGCGCTTGAGGCGGATGACGTTGGCATAACCTTCAGCGAAATCGAAACCGCCTGTGAAAACATAGAAGTGCCGACAGAGCCGGTTATTTCCATTGTTGCGGATGCCGACCCGGACGAAATAGCATCCGCCGATGAAGCTTTGGAAAGCGAAGATAACGAGACTCTGGCGCAACGTTTCTATGACGGGTCCGAGCGGTTTGCACAGGGACGTGTTCTGGCAGCCGGGGCCGACGGGGCAGCACTGCAAATGGCAGGTGATTGCCAAGAAAATGGATCATTACACCCCGATTCTGACCTGCTGGCCCGCTTTGCCCGCGATCTTGCGGGTTGGAATGGCGACAGCGCCGCCGTGATGGACCATCCGCAATTGATTGTCATGCGCCCTTCGGGTGGCAAAGACGCCGGGCTGGCAATCCTGAACGATGGTAAAAACCTGGCAATGGCCGTACACGAGGCGCGCAAGCTGGGTGCCGTCGTCAATCTGTGGACCAACCTGAAGAGGCCGGACGGATGACTTCGGCCAAAACATTCAATTTTTCGACTAATTCTATCCGTGATTACAAGTTACCAGGGTAAAGTTTATGAGTGAGAACAACCGTCGCGAGTTAATCCGTATTGCCGATGATATGAACGGCACCTCTAATGAAGAGACCCGCCAGTTCATTTCGCGCATTGTCAGCGACCTGACGAATCTGAAACCTTCGATTGCCTTTGTCGGGCAGATCAAGGCCGGCAAATCCCGTCTGATCAACGGCTTCACCGGGCAGGCCGAATACCTGCCATCGGATGTGAACCCGTGGACGACGGTGATTACCGATATGCATTTCGGCCACCCTTCGGGACGCACTGCAGGCGCCGAGTTCCATTTCTTCGACAACCGCCAGTGGCAAGCGCTGATCGCCGAAGGCGAAGAGCTGCGCAACATGTTCCCCGATGACGAGGACAGCTATAAGCGCGAAATGATCGAAGAGCAGGTCGAGGCGATGAAAACCCGCGCCAAGCTGCGTCTGGGTGAAAGCTATAAGCACCTGTTGGGCCAGCATCACGACCTTGATGACCTGAATTCGGACGATCTGGCGCGCTATGTCTGTGCCGGGGATGATCCGACAGAAGAAAACGAACATGATCCGGGATCGGATCGCGGTCTTTACAGCGATATCACCCGCAAGGCCGAAGTCTATTTCGACATCGGCCACTTCCCGTTCCCCCTAACGGTGACGGACACGCCGGGCGTCAATGACCCGCTTTTGATCCGTGAAGAAATCTCGCGCCAGTACCTCAAGGAATCCGACTTCTTTGTTGTGGTTCTATCTGCGCATCAGGCCCTGTCGCGCGCCGATCTGAAACTGTTCCGCCTGATGCAGGCGTTGGAACTGGGTCAGATCGTGGTTTTCATCAACCGCGTCGACGAACTGGGCGGTGGGGCCGAAGATGCGGGCAAGGTCCAGGCCGATGTATTGGACGGTCTGGAAAAAGCACTTGGCAATTCGGATATCGATGTGCTGATGGGCAGCGCCCAGTGGGCGCATTATGCGCTGACCGGGGACGAAACAGGTATCAACCATGATGAGGTCCTGGCCTGGCTGCGCGCGCATCCGGAACAAATGAAGCAATATCTGGACGGGGTCGAAGAAATCAAACGCGGCTCGGGCCCGATCAGCCGCGAAGGCGTCTTGCGGTTTGCCGCCATGATCGCTTCGGGCCTGCCAGACCTGCGCCGTCACGTGACCAGTGCCCTGACAGAGGGGCCGCGCAATGAACAGTTGCGGATGGCGTGGCAGCACCTCAACAGTTTTGCCCATGGCGAGCTTGAGCGCAGCAAGGCCCATCTGCGCGTCATCGAAGAAGAAATCAGCCCTGCCCCCGATAGCGGTGACGAGAACAGTAAGACGCTCGCCGACCTACGCACGCTGGTAACGCAAAAAACCTCGGAAATCGTCAATGACATGGACGATGTTCTGGCCAATCTGCGCGGTGTCATGGATGACACCGTGGCCGAGTCCGTCTCGGCCGTGGTTAGGGGGCCGAACGGCGATTCCCCCCTGCTTGCCAAGGGTGGGGATACCGAGCTGAACTTCACTCCGCTGCGCGACCGTATGCGCGAACTGGTTCAGGGGGCCACGCAAGTGGTGCGACAGCGGATGCTGAGCGAATTGTACTCGATCGACATGCAAAGCAATGCCGCCCTGCGCGCCCTACCCGGCTGGCAGGACCCAAGCGACAACCGGATGAATACCAGTGCCGTGCGCTGGTTCCGCCCGGATACCACGGCACTGACCCGCGGCATTACCGTTGAACTGCGGGTCAGCTGGCTGTCACGTCTGATTTCACGCAAAAGCGTTGTCGCCCGCGCCGAACGCATGATCGTTCAGGAATTCGAGATGATCGGCGACGATCTGGTAGACACCGCTCGCAGCGATTTGTTGGAACGCCTGAACACCGTTCTGGATCATTACCTGGCCTTGCTGGCCGGGCATCTTGAACATCGCACTGGAAGCGGCGAAACCAATGAGCGCAATGAGGCTCAAATGGCCTTTGATCAAGCACAGCGCGTCGTGGCAGAACTAAGCGCCGTATTCGGTGCGGATGACGTAGACAAATTACTAGCAGAGGCGGCGGAATGATCGAATTTCCCGGAACCGAACAGGAAGTCAGACAACTTGAACGCTTTCTGAACGCGACCGAAAATGTGTCGGCCGATGCGGCCTTGGGCGATATGCGCGACCGTGCTCTGGCCCATGCCGAACGGCTGTCCAACGCGGTCAACATCGGTTTCGCCGGGGAATTCGGGGCTGGCAAGTCCAGCCTTGCCAACATGTTGGCCGGGGCCGATATCCTGCCCACCGGGCCACAACATCTGAAATTGCCGCTGGTTATCGTGGCCTATTCCGAAACTCCGGAAACCACCGTGGGCTGGTGGGATCGTGAGCCCAAGGTTTACTCCGGCATCGCGCTGGAAAAAGCCGCCGCGGATGAACCCGATTTCATTTCGGTCGGGCTGAACACCCCTGCCCTGCAGGAAATCTCTTTGTTCGATCTGCCGGGAACCGGCGCGTTGGACGATAACTACAAAGAGACGCTCGATCTGCTGAAATTCGTCGATTGCGCGATCTGGTGTACCAACGGGACCAATGCCTGGCGTGAAACCGAACGGCATCTGTGGGTACAAGTTCCGCAAGAGCTGCGCGCCAATAGTCTGCTGGCCGTCACCCACACCGATCTGCCGCATGTCAGTGAAGCACTGGATCGGGTTCTGTCGCGGCTTAACAAGGAAAAGGGTGATTTGTTCCGCTCGGTCGTGCCTATCGGCACGCCGGTTGCTGTCCGCGCCATGGCGCAGGAGCCCGAGCCCGATTTTACCCTGTGGGAAACTTGTGGTGGCCAAAATCTGGCCGAACAGGTTTTGGAGATCGCATCCGCCCGCCGTCTGGCTGACCTTGAAGCCGCACAGGCAGACCTGAAACAGGACTTTCTGCCCTTTCTGGAAACGCTGGAACTGCCCGAGGCCGAGCCGCAGCCGGCCGACACTGCCTCGATGCATGCCACGCTGGAATCAGCGTTGCCGCCGCTTGAAAACCCGATCCTCGAGGACTGGCTGGCCGCAATTGCCAGCATCTACGAAGACCTGCGTGAATCGTCGGATATCGAACCGTCGGCCTTTTTGCACTCGTGCCAGGAAATCGTCGAAGATTTCGCCGAACGGTTAGAGCAAGGGGGCGAAATCGACCCCACTGCCGACTGGATCCCGGGCGAGTTCGAAAAGGCCACCGACCTTTTGTTGTTGTTGCAATTTGAAAGCGGTGACGCTCCCTTGAAGGACGCGATCAGCATTCTGGCGCAGCTCAGCGATAACCTTGCTTGGGCAGGCAGCCGAGTGGATTCGGCGCAGCCAAAAACCGGAACCTGATAACTTCTCGTTTAAATTGAGTCGCGATGCAGCGATTCGAATGCCCCAGAATCGCACCTAAATTTTTCTGACTCCGTTGACCAAGCGGAGACAAACAGTCGATCAGCTTGCATTTTGTGCAGGCTGATTTTCAACATTTAGCAACACGATTTCACCTAAACACTATATGTAGTATCGAACCGAAAACAGTCCATAGTGAAGCCATGAGGCGGCCCCAATAAAGTCAAATTTGAAACGTCTAACCGTCTTAAGTGTCCTGCGGTTGTGTTTGGTTGTGAGTTCGAGGGCGATTTAGCCCAGTTAAATAAACCGCAAAACGATCAGAACGGGCGGAAAGAAATGAGCCACAACCAGGCGGTCGGTGCATCGCACGACGAACCGAAAATTGAAGGACTTCAACCCGGCGCAAAACTGCTGCGCGGTCAGTATGAAATCCTGCGTTTCCTAAGCAATGGCGGCTTCGGGATCACCTATTTGGCCCGCGACAGCCTAGAGCGTGACGTGGTGATCAAAGAATGTTTTCCGGGTGCCTTGTGCCGTCGCAATGGCGACATGGTCGAACCCGCCGATCCCGATCACAAGGACGATCTGCGCGCCATCATTGATTTGTTCATTCAAGAGGCCCGCAACCACGCGCGTCTGGTGCATCCCAATATCGTAGACGTCCACCAGGTCTTTGAAGACAACAACACCGCCTATATCGCGATGGATTTCATCAAGGGATGCGATCTGCTGGATCACGTTGAAAACTCCGACAACAAGGCGGGGCCGGATTTCATCGTACAGGTGACCGAAAAGATGTTGTCTGCGGTGTCTTTCATCCACCAAAGCGGCATGCTGCACCGGGATATCTCACCCGACAATATCCTGATCAACGAGAACGGCGATCCGGTGCTGATCGACTTCGGTGCCGCGCGCGAACAAGCAGCGCAGCAATCCGCGGCTCTGTTGACCCTGCGGGTAATCAAGGACGGTTATTCCCCCCATGAATTCTATGTGCGTGGCGCCGATCAGGGCCCCAGCAGTGACCTCTATGTGCTGGCCGCCACGCTGTATCACGCCATTAGTGGAGAACGCCCAATTGATGGTCAGACCCGCCTGAACGCATTCAACAATGGCCAGGACGACCCCTACTCTCCGTTGGCTGGACAGTTCAAAGGCTACCCGGATGGGTTCCTTGAAGCGATCGACAAGGCGATGGAGATCCACGTCACTGACCGCCTGCAAAGCGCGTTGGATTGGTTGCGCATGTTCCGCGGTCCGGGCGTGATGTTCGATACGTTCGATTATCGTCCGGTTTCGGTCATCGTTGCGATGGACCGCAAGGATGATGAGGTTGAAAAAGCCCGGATCAAAGCCGAAAGCGAAAACGCCGAGGCCGTGGTCACCGCACTGCTGGCTGGCAACGCAGATCTGGCTCTGGGCAACGAAGACAAAAATGACGATGAGCTGGCCAAGTTCACGTCCAAGGAAGACACGGCTGTCGCCGTGGACACTGTGGTCAAAAGCGGGTCGGGTGGCAGCGGAAAACTGGTTGCGGGCATTGCCGTTGTCGTGGCCGGTCTGGCCGCAGGCGGATACTTCCTGATGACCAGCGAAAAACCGGAACCCGCACAGGACACAGCGGTTGTGACCGAACCCGCAACGACCGAAACCACCACCCCAGCAACAACGCAGGTCGAAACTGAGACGGCAGCGCCTGTCGAGCAGACTGCTAATACCGAAGCCCCTGTCGAGCAGGTGGCCAACACTGAACCTACGCCGGAACCAGTTGCACCGGCGCCTGTTATGGCAGAACCTACGCCAGTGCCTGTCGAGCAGACACAGGCCCCCTCGGCTGACACACAAGAGGCCCAAGCCCAGACAGCCGAACCTTCACCCGCAGAGGTTTCGTCGGGAACCCCTGCGGAAACGCAAGTTGCCTTCTCGCATTGGGATGTCGAAATTCCGTTCCAGTTCTCGCGACGTCGCGTATCCACCGGCAGCATCATCGCCGTTACCGGCATTGACCCGGCACAAGACATGTCGGTGATCGGCGATTGGGTCACACGCGGCGCTGCGATCTATACGCTGAACGGCAAACCCATCCGCGAGAACGCAAGCTTCGCCGCGCATGTTCTGGATGATCTGTCCGTTGATCCTGACGGGTATATCCGCGTGACCGCGCGTTATCGTCCGCTGGGCAAGACCTTGGCCCAGAACGGCTTGCTGGCTCTGCCTGCCATCCGTGTGATCGGTTTGGAAAACGGCATTGGCTTTACCGTCCGCAATGAAGACGGTCAGGGCTGGAAGGCGACTGTAACAACCACCCCCACCGATACGGCGGGAGGCCTTCGGGCAGGTGACGTTCTGATCTCGGAAGCGCAAACCGGGACCATCCTGAACGAAGAAGAAAGCTTGGATACCCTGCTCGAAACTTTGGTTTCGGGCAACCACACGCAGGCCCGACTGACCGTGCTGCGCAACGGTGCCGAAGCTGAGGCCGTGATGCAGCTAGCGCAGGAGTAATCTGACCGGTTCGAAAGTGATCTGCCGCAAAGTGAAAGCGAAGGGTGGTGCCTGGAAATCCGCCACCCTGACGGGGACCGGCCCGTCGCGGCAGATAAAAGTTGGTTTGATTTCCAGATTGTAAGTGCCGTTGTGCCGATGCGCGCAGAGGCGAGTAGCAGCCCCGCAGGACGAAAACCCTGTGTCAAAAAGCAAAGGTGTCGACACCATGTTCAAATATAAAAGCCCTCTCAGCCGGCTTCTCGAAGGTGCCGGCAAACCCAAAGAAGAAGAAACCGAAGTGGAAGTGGTCGCGGAAGAAACCGCAGAGCCCGAGACGGAAAAGCCCCAGCCGATTGCGGATTTCAACGCACTGCGTAACGCGCTGGCCGGTGGCAACATGTCGTCGGAATCCTACGAAGAAGCTGACGAGCTGATCCCCGAAAAGGACATGCCCGAGTTTTCCGACGAGCCCGAAGAAGATGCTTCAGAGGACGTCGTGGTAACCGAAGTGGTTGAAGAGGCCGAGGATAACATCTTCGAAACACCCGAAACCCAGCCCGAACCAGAAGAGCCGGTTGTAACCCTGCACATCGCCACCGACGAAGAGGGCGAGGCGGAAGAAACCGCACAGACCGAGGAGCCGCAGGAAGAGGCCATTCCTGAGGTTGTTGTTGAAACACTCGAGACCGCCCAGCCTGAGCCGTTTGAACCTGCGCAACCCGAACCAGTCGCTGAAATCGCGCCTGAACCAGAAATTACAAATGAACCGCCTCAGCCAGTTCAAACGCCCGCCACCGAGGACCGCCGTGGCCGCGTGAAAACCACGTTCCTTGGTTTTGAACGCGCCGACACGCACGTTCAGGAGATGATCGAAAGCGCAGATCCGGTAGCCAAGACCGAGACTGCGCAGGAAACCTTCCCTGTGGGTTGGCTGGTTGTGACGGCCGGACCGGGTCGTGGATCCTGCGTCACCCTGACTGAAGGTCTGATGCAGATTGGCCGCAACGACGATCAGGCCATTCAACTGGACTTTGGCGACACCGGTATTTCGCGCAGCAATCACGCGGTGATCGCCTATGATCCCGAAGACCGCAAATGTTATCTGGGTCATGGTGGCAAAGCCAACCTGGTCCGTCTGAACGGCAAGCCCGTGCTCAGCACAGTGGCACTGTCCAGCGGTGACCTGATCCGGATCAGCGAAACCTCGATCCGGTTTGCCGCGTTTTGCGATGACGGCTTTGACTGGCGGGATGCCTGATAGATGCTGGCGCAACCGGCATATGACATTGCACTGATCCTGGAACAGGGTCAGCGCGACACGCAGGAAGACGCGATCGCAGCACGTATGTTCGATGCGGCCAATGCCAGCTATGTTGTCGTCGCCGACGGCATGGGTGGTCATGCGGCAGGTGAAGTCGCCTCGGAACTTGTGATTGCCGCCTGGCGCGAGGCGCTGGACGCTGAGCTTGAGAGCAATACCCCGACCGAAAGTGCGATAATCGACGCGTTGCCCTTGGCTGCCATGCAAGCCAATGCCGCAATTGCCGCGCGTTGCGAAGAAAACGGCGAGGGCCTCAACATGGGGTCTACCCTTTTGGGTGTGCTGTTGCTGGAACAGCGCGTGTTCTGGATTTCGATCGGCGACAGCCCGTTGTACCTTTTCCGCAACGGGGTGCTGCGCCAGATCAACGAAGATCACTCCATGGCTCCGGTCATTGACGCGCAGGTGGCCCAAGGCACCCTGACAGAGGCCGAGGCGCAGGTTCACCCGGACCGCAACCAACTGACCTCAGTGGTCATGGGGGCCGCAATCCCCAAGGTCGATTGCCCGGAAGAGCCACTGCACCTGACAGCTGCGGATGTGTTGATTCTGGGCAGTGACGGGCTGCAGTTCCTCAGCGACGCTGAAATTCAGGCCATTGTGCAAGCCAACACGCATGCATGGGCACAGGACATCGCCGAAGCGTTGTTGCAGGCGCTCCACGCCAAGTTTGACCCCGATCAGGACAATGCCTCGATCGGTGTTGTGAAATTAACAAGAAACTAACCAAGGCAAAGATACAGGACCCATGAAAACCCATCTGTTCATATCCAGCCTGGCACTTGCTGCCGCGGCCGGTGCCGCCTCGGCGCAAGAGGCGTGCTCAACCTACGAAATCCAATCAGGCGACAGCCTGCGCGAATTGACGATCAGTGTCTATTCGACCGAGGATTTCCGCATCATCTTTGACGTCAACCGCGACGTGATCGGCAACAACCCGAACATCATCCGCGTGGGCGACGTGCTGACCCTGCCCTGCCTGGAAGATATCGGGCGTGCGCGGGAAGTTCCGCAAACCGAAGCCGAAGCCATGGCAGCCGAGATGGCAGCTGAACTGGTCGCAGCAGCCGAAAAGCGTGCAGCAAAAGCTATTGCCGAGGCCGAAGCCCGCGTAGCAGAGGCCGAGGCCGAAGCCAAAAAGACCAGCGAGGACGCGGTGGTTGCAGCCAAAGCCGCGGCCCGCGAAGAAATCGAAGCCGCCCGCGCCGAGGGGGCCGCGTTGATCCGCGACGCGGATGGCGGGACCCGCCCCGATATTCGGGATCGCCAACTGCTGCTGATCACCGGCGGCAACTATGCGCCGTTCACAGATGAGGCCCTGCCCCATCGCGGACTTTATACCAACCTTGTCGAAACCGCGATGCTGCGGGCCGCGCCCGAGCAGGCCTATAAGATTCAATTCGTTAACGACTGGTCCTCGCATCTGGACCTGTTGATGCCGACACTGGCCTTTGACGGCACCTTCCCCTGGTCGCGCCCCAATTGCGAAACGGCTGAGGCGCTATCGGAAAGTGACCGCGCGCGGTGCGAGACCTACAACTTCTCGAACCCGTTCTATGAAGTCGTGGATACCTTCTTTGCCCGCGAAGGATCGGGCTATGAACAGACGCTGACCTATGCCGATTTTGCGGGCACCACGATCTGCCGCCCCGAGGGATGGTCACTGTCGCATATGGATGCGGTGGGTCTGTATGAACCTGCGATCACGCTGATGCGCCCTGTGTCACCGGATGATTGCTTTCACGCGGTTATGGATGGCTCTGCCGATATCGTTGCGATCGAAGCGCACTTGGCTGTCGGTGCAATCAACCGCCTGGGCTATGAGCATCGCATTCTCGAAAACCCCAACCTGGCGGCGATCAAGTCGCTTAACGTCATGACCCACAAAGATAATCCGGATGGGGAAGCGATCCTTGAGACGCTCAACCAGGGTCTGGCGATCATGCAGCAATCTGGCGAATGGCGCGATATCGTTTCGACCGCTCTGCGTCATCAAATGGAAAATGGCTAAGGCCCCAACCGGCCTAACAACAAAAAAGTCTGGAGGAATTGGACATGTTTGAAATGAACCTGAAGAAAGTCGTGATGTCGGCAACAGCCGTCACCGCCCTGAGCGCCGGAGCCGCCGCCGCACAGGAAGCCTGCACCAACTATACCGTTGCGGATGGTGACACGATGGCCACCATCGCCATCGCGGCCTATGGCACCTCGAACTATCAGCCAATCTTCAACGCGAACCGCAACCTGATCACAAACCCGAACGATCTGGCACCAGGTCTGGTTCTTGCGCTGCCTTGTGAAGACGGCAGCCTGCCGAACGGTCAGTCAGCTCAGGAAGTTATTGCGGCCGAGGAACAGCGTGCGGCAAGCGTCAAACGTTCGAATGTCTATGCGCCGCCGATCAAAATGGTCGCGGGCAACGGATGGGAGCCGTTTACAACTGAATCCCTGAACGGTGGCGGTATCATGACCCGTCTGGCAACAACCAGCCTTCAGCGTGCGGGCAACCAGCGCGAATACTCGGTCAGTTTCGTTGACGATTGGACTTCGCACTTGGAAACACTCTTGCCGCTCGGGGCGTTTGATATTTCAATCGCATGGACTGTCCCGGATTGTACCAACCGGACCTATGAATGGTCTGATGAAACAACAGCTCGGTGCACGCAGTTCGTCGCTTCTGTGCCAGTCTATGATGTTGTTGGTGGCTTCTTCACCTTGCCAGAAAGCGACTACGCTGGCGCCACGAAATTTGCAGACTTCGAAGGTTCAACCGTTTGCCGCATGTCTGGCTGGAGCATGGTTGTTCTGGAAGAAGTTGGTTTGAACCGCCAGAACACCACAGTGGTCCAGCCCAATTCGGCTCGTGAATGCCTTGATGCTGTATTGACTGGTACTGCAGATGTGGCGGCCTTTGAAGTTGATCTGTTCGCGTCGACGATGAAAGATATGGGTTTGTCCCCGGCTGATATCGTTGAAAACCCGTACGTGTCCACTTTGTCGTCAATGAGCTTCCTGGCGCACCGCACCAACCCGTTCGCTCGCGAATATATTGCGATGATGAACAAGGGCCTGATCGAGATGCGTGAATCCGGCGAATGGTACGCGATCATCTCCGATACTCTGCGCGAGCAGAACGAAAAGTTGAACACAGCGTCGAACTGATCAGTCAGTGCACTTGAAACCCTTAGGGCCGGTCTTAGGACCGGCCCTTTTTTGGTTTTCTCGTGCCGGTTTTTGGTCAAATTCTTGGAATTCTAGCGCGCCAACTGCAAAGCCTACGGGAATCCCCTAATACCCGGATTAGTTCAGAGTGATATTCTGAAAACAACTATACCGGAGAGGCGCAGCCTCCCCACTCACTCAAAAAAGGGCCGACTTTTGGGGGTCGGCCCTTTTTTTATTTAAACCTTTGTTTTTCAGCGAAAAAGCCACGCCTGAAGACGTGGCTTTCGGCGATCAGCCGATGATCGCATTCAAGGTTGCGCTGGGGCGCATCACAGCGGCAGCCTTGGCCGGGTCGGTGTGGTAGTAGCCACCAAGATCGGCGGGCGAACCTTGCGCAGTAGCCAGCTCACCCAGGATCTGACCTTCTTTTTCGGCCAACTCTTTGGCGATTGGTGCAAACTCGGCCGCCAGGTCCGCATCATCGGACTGCGCCGCCAATGCCTCGGCCCAATAACGCGCAAACCAATAATGGCTGTCGCGGTTGTCCGGCTGGCCAACCTTACGGCTGGGCGATTTGTTGTTGTCCAAAATACCTTGCGTCGCCGCCTCGGCCGCGGCACCCAGAACACCTGCCTTGGCGTTGCCTTTGCTGTCGGCCAGGAAGTTCAGCGATTCACCCAACGCGCAGAACTCACCCATCGAGTCCCAACGCAGGTGGTTTTCCTCAACCAGCTGCTGCACGTGTTTCGGCGCCGAACCACCGGCACCGGTTTCAAACAGGCCACCGCCATTCATCAGCTTGACAATGGACAGCATCTTGGCCGAGGTGCCCAGTTCCAGGATCGGGAACAGGTCCGTCAGGTAATCCCGCAACACGTTGCCGGTAATGGCGATTGAATCCTTTCCAGCGGTGATTGTTTGCAAGCTTTGCTGGGTCGCTTCGCGCGGCGCCATGATCAGGAACTTATCCGCCACGCCAGCGGCCTCAAGCGCCGGTTTGACGTATTTGATCAGCTCGGCATCGTGGGCGCGGTTTGCGTCCAGCCAGAAGATCGCCTCGGACCCCGTCAGACGCTGGCGGTCCAAAGCCAGTTGAATCCAGTTTTCGATCGGAGCTTTCTTGACGGTGCATGCACGCCAGATATCGCCAGCCTCAACCTCATGCGACAGCAGAACTTCACCGTTTGCCAGCACAATGCGGATCACGCCATCAGCAGGCGCTTCGAACGTGGTTGGATGCGAGCCATATTCTTCGGCTTTCTGCGCCATCAGGCCTACGTTGGCGACAGCACCGACTGTGGCCGGGTTCAGCGCTCCATTGGCTTTGAAGAAGTTGATGGCCTCATCATAGACACCGGCATAGCAGCGGTCAGGGATAACACAGTTGGTGTCGCCCTTGGCGCCGGTCTCATCCCAACCCTTACCGCCCGCGCGGATCACTGCGGGCATCGAGGCGTCGATGATCACATCCGACGGCACGTGCAGGTTGGTAATGCCCTTGTCGCTGTCGACCATGTACATGGACGGACGATCAGCTTTCAACTCGTCGATGGCGGCCACGATCTCTGCGTTGGCCTTAACGCGGTCCAGCAGATCACCCAGGCCCGAGTTCGGGTTTACACCCAACGCGTCCAGCTCGGCGCCGTATTTTTCGAACACCGGCGCCAACCAGGCTTTGACGGCATAGCCAAAGATGATCGGATCCGACACTTTCATCATGGTCGCTTTCAAATGAAGCGAGAACATGGTGCCGTCTTTCTTGGTGTCTTCGATGGCAGCGGACAGGAAGGCAGACAGGGCTTTGACCGACATAAAGGTGGCATCTGCCACGGTTCCTTCGTCCAGCGGCCAGTTGTCTTTCAGAACGGTCACGCTGCCGTCTTTGCCGACGAAATCGATCTTGGCATCACCCGCTTGCGCCGCGGTGATGGTGGCCGATTTTTCGTTGGCATAAAAATCATTGCCGGACATCGACGACACTTTGGTCTTGCTGTCGGTGGCCCATTCCCCCATCGAATGCGGGTTTTTCTGGGCATAGTTCTTGACGGCCTTCGCGGCACGACGGTCGCTGTTGCCTTCGCGGAGAACAGGGTTCACGGCGGAACCCTTGATGGCGTCATACCGCGCGCGGATCGCCTTTTCCGCGTCGGTCGAAGGCTCTTCGGGGTAGTTCGGGATATCATAGCCCTGCGATTGCAGTTCTTCGATGGCCGCAACCAATTGCGGGACCGAGGCCGAGATGTTCGGCAGCTTGATCACGTTGGCCTCGGGCGTTTTCACCAGCTCACCCAGCGCGGCCAGATCATCGGTGATGCGCTGTTCGTCGGTCAGGTTTTCGGGGAAGGTCGAAAGAACACGTCCTGCCAGCGAAATATCCTTGGTTCCAACACTGACACCCGCGGCGCCGGCGAATTTGCAAATGATGGGCAGTAAGGACGCGCTGGCCAGCTCAGGCGCTTCGTCTACAATGGTATACAATATATCGAAGTTCGATTTTTCTGCCATATTCTTTTACCTTTTTTCAACCTTTCGGGGCGTGCGATCCAAGAGTGGTGCCACATCTGCGTGGCTTGATATAAGGCGCGATTATCCTGTCGCACCCATGGTAACTCTGATTTGACAGGGTTTCCCTTAAATCAGGTTGGCCTTGGGATCAATCGTCTAGTTGGGGTGCAAATTGACACGGGGTTGAGAAATCCCGAGGTTGCTTAAACATTCAGCTGTTTAGTTCAGCCTTACTTATCTTTTTCCAAATCATGCGGCGCTGTGCTTACGGAGCGAAACTTTAGGGGCTCGATCAATCTGCCCGCATGTAAAACGTAGTCAGAAATCGCTTTATTAAGATGCTCAGGTGACCCGTCATACGCTTGGCGTGGAACTGATATTCCTTGTTTGCCGAAGGAATCCAATATCGCTTTTCGTCCTTTGTATTCAAACGATGGCAGAGCATTTTCAAGCTCTGACACCGCCAAATCCGGTCGTCCCATAACCGCGTAGAGATGGCCTCGGAGCATCATTTCTTCTTTATTTCTCCACAAATACCATCCGACGGCATTGTAGAACCACCGTTTTATGAAAATACCTTTCATTGTGTCATCATCTTCATGCTGATATGCAGCAAGCTTCTGAACGTATTCTATCCCCTTCTTTTCATCACCAATCTCAAGGTGCACGCGGGCCTGTAGCAGCAGCACTGTTCCAATGTCGGACGTCAACCGATCAATTTCTGACACAGCTGCCAACGCGCCAAGATAATCACTGGTGTAGCTAAGGTGGTATTCCACACGCAGTTCGTAGGCCCAAATCTGTTCTGGCCAACGCATTGACGCCTGATCCAAGAACGTCTTGACTGCATCTTTTCCGTCTTCTTGATTTAGCAAAAAGGCAATTGCATAACCGCTTTTTCGGCTATCAGGCTTAATATCAAGCACCCGCTCATATCCCAAAACAGCTTCAGCAAATCTTCCTTGTTTTTCATCAATTTCCGACTTTCCAAGCAAAGCATTCGTGTTTTTTGGATCTATCGACAATGTTTTTGCGTAGTCGGCTAAAGCCGCTTCGCTGTTTCCTAGAGCATCCAAAGCCATAGCGCGTCTCAGAAATGCAGTCGCATTTTTGGATCGTAAAGCCAGAGCCTGATTATAATCCGCAATGGCGTTCTCATATTGGCGATCGCAGTAGAAAGCCCAACCACGTGCCCCCAGCAGCGTGCTTTGATACGCCGGAGTGAGCCCCTCAACCGCCATCAACGTTGTACACGCGCCGGTTACATGGGACGTGCTGCCTTTATTACCCAGACAAGCTGCAGTCAGCTTTGCGTGTTCCGCGTCAAGTTTGGACGGTGAATTAGTCGACAGCAGCAATGCGGTAATCACAACAATCAGGGCAGCAAGGCGTATATGCATCAAGGCTCCTTTGGGTCAGAGATACTAACCTTTAGGTGGTGATCCTCGACCCATTCTCAAGATGCCTCAGCCGTCAACCAACTGTAAGTGAACCATAAAAATCACACGCGCAACCTTGGCGATTGATCACACGCCCCACGTGTCACTCAACCGGTATCCCCCTGGCCAAGGGTCGTCTGGGTCCAGCATGTGCTGATGAATACCGGTGACCCAGCCTCGGCCGCTGATCTCGGGGGTGATGGCCGGGCGGTCGCCGACATGGGTTTCGTCGACGATCCGACCGGAAAACCGAGAGCCGATGATCGACTCCGCCTCGAATGTCTGGCCAACCGTCATCTGCCCCTTGGCCGCCATCAACGCCATACGCGCCGAGACTGCGGTACCCGTGGGTGACCGGTCAACTTTGCCCGGTTGGATGGCAACTGCGGACTTACCGGTCAGTCCGGTCTCGGTGGTCTCAAGCGGGCCGCAAAAGGCGCAGAATGAGATGTGGTTCCAATCCGGGTTCTCGGGATGGGTAAAGCCAAGCTGTTCATTAGAGGCATTCGTGATCGCCACACCCATGCGCGCAATGTCGCGGGCCTCATTTTCAACAATCTCGATCCCAAGTGCGGCGGCGTCGACCACCACAAAGCTGTCGCCGCCATAGGCCGTGTCCACGGTCAACGTACCAACGCCCGGAACCTCCAACGGCACTGCGATCTTGTCGGCGAAACTTGGCAAGTTCTGCACGCGAATACGCTGGGCCTTGCCGTCCCGGCACTCTGCGCGGACCCGGACCAATCCGCCCGGCGCCTCAAGCGTCATGTGGGTTTCGGGTTCCTGCATCGGGATGATCCCGCCATCCAGCAGCACCGTCGACACGCAGATCGAGTTCGATCCCGACATGGGCGGCGTGTCTTCGGGTTCCATGATGATAAAGGCGGCGTCCGCCTCGGGGTGTTTGGGTGGCACTAACAGATTGACATGGCGAAACACGCCACCCCGGGGTTCATTCAGCACGAAATTGCGCAGCGTCTGATCCCGGGCAATGAACGCGCGCTGATTCCAAAGGGTCTCTCCAGGCGGTGGCTGGACGCCACCGACGATGACATCCCCCACCTCACCTTCTGCATGGGCCGAAATCACGTGGATGGTTTTGATGCTGCGCATGTCTTGTCCTTAAAACCGGGTGGCGGAAAACGGGGCCAGGGAAATCTGAGAAGGCTGGCCGTCAATCAAAGCTCCGACCAGTTCAGCCGTTCCTGCCGATTGCGTCAGGCCCAGATGGCCGTGGCCAAAGGCATAAATGACGCCCGGCGCGTTTGGCGAGGCTCCGATCACCGGCAGACTGTCTGGCAGGGATGGGCGGAACCCCATCCACTGCGATCCTCCATCAGTGTTCAATCCGGGCAGGAATTGTGCCGCTTTTTTCAGCAACGCGTCCGCCCGTTTGAAATTTGGCGGCAGGTTCAGCCCGCCCAATTCAACCGCTCCGCCGATCCGAACGCCGCCATTGATCCGTGTGGCGACGAATCCGTGACCCGCAAATGTCAGATGCATGCGCAGGTCAAACGCGCCTGCAGGAAGAGTGGTGTTATAGCCACGCTCAGTCTCAAGCGGAATCGCGTCGCCCAATGTCCGCGCAAGGTGATGCGACCATGCGCCAGCACACAGAACCACCTTGGCCGCCTTGATCTCACCACCTGCCAGAGCGATCCGCACGCCGCCTTCATCAGCGGTCAGCCTGCGCGTGTCCTGAACTTCAATCCGACCTCCGCGATCACGAAAGATTTGGGCCAGATGCGCAACCCATTTCTTTGGATCGACAGTGTTCATCCAGTTCGGCGTGAACCCTGCATGGGTAAAACGGGGGCTCAGGCCGGGTTGTTTTTCGGCAATTGCCTCACGGCCTTCCAGCAGTTCGAAATCAATCCCATGTTGGCGTCGCAGCTCCCACTCGGGCAGGCTGGCGCGAAACTCGGCCTCGCTTTCGTACAGCTGCATTTGTCCGTCACGCTGCATCATCGCTTCGCCGTTCACCGAAGTGACCAAACGGTCCAAAGCCGCGCGGGACAAGTCCATCAAACGCGCCTGCGCGCGCAGGTGGTCTTGATACCGGCCCGGACGGCTGGCCCGCCAAAACCGGTACATCCACGGCGCAATTTTCAGTGCATAAGCTGGTGGTATGGACAGCGGCCCCAGCGGGTCGAAAAGCCATTTAGGGGCCTTGCGCAAAATCCCTGGCTTTGCAAGAGGTTCGACCTCGGAAAAGGCAAATGCGCCTGCGTTCCCGGCCGAGGCTTGTGCAGCAACACCCTCACGATCCAGAACCAGAACGTGATGGCCCCGGCGCTGCAACTCCAGCGCCGTTGTAATGCCGATCACGCCAGCGCCGATCACGACGACCCGCGAGGTCATAGGTTAATGCCCGCCTTGAAGGGGTCATCTTCCCCGAAGATCAGTGTCGCTTCGGCCATAATATGGGCCTGCCCGGTTATCGACGGGATGACACCACCGTTCGCACCGGGCTGATAGGAGAGGCGATAGGCACTGCCGATGACGCTGTGTTGCACAATCTCTTCGCCGGGTTTCAGCAACCCATCAGCGGCCAGGCAGGCCAGACGCGCGGAACTGCCGGTGCCACAGGGGGACCGGTCATAATTGTCGTCCGGGCACAGCACAAAGTTGCGACTATGGACCGTCGGATCATCCGAGGTGTCCTGAAAGATCACATGGTCGATCGGTTCGCCCTGTTCTCCACCAATCCCTTGCGCAATTGAGGCCTCTCGGATCGCAACGGTCATATCGGTCAGCTGAGGGATATTTTCGGTTTCCACCGGTATCGGGCTGGGATCGATGATGATGAACCAATTGCCGCCATAGGCCACATCGCCGGTCACCGCGCCATAACCCGGCACATCCAGCGTCACCCCGCGATGCACCCGGCGGCTTTCGATATTCGTGACGGTGACGGTGTTGGCGTCGTGCAGATCGACCGTCACGACCCCAGCAGGTGTTTCTATGCGATGTTGCCCAACACCGATCCGCCCCAGATGCGCCAACGTAACGGTCAACCCTATGGTGCCGTGGCCGCACATGCCCAGCACGGCATCCACGTCAAAATAGATCACGCCAGTCACACAGGTCGGATCAACCGGCTCGACCAGCAACGCGCCAACCATGGCAGGCTGGCCGCGCGGCTCTAACATGATCGAGCGGTAGAACCCCTCGTAGTCTGTCGCCAGCCGGTGGGCGCGTTCGGCCATCGGGCCGGAACCCAGATCGGGCGCGCCACTAAGGATGACCCGCGTGGGTTCGCCCCCGGTGTGGCTGTCGATCACATGCATTCAGCGATTACTCCGCCCTGTTTGGACCAGTCGGCGAACCAAGTGCGGAAAAGGTCGTATTGCTGTTCGCAATAGTTGCGCTGCGCATCTGTCAACTCGTCCGTTTCATTGAAGTGCAGACGGTATTCCTGTTCCCCGTTCAGCACCAGAAGATGCTTGTAATACAGCACCAGGTCGGGCCCTTCGTCAAAGCTGGACAGTACATGGATCGCCTCGGTCAGCTCTTGCGCGCGTTGACGGGCCTCGGCATGGCCTTGGGCCGCCTTTTTGGACAACCCGGCCAGCAACAAAGCCTCGCGCGGCAAGGCGGTGCCTATGCCAGTGATCGAGCCTGTCGCGCCGCAATTGACAAAGCCGTGGTAAACCTCGGTATCCACGCCAACCATCAGGGTGACCTGATCATCCTGACTGGTGATGTTTTCGGCCGCATAACGCAGATCGTCCTTGCCTCCGAATTCTTTGAACCCAATCAGGTTTGGATGCTCGGCGCGCAGGGCAAAAAACAAGTCTGCCCGTGTTGCAAATCCATAGTAAGGGCTGTTGTAAATGATCGCGGGCACATCCGGGGCGGCGGTCAGGATCGCCTTGAAATGGTTCTTTTGTGCTGCCGGAGAGCTGCCGCGCGACAACACGCGCGGGATCACCATCAGGCCAACGGCCCCTACTTTTTGTGCATGGGCCGCATGGGCCACTGCGGACTTTGTATTGATGGCCCCGGTCCCGACCACCACGGGCAACCCTGCATCGATCAACCGTTCAACGCCCTCCATCCGCTGTGCGTCTGTCAACAACGGCCAATCCCCCATCGAGCCGCAATAGACCACCGCCGACATTCCCGCGTCGATCATCTGTTTTCCCTTACGCACCAGTGCGTCGAAATCAGGCGTGCGATCAGCCTTACAGGGGGTCATAAGAGCAGGCATGGTGCCGGTGAAAACATTTGTCGACATCGAAGTTTTCCTTCCAAAAGGCAACGTAGAGGCGGGCGGAATTCACCCTTTTGACTCGCCATAACGGATATTGGATACAAAATCCAGAAAATTTACGACTGACAAAAAACGCACCAGATCACAGAGACCGGCGCGTTTTGCTTCACTCAGGATTTTGCGATTACCGGAACCGTTGCCCGGTTTCAGGATCGAATAGCATTGCACGATCTGACCGCACGGAGATACCGATACGCTCCCCTTGCTTGCTGCGCTGGTCTTCTCGCTCTTCAATGATCAGCTTGTCGCCATTGGGGGTCAACAGATAGGTATAACTTACCCCACCAAGCGCTTCGGTCAGATCAACGGCGCAAGTTTCGGCTGCACGATCAACTTCGATATGTTCGGGGCGGATGCCCAAGGTCACCTTGTTCAGACCCGCAGGTACATTGGCCGTCACCTCCAACGGTGCGCCAAGGGCGGGATGCGAGACTTTACCGTCCGCAAAATCACACTCCAGAAAATTCATCGCGGGCGAGCCGATGAACCCCGCAACAAAGCGGTTGTCCGGGTCGCGATACAGATCCATCGGCGCGCCGACCTGCTCAATCCGGCCGTCCCGCAATACCACGATCTTGTCGGCCATGGTCATCGCCTCGACCTGATCATGGGTCACATAGATCATCGTTGCGCCGATCTCATTGTGCAGCCGCGCGATCTCGACACGCATCTCGACACGCAGTTCAGCGTCGAGGTTAGACAGAGGTTCGTCGAACAAAAACACCTCAGGTCCCCGCACGATTGCACGGCCAATGGCAACTCGCTGACGCTGACCACCGGACAAGGCCTTAGGCTTGCGTTTGAGGTACTGATCCAGTTTCAGGATATTCGACGCCTGCTCAACCTTTTGGTCGATCTCGGATTTGGCGACCCCGTTCATACGCAGACCAAAGCCCATGTTCTCGGCCACAGTCATATGCGGATACAGGGCGTAGGTCTGAAACACCATCGCCACGCCGCGCTTGGCCGGATCCATATGGGTCACGTCACGCGCGCCAATATTAATCTGACCCTCGGTCGTCTCTTCAAGGCCCGCGATCATTCGGAGCAAAGTGGATTTGCCGCAGCCAGAGGGGCCAACGAAAACACAAAACTCACCATCTTCGATGTCCAGATCGATACCGTGGATTACCTGCGTCTCGCCATATCGCTTGATCGCCTGGTTCAGAGTCACTCCGGTCATGTCGCTTGCATCCTGTTGTTGTCGGCGCTTTGGCGGGTTTCGGGGAACCGCCAGGCCTGTGCTTCGGTTCCGATCTGTTCGGCCACTCGGCGAACACGGGGAACCCAGGTTTCCAATTGTTCGAAATTCATCCGCTCGGTCGATCCGGTGACCGAAATTGCCCCCAACATCCGCCCGCCCGACGTTAGAATCGGACAAGCGATGCATATAATGCCCGGCTCGTGTTCTTCGTCGTCGATGGCGTAGCCGCGGCTACGGATCAGGTCGAGGTCAGCGCGCAGCGCCTCCTCAGAGGTCAAGGTCTTATCCGTGAACCGGTGATAGCTCTGCTGAGAAACGGCGCGCTCCAGCGCGACCTCATCCAAATACGCCATCATCGCCTTACCGACGCCGGTACAATAGGCTGGGCCGACCTTGCCCGCCTGCGAATACATCTCGATCGGTTGGGCGGCGTTGCGCTTGTCGACGTACAGAACCTGACTGGCATCCAGCTGCGCCAGATGCACCGTTTCCCCGGTTTCCGCGCTCAAAGCATCCAGAAACGGCCGCGCTATCGGCGCCAATGAGCTTTGTGTCCACGCCGAATGTGCCAGCCGCACCAGCCGTAGACCAGGCGTATAGGTTTGCCGATCAGGGTCATATGATAACATGCCCTGATTGGTCAGCGTTTGCAGAAACCGATAAAGCGTCGCCTTGGGGAAATCGCTGCGCTCCAACAGTTCCGCAAATCGGACCGGGCGCGCGAAAGCCGCCACCTGATCTAGCACATCACATGCTTTTCCTATTGTTCCGTCACCTGCCACGGGCGTCTGTTCTCCTCCCATTGACCCATCGCCATCCTCACGAGGGTCTTGACAAGACTAACCGAGTCGATGTGTAGTTTTCAATATATAAAACACGGTTTCATTATTTGAAACTAAAAGTGGAAGCTAAGGGAGGAAACCATGCATTCCATGTTCAAGCGTACTGCGGTGGCGTTGGCGGCCAGTGTGGCACTTGCCGCGCCCGTAGCAGCCGAACTGTCCGGCGAGCTGCGAATCTTCCTCGACACATCGAACCCGGCGCCCCGCGCGACGATGGAAGCGATGATCGATCGGTTCGCGCAACAGCATCCGGGGCTCGAGATCGAAACCACCGTGATCGACCGCGAGGCGTATAAGACTCAGATCCGCAACTTCCTGACGGCGGACACACCAGACGTTGCGACATGGTATGCAGCCAACCGGATGAAGCCCTATGTTGAGGCCGGCCTGTTCGAAGACGTGTCCGATCTTTGGGCCGAACCCGAGATCGCAGACAATCTCGCCTCGACCAAAGGTGCGATGACACTTGATGGTAAGCAATGGGGCGTGCCCTACACCTACTATCAATGGGGCGTTTACTATCGCAAAGACATCTTTGATGAGCTGGGCCTGACCGAGCCTACCACCTGGGAAGAAGAACTGGTCAACTGTCAGAAGATCGTCGATTCCGGCCGCGCCTGTTATACCATCGGCACCAAGTTCCTTTGGACTGCCGGTGGCTGGTTCGACTACCTGAACATGCGCACAAACGGCTTCGACTTCCACAACCAACTTGCCAATGGCGAAATCAGCTGGGAAGACGACCGGGTCAAGCAAACCTTCGCCAACTGGAAACAGCTGATCGACATGGGTGCGTTCATCGACAACCACCAGACTTATAGCTGGCAAGAGGCCCTGCCCTTCATGGTCAACGGCGAGGCCGCGGCGTATCTGATGGGCAACTTCGCCGTCGCTCCGCTGCGCGAGGCCGGACTGACCGATGATCAACTGGATTTCTACCAATTCGTCGCCATCAACCCCGACGTTGAACTGGCCGAGGACGCGCCGACCGACACATTCCACATCCCGGCCAACGCATCGAACAAGGAAGCCGCACGTGAGTTCCTTCGCTTCGTTGTATCCGCGGATGAACAGTCCCAGATCAACAATGGCGCCAATCTCGGCCAACTGCCTGTGAACGCGCAATCAACCGTGGATGACGACAAGTTCCTGCTACAGGGTTTCGAGATGCTGTCGTCGAACAGCCCCGGTGGCGTGGCGCAGTTCTGGGATCGTGACGCACCTGCCGAAATGGCCAAAGTGTCAATGGAAGGGTTCCAGGAATTCATGGTCAAGCCGGACAATGCCGACCGCATCCTGGCCAAACTGGAACGCGCACGTCAGCGCATCTACGACAACTGAACCGGTCAGGTCGGGCCAAAGCCCGACCTGCACCTCATCCTGCGTAAGACGGGTGGTAACCCGTCTTACTCAACATACCTAAAACCCGAGTTTGCTCATGTCAGCCGTCGACGTCCCAGAACAGGAAAGCTGGTTCCACAGAAACCAACAACGCATTGCGCCCTGGCTGTTTCTGGCCCCGGGCCTGCTGTTCTTCATGGTTTATGTGATCATCCCGGTGTTCCAGTCCTTCAACCTGTCCCTCTATGAATGGGATGGGCTTGGGGCGGCTGAATATGTGGGCTTTCGCAACTATGAAGACCTCTATTGGGAATGGGTCGACCGGGATGCATTCTATACCTCGTTGAAAAACAACCTGATCTGGCTGATCCTCTATCTGGCCGCGATCCCGGCGGGCCTGTTCATCGCGCTGCTCTTGAATCAGACGGTCTGGGGCATCCGCCTGTATAAGTCACTATTCTTCTTCCCTTTCGTTATTTCTCAGGTCGTCGTCGGCCTCGTTTTTACATGGTTCTATGACCCGACCTTCGGTCTGCTCAACGAATTCCTCGGTCTGTTCGGGCTCGAACCACTGAACGTGCTGGGGGATGAACGCTTTGTCACCTATGGCATCATCTTTGCCGGTCTGTGGCCGCAAACAGCTTATTGCATGATCCTGTACCTGACCGGTCTGAACGCCGTGGACCCCGAACAGATCGAGGCCGGGCGTTTGGACGGAGCCAAGGGCCTGCGCATGCTGTGGCACATCATCCTGCCGCAACTGCGTCCCGCCACGTTCATAGCCTTCGTCGTGACCATCATCGGAGCGCTACGCTCCTTCGACTTGATTTCTATTATGACGCAGGGGGGACCGTTCGGCTCGTCCCGCGTGCTGGCCTATTACATGTTCGAGGTTGCGCTGTCCGAATACGGTTTCCGCATGGGATATGGCGCCGCCATCGCTGTAATCCTGTTCCTGATCATGCTCTGCTTCATCGCCTACTTCCTGTGGTCGATGTACCGCGAAGAAAAGGGGCACTGAGATGTTTCCCAAACCTATCGAAAAACAATCCCGAGCGGCCCAGATCAGCTATCAGGCAATGCTGCCTTTGGCTTTGCTGTTGTGGTTGGGTCCGTTGCTGGCGGTCGCACTGTTCTCGGTTAAACCGGCTGCGGACTTCACCAACGCGAACTATTGGGGCATGCCGTCCAGCTTTGAGGGCGCGTTCAACTATGGGCAGGTCTTCTTTAATTCAGACATGCCACGGTATCTGCTGAACTCGTTCCTGATCACCATCCCGACGGTGGTCGGGTGTGTCGCGCTCAGTACAATGACCGGGTTCGCGCTGGGGATCTACAAGTTCAAATCGAACATCTGGATATTCTTCATGTTCGTGGCAGGCAATTTCGTACCGTTTCAGATCCTGATGGTTCCGGTCCGCGACCTGACTCTGCAGCTGGGTCTCTACAACACCAAAACCGGGCTCGTGCTGTTCCACATCGCCTTCCAGACTGGGTTCTGCACCCTGTTCATGCGCAACTTCATCCGTGCCCTTCCGTTTGAATTGATCGAGGCTGCCCGGGTCGAGGGCATCAGCGAATGGCGCATCTTTTGGTACGTAGTCTTGCCACTGATGAAGCCCGCGATTGCGGCGCTCAGTGTGCTGATCTTCACCTTCATCTGGAACGATTATTTCTGGGCCGTTGTCCTGACCCAAGGGGCCGAAAGCCAACCCGTCACCGCAGGTATCACCAGCTTTAACGCGCAATTCCGCGCCGCCTATCAGTTGATGAGCGCCGGCTCTATCGTGGCAGCACTGCCGCCGGTGGCCATGTTCTTCCTGATGCAGAAACACTTCATCGCGGGCCTGACCCTCGGTGCCGTCAAATAGCTTCGAACCGGAGTTCGCCTTATGACCAAGATCACCTTTATTGGTGCGGGTTCCACGATTTTCATGCAGAACATCGTGGGCGATGCCCTGCTGACCACTGCGCTGGCCGACAGCCACTTTGCATTGATGGATATCGACGCCGAGCGCCTGGCTGAAAGCGAGGCGGTCGCCCGCGCGATGATCCGTTCTGTCGGATCGGGTGCGACCGTATCCACCCATACTGACCGCCGCGCGGCGCTGGATGGGGCGGATTTCGTAATCACCGCCTTCCAGATCGGTGGGTACGAACCCTGCACGGTCACCGATTTTGAAATTCCCAAGCAATACGGCCTGCGCCAGACTATCGCTGACACGCTGGGCATTGGCGGCATCATGCGCGGCCTGCGCACGGTTCCTGTTCTGTGGGATGTGGCGCGGGACATGATGCAGCTGTGCCCCAATGCGACCCTGTTGCAATACGTCAACCCAATGGCGATCAACACCTGGGCGCTGGCCGAGCAATTCCCGGCGCTGAAGCATGTTGGTCTCTGCCACTCGGTCCAGAACACGGTCGAAGAGCTGGCCCATGATCTGAACCTGCCCAAAGACGAGTTTCGCTATAAAGTCGCTGGCGTTAATCACGTCGCCTTCTTTATGCGGCTGGAACACCAGGGGCGCGATCTCTACCCCGCATTGCGGCAGGGATACGCAAGCGGTCAATTCCCCAAGGCCCCGCTGCTGATGCCCCGCTGCCCCAACAAGGTCCGGTATGAGGTGATGGACCATCTGGGCTATTTCTGCACCGAAAGTTCAGAGCATCTGGCGGAATACGTGCCGTGGTTCATCAAGGATGGACGGCCGGACCTGATCGAGCAGTTTTCGATCCCGCTGGACGAATACCCCACCCGCTGCGTCGAACAAGTGGCCAATTGGAAAGAACAGGCCAAGACCCTGACCGACGGTCGTAATATTAAGGTCACCCGCAGCCACGAATTCGCCGCCGATCTGATGAACGCCATCGTCACCGACGCGCCCTACGTGGCCTATGGCAACCTGCCCAACACCGGCCAAATCCCGCAATTACCCTTGGGGGCAGCGGTTGAAACCCCGTGTTTGGTGGACAGTAACGGTGTGCAGCCCTCGGTGGTCGTGGACATCCCACCACAGTTGATCGCGCTGATGCGCAGTCAGATCAACGTGCAGGAGCTAACGGTGCGCGCGCTGGTCGACCGGAACCCCGAATACATATATCACGCCGCCATGATGGACCCGCACACTGCCGCCGAACTGGACCTGCGCCAGATCCGCAACCTGGTTGATGACCTACTCATCGCCCATTCCGATTGGCTGCCGGACTGGTGCAAACCCGCCAAAGCCGCCTGACGCCAAGATTAGAAGGCAAACAACAATGACAAAAAAACGCCGATCACAGCACTGGTATGGCAAGCTGGACAAAGATGGGTTCATCCACCGCTCGTGGATGAAGAACCAGGGCTTTCCGGACCACGCGTTTGACGGGCGCCCCATCATCGGGATCTGCAACACATGGTCGGAACTAACGCCCTGCAACTCGGGCCTGCGCGATCTGGCCGAAGGGGTCAAACGCGGCGTATGGGAGGCCGGAGGTTTTCCGGTCGAATTCCCGGTCATGTCGCTGGGCGAGACGCAAATGAAACCCACCGCCATGCTGTTCCGCAATCTGTTGGCGATGGATGTTGAGGAATCGATCCGAGCCTATGGTATCGACGGCGTTGTTCTGCTGGGCGGCTGTGACAAGACCACACCGGGTCAATTGATGGGCGCGGCCTCGGTTGATCTGCCGTCTATTGTCGTCAGTTCCGGCCCGATGCTAAATGGTAAATACCGTGGACAGGATATCGGGTCAGGCACAGACGTCTGGAAGTTCTCTGAAGCCGTACGCGCAGGTGAAATGACCCTGCAGGATTTCATGAGTGCGGAATCCGGCATGTCGCGCAGTGCGGGCGTTTGCATGACCATGGGCACGGCCAGCACAATGGCCTCGCTGGTCGAAGCGATGGGCATGAGCCTGCCCACCAACGCCGCCCTGCCCGCCGTCGACGCCCGTCGCATGGCGCTGGCACATCTGACCGGTAAACGGATTGTCGAAATGGTGGGCGAAGACCTCAAACCCTCGGACATCCTGACCAAGGAAGCCTTTGAAAATGCCATCCTGGCCAATGCCGCCGTGGGTGGATCGACAAATGCGGTGGTTCACTTGCTGGCATTGGCAGGCCGCGTCGGAGTCGATCTGACCCTGAAAGATTTCGAAATCGGTTCAGACATTCCCCTTTTGGTGAACTGCATGCCCTCGGGCACATACCTGATGGAGGATTTCTGTTACGCAGGCGGCGTTCCTGTCGTTCTGTCCGAACTGAAACCCTTCCTACGGCCCGCGAAGACGGTTTTGAACAAGGATATCTCGGCCCACTATGAAGGGGCTGAATGTTTTAACCGCGACGTCATCCGCCCCTTTGACGATCCGGTGAAACCTGCCGCAGGCCTGCGCGTTCTGCGCGGGAATCTGGCACCGAACGGTGCGATCGTGAAACCCTCAGCCGCGACGGATGCGCTATTGGAAACCGAAGGCCAAGCTTACGTCTTTGAAAACATCGAAGACCTGAAAGCCAATATCGACCGCGACGATCTGCCGGTGACGGCTGAGACCATTTTGGTGCTGAAAGGCTGTGGCCCCAAAGGCTATCCCGGCATGCCAGAGGTCGGCAATATGCCGATCCCCGCGCGGCTGGTGAAAGAGGGAGTGCGCGACATGATCCGTGTTTCGGACGCGCGGATGTCAGGCACAGCCTTCGGCACCGTAATCCTGCATGTCAGCCCCGAGGCGCAGGCGGGTGGCACATTGGCGCTGGTGAAAACCGGCGACCGCATTCGCGTATCCGCTAGTAAGGGCGAGCTGGAATTGCTGGTGGATCAAAAGGAATTGGACGCCCGGCGCGCAGCATGGCAACCCGACGCCCCGCATTACACCCGCGGATACGCGAAGCTTTATATCGATCATGTGCTGCAGGCCGATCAGGGCGCGGACCTTGATTTCCTTGTCGGCAAAGACACCCGCCTTGTGACCAGAGAGAGCCACTGATGGACCAACCCGCCACTTTCCACGACCTGAACGGGGCATCCGTCTATATCACCGGCGGCGGCTCAGGCGTCGGTGCCGCGCTGACGGATGGGTTTCTGGCCCAAGGAGCAAACGTTGCCTTCATCGGCCGTTCGGACGCCAGCGATTTCGTCGAAGAGATGCGTGACAAACACGGCCGCGCGCCACTGTTCATGCAAGGCGATATGACGGATACCGAATTGCTGCACACCACCATGCAAAAGGCGGCCGAGGCGCATGGCCCCCTGAACGTGCTGATCAACAACGCCGCCAACGACAAACGCCACGCGCTTGAGGACACTACATCCGAGTTCTGGGACTGGATGATCGAAGTGAACCTCAAGGCCTATTACTTTGCCTGTCAGGAAGCTGCGCGCCAGATGCAGGAAAAGGGAGGGTCTATCGTCAATTTTAGCTCGATCAGCTACATGATGGGCAATTCCGGTTATCCGATTTATACCACTTCGAATGCAGGAATCACCGGGATGACGCGATCCTTGGCGCGCGAGCTTGGGCCGCAGAACATTCGCGTGAACGCGCTGGCCCCCGGCTGGGTTCTGACGCAGAAACAACTGGATATGTGGGCCACGCCCGAGGATCTGGCTGCTCATCTGGATCGCCAGTGCCTGAAAGAACACCTGACGCCCGAGGACATGATCGCACCGACCTTGTTCCTGGCCTCGAACGCTAGCCGGGCAATGACCGGGCAATGCATGGCCGTCGATGGCGGCGTCGTCGTAACGGGGTAAAGCCATGAATACAGAATGGATCGCGGTCGATTGGGGAACGTCTCATCTGCGGGTGTGGGCGATGCAGGGTCAGACGGTTCTGGACCACGCGCATTCGCACAAAGGCATGGTGCGCATGGGCAAGGATGAGTTTGAGCCCGCATTGTTCGAACTGATCGAAGGCTGGTTGGGCACTGCCCCGATTGACGTGGTTGCCTGTGGCATGGTTGGCGCGCGCCAGGGCTGGGTCGAGGCCCCGTATTCATCGGTTCCGTGTGAACCAATCCCAGTGGCTCCCTTCCGCGTGCCGAATACAGACCCCCGAATTCGCGCCTTTGTAGTGCCCGGTTTGAAACAAACGGCCCCGCCCGACGTCATGCGCGGCGAAGAAACCCAGATCGCTGGCTTTCTGGCCACCCACCAAAACTGGGACGGGGTGATTTGCCTGCCCGGGACCCATACCAAATGGGTGCAGGTCAGTGCCGGAGAGGTTGTGAGCTTTCGCACCTTCATGACGGGCGAGATGTTCGATCTGCTGGGCGGGCAATCTGTGCTGAAACATTCGGTCGGCGCGGGTTGGGACGATGCCGCCTTTGCAGACGCGACTGCTGACGCGCTGTCGAAACCGGAACAGTTGGCAGCACGCCTTTTTGGCCTGCGGGCCAGTGATCTGCTGCAAGGGCAGGATGGCGGCGTCATCCGGGCAAAGCTGTCGGGTTATCTAATCGGTGCGGAACTGGCGGCCACCCGCCCCTATTGGTTGGGTCAGCAATTGGCAATCATCGGGGCTGAGAGCCTGTCGGACGTTTATGCCAAGGCCCTACAACAACAGGGCGCGTTTGTGGAAACCGCCAACAGCACGCAATGTACCCTGACCGGTCTGCAACAGGCCCGCAATCTGACGAGGCAAACCGCATGAGCCGACCCATTATCGCCATTCTGCGCGGGCTGGTCCCCTCGGACGCAACAGACATGGGACGGGCGCTGATCGACGCTGGCATCGACAAGATCGAAGTGCCGCTGAATTCACCCGATCCGCTGGCCTCGATCACCGTTCTGGCCAAGGAATTCGGTGACCGCGCTTTGATCGGGGCAGGCACGGTTTTGACGACCCAGCAAGTCGACATGGTATCAGAGGTCGGCGGTCGTCTGATCGTGTCACCGAATTGCGACCCAGAGGTGATCTCGCACACGCATCGGCTGGGTCTGGAAAGTTGGCCGGGCATTTTTACCCCGACCGAAGCCTTTGCCGCAATTAAAGCGGGGGCATCAGGGTTGAAACTGTTCCCCGGCGCGCTGGCTGGACCAACAGGGCTGGCGGCCTTACGCGCCGTGCTGCCCGAAGGAACGCAGGTTTATGCCGTCGGCGGTGCAGGCCCCGAGAATTTCGACCTGTGGATCAAGGCCAGCGCAGATGGGTTCGGCGTCGGATCAGCGCTGTTCAAACCCGGCATGACAGCATCAGAAGTCGCAGAGCGGGCCAGCCAAATCGTCACCGCCTACGACAAGGCCGCTGGATGAGCATCGTCTACGACAACCGCGCCTGTGAACTGGGCGAAGGGCCGTTGTGGCACCCGCAACGGCAACAGCTGTTCTGGTTTGACATCCTGGGTAAATGCCTGATGACGCGGGACGGCGAAGCGCCGCGCAGTTGGCAGTTCGACGAACATGTCTCGGCCGCGGGTTGGGTCGATCGGGATTGGCTGTTGATAGCCTCTGAAACGGGCCTGTGGCGGTTCAACCTGCAAAACGGCAAGAAAGACCTGATCACCCCGCTTGAGGCGGACAATCCGGTCACGCGCTCAAATGACGGGCGCGGGGATCCTTGGGGTGGGTTCTGGATCGGAACGATGGGCAAAACCGCAGAGCCCCGCGCAGGCGCGATTTATCGGTATTGGCGGGGGGAACTTCGGCAACTGGTGGCCGATGTCACGATCTCAAACGCGATCTGTTTCGCGCCTGACCGGTCTTGCGCCTATTACACGGACACGGCCGCCAAACAGGTCATGCAATGGCCGCTGAAGTCCGAAACTGGCTGGCCCGAGGGCGACAGCACGGTCTTCCTGGACCTGCGCGTTGACGGATTGAACCCCGACGGCGCCGTGGTTGATGCGAAGGGGAACCTATGGATCGCGCAATGGGGTGCAAGCCGTGTTGCAGCCTATACACCGTCAGGACAGTTCCTGACGGCCATCCCATTTGAAGCCACTCATGTATCATGCCCCGCATTTGGCGGCAGTGACTTGACCACACTCTACTGCACCACTGCCCGCGAGGGGCTGGAAAAAGACACGCTTGCTGCACACCCTACCAACGGTATGACCTTTGCTGCCCCCGGCGCAGGCACTGGGCAGGCCGAACACAGAGTCATTCTATGAAGCCCGAACTTGGTGTTTGCTACTATCCCGAACACTGGCCCGAAGAAATGTGGGCCACGGACGCCGCGCACATGGTCGCAACCGGCCTGAGCTGGGTGCGGATCGGTGAGTTTTCCTGGAGTCGGATGGAGCCCACTCCGGGTGATCTGCAATTCGACTGGCTGGACCGAGCGATTGAGGTGCTGGGCGCTGCAGGCCTAAAGGTTGTTCTAGGCACGCCCACGGCAACGCCGCCCCGATGGATGCTTGAAAAACACCCTGACATGCTGGCGGTGGACGCGCAGGGGCAGCCGCGCAAGTTCGGTTCGCGCAGGCACTATTGCTTTAGCCATCAGGGGTATATCGCCGAATGCGCCCGCATTGTCCGGCTTATGGGCGAACGGTATGGGCGCAACCCGCATGTCGCCGCCTGGCAGATCGACAACGAATATGGCTGCCATGACACGACCGTCAGCTACAGCCAGCCGGCCTTGCGAGGTTTTCAGCGGTGGCTGGATGATCAATATGGCTCGGTCGACGCTTTGAACGCCGCCTGGGGCAATGTGTTCTGGTCGATGGAATACTCAAGTTTCGATCAGATCGACCTGCCCAATCTGACCGTGACCGAACCCAACCACGCGCATGTTCTGGCCTTCCGCCGGTTCAGCTCGGATCAGGTGGTATCTTTCAATAAGGCGCAGGTTGATGCGTTGCGGCCACTGACCGACGCTCCGCTGCTGCATAATTATATGGGCCGGGTACTGGACTTTGATCACTTCAAAGTCGGTGCCGACCTGGATATCGCCACATGGGACAGCTATCCGATCGGGTTTCTCTCGGATCGGCTTGAGGCGGACGAGGCCCATAAAGCCGCGTTCCTGCAACAGGGCGATCCGGATATGCAGGCCTTTCATCACGACCTTTATCGTGCCGTTGGGCGCGGGCGCTGGTGGGTAATGGAACAACAACCCGGCCCGGTGAACTGGGCGCCTTATAACCCTGCCCCCCTGCCCGGCATGGTGCGCCTGTGGTCGCTTGAGGCGGTAGCGCATGGGGCCGAAGTGGTCAGCTATTTCCGCTGGCGGCAGGCTCCGTTCGCGCAGGAACAAATGCACGCCGGCCTTTTGACACCGAACAACAAACCCGCCCCGGCACTGGCCGAGGCTCGTCAAACCGCGGTTGATCTGGCAGAGCTTGGCGCGCTGACGCAAACGCAGGCAGACGTGGCTATTGTGTTCGACTATGCCTCGGACTGGGCCTGGGCGACACAACCGCAAGGGGCCGGGTTCAACTATTTCCGGCTGGTTTTTTCCGCCTATCGCGCGCTGCGGCGGGCCGGGCTTTCGGTGGATGTCATCCCGGCCTCGGAAACGCCCAAGGTCGGCTACAAACTGATCCTCGCCCCCGGTCTGGCCACGCTGGATGACGATCTGGAAACCCGCCTGACTGAGGGTTGCGATCTGGCCATCCTAGGCCCCCGCACAGGCGCGATCACATATGATTTCCAAATCCCAACCTCAGGTCGCCCGGGCCTGTCCGGGCTGGATTGCGAAGTTGATCTGGTGGAAACGCTGCCCCCTAACGTGCAGCGTGATGTTGACGGAGGTGGCGCAGCGCAACACTGGGTTGATCGCCTCTCCGGAGGTGCCCCGGACCTTTTGACCTTTTGTGATGGCACATCTGCCCTAAAGGGCGAAAACGGTCTTTGGTATCTTGCGGGTTTCCCGGATGAGGCGCTTTGGGACCGGATCATCGCTATGGCCGCTCAAACGGTCGACCTGACCTTGCATCCAATGCCCGAGGGTCTGCGCCGACGGGAAACCGAGCAGCATATATTTCTGATCAACTACACTGCCGCACCCGCCGTTTGGAACGGGTACGAAATCGCAGCGTGTGACGTTGTCATCCTCCCAAAAGATCCACCTGCACAGGGGTAATGCTCAGGCGTTTAAAAATTTCTCGACAAACTCGGCCCGCGCTTTGGCATACCACGGAGCTTCGGCCAGCCACGGGTTGAGGTTGGCCAACGCGTCGCCCGGATAGGCCTCGGCAAAGTTCTTTCTGAACTCATCGCCCGCGAAATCCTCGGCGCCCAGTACGGCCGTGTTATATCCGTTAACTGCAGCGGCAGCTCCGGCTGGCTCAGGTCGGTACAAATAGTTGATGAACGCATAGACCTGTTCGATGTTTTCCGCACCGACCGGCATTGCAAGACCATCCACCCACGCCATCGCACCTTCAATCGGAGCCTGATAATTCACCGGTTCCCCTGCTGATTTCAAAGCCAGCGGCGGCCCGTCCCATGTTTGCCCCACAACCACGCCGCCATTCAGCAAGCCGTATTTCTGAGTTTCAGCATCGTTCCAAATCAGCTTGATCCGATCCCTGCGTTCAATGCACCAGTCCGTGATCTGGTCCCAGACCCTGCGCATGGTGTCTTCGTCGTCGTAGGCATCCCAAACGGACTCGGGCTCCATCTCACCCAAGCGTTCCAAATACAGACCCGCACACAGCATCATAGAATGCGCACGACCCATGGTCATACCGGCATTTTCTTCCGCCCAAACATCCCCATAGGATGGAGCGTCACCTTCGGGCGACCACAGATCGGTACGGTAGGCTATGCCCTCAGTCCCCCAGATATGCGGCAGCCAGTGCGCTCCGCTTTTGTTGAAATTCCAAGCGTCGGTCCCAATTCTGACCATGGAAGGGTTAACCGCGTCCAGATTCACCTTATCCAGATCAAACGGTTGCAGCACGTCCAGCGGCGCCCACTGCAAAGACCGCATGTTGGTAGGCGCGACAAGGTCAAACCCCTGGCCGTGCGAGGCCGTCATCATGTTGAGAATTTCTTCGTTCGATCCGATCCCGATATGATTGACCCTGATCCCCGTTTCCGCTTCGAACCCTTCCAGCAACACAGGCGGCAGGTAATCCGACCACATCACCACGTTGATCTCACCCGAAGAGGCCAGCGCGCTTTTGCTGTAAAGCGGAGCCGCCAAAACAGCCGCGCCCGCGCCTTTCAGCATCGAGCGTCTGGAAAGAGTTTTCCGTTCAGCCATTTTGATTCTCCCGCTATTGAGTTGTTTTGCAGCCTTTTACTTGCTGCCAACAGGAATGTGGACTGGCAAGATCACGTGTCCCGCCAGATTGAAACCCCATAGGGTGGGATTTCAGCGCCCCCAACCAAATAGGCAAGTGGTTCGTCAGTCGGTAATGACAACCCGGTTGACCCGAAATTGAAGGCAAATCTCAATCCTCCGCGACGTGTGATCCGCAAGTCCGGTCCGCACTCCGTGACGGGAAGGCCCGCCCAGCTTAACGCGTCCGAAAGTATGGCATGCAGCAATTGGCCACGTGGGATCATTGCCAGATAGATCGCTCGGTCCGAGCGTACAATCGCCGGACTCCCATCCCGGTATGCACTGCAAAATTCGGCCGTTACCGTTCCGCTGGTGTCGATGATTTCCCGCCAACCGGTGAAGTCATACGCCGTTCCGTCCTGCAAGCGCACCGACTCCTGCGCCAGATCTGGCAGCGATTCCACGCGCAAGACCGTCACACCGGTCAGCTCAGCCAACGCTCCGGGGGCAAGGTTCGGTGGCGTGTGCATGTCGGGGGTCTTGCTGCCCGCGCGTGCGCCGATCAGCAAATTCGCCCCACCGTCCCGCAGTTTGATGGCCAGATCGGGTGAAATGATCATGCTTTGCGGAATAACAATCAGGGCATAGTCGTTCAGGTCATCTTGTGGCCCCACAAAATCCAGATCGACCCCAAGCATCCGCAACCCGGCGTACCACTCGCGGATGATCTGCGCGTTCGGGAACGCGTCATCATGCGGCAGGATATCCGCCGCCCAGATGGATTCGTAATCCAACAATATGGCCACCTGCGCTCGTTCTCGTGCCACCGCAGGTAAACTGTCACGCTCTGCCGCGACCTGGGCCAATTCCACGGCGGCCTGATCCGGGCTGCCGTCCGAACGCAACAATGCCGTATGATACTGTTCCTGCGCATATTTGGCCTGTCGCCAGCGAAAAAACATCACCGCCTGCGCGCCATGGGCATAGGCCGCCCAGATCCACAGGCGCACCATCCCGTCCGCGGGTGAGGGGTTTTTCGCGGCCCAGTCCACCGGGCCGGGTTGCTGCTCCAACACCCACATGCGCCCCTTGCCTTGCGAGCGATACAGATCGCAGTGAAACCCCTGATAATCCGGCGCGCCGGTCCGCAAATAGCGGCGCTTTTCGTCGTCAGACAGGGTCGAGCCCAAAAGATTGCCCAGCGGATAACTGTCAAAGCCAACAATATCCAGATCGGCGGCAACGGCGTGGTGATCGAACTCAAAACTGCCTGCCATGAAATTATGGGTGATGTCCCGGCCCGGAGAGAACTCACGCAACACTTCCACCTGCGCGCGGTTGAACAGCCGCACCCGGTCCGAGGAATAGCGCGCAAAATCCAGCGCATGGGTCGGGTTGGGGCTGGCCACTAGCCCATTGGGCAATTCGATCTGGTCAAAGCTGGAATAGACCGAGCCCCAGAACACGGTACCCCAGGTTTCATTCAGTATCGCGATCGACCCGTAACGATCCGCTAGCCACCGCTGGAACCCAACCCGCGCTGCATCCGAATAGCTAAGCACCGTGTCGTGATCGTTATACTCATTGTCGATCTGCCAAGCGTGAACATACGGGTTCTGGCCATAACGACGGGCATATTCGGTGGCGATCCGCCGGGACTCGGCCAGATAGACATCGCTGGAAAAACAATAGTGCCGCCGCGATCCAAATCCGCGCACCCGCCCATCCGGGCCGACTGGCAGAATTTCGGGATGTTCGTCGATCAGCCATTTTGGCGGGGCGGCGGTGGGCGTCGACATCATCACGCGCAGGCCTGCTTCGCCCAGGATATCGATAACCTCATCCAGCCAATTCCAGTGGAAAACGCCGCGCTCTGGTTCGATCAGGCCCCAGGTGAATTCGGCGATGCGCACCCAATCCAGCCCCATCTCGACCATTTGTTGAGCATCCGCGCGCCACAGCGACCGATCCCATTGTTCGGGGTAATAGCAGACCCCTAGTTCCAACCTGCTCATCGGTCTTCCCTCGCCGTGCGGCGTTCGATCCATTTCAGGAAGCTGGCGCAGCCCAGCGTGATCACGACATAGAGGATTGCGGCTGTGTTAAACGGCGCAAAGGGCAGAAAACTGGCCGCCTGAAATTCGCGCATCCGCTGGGTCATATCGCGGACTGACAGGATCGACAGCAGCGAAGTATCCTTGATCATCGCAATGAACTCGTTGCCCAAGGGTGGCGTGACGATGCGCAGAGCCTGCGGCAGGATGATCAGCCGCGCGGTTTGCCAGCGCGACAGGCCCAATGAGCCGCCAGCCTCGATCTGTCCCCGTGGGATGGCCTCGATACCGGATCGGAAAATCTCGGCCATATAGGCGGAATAGCCGACCGAGATCGCGATGATCCCGCGGGTCATATTGGTCATGTCGATACCGCCACCCGTGGCATCCTTGACCGCCCCTGCCAAAGGCAGACCGATATAGAGGATGATCACCAGCATCGGAATGCCACGAATTGTGTCCACAAAGAACTCGGCCCCCACGGCCAGCGGATGCAGCTTGTGTTGCGCGCCGCCTATCGTCAGTGTCAGCAACAGAAAGCCAAACACGGCAAAAGCCAGCGCCGGGTTGCGGTACTGATCCGGCAGGAATTGCGTCTGCCAGATCACCGGATAACCCTTGGTGTTGGCGCCGAGCGGGACAAAGGCGCCCGAAACGCTGTCGACGGTTTCGATCTGTTCCACCGCGCTGGCAGCGTTTGGGGCGCTACGGATGCGATATTGCTGGTCTTCGCCCCCTTCGAATTCACCAAACCGGATGACGTCGGCCTGCGCCTGCGGAGTGCCGCGCACAATGGCGATACGCGCGTCCAACGTGCCGATAAGTTCGTATTTGACCTGCGGCTGCATGAAGAAAAACGCCGATACACCCAGCAAAGTCAGGCTGATACAGCCATAGACAACCGGCGTGCGCGCCTTGGGTTTGAAAGATTGCAGCCCGACCCAGATCAACCCCAGAATGGCAGCGAAGATATAAGCAAAAATGGCGGCGCGAAACGTGATCGCCACCCCGGTTGCAAATTGCCAATGGGCCATGAACATCAGATAGAACAGCGCGGCCCCGGTCAGGATTTCAAACCCAAGTTGAGCAAATCCCTGCGTCCTGACGGGCAACCGACCCGACAGCAAAATACCAGCTACTACAACCGCATAGATCAGCAGCAGCACTTGAAGACCGATCTGAACCTGATCGACAACCTCGGGAAATAGCACCCAGATTTGTGAGGATCGGTCGATCAGGGCCGAGGTATTTTCGCTGAGCGCATGAAAAAAGACAGACTCGGCAAATGGCATCAGCACCTGCGGCGCGACGAAACCCAAGACCGACAGCGCCAACGCTGCCGGCAAGGCCGCCCATGCCGAGATACGCACCCAACCCGGTGCTGTTTGAAACCGCGCGTTCCGGGCGCAGAGATATCCCAGAATGGCCACCGCCAGCACCAGCAAAAACCCGACAAAGATCGGGCCTGCATCATTTCCGATCCCCAGAATGGCGATCAGCGAGCGCAGATATTTCGAAGAGGTTGCGAACAGGTAGATGATGAACGGGGCCGCGGCGAGCAGAACAAGATTGCTCGGGCGGATCGAGCTGAGACGCTTCATGGGACCTCACTGCAATCAGGTGGCCCGGTTGCAACAGGCACCGGGCCATAACGGTTCAGACCGGGTTATTCAGTGCCCCAGTATTTGCCGACCAACTTGTCCAGCGTGCCGTCGGCCTTGATCGCGGCCAATCCTTCGTTGATGGCATCAACTGTGGCGTCGCCTTCCTGAAACACGATGCCCAGCGGGTCGGATTGCAGGCCGGTGATGCCCACGGTCAGCTCACCCGCAAACTCCTGCTCGTATGCGGCGGCCGAGGTACCATCGATGATCACACCCTGCACATCAGCGTTTTGCAGCGCCAGGATCGCGGCCGAGAAGTTGTCATACAGGCTGACATTTTCGCGCCCCACTAGTTCCTCGGCCAGCTGCGCATTGGTGGTGCCGGTCTGCGCCGCCAGTTTCTGACCACCGGCTTTGAAATCCTCAAGCGTCATGTCCGAGTTGTCGACCTGCAACAGAATGGCCTGACTGACCACAATATAGGGTTCCGAGAAATCCATCGTCTCTTCGCGTTCCGGCGTGATCGACACGCCCGAGATCACCAGATCGAACTCACCCTGCTGAAGCGCGGCAAAGATGCCGTCCCACGCGGTGTTGACGAAATTCGGGACGCAATTGACCTGTTCGCAGATCGCATTCATCACATCCACATCGAAACCCACGATCTGACCAGTTGTCTCGTCTACGGTCTCCATCGGCGGATAGGTGGCGTCGGTTCCGATTTTAAGAACACGCCCGTCCAGATCGGCGGCAAAAACTGCGGGGGCTGCCATCGCGGTCACGGCCGCTGCGGCCAGTAGAGTTTTAAACATCTTCAAGTCCTCCTGAGTTGGTTTACGTTGTGGGCGCCTTTTGTGGCGCAGGGGTGTCAGGTTGGCGCTCGATCAGCGTGGCCCTGATCTTTTTCTGGGTCTCGGACGGGTCGGCCCCGTCCAAAGCTTTCAACATATACTCGCCCAGCAAACGGCTGGTTTCTTCGATGGGCACATAATAGGTGCTGGGCGGGGGTACGAAATATCGGCTAAGTTGTAGGTCATCGGTGGAAATCACCACCATGTCCCGGCCAATCTGCACACCCGCAGCATGGGCTGCGGACAAAACGCCTAGTGTCATCGCCTCATTCGCGCAGATACAGGCCGTGGGTCGGTCGCTTAGCTGCATCAGAGCCTCAAAACACAACTGCCCAGTACGAGCGGTTGTGGGGCCGTTGAAAATCAGCGCTGGGTCAGGCGCAATGCCACCATTGGCCAGAGCTTGTTCGTAACCGGTTTGACGTTGCGCAGCATAGATCAATTCGACCGGGGGATTCACCAGCGCAATTCGCCGGTGCCCCAATCCCACCAACCGCGCTGTGGCGTCAAACGCAGCCGCCTGACTGTCGAAATCGACATAGGCATGCGGTGCCTCGCTGTCGCTCATACCCATGGTCACGAAAGGAAAGCTGTGTTGCTGCAAGAATGCGATGCGCGGGTCGTCCTGCAATGTGCCCGAAAAGATGACACCATCGGCCAAACCGTCCTGAACAATCCGCGCCAGAACGGCCATGGCATCCGGCAGGCCGGCCACGTTGAACACAGACATCTCATATCGCGAACCCCGTAAAGACGCAGAGATACCGGCCAGAATGCGGGTGAATTCCACCCCTTCCCATTCCTCTGCTGCGTCCGATGACACGCTGACCAGCACCGCGATACGGTAGGATTTGTTGGTACGCAGTTTCAGCCCGTCCATGTTAACACGGTACCCCAGACGCGTGGCTACAGCCTGAATCTCTTGCCGCGTTTCTTCCCGAACTGACGTAGCCCCCCGTAGCGCGTTCGAGACGGTGCCGACGGAATAGCCCGTTTCCTTGGCGATCGACTTGATCGTTGCGCGCGCCATTATCCGACCTCCGAAGACATCTGATCCAACAGAAATTCCCGCCCCGTCCGCAAGGTTTCGACATGGTTGGGCGTTTCATCGTGTTCCACAAACAGATCGCTGCAGGGGCTGTCATTCAGAATGCGCAATAGCCGGGGCCAGTCCACCACGCCCCGTCCCAGATTACGCCAGCGATCATCACCCTGCCCCGCAGCCGGTTCCGCATCCTTGGCGTGTACCGACACGATCCGCCCCGCGTACCGCTGCAACACCGCGGCCGGGTCCGGCACCGAGACGGCTAACCATCCGATATCGGGCTGCCAATGCAGCGTGTTATGCGCCAGGATCAGGTCCAAAGGCGTTTCCCGGGCAGGGCCAACCAAATCAAAATCATGGTTGTGATAGGCCAGTCGGACCCCGTGGCCCGCCAATCGCGCCGCCCAGTCCGAGAGTCGGTCCGCCGCACTGCGCCACCCTGCTACCGAGTCGGGGCGGGTCTGTGGCGCCAGCCAGGGCATCACGGCAACCGGGCAGTTCAAAAGATCAAGCAAGGTCAGAATATCGTCAAACCGGGTTTCGAATTCCTCCCAATCGAAATGTGCCGACCGGACGGTCAGGCCCGCCTGTGCAAACTGCCGAGCCATATTTTGAGGAGATAGATCGTGAAACCCAATCGTTTCAACATCCGCAAAACCGCAAGCGCGGATAAGATCCAACTGCGCAGCCAGACCCCCGAGTTGCCTGACGGTATAAAGCTGTGCCGCTATCCGCATCTGCTTACTGGATGACCCTCGATTGAAACGTTTCAATAACGTTGAAGCAGCAACACCCCTTTTGTCAAGATTCGGCCCAAAGGGGCTGGTATTTCGCCAAAAGTGCTGACAAAACACACTAATCCATCCATGATACCGCTAACATCTAGAATGCATCGGGCCGACCTGTTAGGTGGCGGCCCAACCGGCGCAAACAGGTTTTGACCATGAATTATACCCGTTCCGATTTCCCAAAGGATTTCCTCTTTGGCGTGGCAACCTCTGCGCACCAGATCGAACAGGAATTCGATCGGGTACACGAAGCCGGGTTTGACTGTTATCAATTTTCAATCAATTGGGCCCGCGTTCTGCCCGAAGGGCGCAGGGAGATGAACGAGACCGGCCTGGATTTCTACGATCGTCTGACCGACGCGCTGTTAACGCGTGGCCTTCGACCTTGCGCACTACTGAATCAGGGGGAATTGCCTGCGGCGCTGGCGGATCTGGGCGGATGGCGTAACCGCGACATCGCCGATTGGTTTGCGGGTTTCACTGAAATCGTCATGGGGCGCGTCGGCGACCGTATGTACAGCGTTGCGCCGATCAGCGTCCCGGCTGGCATTGGCAGGTTGTGCAATTTCGCCTATCAGACGCCTGACCCCGACAATACCCGCGCCGTCGCCCGGACAAGGCATCACATGCTATTGGCCCATGGGTGTGCCATCGAAGCGATGCGAGGATTGGGCATGACCAATCTTGGGGTTGTGTTCGATCAAGCACGCGGGGAACCGTCCAAGGACCCCGCCACCGATCTGCTTGGTGACATCCTCAACCGGTTCTGTCCGGCTGGTGTGTTCAACAAGACCTACCCTGCAATGGCGCTTGAATCGCTGGAGCGTCATCTGCCGGCAAGCTGGCAGAGCGACATGGAAACCATTGGAACTGGCGTTGATTGGTGCGGTCTGACCTTTGATACACATTGGCCATCTGCCGCCGACCTCAGCCGTTTTCAGCATGACTACACCCAAGACAGGCCTATCTTTGTCACCGGCATGGCCGGCCGCGAAAGTTTGCACGGGGATTGGTGGGGTGACGATCTTAACCAACATCTATCGGCAGTGCAGGACGCACTGAAACAGGGTGTTCCGGTGAAGGGGGTATTTGTCCGGTCTGTGCTGGACCGGGGCAATTGGGCCTCTGATCATGCAGAGCCGAAAGACGGGGTCGACACAGCCTCCTATGCGCCAGAGAGCAAACCGAAGGGGTCGTACAACATCCTTAAACCCGCCCTGTCTGGTGGCGCTGTATCATTGCCGCTGGCTCAACCACCTGGGGCCATGCGTGCGCATTGGAACTTGGTCGCGGATATCGGCGGCACCAATACGCGCTTGGGCGTGATCGCTGACGGAAAGCTGACCGATCTGCGCAAGTACCCTACCGGCACCCTGCCCGAGTTGCTTGATGCATTTCACACCCTGCGCGATGAGATCGGCACCGATCCACGCGCCGTGGTGGCCGCCGGAGCCGGGCCAGTGAAAGACGGAACGATCCGCCTGACGAATGCAAAGCTCGACCTGTCCGAGGGTGATATCGGCAAGGCCACGGGTGCGCAGCATACCTTTGTCATCAACGACTTTACCGCCGCCGCGTGGTCGGTGGCCGAAATCACAGGCGATGATGTCGAGGTGTTGCAAGGCGCCGCGACCCCACCCCCCGGCACCCGGTTGGTTGTTGGTCCCGGCACAGGTCTCGGGGTTGGGGCGTTGCTCAACTCCGAAGGCCGGTATCACACCGCATCCGGTGAAGGCGGCCATATCGGCCTGTCACCGCGCCATGTGGATGAGGTCGAGATTTTCAAAGCCGCCCGGCACATCGCGCCGGATTGTTTCTTTGATGATACTTTGGTGCTTGAGGCGGAAATGTTTCTCAGCGGTACAGGTCTGCCGATCCTGTACCGTGCGACCGGTATGGCCGCCGGACAGGCCGACACGCCAATGCGCAGCGCGAAAGACATCCTTGATGACGCACGCGCGAAGATAGATCCGATCGCCGAAAAATCAGCGCATATGTTCACCACCCATCTGGGCGCAGTGATGGGTGATCTTGCCGTCGTGCTGATGCCTGTGGGCGGTGTGTTCCTTGTGGGCGGTGTGGCCGAGAAAAACCGCTGGCTGTTCAAGGATGCCTTCCGCGATGCGTTCAACGCGGGCGGGCGGTTCAGCGAATTGCGGCGATCAATGAGCCTGTATGTTTCGGAACAGGACGAATTTGGCATTGTTGGCGCTAACAATTTCTGTAAAAGTGCGCTCGCGCGTTAATATGACCGCCTGATCCCACAATACAGAAAGGACCCGGCATGATCCTGTGCTGCGGTGAAGCTCTGATCGACATGATCGCCACCCCGACTATTTCGGGCGGTGAAGGCTTTGTGCCCCATTCCGGGGGCGCGGTCTTTAACACAGCCATTGCCTTGGGGCGGCTGGGGTCGCCGGTTGGGCTGCTGACTGGTCTGTCTTCGGATTTGTTCGGAGAGCAGCTGGCCAATGCTCTGAAGACCAGCCATGTGGATGCAAGCCATGTGGTCCGATCGGATCGCCCCACGACGCTGGCCTTTGTGCAGTTGAAGGACGGGCACGCCTCTTACAGCTTTATCGACGAAAACTCAGCAGGTCGCATGCTGATGCCCGAGGATATGCCGGATCAGCTTCCCGCTATTTCAGCGCTGTATTTCGGCGGGATCAGCCTGGCCTGCGAGCCCTGCGCCGACGCTTACGCCGCATTGCTGGACCGGCAAGGGGCGGATCGGGCGGTGATGATTGATCCCAATATCCGACCCGACTTCATTAAGGATCAAACCCGGTATCGCACCCGTCTAAACCGGATGATCGCACAGGCGGATATCGTAAAGGTCTCGGACGAGGATCTGGATTGGATCATTCCCGGCCCGGAAAGCATCACTGAGAAAGTGCCGCTGTTGCTTCAGGCCGGGCCTTCCGTTGTTATCGTAACGCGTGGCGGTGACGGCGCGTCAGGCTATCTGGCGGACGGGTCCGAAACCTCAGTCCCCGTCCGACCGGTTCAGGTTGTCGATACCGTCGGTGCAGGTGACACGTTCAACGCTGGTGTGCTGGCCGAGCTGGAGCGCGGCGGGCACCTGACCAAAACCGCTCTACGCACCCTGGGCGCCGAAAACCTACGGGCCGCTTTGGCCAAAGGCGCAGAGGTCGCAGCCATCACCGTATCCCGCGCCGGGGCCAACCCGCCCTGGGCGCACGAGCTTTGAACCCCAAAGAGACCTAAATGAAACGTTCTGACATCAACGCCATTAAAACCGAGGCCGAGGCGTTTATTCGATCCTTCGGCGCGGTCCTGCCCCCCTTTGCCAACTGGTCCCCCGACCAGATGCGCAGCGACAAAGCCGCAGGCATTCGCGAGCGCGGGCTGGGTTGGGACGTCACCGACTACGGGCAGGGCCGCTTTGATGAATTGGGCTTGTTCCTGTTCACCTTGCGCAACGGTGATGTGGGCGATCTGAACAGTGGTCGGGGCATGCTTTATGCCGAAAAGCTGCTGGTATCGCGGGACAAACAGCTGTCGCCGATGCACCGCCACATCATCAAAGCCGAAGACATCATAAACCGCGGCGGTGGTGATCTGGTGATGGAAATCTATGCCTCGGACCCGCAAGGCGGTATCGACCGTGAAAATCCTGTTGTTGTGCCCAGCGACAGTTGCCCCGTCACAATCCGGCCCGGCGAGTTGCTGCGCTTGAAACCCGGCGAAAGCGTAACCCTGATGCCCGGCATCTGGCACGCGTTTTGGGCGGAACGGGGCGACTGCCTGATTGGCGAGGTCTCGACCGTCAATGACGACCGCACCGACAACGTGTTCGAAGACCCAATCCCGCGCTTTGCTACCATCGAAGAAGACGTCGCGCCGGATTTTCTGTTGGTCGCGGATTACTACGCTTGATACGCGGTTTTCAGGCTGACCCGACCCGTAAAATGATAAGTCCCTTTTCTTAAAACGGAAAAACGCATTAACATGGGCTGCAAAACCATGGGTGAGGGTTCAAACCCTGACCCATGGGCGCAGCAATTGTTAGGGGGACGGTCCAATGGTCACGAAAGCCGAGCTTGAAGCGCAAGTTGCCGATCTACGTCGCCAACTGGCCGAGCAATCTGCGACCCGCGAGCAGGCACACACGCCGGAACCGCACGACACAGTTGCCGACAGGATTGCCGAGAACATCGACAACTGGACCGGACAGCTTGAAGAAGCCCTGACCGAGCTGGAGGATCTGCCCCACAAAAGGCCGATCCTGTTTGCGCTTGGCATTTTTACGCTTGGCTATCTGCTAGGCCGATCCCGGTAGGAGCCTGAACATGAGCCGCATTTCCCGCAATATCTCGATCATTCTGCGCGCCGAACGGTTGATTGCCCAACGCCACGTTGCCGTGGCCGCACGGCGGACCGGGTTCTACGCTGCGGCGGGGCTGGCCGTGGGGCTGGCTGTCATCATGCTGAACGTGGCCGGTTTTTTCTGGTTGTCCGCAACCCTGTCCAAACCGCTGGCCGCGTTGATCATGGCTGGGGCCAATCTGCTGTTGGGCGTGATCCTGGTTCTGATGGCCAACACGCAGAACGCGCAGGCAGATACGACGGCCGCGGTCGAATTGCGTGATATGGCATTGATGGATATCGAGACCGAGGTCAAAGACACTCTGTCCGACGCGCGCAATACGGTAACGGGCATCCGCCGCGACCCGCTGGGCGCCCTGACACCTGATGTCATCAGCACCATTCTGAGCACGTTGTTGAAATACGCCAAGCGTCGCAAAGACAAACCCGAGCAATAGCGACTATTGCACCATCCGGGCTGCGGCACGGGCGATCACCATCTCTTCATTCGTGGGGATTGCCAGAATTCGGACTCGGCTGAAATCGGTCGACAGAACCGTGCCGTTGTCGGCGTTTCTGTTGGGGTCCATCTCAATCCCGATCCAACGCATTCCGTCGCAAACCCGCTGACGGATCTGGACTGCGTTTTCACCTATGCCGCCCGTGAACACCAGCGCATCCAGCCCTTCCAGCGCAGCTGACATGGCGCCAAGCTCTCGGCGAATGCGAAAAACATAATAATCGATTGCCTTGCGGGCCTCGGGCGTTTCGGCGGCCAGCAGTGTGCGCATGTCCGATGACATCCCCGACAGACCCAGCAGGCCGGATTTGCGATAGAGCATATCGGCGATTTCATCCGCGCTCATCCCTTCCTGCTGCATCATGTACAGCACAACCCCCGGGTCCAACTGACCGCTGCGGGTGCCCATCGGCAGGCCGTCCAACGCAGAAAAACCCATGGTCGACGCCACGGCCCGCCCGCCTGACACAGCACACATCGACGCGCCATTGCCAAGATGCGCAATGACCACGCGGCCATCATAAAGGCTGGGCGCTATCTCTTTCAGCTTTTTCGTGATGTAGTCATAGCTCAGGCCGTGAAACCCATACCGGCGTACGCCCTTGTCGTAATAGCTCTGCGGCAGGGCAAAGGTATCGTTTACCCATGGATGGGTGCGGTGAAAGGCGGTGTCGAAACAGGCCACCTGAACCGTGTCGGGAAAGGCGGCGCTGGCTGCACGGATACCGGCCAGGCTAAAGGGTTGGTGTAGCGGCGCAAAGGGAATGAACCCAGCCAGAGTATCCAAAACCTTGTCGTCAATCTGCACGGGTTCGGAATACACCGTCCCCCCATGCACAACCCGGTGACCGATGGCCCGGATGTGGATGTCCGGCAGATATTCGCGCGTCATGTCAAGAAAGGCCTGGATTGCCTCGTCATGGCCCTTGGCTTCAGTCAGCGCCTGGTTGATCGAGCGCCCCCCGGCAGATTCCGCCAACAGGCGCGGCGCATCCCCCAAGCGTTCGATCTGGCCGTGCCAGCGCATGCTGGGGCGGTTGCCTTCGACCAGCTCATACAGCCCGAATTTCAACGAAGACGACCCGGCGTTTAGCGCCAGCACGTGGTCAGCCATGAATTTTACCCTTGTTTGCCTGCGCATGCAGCGACGCCACCGCGCATGATGCCAACCGCGAGGCATCATCATCCGCCCGCGACGTCAGAATAATCGGGGCGGCGGCACCCACCACGATCCCCGCTGCCTCGGCATGGGAAATGTAAGTCAGCTGTTTGGCCACCATATTTCCCGCTTCGATATTCGGGGCCACGAGGATATCCGCCGCCCCGGCGACTGCGGACTTGATGCCTTTTGTCCGCGCCGCCTTTAGATCAACCGCGTTGTCCATCGCAAGCGGACCATCGACCAGACCGCCGGTGATCTGACCCCGTTCGGCCATTTTCGACAACAGCGCCGCATCCACAGACGAGGGCATATGCGGATTGATCGTCTCAACCGCCGAAAGCACCCCAACTTTTGGCGTCGTGATCCCGATGGAATGCGCCAGATGGATGGCATTCTGCACAATGTCTGCCTTGGTCTCGAGGTCCGGGGCGATGTTCACGGCCGCATCCGTCACCATGATGGGCCGTGAAAAGCCCGGCACGTCCATCACAAACACATGCGACAGGCGACGGCCCGTTCGCAGGCCCTTGTCGCGTCGCAGAACCGCGCGCAGCAAAACATCGGTGTGCAAATGCCCCTTCATCAGGGTTTGCGCTTTGCCTTCAACCACCAGATCCACGGCGCGGTGGGCGGCGTTTTCATGACTGCGGGCTTCAATGATCTCGATATTCGACAGATCGGTCTTCAACTCGGCGGCTGCAGCAGCGATCTTGTCAGGATCACCCAGAAGGATCGGCGCAATAATACCCTTGGAATGCCCCAGCAACGCGCCGCCCAGCGAGTTTGGCTCTTCCGGGGCGACCACGGCCGTGGGCATCGGATCCAGAGGCTTTGCCTTTGCGATCAGCGCATCGAAATGGCGATGGCGCTGAACAATCAGACCGGGCACGTCAACCGAGTCAAAGGTCAGGTGTTTGGCCGGCGGCGTCACCTGCACTTCACCGCTGAGGATCAGAGCGTTGTCGCCCACACGGCGCACTTCGGTCGCACAAAGCAGATCGCCATCGTCTCGCTTTTCGGTCACGGTCAGCGTGGCGGTCACCTCGTCATCTGCCAGTACCGGTGCATGAAAGAACAGGTTTGCCGAGCGCGCCTGGGTACCCGCGCCGGGCAGGATATTGCCCAGGATTGCCGCAATCAGGCCAGCAGGCCACAGGGCCGGGGCCACTGCCTCGGGGTGGCCATCGCCATCGCCATCATACCCGGCCAGATGCAACGGGTTATGATCGCCCGAAGCCGAGGCAAAAGCATAAAGATCGTCAACCGTGCATAAACGCGTCACCTGCGCCACGTCCCCGACCTTGATCTGCGCGTAGGTGCGGTTTTCCGTTATTTTCATTTCTGTTTGGCCTTGTTCGCAGCAGCCGAACTGCGCCCTTGAGATTTGGACAGAGTTCCGGATTTCTGTTTGATCTCAGCAAGATCAAGCGTGTCGTACAGTGCTTGTGCCATCTCGACAAGCTCAGGCGACGGGTCTGGAATTTCGCCCAGAATACGCTTGAGCAGATCAACCGCCTGCTTTCTATCAGCAACCCGCGGCAACAGGTCGGGCAACGTATCTATCGCACCCTGTTCGTTAAAAGTGACAATCACTGTCTGTTCGCGCAACATACGTTGGCGGTCTTCAACGGTGAGTTCCCTGAACGGGGCCTCATGTTGGAACACATGCGCCCAGCGATGCAGAATTTCAGCCCGGAAGCTTTGGTTGCTTGAGGCCAACAAAAGCAACAACCGGATCACGGCCTCGGGCAGCCCGCCCTGTTTCATATGCGCCAAAGCCGCCTCAACCTCGGGCAGGGCTTTCAGGGTTTCAGGATCAGGTAAGGTACGGTGGGCAGCGTTTTTCTGGCCGAACCACGCGGCCAATGGACCGCCCCAAAGCGCATAGAACATCCCTTCATACCAGGCATCGCGCAGGTCGCGGCCTAGATCCATGGCCTGTTCGATCCAGTCGGCGGTCAGCTTTTCCATCTCAAGAAACGGGTTGTCAATTGCCCCCGGGGCGCGCTGTTCGCGCGTCAGGCCGGCCAATTGTGCAACCCCCTTCATCATCGGATTTTCCGAGGACATCGCCGCGCGTTGAACGCGCAGAGGATGCAGATCACGCAACGCCTTTGCGCCCATCGGTGTCGACACGGACCGCACAAATGGACGCCCAAAGGTTTCATATGCGTTCGCCTGCACTTCGGACATATGGGCCACCGCGGCAAAGCTGCCCTCATCCTGCTGACCGTCGTCCAACGCGGCCACATCCTCGAGTGTGCGGTCATAGAACCGAACCTCGAACTGTTTATCCTGGCCTTCACCTTGGATGTTTTCGATCACCATCTCGTAGAGGCCAGGCGCCATTGCTTCGACCGTTTCCAGGGTCGAAGCCATCTGCGTATGTTCCTTCCGCGCCACTTTGGACGAGACAAAGATGCCCAGATGGCCAACCTCGTCATGCAACATGTAGATGATCCGCTGACCGCGCAGACGGATTTCCTCTTCATCTGCGTATGTGGCGGCAATCCAGTTCAGTGCCTGCTGGGGCGGGGTGATGTTGTCACCTTGGCTGGCAAAGACAAATATCGGGCCTTTGACCGCCTTGATGTCGATCGGCACGCCCGGCTCCAACTGAGCGGTGTTCTTGATCAGCCGATTGCCGACGAACAATTGCTCGACGATCCAGTGAATCTCGGCCTCGTTCAAAAGGAAATAGCCACCCCACCAACGTTCGAAATCTATGAAGCGTTTCCGACCACCATCCGGGTCGCGGTAGAGGTCGAAATACTTGCCGAAATAATTCCGGCTGGGGTTCAGCTGCTCGAAATTCATCACCAGATTGGCACCATCGAACACGCCCGCTCCAACATCCGACCAGAACATCGGTTGCCAAGCGCCGCCCAGAACTCCTGCGTTATAGCGCATTGGATTTTCCCCTACCTCGCCCGACCACGGCGCAATGGGGGCGCCGTTCAGGATCAGCGGCCCGGTCAGGTCCGGGTTGCAGGCGGCCATCAGCAGTGTGGCCCAGCCACCTTGGCAATTGCCGGCCACGACCGGCTGCGGGCTGTCGGGATGGCGCGCGCGGACAGTGCGCACGAACCCGGCCTCGGCATGCATAACGTCAGCAAGAGTCTGCCCCGGCACAGGGTCTCGTCCGAAACTGACGAAATAAACCGGATGCCCTTTTGACAGGGCGACGCCAACCTGACTGTCTGGTTTGAATCCACCGATCCCGCCGCCGTGACCGGCACGCGGATCGATGATGATGTAGGGACGCCGAGTGTCGTCAATGGTTATACCTTTGGGCGGCAGGATGCGCAGCAGTTGGTAATTGCAGGGGCGTTTCAGGGCCGTCCCATCGACGATGACCTCATAGTCATAGATCAGCACCGGCGGGCAACCCGCAGCTTCATGCTCCAGAAAAACATCTCCGCGTTCGCGCAGCGCGTCCATGGTCAGCACCACGCGCTGGGTGGCGTCTTTCAGATAAGTCGCCCAATCGTCGACCACCGATTGCGAACGCGCTATGCGCTGCGAAACCTCGGCAAAGCCCTGCATCAGATCACGGGCCCGCTCTGAATGCGTTTTGGCAATCCGCGTCGATTGCCGCCGGGCGGATTGGGACAACAGGGTCCACTGTATGCCGGACCGATCCAGCGCGCGGGTTACGATATCAACCGTTCGGCCCTGAACCGCAGCCGCATTTTCAGCCATCTCGGACCCAAGTTTCAACGAGGTCTTCTGCACATTGGTCACCATGAGCCTGTCCTCTAACCATCGAAAACACATGCGCCACCACCGTAAACTTCTACCAGTGGCCGAGTCGATTTCTGCGACGCAGCATAGTTTGTTTCGAAATGATACTCAAACCCAACTCTGCGCCGGCCCGTCTTGGTTCTTACCGTTGGTGCAGCCGCCGCCTGAGCGGCATTGGACGACTTCAACTGTCGGGTAGTTGTCGAAAAGGCGAAAAATAAATGTTTCAATAATGATCTGGATCAAGATTCATCACATTCAATATCGCTATTGGGTTAACGTAGTTACGGAATCAAGCGCGTACAGTCCAGCTAAATGAGCCAGATGACCAGCCGTCGGGCGTTTCTAAGCGCCAAAGTGTGTCGGGAGGACAGCAGCATTGTCCGTCCTCCGGGATCACATGTGCCGGGTTTCCTGGATCACTGCACCAAATGTGGCGACTGCGTCGACGTTTGTCAGGAAACGGTAATTGTCATTGGTCAGGACGGTTTCCCGGTGTTTCAGCCCAGTGACAACCCCTGCACCTTTTGCGGCGATTGCGCTACGGTTTGCCCGACAGACGCGTTGCAAATCGAACGCCTGCCGGACTGGCCCTGGCGCGCGGCGATTGAGACATCTTCGTGCCTGTCCGTGAACGGGGTCAGTTGCCGCGTCTGTCAGGACAATTGCGAACAGAATGCCATCCGCTTCAGGTTACAACTGGGCGGTCGGGCCGAGCCTTCGTTGGATGCCGACACTTGCATTGGGTGTGGTGCCTGCGTGACCCCCTGCCCGGTCAATGCCATCGCGCTTGACCGTCGGCCCACATCTCAAACGGAAGTGATACAATGAACATCTGCGGTTGCCTTGTACATATCGTCCCTGATCAGGCTGAGGCCGCGGCGCAATCGATGCGCAACACATCCGGCGTCGAGGTCCATGCCCAGGCCGAAGACGGCCGTTTCGTTGTCGTCGTGGAAGACACATCCGATCGCCTTGCGTCCGAGATCATCATGGATCTGCATCAGATCCCCGGAGTGGTCTCGCTGACGCTTACCTATCACCATTTCGAGGATCTTGCGGAGGCTACCCCGCATCCCGATGCCCCAAGCCAAACCACCAGCCGGAGGCTCACGCTATGACTACATCAGAATCTCGCCGGACTTTTCTCAAGGCCTCAGCGGCCGCTGCCACTGCGTCAGCCGCTGGCATTCCTCTGGCCACCGGTCAGGCCAACGCGCAGGCCGGGGCCCCCGATATCCGCTGGGACAAGGCGGCCTGCCGGTTCTGCGGCACCGGCTGTTCGGTACTGGTCGGTACCAAGGATGGCCGTGTGGTGGCCACGCAAGGCGACCCGGACGCGCCGGTCAACCGAGGCCTGAACTGCATCAAGGGCTATTTCCTGTCCAAGATCATGTACGGCAAGGACCGCCTGACCACACCGCTGCTTCGTAAGACAAATGGCGAATACGACAAGAACGGCGAATTTGAACCGGTCAGCTGGGACGAAGCCTTTGACGTCATGGCCGCCAAGTGGAAAGAGGCTCTGGCCAAGAAGGGCCCAACCAGTGTTGGCATGTTCGGCTCAGGCCAATGGACGATCTGGGAAGGCTATGCTGCCTCCAAGCTGATGAAGGCCGGGTTCCGGTCGAACAACATCGACCCCAACGCGCGGCACTGCATGGCGTCCGCCGTTGTCGGGTTCATGCGCACCTTCGGCATTGATGAGCCGATGGGCTGTTATGACGATTTCGAACACGCGGACACCTTCGTGCTGTGGGGCTCGAACATGGCCGAGATGCACCCGATCCTGTGGTCGCGCCTGACTGACACGCGCCTGACCAAACCGGGATGTGAAGTCCACGTGCTGTCGACCTTCGAACACCGTTCGTTCGAGCTGGCGGACAACGGCATCGTGTTTGAACCACAGACCGACCTGGCGATCCTGAACTACATCGCGAATTACATCATCCAGAACAACGCGGTGAACGAGTATTTCGTCAGAAACCACGTCAACATCACAAAGACTGCCACCGATATCGGCTATGGCTTGCGTGAGACCAACGCGCTGCAGCAAGAAGCTGAAAACCCCGACTCGGGCGCGCTTGAGAGCATCAGCTTTGAGGAATACGCCGAAGCGGTTGCGCCCTACACGTTGGAATACACCTCGGAATTGTCGGGCGTTCCGGCGGATAAGCTCGAAAAACTCGCGCAGCAATACGCGGACCCGACCCGCAAGGTCATGAGCCTTTGGACCATGGGCTTCAACCAGCACACCCGCGGGTCTTGGGTGAACTCGCTGATGTATAACGTGCATCTGCTGGTGGGTAAGATTTCCGAACCTGGCAACTCGCCCTTCTCGCTGACAGGTCAGCCCTCGGCTTGCGGAACTGCGCGTGAGGTCGGTACCTTTGCCCACCGCCTGCCCGCCGACATGGTGGTGGCGAATGATGAACACCGCGAAATTTGCGAAACCGCGTGGAACATCCCCGAAGGCACCATTCCGCCCAAGCCCGGCTTCCACGCTGTGTTGCAGCACCGCAAGCTGAAAGATGGTGAGCTGAACGCCTATTGGGTGCAATGCAATAACAACATGCAGGCCGCGCCCAATATCAACGAAGAAGGCTATCCCGGTTATCGCAACCCCGAAAACTTCATCACTGTCTCTGACCCCTATCCGACGGTCACCGCCGTTTCTGCCGACCTGATCCTGCCCACCGCCATGTGGGTCGAAAAGGAAGGCGCTTATGGCAACGCCGAACGCCGCACCCAGTTCTGGCGGCAGCAAGTGCAGGCCCCAGGTGAGGCCAAGTCTGACCTGTGGCAGCTTATGGAATTCTCCAAACGCTTCACCGTCGAAGAGGTCTGGGGCGAAGAACTGCTGGCCAAGATGCCTGAGCATCGCGGCAAGACCATGTTCGACGTGCTTTATGCCAACGGTAAGGTGGATCAGTTCCCGCTGTCCGAGACAGCCGAAGGGTTCCACAATGACGATGCCGAGCACTTTGGGTTCTACGTTCAGAAAGGTCTGTTCGAGGAATATGCAGAATTCGGGCGCGGCCATGCGCACGATCTGGCCCCGTTCGAGATGTATCATCAGGCACGCGGCATGCGTTGGCCGGTCGTGGACGGCAAGGAAACGCTGTACCGCTTCCGCGAAGGCTTTGACCCGTATGTTCCCGAAGGTGCGGACGTGAAATTCTACGGCCACAAAGACGGCAAGGCCAAGATCATCTTTGCGCCCTACGAACCCGCCGCCGAAGAGCCGGATGAAGAATTTGATCTGTGGTTGTCCACGGGACGTGTGCTTGAACATTGGCACTCGGGCTCGATGACCCGCCGAGTGCCGGAATTGCACCGCGCCTTCCCGTCCGCTGTCGTCTACATGCATCCGCAGGACGCCAAGGATCGGGGTCTGCGCCGCGGGCAAGAGATCGTTGTGTCCACCCGCCGCGGCGAGGTCACCAGCCGGGTCGAAACCCGCGGACGCAACAAGGTGCCGCGCGGTCTGGTCTTCATGCCTTGGTTTGATGAGCATCAGCTGACCAACAAACTGACGCTGGACGCGACCTGCCCGCTGTCGAAAGAGACCGACTATAAAAAGTGCGCCTGCAAGGTCGAGCGCGCGTAACCGGCCTAAATCGCAAAGGTAGTTCCCATGTCTCTGGCCGGTACACCCCTCTCGCCGCAACGGCGCCGTTTCCTGCAGGATTCGGCGCGCGCGGCAGGCGGCTGCGCGGTTGCCGGTTCTTTGCTGGCCTGGCTGACCCGCGATGCCCGTGCGTTACCGGCCGAGGCGCTGCGTCCACCCGGCGCACTGCCTGAGGAGGCGTTCCTGTCGGCCTGCATCCGCTGTGGGCTGTGCGTGCGGGACTGCCCTTACGATACGTTGAAACTGGCCGAACTTGGGGTGGATGCCGTGGCAACCGGCACCCCCTATTTCACGGCGCGCAATGTGCCGTGTGAGATGTGCGACGACATTCCCTGCGTTGCCGCTTGCCCCACAGGTGCGCTGGACCCGGGGCTGGACAATATCGATGATGCGAAAATGGGCGTGGCAGTTCTGGTCGATCAAGAAAACTGCCTGAACTTTCAGGGCCTGCGCTGCGACGTCTGTTATCGCGTCTGCCCTGTCATCGACGAGGCCATCACACTTGAGGTCTCGCATGACGCCCGCTCGGGTCATCATGCGATGTTCATCCCCACCGTGCATGCCGAGCGCTGCACCGGTTGCGGAATGTGCGAAAAAAGCTGCGTCCTACCGGAAGCCGCCATCAAGGTTCTGCCGGAACGACTGGCGCGGGGCAGCGCGGCCGACCACTATCGCAAAGGCTGGGAAGAAAAAGAGGCCCATGGCGGCCCGCTTGTGGACGGCCTGATCGATCTGCCTGATCGCTTGCCGGGACCAGGCACAGACAATCTGGCCACACCGGGCGGCTTTGCACCAACTTATGACCTGCCGGGGGTGGGCCAATGAGTGCGCGCACGCATATGCCCGTCGGCCGCGAAGCCATCGAAATCAAAGGCTGGATCGGTGCGCATCGTTTTCTGCTGCTGCGTCGCACCAGCCAGTTGTTGTTTCTGGTCCTGTTCCTGCTGGGCCCCTGGTTCGGCATCTGGATCGTGCAAGGCACGCTGGCCGGGTCGCTGACCCTTGGCGTGTTGCCTCTGACCGATCCGTTTATCACGCTGCAAAGTATCGTTGCCGGGCATTGGCCCGAACTGACCGCCCTGATCGGCGGACTGATCGTTCTGGTCGCCTATGCGCTGATCGGGGGCCGTGTCTATTGTTCGTGGGTCTGCCCGATCAACCCGGTAACCGACGCCGCCAATTGGCTGCACCGGCGACTGGACCTGCCGAAAGGCTGGCAACCAAAACGCAGCACACGCCTATGGGTGCTGGCAATGGTTCTGGTCGTGTCGGGCCTGACCGGCGTGATAGCGTGGGAGCTGATCAACCCGATCACCATGTTGCATCGCGGGCTGATTTTCGGTGCAGGATTTGTCTGGGCCATGGTGGCTGCGATCTTTATCTTTGACCTGCTCGTCGCGCGCCACGGATGGTGTGGCCATATTTGCCCGGTCGGTGCTTTTTATGGCCTGATCGGCAGCAAAAGCCTGCTGCGGGTCAGCGCCGCAAACCGGGCGGCCTGTGACGATTGCATGGATTGCTATGCCGTTTGCCCGGAAAACCAGATCATTTCCCCCGCCCTGAAGGGCAAGCCCGGAACAACCCCTCTGATCCTGTCCCCGGACTGCACCAATTGCGGCCGTTGCATCGACGTTTGCGCGGTCGACGTCTTCAACTTTACTCACCGGTTCGACGACCATGTCGCCGCGCCTTCCGATCCAGTTCCCGCGCCCGACCGGCGCGCAGCCAGACCTATCTAAGGGAGTGCCAAGATGAAAAAATCAATCGTGACAGGCGGAATGGCCCTGATCCCCGTTTTGCTCCTGAGCGGGTTCGCCCTTGCCCAGTCAGCCAATGTGGAAACCCTGCGCGGTGCGGATGTGGATGAGCTTATTCCACTCGATCAGATCCATAAGAATATCGAAGGACGCATGCAGCGTAACTATCGCCAGCAACCGCCGCTGATTCCCCATTCGATCGAACAATACCAGATCGACGTGCGCACCAATCAGTGTCTTTCCTGCCATGACTGGACCAAGGCAGGCGAACGCAATGCGCCGACCCTGTCGATGACCCACTATCTGGATCGCGAAGGCCGCGAGCTGGATCACATCGCGGGCACCCGCTATTTCTGCAACCAATGTCACGTGCCTCAGGCAGACGCGCCTGCGTTGGTCGACAACGTGTTTGAACCCTCGTCCGGCAACTAATCCAACGCATGTCTGAAAGGAGCACCAAGATGGCAGACTCCCCTGAAAAACGCGGTTGGATAGGCCGCATCTGGAACTGGATCTGGACACCGGCCGTGGCGTTCAGCTCGGGCTTTCTGATCCTTGCGGGCTTTTTAGCCGGTATCCTGTTCTGGGGTGGGTTCCACTGGACACTGGAACTGACCAACACCGAGGAATTCTGTACCTCGTGCCACACGATGGAAGTCAACCTGGGCGAATATCGCGAGACGATCCACTACAACAACCATTCCGGCGTGCGCGCAATATGCTCCGACTGCCACGTGCCGCATGAATGGAACCACAAGATCAAGGCTAAGATTATGGCGGTCAAGGATGTCTATCACGAACTGGCCGGAACCATCAGCACGCCCGAAAAATACGAAGCGCACCGTCTGAGCATGGCCTCAGCCGTCTGGAAAAAGATGAAGGCGTCGGACAGCCGCGAATGCCGCAACTGCCACAACTTCGACTATATGGACTTCACCATTCAGGAAACCCGCGCCGCATCCGAACACCAGCGCGCCATCGACAACAACATGACCTGTATCGATTGCCACCAGGGCATCGCGCACAGCCTGCCTTCGGATTACCTTGAGGAATACCAGAGGGTTACGGATGAGCTGGCCGGTGAGACAACGGGCGCAAAATCGCATCAGGTTGCAGATGGCAGCGATGAGATCCGGTCATTTCTAAGCAAGAGCGCGGATTAAAGAGAGGCACGATATGCTGGAACTTCTGGGAACAATCGGGGCCAACATCATCAGCCTTCCGGGCATTCTGGGCCTTGCGCTTGGCATGATGACCCGCCGCCTGTGGCTGGGCGGCTTGATGGGGGCCGTGGTCGGCGTGCTGGAAACGGTGATCTTCGCTCACTGGAACTTTGCCAATGTCAGTATGGTCGAAATGTTGATTGCCGTCGTCATCGGCCTGTGCGCAGGTACGTTGGGTTCGGTCATCCGCATCAAGGGTGCGACAGTCTGAATTCGCCTAACTTTGCATCAATTCGGCGCCCCGCTGCGGAATGCAGTCGGGGTTCGCCCGAACTCGGCCTTGAACGCCCGTGTCATGGCGCTGGCGTTTTCATACCCGCAGCGGCTGGCGATTTCCGCGATGGATTGTTCGGTCTCTTCGGCCAGTTTTCGTGCCATAGTCAGCCGCAAGCGTCGATACAGCGCCTGCGGCGTTGTGCGTAATTCGGCCTGAACCCGCATCTCGATCTTCTTTTGCGAACAGCCAAGTTTGCGGGCAACGTCCCTGATCGTCAGCGGAGTTTCTATGTTCCCCTGCATCACCGTTAGTGCCCGATTGACCAGCGTATCTTCGGATTTCAAAGGTAAGGCATAGGGATCGGCTGCACTGCGGCTCATCAGTAGATGGGCCACCTCCATCGACAGTAGCGGGCCGTGATCCCGGCGGATCAGCGCCGAGGCCAGATCAAACGCTGCCATCGCCCCGGAACAGGTCAACCGGTTGCCATCGATGACAAAACGTTCCTGCACCACGTTGACCGCAGGAAAGGCTTCTTCGAACCGCGACAGCTCATCCCAGTGAATCGTCGCGCGGTGATCGTCCAACAAGCCAGCGCGCGCCAGTAGCCAACTGCCGGTATCCAGCCCGGCCACTTGCGGATGGATCCGCGCCGCTGCCAACAGGGCGCGCGTAGTGGCACGGGTATCCAGCGACAAATAGCCGTAAGACGGCATCACGACCAACACATCGCCGCTGTGATCGTGCAAAGCCCCATGCGGCGTGACGACCAGTCCGCTGGAACTCTGCACGGGCTTGCCATCCAACGAACAGAATCGCCAGAGATACAGCGTCTGCCGCGACAACGAGTTGGCCGCCCTCAATGGTTCGACCATGTTGGCGAGGCAGTGGTTCGAAAACCCATCAAACAGCAAAATGTTATAGCGGTGGGACAATTTTTTCTAACTCTGCATACTATTCGACCAACTTTGCATGTCGTAACCGTGACCTGTGGCGTTTCATTCGTCAACCAGCAGCCAGGGAAAACGCGCCATGCAATTCGGTCTGTCAGAAGAACAGGAAATGATCGTTTCAACGGTCCGCAGCTTTGTCGAGAAAGAGATCTACCCCCACGAAGACGCGGTCGAGCGCAGCGGAACCGTGCCATCAGAGCTGGGCGAAGAGATCAAACAGAAGTGTATCGACCTTGGCTTCTATGCCTGCAACTTCCCCGAAGAGGTCGGCGGCGCTGGTCTGTCGCATCTGGATTTCACATTGGTCGAACGTGAATTGGGCCGCGGCTCCATGGCGCTGACGCATTTTTTTGGCCGCCCGCAAAATATCCTGATGGCCTGCAATGATGATCAGCGTGAACGCTATCTTCTGCCCGCCGTGCGTGGTGAACGGATGGACGCGCTGGCGATGACCGAACCGGATGCCGGGTCGGACGTGCGAGGCATGAAATGCCAGGCCTTGCGCGATGGCGGGGACTGGGTCGTCAACGGATCAAAACACTTCATCTCGGGCGCTGAACACGCGGATTTCTTCATTGTCTTCATCGCAACAGGCGTAGACGAGACCCCGAAAGGGCCGAAGAAACGGATCACCACCTTTTTGGTGGATCGCGGCACGCCCGGTTTCGAGGTGCGCGAGGGGTATAACTCGGTCAGCCACAAGGGCTACAAGAACTACATCCTTTATTTCGACAATTGCCGCCTGCCCGATGCGCAGGTTCTGGGCGAGGTCGATGGTGGCTTTGCGGTGATGAACGAATGGCTTTACGCCACCCGGCTGACGGTCGCGGCCTTTTCAGTCGGGCGCGCGCGCCGGTGCTTTGACTATGCGTTGAACTATGCGGCCGAGCGTAAGCAGTTCGGCCAACCCATCGGCAAGTTTCAGGGTGTCGGATTTCAGATCGCCGACATGATCACCGAAATTGATGCCGCCGACTGGCTGACCCTCGCCGCCGCCTGGCGACTGGACCAGAACCTGCCATCAAACCGCGAGATTGCGTCGGCCAAGCTCTATGCCTCCGAAACGCTGGCGCGGGTGACGGATACCACACTGCAAATTTTCGGCGGTATGGGACTGATGGATGACTTCCCGATCGAACGGTTCTGGCGCGATGCAAGAGTTGAACGTATCTGGGACGGCACCAGCGAGATTCAGCGCCACATCATCAGCCGCGATCTGCTGCGTCCCTTGGGCGCCTGATGATGAGCAAAGATCTGAACCGACTTCTGCGCCCAAACTCCATTGCCGTCATTGGCGGCGGGGCGTGGTGTCAGCAGGTCATCCTGCAATCGGAGCGCATGGGATATGCTGGTCATATCTGGCCGGTTCACCCCAAGGCGAGCGAAATTGCCGGGCACGCGGTTTTCGCCCGTCTGGAAGACTTGCCACAGGCCCCGGATGCCGTATTCATCGGCATCAACCGACACGCCACGATTGAGGCTGTGCAGGCGCTGTCCGCCATGGGTGCCGGTGGGGCGGTATGTTTCGCCTCGGGCTTTTCCGAGGCTGTGGCCGAGGATGATACCGGCGCGGACCTGCAAGAGCGGTTGCTAGCCGCCGCCGGGGACATGCCCATTCTGGGCCCAAATTGCTATGGCTTCATCAACGCGCTGGACGGGGCGCTGTTATGGCCAGATCAGCACGGCGCGACGCCGGTGGACAAGGGCGTTGCGATCCTGACGCAAAGCTCGAACATCTCGATCAACTTGACGATGCAGAAACGCGCGCTGCCGATTGCTTATATGGTGACTTGCGGGAACATGGCGCAAACCAGTCAGGCCGAGATCGCCTCGGCCCTGATCGACGACCCGCGCGTGACCGCTGTTGGCCTGCATATCGAAGGGTTCAAGGATATCCGACAGTGGGAGGCGCTGGCCGCCAAGGCATATGCAAAGGGTGTCCCCCTGATCGCGCTCAAGGTCGGCGCGTCGGAACAGGCGCAGGCGGCAACTGTGTCGCATACCGCATCTCTGGCAGGCAGCGACGCCGGGGCGCAGGCGCTGCTGGAACGGTTGGGCATTCCACGCCTTTCCGCCCTGCCCGATTTCCTTGAAACGCTGAAACTGTTGCATTGCTACGGGCCATTGCCCGGCGGCAACATCTCTTCGATTAGCTGTTCGGGGGGCGAGGCCAGCTTGATCGCCGATATGGCAGTGGGCACCGGATTGACCTTCCCCCAACTGACCGACGACAAGAAAACCCACCTGCGTGATGCGCTTGGTCCGATGGTCGCGCTGAATAACCCGCTGGACTACCACACTTATATCTGGCGTGATGAGGATGCGATGGCGCGGGCGTGGTCGGGAATGACGGGCGACGACATCGACCTGACTTTCTCGATCGTCGATTATCCGACGACCGATCCGACAGATTGGGTTTGCGCATCGCGAGCGGCGCTGAAAGTGCGTGCCGAGACCGGCGCACGGTTCGCCATCGCGGCAACCCTATCCGAACTTCTGCCCGAGGACATCGCGCAAGACCTTATGGCTGGTGGCGTCGTACCTCTTATGGGTCTGCAAGAAGCGCTTAGCGCCACCTGTGCAGCGGGTCAGGTCAATGCTCCCGCCGAGGCCGCAGTTTGCCTGCCCGGCACGATCGAGGCAACGCGTATTTTGACCGAGGCCGAGGCGAAATCGGCGTTGGAAGAGAGTGGCTTGCGCGTCCCGCAGAACCGCACAGTTCGGGGCGCTAACGAAGCGCGCGCTGCGGCGTCGGACATGTGCGCGCCCTTTGCCATCAAGGGTGTGGGGTTGGCCCATAAATCCGAATACGGCGCAGTGCGCCTGGGCGTCCAGGCTGACGATGTAGCCTATGTGGCCACCGATATCGGGACAGATGAGGTGCTGATCGAAGAGATGATCACCGGCACTGTAGCCGAGCTTTTGATCGGCGTGATCCGTGACCCTGCGCATGGCTTTGTTTTGACTCTGGGCGCAGGCGGCGTTCTGACCGAAGTGCTGCGCGACACCGCATCGCTGTTAGTGCCCAGCACGCCCGACGACATTCGCGCCACGTTGGCAAAGTTGAAAATCGCCCCGTTGCTGACAGGCTACCGTGGCCAACCTGCGGCTGATATGGATGCGATCATCACCGCAGTTCAGGCCGTTCAGGCTTATGTCATGCAAAATGCTGACACGCTTGGCGAGGTCGAAATTAACCCGCTTCTCTGCACACCCGAAACGGCGATTGCAGTGGATGCCCTGATTAGAAAGGCCTGAGACATGGATCCTATCAAAACCCGGCGCGATGGCGCGATCCTTGAGGTGACGCTGGACCGACCCAAAGCCAACGCCATTGATCTGGCCACCAGCCGCATCATGGGAGAGGTCTTTGCCGAATTTCGCGATGACCCCGAATTGCGTGTCGCAATTCTGACAGGCGCGGGCGAAAAGTTCTTCTGCCCCGGCTGGGATCTGAAAGCCGCTGCCGATGGCGATGCGGTTGACGGCGATTACGGCGTTGGCGGGTTCGGCGGCCTGCAAGAACTGCGCGATCTGAACAAGCCGGTGATTGCAGCTGTGAACGGGATCGCCTGCGGTGGCGGTCTGGAACTGGCCCTGTCGGCAGACATGATCCTGGCGGCAGAGCATGCCACATTCGCCCTGCCCGAAATCCGCTCGGGTACAGTTGCGGATGCGGCCAGCGTCAAACTGCCCAAGCGTATCCCCTACCATATCGCGATGGAGCTGCTGCTGACGGGGCGCTGGTTCGACGCCGAAGAAGCCAACCGCTGGGGTCTGGTGAACGAGATCATCTCCGCCGACCAGTTGATGGACCGCGCGTGGGAGCTGGCCCGGCTGCTGGCCTCGGGCCCTCCGCTGGTTTACGCTGCGATCAAAGAGGTCGTGCGCGACGCCGAGGACAGCAAATTCCAGGATGCCATGAACCGCATCACCAAGCGCCAGTTGCGCACAGTGGATGTGTTGTATTCCAGCGAAGACCAGTTGGAAGGCGCGCGCGCCTTTGCGGAAAAGCGCGACCCGATCTGGAAAGGAAAGTAAGCGTTCAGCGTGGCGGCGGAGTCAGCCATTGCGCTGACATCCCGAAGTTTGACTCTTTAATCTCCTGTTTCGCGATGGCTTGCAGGTGCACCTCATCCGGACCATCGGCATAGCGCAGTGCCCGCGCCCAGGTGTAGCTGTCGGCCAGTGGCGTATCTGGCGTCATCCCCATGGCACCAAAGACCTGCATTGCGCGGTCGGTCACGGCGGCATGCACGTTGGGCGCCACCACCTTGATCAGTGAAATCTCGCGCCGCGCCGCCTTTGCACCGACCTGATCAATCTTCCATGCCGCCTGCAGGGTCAGCAAGCGCGCCTGCTCGATCTCAAGCCGCGATTTGGCAATCCATTCCCGGATCACGCCTTGGTCTGACAGCTGCTTGCCAAAAGTTTTCCGTTCTTGCGCGCGTTCAACCATCAGCGACAGCGCCATCTCGGCAGCCCCGATCGAGCGCATGCAGTGATGGATGCGTCCCGGTCCAAGCCGTGCCTGCGCAAGGGCAAACCCGCTGCCTTCTTCGCCCAGAAGATTGCCGACCGGCACGCGTACATCCTTGAACAGCAGCTCGGCATGGCCTTCGGGGTCATGCATGTTCAGGATCGTGGGGTTGCGGACAATCTCCAGGCCGGGTGTGTTCTTGGGCACGATCACCATGCTTTGCTGTTTATGCCTGTCGGCATTGGGATCGGTCTTGCCCATAACGATGAACATTCTGGTGTTCGGGTGGCAGGCATTGGTGATGAACCACTTGCGCCCATTGATGACATATTCATCCCCCTCGCGCCGGATCGAGGTGGTGATATTCGTGGCGTCCGAACTGGCCACATCCGGTTCCGTCATCGCAAAGGCCGAACGGATTTCGCCGTTCAGCAGCGGCACCAGCCAATCCTCGCGCTGCTCGGGCGTGGCGAACATGTGCAACAACTCCATGTTGCCTGTGTCGGGCGCGTTACAATTGAAAACTTCAGAAGACCAGCTGACCTGCCCCATCAACTCGGCCAGCGGAGCGTATTCCAGATTGCTCAGCCGCGTGCCGGGTTCATCGTGGCGCAAGGAAGGTAGGAACAGGTTCCACAGCCCCTCGGCCCGGGCCAGCGCCTTAAGGTCTTCCATGAACGAGACCGGGAATTTGCCTGCTTCAATTTCTTCCTTATGGGCACGGATGCGCGGATGGATATGCGCCTGCATAAAGCGTTTCAGCTGATCGCGGATTTCCGCAGCGCGCGGCGATGGTGCAAAGTCCATGACGGTCCCTTTTCAGACTGATGCAACACTACGTTGCCTCTGCGGGTACCCTATCCGCACCCACCGCACTTGTGAAAGCTGCCAGTTGGTTTCCAACGGGTTTTGCCGCAAGGTCACTTAGGTTGCGAAAAGACTTGCCAGATTTTGTATCCCCAAGCGGGGCCGAGTTAACGACCAAGCTTTTGCGACGACAACCATCACCTGTTGCCCATCACCTTGCAGAGCGATAATCGTCTGATCATATGACCAAAGCGACGGAGTTCAGGTGTCTGAGCAGCAGATCAAAAAATCAGATGACATTGCGCAGAAACTGTTGACCAGGATAGTCCGTGGCGCATTGAAACCCGGCGAAAAGCTGCGGCAGGACCTGATAGCGCGTGAGTTCGGAGTCAGCCAGGTCACCGTGCGCGAGGCGCTGTTGAATCTGGCATCAAAAGGGTTGGCCGTCGCCGTACCACGCCGAGGTATGTGCGTGGCGCCAATGGACCAGAACGCCATTCAAGAGCTGCGCGTGATGCGGCGCGCGCTGGAACCTGTGGCCTTGTTGCATTCCGTTCCAAACCTGACGGCCCAGCAGATCGCCCAGATCGAACAGGTACAAGAAGACTGCGACAGCGCCCGAACTGCTGAAGATTGGGAAGACGCCAATCAGCGTTTTCATATGGCCGTCATCGCGGCCTGCAACATGCCGCGCATGATTGACGAGATCAGGAACCTGCAAGTGCTGTACACGTGGCATTTCAACAACCTGTACACCGCCAAATGGCGGCCCCGCGCTGATCCGGATCACGCTGCAATTCTGGCTGCCATCAAGGATCGCGACGCGGCCAAGGCGCATTCGGTCATGCAGCGCCACCTGACCCGTCTGCCCTAGGCGGGATCAGCCGGGTTTCCGGGCGATAATCCAGGTCGGGTGATAGGTCAGCGGAACCCCGTCCTTGCCGCCAAACTGCCGGACATAGTCGTTATTGAAAGAAAGCAGGCTCGACTTTGTCCACGGCTTCTGCGCCCGTCCGTTCACTCCGGTTCGACGCAGATGGCTCAACACGTCGCGAGGAGAGGAAAACTGCATCTGCTGTTTGGTCTCTCCGGCACTGAAGACGTCCAGAATACCTTCAACGGCTGCGGTCAAAACTTCGGGTTCATAAAGACCAGGCGCCTTCGCCGCCGACCCAATCTGAACCAGTTCCTGATATTGCAACGGGCCAAAACCGGAAACGGCTAACCAGCCTCCGGGGGCCAGCGCCTGAGCGGCCCGGCGCAGGAACGCGGCGGGATCTGGCAACCACTGAATCATCGACGCCGAAGCAATCAGGTCCGGTTTCGCAGGCCATTCGACCGTTTCCGCGTCACCGCACAGAAATCCTGCACCAAAGGACGCGGCGGTCTCATATGCTTCGGGTGACAGATCGTTGACGGTCAGCCCGTCAAAGGCAAACCGGGTGCAAAGGCGCTGGGTCAGATGACCGGTGCCACAGCCAAACTCCAATCCGGACGCGAAATGCGCCGGAGCGCCGCCACGCTGCAAATCCCGTGCCAATCGTTCAGCGATCTGCGCCTGTTGGTTGGCAGCCTCGTGGTACGAGCGGAAACTGCGGCTGAAACTACGCTGGACGCGGCTGGTCATCTGGGCATTCATGCGATCCACTCCTGCCAGTTCTGACCGCTGGCAAAGGGTATATGCGCAGTTGGAACAGTTCGGACGGCATCTTGGTGATCAGCCCACGCGGCCTGTTGGGCGGATGTGGAAATGATCCGGTCCCTCAGCGGTATCCAAATCCGATCGAATTTGGGATCGGGTGCCGGGCCGCGTTCGATCACCGCGTGCAACTCTGCTTTTGCCGTGTCGATATCTATCGCGGGCGCCGGACCTTCCAGCCCCGCACGGCGGCAGAACTTGGCAAAGCTGGCGGTGCTTAGTTGAACCGCCGTGGCCCGGATCATGTCCGGCGCGATGCCGCGTTCGACATCGGCGGGGTACAATGTACCGCTGACCGCGATCAGCCGGTCAGGCCGCATCCCTATCTGAGCCAACCAATGCGCGGCCGAGGCCACGCCAAACGAGAACGCGATCAGGGTGACCCGGTCATAGTTTGACAGCTCGCTCAGCGTGTTATCCAGACGGGTATAATCGTCGACGAACAAGACATCCGTATTGCCAGCAAGGCTTTCGAAAGGTCCCGGACCAAGAGCCCAGCCCCCGAAGACCAATAACACTTCGGCCGTGCCTGAGCGGGACAACCAGCGCTGTTTCATGACATCCCCCGAACCAGCGATACCATGGCCGAGGTCACGCGGCTTAGCTCATCAGATGAGATGATATAGGGCGGCATGCAATAGATATTGCGCGCGAACGGTCGCAGCCAGACGCCGGTTTCCAACGCGAATCCATGCGCCACCGACGGGTCGACCCAGCCTTCCATCTCGATAACACCGATGGCACCCAAGACGCGCACATCCGCCACGCCGGGCAAGTCGCGCGCCAGAGCCAGCTCTTGCGTCATCTGCGCAGCGATACCCGCCACTTCCGACCGCCAATCGCGGACCGAGAGTTGTTCCAGACTGGCCACGGCCGCCGCGCAGGCCAGCGGGTTGGCCATATAGGTGGGCCCGTGCATCATTACACCGGCCTCGCTTTCACCTATCCGGCGCGCGACGGTTTCGGTGGTGACCGTGGCTGCCAGGGTAATGTGTCCGCCCGTCAGCGCTTTGCCTACACACAGGATGTCAGGCACGATATCGGCATGATGCAGCGCGAACAGCTCACCTGTACGGCCAAAGCCGGTGGCGATCTCATCGAAGATGACCAGCACGTCATGTGCCTTGCACATCTCATGGGCGCGTTGCAGCCAGGTCGGGTGGTAGAAATACATCCCACCTGCCCCTTGCACTACAGGTTCAAGGATCAGCCCCGCGATCTGGTCAGCTTTGGTCTCTAGCAATTGTTCCAGTGCATTCAGCCCGTTCAGGTCGCCGTCCTCAGCCCAGTCCTGACCAAAGGTGATCTGTGGGCGCGGCAGGAAATGCTGAACGGACAGGGCACCCGCGAACAGACCGTGCATTCCGTTGACCGGGTCGCAGACGCTCATCGCTTTCCAGGTGTCACCATGATAACCACCGCGGATGGTGGCGAATTGCGTGCGCCCCTTACGGCCCTGCGCCATCTGGTACTGCACCGCCATTTTCAGGGCTACTTCGATAGCGACCGAACCGCTGTCGCTGTAGAAAATGCGATCCAGCCTGTCGGGCAACAGCCCGATCAGTTTCCGGCCCAGTTCAATCGCAGGTTCATGCGTTAGACCGCCAAACATCACATGCGGCATCTGATCCAACTGTGCCTGCATGGAGGCGATGATGGCCGGGTGACGATGCCCATGTACTGCACACCACCAGGACGACATCGCGTCGATCATCTGCGTACCATCCTCAGTCGTCAGCCAAACACCTTCTGCCCCGGTGATCAGATGCATCGGGCCGGGTTCCAGCACATTGGTATAGGGGTGCCACAGATGGCGGGCGTCAAACTCCAGCGGTGTCATAGGGCACCTCGGATCGTGTTAACATCGATGGCGGAGAAAACGTCGGAAAGAGTTTCGCGTGACAGGTTGTCGACAAAAGGCAACCTGCCCAAGTGGTGGATGCCACACATCTGGGAAATTGTCTGTTCGACGTCCGGCTCCGCATCGCCAACAAAGGCCACACCAATCACTTTGCACCCAGCATTGCGCAACGCCATCAAAGACAGGCTGGTGTGGTTGATCGTACCCAGTGCAGTCCGCGCAACCAGTACAACCGGGGCCTGCCACTGTGCAATCACATCCAGGAAAAAGACCTGACGATTCAGCGGCACCATCAGCCCGCCCGCGCCTTCAACCACCAGTGGGCCGGACACCTGCGGCAACGTCAGCCGGGCCGGGTCGATCTCAATCCCCATTTCCTCGGCCGAGAGATGTGGCGAGGCGGGCATGTTCAGCCGATACGCCTCGGGCAGCACCTCGGCCCCGGTCAGGGCCTTGACGGTTTCCGAGTCAGTGGCCTCTTCCAACCCCGACTGCACAGGTTTCCAATACCGCGCGCCAAGGGCGGCAGTCAGACCCGCTGCAAAGACGGTTTTCCCGATGCCCGTATCCGTTCCGACTACGATGACAGGACTCATGCGGCCTCGCTTTGTTGCTGCGCAAGGGTTTCGAACAGAGCGGTAATATTGGCCTGCGAAACATTCCCAGTAACTGAAACCCTTAGCCGCGATGTCCCACGCGGAACTGTAGGAGGGCGAATGCCGCGCACGTCAAAGCCTTGCGACTGCAGGGCTGCGGCTGTCTGCATTGTGCGCGCCTCATTCCCCAAAATGACAGGAATGATCTGACTGTTCAGCGCACCCGGCGACACGCCATTCCGGCGCGCCTCGGCGTGGGCATGATGCATTCGGGCGTTCGCCGCGTCGGTCAGCCGGGTGCCTGAATGCAAATGCGCCAATACCGCCCGCACCAGGGCCGCGTTGAACGGCGATGGAGCGGTCGCAAATATAAACGGTCTTGCCCGGTTGATCAGCGCATCGATCATCACCTGCGGACCACAGATCAGACCGCCCGAAACGCCCAAACCCTTACCGCAGGTATGCAATGTCAGCACTTCGGCCTTCAGCCCATACGCCAGACCCTTGCCGTGTGGGCCGAAAACACCGGTCGCATGGGCTTCGTCAACAACCAGTACAGCGCCGTATTCCACGGCCAAGCTGGACAGCGCGTTCAGGGGCGCGAGATCACCCTCCATCGAATAGACGCTTTCCACGGCAATCCAGATTTGACCGGACCCACCAGCGGAAAGCCAGTCGGAAATAACACGGCGCGCATTAGCCACATCGTTATGTGCAAAGGCCCGCGTGTCGGCCCGTCCCATGCGCATGCCTTCATGGGCGCTGGCATGAACCAGATCGTCATACAGGATTAGATCGCCCGCGGCGGGAAGGGTCGAAAAGATCGCCTGATTGGCCTGAAACCCGCCGCCCATGAACAAGGCGGCCTCGGCGTCGAAAAACGCGGCGGCCTCAGCCTCCAACGCCTCATGTTCCGGGTGATTGCCGCGCAACAACCGCGACCCACCTGATCCCATTGGCACACCACGATCCAGCGCCTTTTGTGCGGCACCCTGTAACCACGCAGATTCTGACAAACCCAGATAATCATTCGAGGCAAAGTCCAACCCAAGCCTCGGGGTCAGCACCCGGCGACGATGCCGGGCGCCTAATGTTTCAAGCATCGAGTTCAGGCGACCCAATGCTTTCATTCAGCAGCTTCCGCACAGCTTTGACCGGCCACGGTTTCGGCTTGCAGCCCCAGCTTGGCAAACAGGATCGCGTCCGTGTCTTCTTCCGGGTTCTCTGCCGTCAGCAGTGTTTCCCCCACAAAGATCGAGTTCGCCCCGGCCAGAAAACACATGGCCTGATGTTCATCGGTCATGTCGCTGCGTCCGGCAGACAGGCGGACATAGGATTTCGGCATCATGATACGGGCGGTGGCGATCACACGCACGAACTCGATCGGATCGATTGGCTTGGCCTCCGCCAGCGGCGTGTCTTCCTGCGGCATCAGCATGTTGATCGGCACCGATTCAGGCGCGGGTCCCATATTGGCCAGTGTGACCAGCATATCGACGCGGTCGCCGACCTCTTCTCCCATCCCCAGAATACCGCCGGAACACACTTTGATCCCGGCTTCCTGCACGCGGTTCATCGTGTCGATCCGGTCGGCAAAAGTGCGGGTGGTGATCACCTCGGGGTAATAGCGTTCGGACGTGTCGATGTTGTGGTTGTAATAATCCAGGCCCGCGTCACGCAGGCGAAACACCTGGTTGTCGTCCAGCATGCCCAGCGTCATGCAGGTCTCCATGCCCATCTCGCGAACGCCTTCGACCATGGCCACCAGCGCATCCATGTCGCGTTCTTTCGGTTCACGCCAGGCCGCGCCCATGCAGAACCGGGTGGCACCACCATCCTTGGCCTTGCGGGCCTCGGCCAGCACGCGCTGAACCTCGATCAGTTTCGAAGCCGACAGTTTTGAGCCGTTGCGCGCCGATTGCGAGCAATAGGCACAATCTTCGGCGCAGCCACCTGTCTTAATCGACAACAGTTTGGAGGTCTGAATTTTGTTGGGATCGAAATTCTCGCGATGCACGGTCTGCGCGCGGAAGAGCAAATCCATTAGGGGAAGATCATATACGGCCTGCGCCGCGTCGCGGGTCCAAGTGGGGGAGGTGTTTTCCATTTTATCGATAATCTATCCAAAACTCCATGCCTGCCCTTTCTAATATCGATAATTCTGCAAACTACAACTTAATTCTAATTCCACAGCGCCGATCTGCGCAGCATGATCAAAGCCCTGCAACCTGCGGTAAAAGGTAGACACCTGTTTCAGGGGCGCGATTGACCGAAATATGGCAGCTATACGCTTGACTGAGCAAATCGTCGCACATTGTGTCCACCGGCGTGCCCTGGCTGAGGATTTGCCCATCTGACAGTAGAATCACATTGTCGGCACACATGGCCGTCAGGTTCAGATCATGCATCACCATAACCACCCCGCCGCCATTGGCCGCGAAATCCCGTACAATTTGCATCACCTGCAATTGGTGGCCGATATCCAGGCTGGAAACGGGCTCATCCAGAAACAACCAGCGCGACCCTGTCGGTCCGGTTGGTTGCCACACTTGAATCAGAACGCGAGCCATTTGAACACGCTGCTGCTCACCCCCTGACAGTTCCTGATAAAAGCGCCCTTCAAAGCCCCCCAAACCGACACGGGTCAGCGCTTGCAGGGCAATCCGGTCATCCATAGCCCTGCGCATACGCCCCATGCGGATCACCTCCAACACGGTGAACGGAAAGCTCATTGGTGTTGCTTGTGGCAGGACGGCACGAATGTCGGATAGCTCAGCAGCGCTGGTTCGCGCGATATCCCGACCGTTCAACGTAACGGCCCCGTCATGGTCCAGATCGCCGGTCAGCGCGGCCAACAAGGTGGATTTACCCGCCCCCGACGGGCCGACAACGGCAGTCACCTGTCCGGGCTGGGCTGAGAAAAACAGATTGCTAAGGATCGTGCGGCGCCCCAGCTGAACGCTCAGGTCTGTGACAATCAACATGGTCTAAAGGTCCACAATTCCGCGTTGCCTCAACAAAATCCACAGAAAGAACGGCGCGCCGATGACTGCGGTGACAATCCCAATGGGCAGCTCAGACGGGGCGATGATCATTCGACTGATCAGGTCGGACAGCACCAGAAGAGCCGCGCCCAGAAGGGCCGAATTGACCAGCAGGTATTTGTGATCGGGCCCAGAGGCCAGTCTCAGCAGATGCGGCACCACGATACCCACAAACCCGATCCCACCACTGACGGCCACAGCAGCCCCGGTCGATGCTGCGACGACCAGAATGGCGCAGGTTTTCAGTTGTTGCACACGGATGCCGATATGCCCGGCTGCGGCTTCGCCCAGGGCCAGACCGTTCAGACCAAGCGCCAGAAATGGCGACAGCATCAGGGGGATCAGGATCAAAGGGGCCGCAACAATGATCTTGCTCCAACTGCTACCCGCCAGTGAGCCCATGGACCAAAAGGTGAAATCCCTCAGCTGCGCGTCATCCGCCATGTAGACAAGGATGCCCGTCAATGCCATCGCCAGCGCGGTCAGCGCGATCCCGGCCAACAGCATCGTCGCAACCGAGGTTCGGCCACGCCGCGTTGCGACCCGATAGAGCAGCATTGTGGTGATCCACGCACCAAGAAACGCCGCAACCGGGACAAGCCATGTCGCCAGCCCAGCGGCAAAGGTCAAAGTCCCGCCCAGCACAATCGCACCAACTGCCCCCAGGCTGGCCCCAGCGCTGACACCGACGATGCCTGGATCGGCCAGCGGATTTCGGAACAAGCCCTGCAGAACCGCCCCAGATACGGCCAGCGCTGCCCCAACAAGACAACCCATGATCACACGGGGCGCGCGGATATCCAGCAGCACCACCCGGTCGCGCAAGGACAGGTCTTGGCCCTGCGCCATATCAATCAATGCCTGCCACAACGACGTGCCCGCCGATCCCGTTGCAAGCCCGGTCAGCACCACCACACTCAAAACAACGATCAAAACCCAGCTAAGCCGACGCGCAGTTAGGCTCCGGTCACCGTCGATTGCCATCGCGTCAGCGGTTTGGTCAACCATTGGTGCCGCGCAATCCAGCTGCAAGATCAGAGATGGCCTGCCCAGTGCGCACCGAGAAACCCAACAACAACATGCCATCCATCCGCAACAATTTAGCGTTCTGTCCTGCCGGTGTGGCCGCAATCGCAGGGTGCTTGAGAACCTCTTCGTCCGTCAGGGAAATCTGTCGGCCGCTCTCCATCAGCAAGATGACATCGGGGGCTGCTGTAATGATCGCCTCATCGCCCAATGGTTTGTAGCCCTGAAACCCCTCTACAGCATTTGTGGCCCCGGCCAGTTCAATAATGCCCTGCGCCGCCGTACCCTGTCCGGCGGCCAGCACGCGCCCACCCTGCATTGCCAGCACAAACAAAACGCGCTGATCGGCCAGTTCACTGTGCGCAGTGGCGGCATCGATTGCGCCACCAACGCGTTGCGCCAGTGCTTCGCCCTCATCAGGAACATCCAGTGCCTTGGCAACGGCCATGATCTTGGCGACAACCGCCGCGCGATCATGGCCCATCGGTATGCTGACCACAGGGATATGACTTTCGGCCAGAACCTCCAGCGTTTCCGGCGGGCCTGCGCCCTCTTCTGCCAAGATCAGATCAGGGCTGACTGACAGCAACCCCTCGGCGGATAAGCGGCGCACGTAGCCTATATTTGGCAATTCGGCGACCTGAGGCGGATGGTTCGACGTGCTGTCGCGTGCCACCAACCGGTGTTCTTGTCCCAGCGCATAAATGATCTCTGTGATCGATCCCCCGGCCGAGACAATGCGTTGCGCCGGGTCGGCGTGCAGACCAAATGCAGATACCAACAGCACCAGCCCGGCCAGTTTCAGTTTTGCGCCTAACCGGGTCATGCCGGAACCTCCTCTGGGCGGCCCTCAAGCGACGCAACAAGATCGTTCCAGATCGCAGCCGAGTCCGGTTCGGCAAGCACCCCAAAGATTTGCAGGATCAGTGCGCCCTGCGCGTCAAACGCCTCAACCGAGATCGCATCTCCGCGCTTGGTGGATTTCGTCGCCTGCCAGACCTCGGCGATGTGGTCCGTGCGCAGATGCAGGTTGAAACCAGGATCCAGAACATTCAGCCATGGACCCATCTGTTTGACCTCTTTGATGGGCCCGGTGTGAATTTCGATACACCCCTGATTGCCAACAAAAGCCATGATCGGCAGGCCCGTTTTGGCGGCGCTGTGCAGAATTGTGTCAACAGCCGATATCGCCAGAGGCCGCACATATGGCGCCCCGGCCATGCGATAGGCTCCCAACCTGTTCAGCTTGAGCTTGCGAACCATCTGCAGAAACTGATGGGTATCTGTGATTTCATCCCATCCGGCACGCAGACGGTCGGTTTTCTCGGGGTCGACCTTGGCGGGTTCATCCGCTGCGCGCGGTTCAACTGTCAGAGTGTCTGACTGATCCGGCAGTTTCAGGGCCTCGATCACGGCATCCCATTCCTCGATCACAGAGGTATCGCGTAGAAAGATCTTGTGGACCGCATCACCTGCGGCGTCGAAAATCTGAAAGGACAGGCGCTCCGAGCCATTCTCAAGCGTTTTGGACACGGCAAAGCCGTAAACCCAGTGACGCGGGAACATGCGCAGGTCTATTTCGTGATTGGCGATCAGTGCCGCATGGGGGCCACCGCGGTAATCATCGTAAATCCCCACCTTTTCGATCACGCAGCTTTCGTTGCGAGTCAGTGCCATGACCTCGCCCAGCCGGTTCACCAAAGGCATCAAACGATCCAAATCGGGGTTGATGCGGGTGGCTCCGTGTCCGACATGCGCGGCCACCAGCTGTGCCTCGGTGATGCCGAGTTGATCCGCCAGATCACGCTCGCGCAGCTTGGGGTTTTCCAACCGCGCAGCGCGGATTTCAGAAGGGCTTGGATGGGTCATGGTCGTCTCCACAATGGTATCGAAACGCATTTGGCTGGGACCGAGACGACCGGGCTGCGCGCTGTTTATTGGCTTTCTTCGCCCTTGTCCTAAGCGGTCCGGCCTGTGGCATCAAGGGCACGTCGCATTTTTCTGACAAAAATACTCTGGTATAGAAAAATCTAATCCGCTAATGAGCCGCCCACATGGGCCACAGCGCGCGGCAACTTGCGCGCAGGCCCGTAGAAATACCCAGCACATCGCGAGGTAGCATCTGAATTTCGCCTGTTTAAGGCGAGTGCATCTTTGACTGCACGATACATACTGGGGGTTTCAATGAAATCAGCATTAAGGCGGTCTACCGCAAGCGTGGCGCTGACCAGCGCCGTTTTGGCGGCAACGCCGCTATGGGCGCAAGACCAAGAAGACGACATCATCCAACTGGATGACATCATCGTCACCGGCACCGGACTTCCAACCGAAGTTTTCGACAGCCCGTCCTCGGTCACCGTTGTTGATGCCGGTGAAATCCGCGAAATCCCCCCGGCCTCGGTGGCCAACCTGTTGTCGGATGTGCCTGGGGTGCAGGTTTCCGAAAATGATCTGGATCGTATCCGTATCCGCGGCGAAGATTCGCAGCGCGTCGCCATCCTGCTGGACGGTCAGCGCCTGTCGGATCACAACCGTTATGGCACACCTCTGCTGGTGTCACCCACCGATATCGAACGGATCGAGATCGTGCGTGGCCCTTCATCGGTTGTCTCGGGCAATCGTGCCATCGGGGGTGTGGTGAACATCATCACCAAACGCGGCGCAGACAAACCGGTCGAGGTTTCCGGCACCGCAGGTTACATCGGGGCCAATGATGGCTATCGCGCCGCAGCCAGCATCGCAGGTACGCTCAACAGTTTTGACTATCGTCTGTCATATTCGAAACTGGACCTGAACGACCGCGAAACCCCCGACGGTGATCTGGTGCCCTCCAGCAGTGAAGAACACGGCGTGCTGGGCTTTGTCGGATACCGCATTGGCAGCAGCTATGTTGGCCTGCGCGCACAGGATTTCGACGCTTCGACCGAGGTATTCACCGGCAGCCCAGATGCCCAGATCAACCTGCCCAAACGGGACTTGCGCAAATACAGCGCGTTCTACGAAGGCGAAGACCTGACCTCGTGGATGTCGATGCTGAAGTTCAGCGCCTATACGCAAAAGGTCGACCGCGTGTTCGACAGCGAATTCACCAGCAGCGGCGGGCCGGTCACCACCATTGTCAACGCGGGATCGGATGATGAACAAACGACCAGCGGGTTCTTGGCAACAGCGAATTTTGAATTTGCACCCGGTCACCGATCGGTCATCGGGCTGGAATATGACGATGACCGGCTAGAGACCACCAAGACCTCGGACATCACGATCATTCCGCCCTTTGGGCCGCCCAGCCAAATCAGCGTGCCCTCTTTCACGGATGCGGAAATCCGCACCGCCAGCATTTTCGGTCAGCACGAAGCAACCTTTGGCGATTTCGTCGCCACAGTTGGTGCGCGTTACTATAGCGTCGAAAGTGATCTGAACGAACGCACGGTCAATGGGTTTCCGCTGCCCGATGCCAGCAACAGCGATGACCGCTGGCTGGGCTCGATTGGTGCCGTCTACAATCTGTCAGATGACGCCATCCTACGGGCCAATATCTCGCAAGGTTATACATTCCCGTCCCTGTCCGAGCTGTACCTGTCCACGTCGGCTGGCGGCCAGGTCATCAATGGCAATCCGAACCTGAAACCCGAAACCGCGACCAACTATGAAATCGGTGCACGTGTGGATCGCGGGAACTTCGTGCTGGATACGGCCATTTTCTATACCGAAGCCAAGGACTACATCACCACCGTGGCCGATCCGGTCAATCCGGCCGAGCTGATCTATGAAAATGTCGAAAGCGCTGACAGCTGGGGCATTGAAATCGCGGCCGAGGTTGATCCCGGCTGGGGCGGTGTGCGCCCCTATGTCATCGTGTCGAATGTGACCCGAGAGTTCACCTATTCCAACGGGTTCAGCACCAAAGACAGTGGCACTCCGGAATGGACAGGGACGCTTGGGGTGCGCTCAGACTGGCAGACAGCCAGCTTGACGGGCACCTGGGATATGTTCCTGCGGGGCGAAAGCGCGGCCGAGTTGCGCGACGAAAACGGCAATATCGTCGACAGCGGGACGGCCACCGGTACCAACCCGACCTCGGGCTGGACCACGCTGAACTTCCGCGGCAGCGTGGATTTGACCGAGAACGCATTGCTGACGCTCGAGCTTAACAACATCCTCGACAGGTCCTATCGGGCCAATGACCAGATCCCGGCTGCAGGGCGCAACATCAACCTGTTCGTCACTGCAACCTTCTGACCCGGAGAACAGCGGGGCCACGGGGTAACCCGATTGGCCCTGCACACAGGAGAACCTTATGATATCCCGATTGATCCTGTTTACGGCCCTTGCGATGGCACCGGTTGCCCTGGACGCACAACACACCCTGACACCCCCAGTGCCAGAGGTTCTGGTGTCAGGCGACCAGATTGGACCGGTGCAACCAAATTCGACTGAACCCAACGAACCCGTGCCTGGACACAGCGCAGGTGTGGAAACCGCGCAGGATGCCTCGGTCCAGGCGGCCGAGTTTCTGCGCAAAGGCGGACCATCGATCTGGGCCATCGCGGCACTGTCTGTGGTCACCATTGCCCTGATCCTGTGGAAGATTTGGCGGTTGGCCCTGATCGGGGCATGGTCACGGGGCAAGGCCGGTCAGGCCGTGGATTTGTTCGAGGCCGGAGAGTCCGATGCCGCCGTTACGACGCTCCATGGCCGCCGGGGAATTCGATCCAAGGTGATAAGCCATGCCATCCGGTCCATTCGCGCCCTTCCCGAAAACCGCGCCCGCGAAGAGGTTTCGCGCGTGGCCAAGCGCGAGATTGCCGACGCCGGTACCGGCCTTCGAGCGCTGGAACTGATCGCAACGATCGCACCCCTGCTGGGTCTGTTGGGCACAGTTCTAGGCATGATTGCAGCGTTTCAGGCGCTGCAACAGTCAGGCAACCGCGCCGATCCCGCCCTATTGGCTGGCGGCATCTGGGAGGCGCTTCTGACCACCGCAGCAGGCATGACCGTGGCCATCCCGGCCTCGGCCGCGCTGACGTGGTTCGAAGCAGTGATCGACCGCATCCGCCGCGATTTGGAAGACGGCGCAACCCGTATTTTCGTATCAGGCAAGCCGGGCAATCTGAATCTGGCTGCCGAGTGATCTGATGCAATTCGTCCCAGCTGCAAAACCCAGACGCAAGCCCAACCTCACGCCGATGATCGACGTGGTGTTCCTGCTTTTGGTGTTCTTCATGTTGGCGTCCCGCTTCGGGACCGAGTCCATCTTGCCGCTGCCGCTGGCCTCTGCGGGCCAGGAATATAGCGGACCGCCGCGCCTGATTGACGTCCTGCCGGACCAAGAGCTGCTGAACGGCATCGCCAGCGCGGATATTGCCCGCGATCTTGCGCCGCTGATGCAGGCCCCTACGGATTTAGTGATCTTGCGCGGCAGAGATGGCGCGACGTTGCAGCGGATCGTGACTGTCACCGAAATCCTGCGTGACGCCGGGTTTATTTCGGTCGTTTTGGTGGAATAGCGCGATGAATTTCTCGGACCCATCCGGCAAACCGCGCCCTGCATCCATCCTGCCAATGATCAATGTCGTGTTTCTACTGCTGATCTTTTTCCTGATGACGGCGAACCTGATCAAACCCGAGCCGTTCGAAGTTGCCCCGCCGCAATCGACATCCGACACCGACCCCAAGGTCGAGCGGGTGCTTTATGTCGACAAAACCGGCCGCATGTCCTTCGAAGGGGCAGAAGGAAACGCGGCGCTGGTCGCCTTGGCAACGATCAGCGAAACCAACAGCGTCGTCCAGGTTCGCGCCGATGCGCGGCTTGAGGCCAAAGTGATGTCTGGGCTGCTGCGTGATCTTGCACAAGCGGGACTGAACCAGATTGAACTTGTGGTGGCCCGAAAATGAAACGCTGGGTCGAAGCCTTGGTATTTGTCGCTCTGGCCGCCGCCTTGCATCTGGCCGCCTTTGCCAGCCAGTCAAAGCCCGGTGTTGTTGCGGGCGGTGTTGGTGGTGCGGATTTGGCCACGATAAAAGCCGCAGCCCCCTCGGTGACCGAGATGGTAAAAACGTGGGAGGCTGCGCCCATCACGCCCACTCAACAGATGCCGACCGTGCAAGTGCCGCAAACCCCAACCGTCCCCGCCGGACCGATCTTGAAAGTCGATCAGGCCCCAAGGGCGCAAATGACAATCGCACTTGCCCTGCCAAAACCAGAGAAGCTACCGCAGGTGGACACGGCACAGCCGCCACCAGTTGTCGCGCCGACGGAAAGGGCCGAGCGTGAAGCTCAACAGCCAGACAAGACGTCGACGCAGAACGGTCAAAAAGCCAAGGTAACCGCCGCCGGTATCAACAAACAGGTGGCCGCAGGTTCAGGTGACGGATCGCAGGCCGGGGCGGGATCGGCGAATGTGAACGCTGGGTCCTCTGGAAAGCAAGCAAAGCTCAAGGTGTTTTGGGGTGCAAAAGTCCGCGCCCGCATCGAGCGCAACAAGCAATCGCTGCGCCGCACGGATGGCGGCAGCGCCACGATCACCCTGACCGTTTCGCGCGACGGGCGTCTGCTGTCGCATAAACTGTTGAAATCCTCGGGCAATTCGGCACTGGATCAGGCCGCGCTTAGCGCTGTGGCCCGTACAAAGCGCGTACCGAAAGCACCCAAGGGGTTGCAGGGCGACAGCTTTCGCTTTTCTGTACCGATCAGGTTTGAGCCCCGTTAACCGACGCCACCGTTAGGAAAACGGGTGGGGTTCCAATAGAATTCGAACCGAAATCGCGGTGAAAAATAGCGCGCTGCCGGTCAGGACAAACACGTGCCAGATGGTGTTGTGAAACGGTAGGTGTTCCGAAAGATAGAATGCAACGCCGACGGTATAAACGACACCGCCCGCCATCATCAGCCACACTATTGTCGGCGACAGCTCGGCCAGCATGGATTGTCCGGCCCAGATGATGGCCCATCCCATCATCAGATACAGGCCCAGACCAAACCACCGAAACCGGTTTGGATCGATCAATTTCAATGTCGATCCCAGCGTCGCCGACGACCATAAGCCAATCAAAAGCCCCCAAGCCTGCCCGCCCGAAAGCAAAACGAACGGCGTGTAGGTGCCGGCGATCTTGACGTAGATACCCGAATGATCCAGTCGGCGCAGTAGATCGGACCATCTGTCATTGTCGACCATGTTGTAGAGGGCGGAAAACGTCAGCATCAACACCAGCGTCACGCCATATATCGAAACTCCCAGTACCGCCTCGGGCTCGGACCGGTGTTGGGCGGTGATTGTGATCAGAACCGGCACGGCAACAAAGGCTGCGGCCACGCCCAGTACGTGTACAACCCCATCGCTGATACGTTCGGCCCGGGTATAGGCCGGCCGGATATCTGCAAAAGACCACATGTCTCAAATCTAGGGGCCGGATCGCAATCCGACAAGCTTAGGTCGGATCATCCCCCGCCTTCGGGTCTTTGTACCTGTTCAGGTCAAACACCCCTGCCTGTATTGGCTTCTGATCCAGGAACATCTCGTAAATCCGATCGCTGAGCGCCCAGAATTCAGGGCTTGTCCGGCGCACGCCGTATTCTGCCACCAAAACCATGTAATCGCTCTGCGACCTGACGGATTTCAACGCGCTGATAAAGGGGGCCATTTGGTCCTGCCCGACATGAAAATAAAAGTTCGGATAACTGCCGATCAGACCCGGTAGTATTGTCACCTTGTCCTCGGCAGGGAGTCGGCGCGCCTTTTCTTCAAACAAAAAGGCGACGTTGGAATGCGCCTTGTCATGGGCCAGGGTGAACAACTCTGTCGCACCGCCATCTTGCTCGACCACAAGAACGGACAGGTCGGGCAGATACTTCACCCAATCTCCGGTCTGATCTGCCAGATCGCGCAGCAAAATGCCTGACTGATCCGCGGGGCACCCGCCTTCGGCACACCGGTTGATCGGGTCGGTGGTGGGCCACAGGCCGTTGCCACGTTCCAGAAGGGTCAAGAGAAACTCTTGCTTGGGTGTGGTGGTTGCAAAGGTGATGCCGGTGGGGAAATGCCCATCAACGTGGCGACGGTGCCAATAGGTAAGCCATTCCGCCAACACGCCCTGATACCAGCCTTGATGCATCTGCGACCGGACATCCCGTGGCATGAAAAACAGGAAGGTATCCTCACTCTCCATCCGCAGCTCGTTCATATAAAGCCGTGTGGTCAGCTGATGCTCAACCCGGCCGAAAACATCATAGCCCGCCACAAGGTCATAGTAGATACGTTCGAACACTGGAAAATCCAGAACCCACGCGGTTTCGGGAATGCCTCCGTGAAATCCGGTCATGGCCGAGGCGTTGTCGAAATGGCGGAACACGGTGATCAGAGCGTTGGGATTAGAGCCGTCACCGTCCCAGATCGAGCCATAGTCAAACCCCGTCTCGTATATCGGGGCCTGCTTGTACCGTGCGTCCCGAAACTCGAGATACCGAACCTGGTTCTTGTGCGAAAACCCCGGCAACGCGCCCAATGCACCGGCGTCGGCCTCAGACACGGGCAACTCCAGATAGACGGCCCCGTCTTGCAAAAAGCTGGGGTCCGTGACTGACAAATCCGCATCCGGGTCAAGGAAGCTGACCCAGAACCGGTCTTCGATCACATCAACTGCGGTCGCTCCGTGACAGACAGGGCCACGGATGAAGCTGCGGACAAAAAACAGCGCATCATCCAACAAAAACTGATAGCGGCTTTTGGCGGGCATCTGCATGTAGGTGCTGAACGGATTGCCGCCCTCGGCATCGCCATAGGGGGGTAGCTCTGTAAGGGTCCAATCGGGGTCCAAAAACAATTGTCGATAGCGCGCCATGCGATCTGGTCCCATCGAATAGACCAGATGTTCCTTGTGGACGATCGTTTCGGTGACCTGCTGCAACCGATAGTAAAACACCCCCGCCCCCGGATCATCGAACGGCCGCCGCGTGGCAATAATGTTTATGGCTTCACCCGGCGCGGTGGTTGAACGGACAAGTTGGAAGAACCGCCGCGCATCGTCGCCCTGAAAATTGAGGCGTGCCAGAAACAGGTGTTCGTACAGATACCGGCTCATTAACTGGCTGCGCGGGTCGTTTGAATTTAGGAAAGCCTCCCATTGCGTGATCTGGTCCTGAATTTCTGCGGGAATGTCGGTTGCAACAGATGGCAGCGCCGTGCCGCTGCGCGCCCAAGCCATAAGGGCCTGATATTCAGCATCCGCCAGCGGCGCTGTGCCATAGGGCATGCCCGCAAGCGCATGATCGCGGCTGAACTGATCAAATTCACCGGATGTCGGACAAACCAGAGGGCGATCCAGCGCCAGACCAAGCTCGCTCGGAAGCGGCGCGTTTGCCGGCATCGGATTCTGTCGCCCCAGCTCAAGATACCGATCCAACAGACCCGGAGATTCGGCCTCATTCGGATCACGGGTTACCGTATGAAACCCCAGGGCCCGCCATTCAGGGACCGTTTGCGCATCAACCCCCAGCCGCGTGGGTTGGGCATCGCTTAAACGCTCGGTATGATAGACGGCCTGCTTGCTTGCCCCGCGCTGAACGCCTGCGGGCGAGGTGAGCTTCAACTGGCAAGGCGCGTCATAGCAGCTGTGGCAGACGACACAGCGACGGTCCATGATCGATTTCACATCAACCAAACTTTGACCCTGTGCAACGGGGCTGGTCGTTTCTTGGGCCCGGGCATCCAGGGTAAAAACACCGATGCTGGCCACAGCCATCACGATTGCGACTTTCAGCGGCAATAGACCTTTTCGCATCTGCGCTCCCCCGTAACTTGCCGATATCATTGCAGTTACGGGGGGTATTAGGCAAGAAACCCTTTATCGTCAGCCGATGTGATATCCGGGTGTCGAGCGCGAGATCGCAGTCTCTTCTTCTGTCATCTCAACCGGGAACCCGTCGAATAGGGGCGTGCTCAGATACCGCTCACCCGTGTCGGGTAACATGCACAGGACCGACGCGCCGGGTTCGGCCTGTTCGGCAATCTGCATTGCGACGGCAAAGGTCGCGCCACCGGATATGCCGGTCAGGATACCCTCTTGGCTGGCCAACTTCTGCGCCCATTCAACCCCTGTCGGACCAGCCACCGGGATCAGCTCATCAAAATAGCTGTTGTCGATGGATTCCTGCAAAACCGCGGGGATAAAGTCCGGCGTCCAGCCCTGAATGACATGCGGCTCGAACGCGGGGTGACTTGAGACGGGGTCGCTGTCCTTGCCACGCTCAGTCGCGACGCCGCTGCCCACCAACTGCGCGTTGGCCGGTTCGGTCAGGATGATTTTGGTCTCAGGACTCTCGGCGCGCAAAACACGCGACACCCCGGTGACCGTGCCGCCGGTGCCATAGCCGGTCACGAAATAGTCCAGCCTGTCGCCATTGAAGTCACCCAGAATTTCCCGCGCGGTTGTTGCGGCGTGGATCTCGGCATTGGCCTGGGTTTCGAACTGACGCGCCAGAAACCAGCCGTGTTCCTGGGCCAATTCAACAGCCTTGCGGTACATGCCAAAGCCTTTTTCCGCCTTTGGCGTCAGAACAACCTTTGCCCCCAGCATGCGCATCAAGCGCCGCCGCTCGGTCGAAAAGCTCTCGGCCATGGTCACAACCAGCGGATAACCCTTTTGCGCGCAGACCATCGCCAGACCGATACCGGTATTGCCGCTGGTGGCTTCGACAACTGTCTGGCCAGGTTTCAGGGCACCGCTGCGTTGTGCGGCCTCGATGATATTGACGGCAAGACGATCCTTGACCGATCCGGCGGGGTTGAACGCCTCGAATTTCACGAACAGGTTGACGGTCTCGGGCCCCAGGTTGTTGATGCGGATCGTCGGGGTATTTCCGATGGTGTCGAGGACACTGTCATAGATCCGGCCATTGCCCGATGTGGTTCTGAGTGTAGCATCAGTCATAGGGTTTCCTTAAATGATCGCGGGTGTCATCAGACCTTTTTACCCGGCGCATAGGACAATGTCCCGAAAACCTTTCACCTCAGAGATCCAGCACAACCGTGTCCGACCCCTTGGCGGGCACGGCGCAACAGATCAGCACCTCGTCTTCTGAATGTTCAGCTGATGGTTCGGTGCGATAGGCAACTTGACCGGCGATCTTGCGGGTTAGACAGCTGCCGCATGATCCAGATCGGCATGAGAAAGATGGTGTTAATCCCTGCGCCTCGGCCACTTCCAACAGGGTCGGGTCGCCTTGCGCCCAAGGCACCTTTTGATTGCTGGCTTTGAATTCCACATTGGCTGCCTCGGCCTCAGGCTCGGGCTGGAATGCGGTGGCGATCCCGTCAGCGCGCCGCGTCAATGCGGCAGGGCCAAAGGCTTCGGCAAAAATCCGGCCATCCCGAACGCCGAGATCGCGCAGCATGTCATAGATCGCTTGCATGAAAGGCGCCGGGCCACACAGAAAGAAATCATAGTCATCCAGAGGCAGCGTATCTTGGATCAGCTCGGGTGTGACGTAACCCTTGGTGTCAAAATCCACCCCCTCGAGCGTACCTTCCTCGGGCTGTGAAACAACCGAGACATAGCGGATCTTGCCGCTGCTGTTGGCCGCCGCCTGATGCAATTCGGTGTGAAAGGCGCGCTGCGCCACGGTTTGGGCGGCGTGGAATATGGTCAGGTTGCGCGTGTGGCGGGTCCGCGCGCCTTCGTGCATCACATGGCGGGTCATTGACATCATCGGCGTGATGCCGACCCCGCCCGCAAACAACACAGCAGGCCGGGATTCAGACGCATCCAGAAAGAACTGACCTTTCGGGGCTTTGGCTTCGACCAGATCGCCAACCGACAGTGTTTCGTGCAAATTGTTTGACATCACGCCACCCGGTTCGCGCTTGACGGAAATCCGGTACCCCGCATCGCCGGGCGCCGAGGATACCGTGTAGGTCCGCGTTACCGGCCCCGCGCCATCAGGGCTAATACGTAGTGTCAGAAACTGACCTGCTTCAAACGGCAACAGAGGCAAGTCATCCGTGGCCTCGAAGGTGAAAGACCGGATCACGTCGCTTTCATCCTTAACCGCAGCCACCCGCAGCGTTCGCCACTGACGGCGCAGCGCTTCGGCCTCTTTCCTGGCCTCGGCAGTTTGCCAATCATCCGCCATCAGGCTGTTGGGCGAAAACTTCAGAAATTCAGCCCGAAACGGCAGCGCGTCATGAAGGCGCAGACCGTGGTCCAGATGAAACCACCAACCCCGGCTTGCACCATGGAAGCCCGCGATATCGGGATGGTCTTCTGACAGCACCTCAACCGTCCCAGTCAGCATCAGCACATCGCCGGTCTGATAATCCGGGAAAAGCAGACCCGCCCGCGGGTTCACCAGAAAGTTGCCCAGCGTGTTGAAGAAGTTATTGCCTGCAAAATCAGGAACCAGCAGGCTGTTGCCCTCAACCCGAACAAACCCTGACCGTCCGCCCCGATGCGAAACATCGACGCCTGTATGGTCGGGGGTGTTGGCGTGGCTGGCGACATAAAACGAATTCGCCGTCGCGATCATGTCCCGGGCTTTTTGGTCCAGCTCAAGCAACCGATCGACAGGGCGGGTGATGTTGGCGTCTGGCTCTCGGACAAAGGTAACATCATGGGTCTGGATGTACTGCGGACAATTTCCGAAAGACTGCACCACATCCAGAGAGAAACCGCTGTTTTCTATCCGACCCACGGTGGCATTCATACGGTTACGACGCCGGGTAGAAAGTTCGACCCCGACGACACCGATGGGCGCGCCGAGCTTCAGCGCCATACGCAGCGGGTCGTCTGGCAGAGGCTGGACGTCAACATCAAGCCGACGGTCATGCGGTGAATGGATAAACCCCGGCCGACCCGAGATCATCGACGCCCAGGGCCAACCGTCGGGATCGACGCTGCCCACGACAAGAAAAGGCAGTTTGCCAAAGAACTCTCGATGCTGATCGGGCATGTAGGGGCGGATGTAGTTCCGGCCAACAGCCTCCATCTTTTCCCGTTTACCAATGCGGGATTGCATATCCCGTTCACCTGCGTGGAAAGGCGATGTATCTGATGCGGTCGGGGCGTTCATGGCAGACCTCATATGTCAGGGGCGGGTTGACCAGCCACAAATGCGCAGCTGGCCAAGGGGTGGATCAGGCCGCGTTCAGACCAACCGCGGTGCGAGGCATCGGGATAAAGCCGTCCAGCGCCTCGACATTGGCCAGAAGGCGGCGCACGTTTGCGTAAGGTTCAAGCGAAACGTCACCTTCAGGCGCATGCGCGGTGTAGCTGTAGATGGCGACATCCGCGATTGTTGGGGCATCCCCAACCAGCCAGTCGCGGCCTTCAAGATGCGCATCCAGCTTGGCAAGAACCTTTGCCGCGGTGGCGTGGGTAAAGTCCTTGTCCAATGGCGCATTGAAAACATTGATCAAACGCGCAGCGGCAGGGCCAAAGGCGATCTCACCAGCTGCGAGGGTCAGAAACTTCTGCACTTCGGCCTCATGCACTGGGTCCGCAGGCAGATAGGATGGTGCATATTTGCGCGCCAGATAGACCAGAATGGCGTTGCTGTCGGTGATGACCGCATCACCATCTTCAAGCACCGGCACCTGCCCCGCGGGGTTCATCGCCAAAAACGGCTCGCGCTTATGCTCACCACCAGCCAGGTCCACATCGATGACGTCGTGATTGATACCGGCAATGCTGGCAAACAGGACGGCACGATGGGCATGGCCGGACAGGGGGAAGCTGTGAATTCGGATTGCGTTGGACATCTGATAGCTCTTTCTCTGATTGAAGGGGTTCGGCTGAAGGTCAGCATCTACGCGCCAAACTTAGATTGCTTTATCAGAGGCGATAATATACGCATTTATAGAATTACTATGAACGTTGTGTAGACAATGGACACGATCCAAGGCATGCGCACCTTTGCGGCGGTGGCGGCACATTCTTCGTTTACCGAAGGTGCAAAACAAATCGGCATCAGCACTAAACTGGCCAGCAAATATGTCGGCCAGCTTGAGGACCGCCTAAACGCCCAACTGTTCAACCGCACCACCCGCAGTGTTACCCTGACCGATACCGGACGGTCCTATTACGAGCGTTGCCTATCCCTGCTGGACCAGTTTGATGAATTGGAAGGTCTGGTCCAGCAACGCCAGACCGAATTGGCGGGGCGTATACGGATCACCGCGCCAACCGGGTTTGGCTCGGCCGAACTGATACATCTGTTTAAACCATTCCAAACCGAACATCCGAAAGTCACAATCGAATTGCACCTGTCTGACCATCACGTTTCAATGGTCGAAGAAGGGTACGACCTTGCCATTCGCTTTGGCACGCTGAAGGATTCCAACCTTGTGGCGCGCAAGCTGACGGATATGCGGATCGTCTGCTGTGTGTCGCCCGAATATCTGGCGCAACACGGGACGCCACAAGAGCCCGCCGCCCTGTCCAGCCACAATTGTCTACTACAGACCACCGGCAACATGATCGACAATTGGGCTTTCAAAGGACCGGACGGAGAATACGCGGTTTCTGTATCCGGAAACTTTCGCGCAAATTCCCCACGCGCTGTGGCGCATATGGCAGCGGACGGGCTAGGGATAGGCCGGATTCCCTTGTACACGGCACAACCCTTTTTGGACACGGGCCGTCTGCAATTGCTGTTTGAAGCACAAGAGGCAATATCGCTGGGACTCTACGCAGCCTATCCGCAAAACCGCCACCTGACCGCGCGGATTCGTGCGTTGATCGACTTTCTGGTGAAACAGTTACGCGGGGCTTAGACCCCAACGCTTTAGAGCATTTCTAGCCGCAAGAGGTGGGGGTTAAATCAAGGTTGCAAAAATACCTACCTACTGATAGGTATGCTCTCATTGATAACACTTCCAAAGGAATCGCACTTATGAAAATCCATGATATCGAAGGGTTCCCAAACCCAACCCGCATCCGCATAGCTCTGGCCGAAAAGGGCGCATCGGACAAAGTTGAGTTCATCCCGGTGGACGTGATGGGCGGCGAGCACCGCACCCCTGAATTCAAAGCTAAAAACCCTGACGCCGCAGTTCCCTGCCTGGAGCTGCCCGATGGCACACATATCGCGCAGTGCAACGCGATCACCGAATATATTGATGCGACATTCGACGGCCCATCGCTGACTGGGGAAACAGCCAAGGAACGCGCACAAATCTCGATGATGAACCTGCGGGCGGAAAACGGTCTGCTGAACGCAGTCGGCACATATTTCCACCACGCCACCCCCGGCCTTGGACCGGATCTTGAAACCTATCAATGTGCTGAATGGGGCTTGAAACAGAAAGAGGTGGCCGGGCAAGCCATGGCTTATCTGGATTCAGTTCTGGCCGAGAATGAATATCTTGCTGGCGACACTTTCTCGATGGCAGACATCACGGCCTTCGCCGGGTTGGCCTTTGCCGACTTCGCCAAGGTCGACATCCCGGAAAACCTGACCCATCTAAAGGCATGGCGTGCAAAAATGGCGGCGCGCCCGTCCATCGCGGCCTGAACCGGCCCCTGCCACTGAAGTCGAAAGGAAAACTATCAATGGAACTCAACTCGGATTTCTCGTCCCGCGTCGTCGTTCACTCTGATCAGCTTGAGTGGCAGGCCTCGCCGATGAAAGGTGTGGACCGGCGCATGCTAGACCGGATCGGCGGCGAAGTTGCCCGCGCCACCACCATCGTGCGGTACGCGCCGGGCAGCAAGTTTTCGGCTCATACCCACACTGGCGGTGAAGAGTTCATCGTTCTCGATGGTGTATTTCAGGACGAACACGGCGACTTCCCCGCTGGAACCTATGTGCGCAATCCTCCGACTTCGGCGCATACGCCCGGATCGGAATCCGGCTGCACCATCTTCGTCAAGTTATGGCAGTTCGATCTGGACGACCGCACCCAGTTCCGCAAGACCATGGCGGATGAACTGGCCGCCCCGGTAAATGGTGTTGCGACCGCCACCCTGCACAAGGATGACCGTGAGATCGTCACCTATATTCATCTTGATCCGGGCGCGGTTCTCAACTCTGACGCCGTTGGCGGCATCGAACTTTTGGTCATTGACGGGTCCATCACCACTGGCGGCGATGACCTGACCAAAGATGGCTGGTTACGCCTGCCCGAAGGCCAGGCCCTTTCAGCCATCGCGGGTTCCCAGGGCGCAAAAGTCTGGATGAAAACCGGGCATTTGCCTTTTGCCAAAGCTCCGGCGGTCTAGCACATGAAACGCGATCCCTCTGGCCTTTTAGGGGCCGGGCCGGTACTGCTTTGAGGGTGTCAAAGGCAGGGGGAACACCGCTGCCTTTGATTAGCTCGGGAAGGGATTGAACACAGATGGCGACCGATACCAAAACCGCCTTGCTGGATGTTGCCGAACACGCCGCCCGCGCGCGCGGGTTCGATGGGTTCAGCTATGCCGACCTGGCTGATGCGGTGGGTATTCGCAAGGCTTCGATCCACTATCACTTTCCCACCAAGGCTGCCCTGTCCGCTGCATTGATGGATCGCTATCACTCGACCTTTGAGGCCGAATGCCGCAAAGCCGAGGCCGCCCATGACACCGCGTCGCAACGATTGCTGGCATTGATCGGGCTTTACCGAAATGCCCTCAACGATGGCAAAACCTTGTGCCTGTGCGTTTCGCTGATCAGCAGTCTGGAAAGCCTGTCGGACGAAGTGATTGAAAAGATCAAAGCCTTCCGTGCCATGGTGATCAAACAGATCGAAGCGATCTTTGAGTTGGGCTTGCAAGACAAGTCGATCACGGGCGTGACAAATCCAGCGGCTGAGGCCCGCGCCACCTTGGCTTTACTTGAAGGCGCGCTTTTGACCGCCCGCGCCGAACAGGATGTACAGGCCTTTGATGCGGTCGTGGACGTTTTGAAATCCCGCTGCTGAGGCGAGCCGCACGCCGCGGATAGCTGGCCATCCCCACAGGTTTGTTTCAAAATTCTTCGCTTTGTCACCTGTGCGTGAAAGCTCTTTCAATCCGTTGAATTCAGCCGCTGCTTCACAATTTAAGGAAGACAAAGCAACGCAAACGGCATGAAAGGTCATCCCATGGCGATGTCAGAAACTGCGCAGTCTTCGACGGGTCTGTTCCCACGATTCAACATCCCGCTCTTGGGTATGATGTTCATTTCAGGTTTCTTCGCGTCCAATGCGTTTGACCTGTGGGGGCAGCTGATCAGCCCGGCATTGGGGTTTGCCAATTTGTCTCCGCATGGGCTTGCACGCAGCCTGCTGGGAACTCTGGGTCTGCCCAACGGCGATTTCGCCGGGTACTTCGTTCACTTTTATCTGGTTGGCCTGATTGGTTATCCGATTGGCTGGCTCTACGTCTTCAACCCGATCTGGACGACACTGTTCAAAGGCCGCCACATCTTTGTGGGATCAGCAGTCTACGGTTTTGGGCTTTGGGTATTTGCCATTGGCGGTATCACGACCATCGCCGGTTTGCCGTTCTTCTTGAACTTCACGGGTATCACATGGGTCGCGCTGGTTGGGCATGTGATCTATGGCATCGTTCTGGTCTGGGCCATTCGCCTGATCGAACGTTGGTCGTAAACGGGAAGCGTTGGCCGGGGTCAGTCCCCGGCCAGATCGCTTTGGATCCTGCTCAATCTCTACTTCTTACCGGCCACGATCCGATCCAGGATCAGCGCACAAAACAGGATCGCCAGACCGGCCAGAATACCCTGACCTGCCGCCGCATACTGTAAAGCTTCCAGCACGTCCTCACCCAGACCCTTGGCGCCAATCAGTGAGGCAACAACCACCATGGCCAGCGACATCAGAATGGTCTGGTTCACGCCTGCCATGATGGTCTTGTGCGCCAATGGCAGGTCCACCCGCCACAGCAGGTAACGCGGCGTGGCCCCAAAGGCGAGCGCAGCCTCACGCACCGTTTCCGGCACTTGCTGCAAACCCAGAACGGTGAAGCGGATCACCGGGGGGCTGCCGAAAATCATCGTGGCCACAACCCCTGCCGGTTTGCCTGATCCGATGAAAGCCACCACAGGGATCAGATAGACAAAGGATGGCATCGACTGCATGAAATCCAGAATAGGCCGCACGATGGCAAAGGCACGTGGACGGCGGGCGCAATAAATGCCCAGCGGGATACCCAAAGTGATCGAAATCAGCGCTGCCGCACCTAGCAACGCGATTGTGGTCATGGCCTTTTCCCAGAAATCCAGAAGCCCAAGATAGGCGAGCGCCGCGCCGGTAAAGATTGCCACGCGCGCACCGGCGGACAGGTAGGCCAGCATGACGATCACCAGAGCTACCACCGGCCACGGCGTATCGACAAGCACCACCTCAATCCAGTCCAGCAGGGTGCGCATGCCATAGGTCAGCCCGTCAAAGAAGCCGCGCCCTGCGGTCTTGGTCCACTCAAAAACCGCCTGCACCCCGTCGCCAACATTCAACCGCCAGTCGCGATTGGTCGGGAAAGTCTTCAGCACCGCCAAAGCGTCAGGCTGCGCGAATTTGATCATCGACAGCACAACGACAATGCCCGTCAATGCCGCGGCCACAACCATCCGGGGGGTCGACCAGCCATTTGCGACACTTGTGTCCGAGCGCCACCGCGCGAATTGTCCCTCAAGCGTCCAGTTGGCCAGCGACGCTGCCAGAAACTTGACCGCCAGTAACAGGACGATCCCCACCACAAGATAAGTGACACCGGTGGAATCCGCACCGCGCGCGGCCTCTTGGGCCCCGATCAACGCGCCCTCAAGCGATTCCGCCGCACGTTTCAACGACTCCAACGTGGCGGAGCCGGATTGTTCGGCGGCCGAAATCTGCTGGCGGCGCAGCTCTAACGTCTGTTCGATCTGAGCAGCGCGTTCACGGAACTCGCGACCAAGGTCACCAAACAGCCCCAGCCCGATCTGGATATAGGCCAGTGTTTCCAGCACCAGAAAGCCCAGAAACCAAGACCATAGCCCACGCGCGCCAAACCAGATCGGTCCCAGGATCGCCGCGGCCTTGTTCAGCGTGAACCGATAACCGGGCGCCTGCATCATATAGGCAAAGGTTTTCTGGTAGTATTCCTGCCCCTGCCCCACGAAATCGGCGATCAGCCCGTTCAGCCGATCAGCGGTTTCCGGTTGGATCTGTTGCACATCAACATGTTTCATATCGGTCCCCTTATGCCTGGCTGTCCTGAATGGCGCGGATCAGACCCGCGCGGTTGATCACCCCGACCGTGTTGCCATCCTGCGTGACCGCGACGACACCGTGGCCGTCGACACAAAGGTTCATCAGGTCGGACAGATCCATCTCGGGATGCGCTTCTTTTGCATCCTCCGGCACCTCGCCATGATGGGCCTCGAATTCATCTACCGGTTTCATCACCGAATGGGCGAAGATCATGTTGAGCTTGGATATACCGGCCACAAAGTCAGCAACATAATCGTCTGCGGGGTTGAGAATGATCTCTTCCGGCGTACCAATCTGCACGATACGCCCGTCTTTCATAATCGCGATGCGGTGGCCGATGCGAATGGCCTCGTCCAGATCGTGGGTGATGAACATCGTCGTTTTATTCAGCTTGTGGCTGAGGTCCATGAACTGATCCTGCAACTGCTTGCGGATCAGCGGGTCAAGGGCCGAGAATGGCTCATCCATCAACAGGATTTCCGGATCGGCTGCAATGGCGCGGGCAAGGCCCACACGCTGCTGCATGCCACCCGACAGTTCATGCGCGTATTTGTCTTCCCAGCCGTTAAGCTCGACCAGTTCCAAAACTCGGTCCGCCTCTTCCCAGCGGCGGGCCTTGCCAGTGCCCCGAATTTCCAGCGGCATCGCCACGTTGTCACGCACGGTGCGGTGCGGCATCAGGCCGAAGTTTTGAAACACCATGGCAACGCGGCGATTGCGCAAGTCGCGCAGACCTTCCTCATTCAGACCCATCACATCGTCACCATCCAGATAGATATGGCCGTCCGTCGGTTCGAGCAGCCGGTTCACATGGCGCACGAGGGTGGATTTGCCAGACCCCGACAGGCCCATGACGCAGAACAGCTCCCCACGCTCAATCTCGAAACTGGCATCGGCCACACCGACAACACAGTTAAATCGCTCCAGCACTTCAGCCTTGCTCAGCCCGTCGCTGTGGATGGCTTTCAAAGCCTCCTGCGAGCGCGCGCCGAAAACCTTCCACACGCCTTTTGCGTCAATTGCGATATCCGCTGTCATACTGGCCCCACCGCTGTTGAGAGTGTTGAAAGGCGCCCCCGAAACACCGGGGGCGCACCGGCTTCAGTTGGTTTTCAGACCAAGCCAGCCATCAATGGTATCACCATTACCATCGACCCATTCGGCTACGACCTCGTCAATCTCGCGGCCCTTGACCACGACCTCATAGGTCAAACCACTAAGCTGGGCCGCATCCATGTCGATATTGGCCAAGAACGACGCCGCTGCCGGATTGCGCTGTTCCAAAGACTTGGAATGCGCCACGGTCACGGTTTTAACCGGCTCGCCGGTGCTGACATGGGATTTGTTGTACCAATCGGCATCCTGATCCGGCTGCACCATCTTATAGGTGGCCGCGTCATGCTCGGGCTCTTCCAGAATGGTCACGTCATAGAGGGCATGCACATAATGCGGCGCATAGCAGTAAAACGCGGCCCCTTTCTGCTGGTCGATCTGATCCTTCAGACGCGAATAAAACACGGTTTCGTCTTCGGTGGTGGGTGTCAGGAAGGTTTCGATGCCGTAGTCCCGCACCCGCACCTTGAACGTGTTGGTCGACGCCCAGCCGGACGCGCCGACCCAAACCTCACCCAGGCCGTCACCGTCTGAATCGAACAATTCCTGCGCCATCGGCGTGGCCAGATCGTAGATGGATTTGATATTGTGATCTTCGACCATGTAGTTCGGCACGCAAATCCCGGCGCGGCCTTCGTAGCTGCCCGAAGACAGTCCAACAGTACCCTTCTGATCAACGTACTCATCAGTGAACGAAGACTGGTTCGGCAGCCAGACGTCCGGGTGTACGTCGATATCACCCCGCCCACCATCCATCGCGGCAAAGATCACCGCGTTAGCGCCGGGGGCATAACCGACCTCGCCGCCCAGGCGGGTTTCGATGACCTGACCGATCACCCGGCTCATGATTTTGGCACCGGGCCAGCTGGGTTCACCCACCATGACCTTTTCCTGCGCCATTGCCGTTGTTGCGCCCAAGATCATGGTCAAGGTTGCCGTGAATGTAAGGTTCTTCATATGTCTTCTCCCGTTGCGTTGAGTTGCATGCGCCATCAGGCGCGCGCCCGCTTGCGTTGCGGGTCTATGAATGGAATGTCCGAGACGGTGGCACACAGGCGCTTCATCCGCCCATCAAGCTGTCCGATCTCAAGTTCGGTGCCGTTTTCTGCGTGTTCGACCGACAGCCGAACCATCGCGATGGCGTGTTCCAGCATCGGTGATCGTGTGGCCGAAGTGACCACGCCCACCTGCCGCTCACCTGCAAAGACAGGGGCACCATGGGCGGGCACATCATCGCAGCCAATCAGCAACCCCTTTAGTACCCGGCGCGGTTCGCGCGCATTGCGTTCCAGCGCAGCCTTTCCAGTGAATTCGGATTTGGTCAGGTCGACGGCGAAACCCAACCCGGCCTCGAACGCATCGACGCCTGGCGCGAATTCGGCGTTGGCGGCGGCCAGACCGGCTTCGATCCGGATAACGTCCAACGCGGCTGATCCCATTGGCGTGATCCCGAATTCCTCACCCGCCTCCATCACCGCGTCCCAGATGGCGACGGCATCGGATTTGGAGCAGAAGAGCTCATACCCCAGTTCTCCGGTATAGCCTGAGCGCGACAGCATGAACGGTGCGCCCTCACGGTCGCGCAATCGCGCTACGGTGACACCAAACCATTTCAGGTGATCCAGCCCGGGCACATGCGGCTGTGTAAAGGCAATTTTGCGCAACAGGTCGCGCGATTTCGGACCCTGGATTGCCAGGTTCGGCATCGCACCGCGCAATGCATGCACGCGCACTTGCAAACCGCGTTCATCCGCCAGCGTCTGCAAAACGCGCCCGCTTTCTTCCGAGCCACAGCACCAGCGAAAAATCTCGGGCGCGAGGCGGAATAATGTGCCGTCATCAATCACGGCCCCGCTTTCGTCACACATCAAGGTGTAAGACCCGCGCCACACCGGCAACTTGGCCACGTTGCGCGTGGTCGCCAGCTGCAACAGCGTCTCGGCATCCGGGCCGATGATGTCGAATTTGCGCAACCCACTCATATCCTGAACCGTTACCGCCTGACGACAGGCCCAATATTCTCCCAACGTGCCATGGGCGGGATAGCTGACCGGCGCCCACAGATCACGCGCCGGCGCGAAATGCTGGGTCAGCGGGGCGAGCCGGTCGTGAAATGCGGATTCCTGACTGATCGACATCGGGGCATCTTCCTTTTCACGATAGGCCACCGCCCGGCGGATCGGTGTTTCGGGGCGATATATGCGCACATGCACATCCGTCGGGTTCCAGCCATTGATCGGGTCAATGTCATCCGGGCAGGCGGTCGAGACACAGACCAGATCCTCGATCGCGCGCATCGCGACATAGTCCCCAGGACGAGAATGGGATTCTTCGGTCTGGATGTGATGAGTCGCCGGATCGATCCATGTGTTCCAAAAGAAATTGATGGCCGGCCAAGCCGCACGCCGTGCTACGCCATAAGGGGCCAAAGCATTCGACATGTTGTCAGAACAATTCAGATGGCCGGGAAAGCCCCGCTCCTCATACCCGCGTGCTGTGCAGGCCAGCCCGAACGTGTCGTGCCGCCCGCAGGTGTCCTGTATGACATTCAACAGCGGACGCATCTCGCGATCATAGAACTTGTCCAGCAACCCCGGCCCCGGAAATGCGCGCCGCACCATCGAACGGGTGGCGGTCGAGTCGATCATCCACTCGTCACCCCGATCCAGCCCATCAGCGCGCAGCGCCATGAAATCTGAACATTGCTGGCCTTCGACGTCGATGATCTGAACAAACTCTCCGGCCTTCAGTTCATAGGCAATCGCCCGACCCCGCGGTACGGTGAATTCATCGCGAGTATCACCCAGCAAAGGTGGCAGATGCAGGGCTTGCGCAGTGGATGATTTGTGTTGAACCGTAACGCATCCGGCCCCAGCACCTTCGATCAACCCCGCACGTTCATTAGGGCGGATCACCCAGACCGTAACGGATGTGTCGGCGCGCAGAATCACTGGATCGGTCACTTGATCTAACCTGTGACCCGGAACCGGTTCCGCCCCGCCCTGCATGGCGATCCATCCTGAAAACCGGGCACTGTCAAAATCGGCCACCGCGATCTGTCCGTTTGCCGTCAACCCCAAGGTTGCCAGCATTGGTTGCCCTACCTCGTCAAAGGCCGTCAAATCCAGAGGTTGCGCCGGGCCAACCCCTTCTATCGACAGCAAATCCCCAGCAGACATCTTCAGCTGAATGGCCTCACGCGGGGCCAGGATATGCGTCCGCGCGTCTGAGAGTTTCGGAAAGCCCGGAAACCGCCGACCGGGGCCGTCAAACCCCGTATTCGAGAACGTATGTAGGACTGAAGATCCGTTCATGATGCAGCCAGAAACCCAAAATGTAACTAGTTACAAAGGTTGCTGAAACTAGTTACATATGTCAACACTTTCTTAAACGACCGCAGAAACGGACCCAGAAAACGGTGAAGCCCAAAAGCCCTGAACCCAAAAAACGCTCAAATCTCAGAGACGTGGCCAAAGCTGCGGGCGTATCGGTTGCAACGGTGTCACGGGTTCTCAATGAACCGGGCGTGGTGAAGAAAGACACGCTTGAGAAAGTCCAGGCTGCCATTGACGCGTTGAAATTCGTACCCAGCGCCGCTGCACGGGCGATCAATTCCGGCCGCACCCGATTTGTCGGGGCATTGGTGCCAACGCTGGACAATGCGATCTTTGCCCGGTTCCTTGCCGCGCTAGAGCGTGAGCTTTCTGCGCACCAATTGTCCCTTGTTGTGGCGACAACAGACTCGGACCTCGAAATCGAAGCCGACAAAGCGCAAAGCCTTGTTGATATCGGGGCCGAAGGTTTGATCATCACCGGTGCCACTCACAGTGGCGCGCTGCACGACCTGATCGACAGGACAACGCTGCCGACGATCATCACATCCTTTTTTGACGCAACAAACCCTCTGCCGACCATCGGGTATGACAACGAAGCGGTGGCTCAGCTTGCCTTGCAGCATCTTGCCGACCTTGGGCATCGTCACATAGCTGTTGTACACGGTCCGGTGCATGACAATGACCGAACACGTGCACGTCTTTCCGGGCTGCACGCCCTGCCCTGGGACGGAGAGCTAACCTGCTACGAGACCCAGATCAGCCTTCGTGGCGGCGCGGAAAGTGCCAAACGCATCTGCGGGCAGGCTCAAAAACCGGAGGCCATTTTGTGCCTTTCAGATGTCGTTGCCTTGGGGGTTTTGTTCGGTCTTCAGGCCGAGGGTGTCCGCGTGCCCGATGAGATCTCTCTGGTTGGGGTCGACGATCTGCCCAGTTCTGCTGTCGCAGTACCTGCCATCACCACAGTGCATTTGCCGGTGTCTCAAATGGGCGAGAAAGCCGCCGTCGCCCTCGCACGCTGGATTTCGGATCAGGAAAGACCCAGCGCCGAACGGCTTGACGGTCAGCTGATCGAACGGCGGTCAGCCATTCCGAACCCGTCCCGTTTGACGTCCTGAGAACCAAGTTTCCGTTTCATACGGGTACGGCATGACCCTCACAACCGTTGGCACATTACGTGGAACCCCAGCTTCCTAAGGTGCCAGACGCTCGGCCCTATTGGTGCGCAAAAATAAGTCATTTTGCGCACCACATAGCTGGTCTTAGTATGCGGCCCTATCTCAACTTTCTGCTTTATGTTTCGCCGCGAAACTCACGCAGGTAATCGGCCAACCTTTCAACGATGTTCTGCGCGTCTTCGGCAGGGATATCCATTCCACGAATACGAAGGCGCAATTCGCCTGCGGACACTTCGGCCAGAATGTCGCCGCCTCCGGCCAACGCTACCGGAGCCAGGCGCTGAACCTGTTGTGGACGCCCTCCCCTCGCCTTGTCTTTCACAGGGGCAGGTGACGTCCTTAGGGCGGCTTCCAGCAACGCCCATTCCGATTTTTGGTCCAACTCGCCTACCTCGGCCAAAGCCTGACGCAATTGGGGTTGCGCCCCCTCCCGCAATGCGGTCGCCAGTTTCAAACCGGCTTTTTCGGACAAGGCGATCGGGTGCTGCAACAAATCTCCGAGTGCTTCATGCACCACCGCAAAACTACGAACCTTGGATCGTTTTGCCTTGGACGCAGCCGCAAACAAAATGTCAACAGCGGCTTCTGTCGATGCAAAAACCCCCTGCCCTGCGGCCAAAACGGCGATGCGTCCACGTTCATATGGGCTGAGGTTTGCTCTGAGTTCGTTTTCCTCGACCATTGAGACATAGGCGCCCTGCCCCGAACCGGCCTCTCGGACAAAGGCTGGGATTTCGGAAAACCGCGGATCGGTCTCGGCCAGGCGCCGGAATGCATTCAATCGCCGGAAGCCAGAAATCAACCCGTAACCTTCGCCGTCGCGCGTGACCTCAATCGGTGTGCGCAACCCGTGAACGCGCAACGACTCCAGAAGTTCCGCCATGGCTTCTTCATCTTCAACCATCCGGTCGCGACGAATGAAATCGGCATCAATTTGATTCAGCGACAGCATTTCCGCCACCAGCCCGGCATCCTGCGCATCGCGCCATCGGGCCGCATCGCCTTGATCCTGCGCCAGGGCAAGTCGATCCGTCACGGCTGCCATGCCGTTGAGCGTTGCCGCCTCAGCCGCAACCTGTGCAATCGGAGGCGTCGATGATTTGGTTTCAAACGGGCTGATCGACGGTTTCGCGGCGAAACCAGCCTCAAGCTGTTCCAATTCTGACGTGTCCGGAGCGGTCAGTCTTCTGCGTTTAGCCATCTGCGTTTCCTTCCATCTGAGCGTCGCGCCACCAGCAGCCAATCAAGACCTGTTTGAATTCTGCGTAGGTCCGGTCGAATGTTTCCCGACCTCGTACATACGTATCGCGATTGAAGTCCCTGTAATCCGCTTCATAGATCCCGTTGACCTGCTCACCCGCCTGACCGACCAGAGCGGTATAGTCCTGACGGTATGCATTCATGAAATCCCCGAAATAGGCCTGAATGACATTTGCCATATCGGTTTGCTGGCTGGCATCAAACCGGGTGATTATGGCCCTGACCACGTCCCATTCAAACTTGAGCTCGGGCAAACCAGCCGCCCTTTGCGCCGCGTTTTCACCGTCCTCGATGCTGGCAAAAGTCGTATAGAGCATGTCAAAGAACCGGCCCGTTGAATCAAATTCAAGGAACGAGGCTCCCAGCGGCACAAGCAAAATGTCGGCCGCAGCCAGCGCGTTGATCGTTAGGTACCCAAGTGCAGGAGGCGTATCGAGGAAAACAATGTCGTAATCGTTCAACACTCCTTCATCCTGCAGAAAGTTGGTCAAACCATCCCAAAGCGGCCAACTGCGCAAACCCATGCGCCAAACAGGTATCTGAAACTCGGCCCAATACAGGTTCAACTGGGCACCGATCAGGTCGATATTGGGCCAATGCGTTTTCTGGATAACATCGCGGGGCAGGGTATTGAGCGCCTCTTGCAGCGTTTCATCCAGGGGGATTTCTGGCTGCCCAGCCGCGTTGCGCACCCGGTTTTCCTCTTGCACGGCACGCGCGTAATCCTTAGCGACAAGCGGAAAAACCGTTTGCCATTCATCTGCAACACTTCCACCCAGAATTGAGGTCATCGAGCCCTGACTGTCCAGATCGATAACCAATACTTTGTATCCATCCAGTGCAGCTGACATTGCCAGATGCGCAGCTGTTGATGTTTTACCAACACCGCCTTTGAAATTGGCCACAGCAACAACCTTTGCAGGAAGGCCATCTGGTCGGTAGGGCAAGTATTCCTTAGTGCTGACACCCTCGGCTGCAAAGTGTTGTCGGAGGGTCAATACTTCCTCCAACGTAAACCATTTGGAGCCAGCCTCGCCTTCGCCCTGTGGCAGTTCGGGATTGGCCTTGAGAACCCGGCGCAGATGCGCTGGAGCGACGGGGATCAGGTATTTGGTGATCTCCCAGATGGAAAATCTACGCAGTCTTTTTTCGCCGTCCGGAGCATACCCACGTCGCGCCAGGTCTTCGCGCCCTTTTGCGCAGAATGTGGCCGCTTTGGCGAATCGAGAAGTTCCGATAGGATCAGGCAACTTTTGCGCTGCTAGCTCTGGATCCAGATTCAAATAGGGCGGCAGAGGAGGTTGGTTAGATTTATTCACTGTCGATGCCTCGGATAATGTTCGCCTTAGCGGCGTATATTGCCTAACATAGCGAACATTTTCGAACGACGCTATCCTCTGAGTAAGAGTTTTCCACAGAATACGCCACCTTGAGTGGGTTTCGTGACGAAACCAGTAAAAAAGACAACACCAGGGCCAACAAAGAGTTTATTTATTTTAGAAGTTTTAGAATCTTTACCAAGAAAATAATTATTAAAACCAATATTCTAAACTCACTTCAGTGCCTGTTTACGGTATGAAGGGGACCCGATTTCGGTATCAAAGGTACCCGTCTACAGGTTGCTGGGTGCCGAGTTTCAGGAAGAAGGGAGCCGATTCGCAGGACACTGAAATTTCGACCGGATTAGACCCTAAATTTTCATTTTTCGCCGGGTCGCAGTACATGTTAAACCCGCTAATTGGGCGACCCCCGCTTCGGTTCTGTGGATAACTGCGGGGATTTTCAGGTCAGGTACCCAGATACAGGATTCCCCCTTTCCTGTATTTGGGTACCCAAATAGAATTGATCCATGGGTACTTTTTGTGCAAGAAATACCAAAACGAGCAGCCAGGCAGAATCATGCCGGATACACAATTGGATATGGATCAGCTCTCTGGTGCATTGCGCCGGGAGACGGTCAAGAAAAACGTCGCCGCAATTCACATCAGCGGCAAGCTTACTCTGTTGCAGCGTAAGCTCTCGAATGTCCTGTTGTTGAACGCGTATGACGCACTGACCTCGGCGCAGACACATACCATTGACGCGCGGACACTTGCGATGATGGTCGGCTATAATTCAAACGACTTCGATACGCTGCGGGCGAGTTTGCGAGCGCTGGCCGAGACCGTCGCGGAATGGGATATGTTGGATGAGCAGGGCCGACAAGAATGGGGCGTGTCCTCATTGCTCAGCTTTGCCAAGTTGAAGAACGGGGTTTGTGAATACGCCTATTCCCCGGCATTGGCCCAAAAGCTTTACGATCCGAAAATCTATGCCCTGATCAATGTGCAGATCCAAAGGAACTTTAGCTCTGGGCATGGCCTGGCGCTGTATGAGAATTGTTATAGGTTTGTCAGAACCGGTTCTACGGGCTGGTGGGCGCTGGACGTGTTCCGTAAACTCATGGGGGTAGACGGTAGCGACTATTACGGCAGCTTCAAACATCTCAATGCCAAGATCATCAAACCCGCCGTGGCTGAGGTAAACAAAAGTTCGGACATACTGATAGAGCCAGAGTTTCAGAAAAAAGGCCGCACAGTTACGGATATCCGGTTTCGGATCAAAGGCAATCCACAGAAGGCGATGTTCGAAATTGATGACAGCGACGGTGTTCGGAATCTGAAAGTTTATAAGACGCTGCGCAAGCAGGGGGTGTCCGACCGGTTGGCGCGCCAATGGATTGCCGAACATGGCGAAGAATACGTGCAGCAAAAATTGGACTACGTAAGCGGGCAGGGCGGTGTAAAATCAACGGTTGGATATTTGTCTGCGGCTCTGCGCGATGATTTTCAACCGCCTGAAAAGGAAACACCCGCAGAACCCAGTCCCGAGGCCATTGAAGCCGCCCGAATTCGAGACGCCGAAAAAGCACAGGAGGAGCAGGCCTATGCAGCCCGAACGGTTGAACGCGCTGAGCGCTCGCGGAAATTGTCCATTGTTGAGGAGCTGGTTTCGCGACGAAACCCAACGCAGAGAGATGCGGATAAACGCTTGTTCATGGCCGGGCTTGATAATGACTTGGACCGGGAACACTTCCGAGCTCACGGCTGGCGCTCGGGTTTGAACGCCAACGCCATATTCGATTTTTGGGAAGAACTTGAACCGGAAGCGTTCGCCTAAGCGTCTTTAATTGTGGCGGAGAGCATCGACCCAATCCATCATTGGTTCTTCATGGCTGATTTCAGCGCATCCGCAAATGCGTTGTTGTGTGCATTACTGTCAGATTTTGCGCGCTGCGATCCTTTAGGTTTTGATGAGCTGAAATTCTTTTTCGGTCCTCGACTGGCCCGATCTTCGCGGGCTGATGTTCCGCCATCCTTGCGCATGGTCAGGCCAATTCGCTTGCGTGGGACATCCACCTCGACCACGGTGACCTTGACGACCTGTCCGGTCTTGACCACCTCGTGCGGGTCCTTGACGAAGCGGTCGGCCAATTGGCTGACATGGACCAGCCCGTCCTGATGCACCCCGATATCCACAAACGCGCCAAAGGCGGCGACATTTGTCACCGTGCCTTCCAACACCATGCCCGGTTTCAGGTCGGTGATGTTTTCGACACCGTCGGTAAACGAGGCGGTGACAAAACTGGGGCGAGGGTCGCGACCAGGCTTTTCCAGCTCGGCAAAAATGTCCTGTATAGTAGGCAGACCGAAGGTGTCGTCGACGAATTGTTCCGCGCGCAACCCCTTAAGCGCGCCGTCGTGACCCATGATCTGACGGATGTCGCGCCCGCAAGCCGAGACAACCCGGCGGGCCACGTCATAGGCCTCGGGGTGAACTGACGATGCGTCCAGAGGTTCCGACCCGTCGCGTATGCGCAAAAAGCCTGCACTTTGCTCATAAGCGCGTGGGCCGAGGCGGGCGACTTTCAGCAGCTCTTTACGTGATTGAAATGCGCCATTCATGTCGCGATGCATGACAATCGCTTCGGCCAGGCCGGGCCCCAACCCCGAGACATGAGAGAGCAGGGGGGCCGAGGCCGTGTTCAAATCAACCCCCACCGCGTTCACCACATCTTCGATCACCGAGGCCAGAGATTGCGACAGCCTGTGCTGGTCCACATCATGCTGGTATTGGCCGACCCCAATGGATTTGGGTTCGATCTTAACCAGTTCGGCCAGTGGGTCCTGCAGCCGACGGGCGATGGAAACCGCGCCGCGTAGCGACACGTCAAGATCGGGAAACTCACGCGCCGCCAGTTCAGAGGCGGAATAGACCGATGCGCCAGCCTCGGACACAACAACCTTGGTCGGGGCTGAAGCTGTTTTTGGCAGCAGTTTCAACGTATCACCCACCAGTTTCTCGGTTTCCCGGCTGGCGGTGCCATTGCCGATGGCGATCAGTTCAATCTTTTGCGCAGCGATCAGGTTCAGAATGGCGGCCTGCGCGCCGCGTAGATCGTTCTTGGGCTGAAAGGGATAAAGCGTATCGGTCGCAACCACTTTACCCGTGGCATCCACCACCGCAGCTTTGACGCCGGTTCGAATGCCGGGGTCCAGACCCAGGGTTGCCTTTGCGCCCGCCGGGGCCGCGAACAGTAAATCTTTGAGATTGCGGGAGAAAACATTAATAGCCTCATCCTGCGCCCGGCTGCGCAGATCCGCCATCAGTTCGACCATCATCGACAGCGACAGTTTCACCCGCCAGGTCCAGCCCGCCACCTTGCGTAGCCACAGATCTCCGGGACCGACCCCACGTGTGTGCAGGTGCGCGGCGACAATCGCTTCGGCACGGGCGGCGCCAGTTTCGGGTTCAGGCGCGATATCCAGCGTAACGATCCCCTCTTTCGAGGCCCGCAGCATCGCCAACGCACGATGCGACGGAGTTTTTGCCCAAAGCTCCGAATGGCTGAAATAGTCGCTGAATTTCGCGCCTTCCTGTTCCTTGCCGTCAATTACCTTTGAAGTCAGCAGGGCCTCTCGCTGCATGAAATTGCGCAGCTCACCCAGAAGGGCGGCGTTTTCGGTCAGCCGCTCGGTGATGATGTCCCGCGCGCCGTTCAGCGCGTCTTTGACGGTTGCCACTGCTTCGGTGACATATCCCTGCGCCAGAATTTCTGGGTCAGCCGACCGATCCGCAAGAATTGCGTCGGCCAAGGGTTCCAGCCCATTCTCGCGGGCGATCATCGCCTTGGTGCGGCGCTTGGGTTTGTAGGGCAGGTAAATGTCTTCCAGCTGCGCCTTGGTGTCGGCCTGCGCGATGGATTTGACCAGATCGTCGGTCAGCTTGCCCTGGTCCTTGATCGAGCCCAGGATCGTCTCGCGCCGCGCTTCCAGTTCACGCAGATAGGTCAGGCGGTCGGACAGGGTGCGCAGTTGGGTATCGTCCAGCCCACCCGTCACCTCTTTGCGGTAGCGGGCGACAAAAGGCACGGTGGCCCCTTCGTCCAGCAATTTCACCGCGGCCCCCACCTGTTCGGTGCGGGCGTTAATTTCGGTGGCGATGGTGCGGGCGATGCGGTCCAAGGGGGCCTCCTGAATATGTCTGGAGGGACTTCTTAGCCAGCCGCATCGCCAAGGGAAAGGGGCTTTAGCGTGCCTGAGCCTGTTCGGCCAAAGCCTGCAGATCATCATGCAGGGTTTTGGAAATCTCGACATAGCCGCGTTCGGTGTTGCGGGCCCGCGCGGCAAAGCGCCGTTGCGAGGGCAGGCGGGCGCCCTGGTCGGTGATATCGGCAAACAGACGTTCGGCACGGGTATCATTCTCATCGACCCGACCGCCGCTGAGCTGTGCAGGATCGAAGGCCAGCAGGATTTCCCCATGATAAGGCGCGCCGCCTGCGCCATTTGCGTATTCCATGCTTTCCAGGCTGGTCAGGTCATCAATCAGCGGGCCAGCCAGTAGCTCGATCATGATCGACAGGGCCGAACCTTTGTAACTGCCAAAGGTCAGCATGGCTCCGTCCATCGCGGCCTGCGGATCGGTGGTCGGGTTGCCGTGCTTGTCGATTGCCACACCCTCGGGCAGGGGTTTACCTGCGCGGCGGTACAGCTCGATTTCTCCGCGGGCAAAAGCGCTGGTGGCGAAATCAAAGGTAAACGGGTCTTTGCCCTGACGCGGCCAGCTGAAAGCCAGCGGGTTGGTGCCAAGGCTACCACGCGTGCCGCCGGCTGGGGCAACCCAGGCGTGACTGGGGCCCATCGCCATCGCCGCCAGACCGACCGCGGACAGACGCTCCACCTCGGGCCAGAGTGCCGAGAAATGGAAACACCGGTTGATCGCCATGGCGGCGATGCCGTGGGTGTGGGTTTTTTCGATCAAAACCGGCAGTGCTTTTTCGAACGCCAGCAGGGACATCCCGCCCTGCGCATCAACCCGAACAACTGCGTTATCCGACGGTTCAAGGACTGGCTCTACATGCCCGTCGATCTGCCCCGCTTTTATCGTGTCGGCGCACATGAACAGGCGGAACAATCCATGTGACTGGCAATCGTCGATTTGACAGGTGGTTAGCGTATCGGCGATCGCCGCGGCATGATCTGGCCCGAAACCAGACGTGGTCAAAATAGAAAGGCTGAGGTCTCGGATTTCGTCCAATGACAGTTTGACCGTTTCGCTCATGCCCTGCGTCTCCCTCATCGTGGTTGAGACAAGGGATAGCGTGGCAGAGCGGGCAAAGGAAACCCAGTTTTAGCCGGGTTCGGGATCAGCCCTGCGCTTCGGCCTGCAGGTACGCGATCAGGTTGGTGATATCCTCGTCCTTTTTCAGGCCGGGAAACTGCATCTTGTTACCGGGGATCGTGCCGCGCGGGTCGGACAGGAACGCGGTCAGGGTGTCAGCGGTCCAGATGATGCCCGACTCTTGCAATTGGGCCGAATACCGGAACCCGTCCGCCTGTCCGGCTGTGGCGCCGATAACCCCGTGCAGCGATGGACCGACGGTGTGGCGGTCTTGCTCAAGCTTGTGGCACGCGCTGCATTTGCGGAACACTTTCTTGCCCGCCTTGATATCGCCGTCAACAGCGGCAACGGCCACCGGGGCGGCAGAGGATACGGCGGCCTGTTCGCCGTCCATGTTGAATATCAGCCGGGCTGTCACCGGAACCGCACGGGTGATGCCGGGCAGGCTGGCCAGCTCCATCAGTTTGTCGACACCCGCATTCACGCCTGCGTCTTCGGTGCTGATGAAAACCATGTCGTTGGTCGACACCATCACCGAGGTTTCGGAAAGACGGGCCACAAACATCTCGGCGTCGAAGGCCACATCCGTTCCGATTAAGGACAACACGGCCTCGGCGTCGACCGTAGTTGTTTCGCCAACGCCCAGACCCGAGACCTTGGCCATGTCAAACGTGGCCGTCAGCCCAGCGGTGCCCGCTTTGCGAAACACATGCTCGATCATGCGTTCGTTACGGATGTCGATATTGGTCTCGACCGAGGACAGGTCGATCTGAATCTCGGCCTTGCTGTCCGGGCTGACATGACCGCTGAGATTGGTGAAGGAATTGACCTCGCCCACGGTGTCTTTCTTGATGGTCCCATAGGCCAGATGCGATCCTTCGGGGACAAGGGTCCAGCCGTCCGCCAGCGGCGGGGTTGCAACAATTGCCGACGCAATCGTGACTGCCTTCAACAGAAGTTTCATTTCTTTCCTCCTCGGGTTATGTCAGTCCTGACCCCGCGGGCCCGGTCCGTGGAAAGCAAACACACACAGGTCGCGATTTATTCGATGGGTGGTGAGATTAGTTCGGAACAGGCCGTGCGCGGCGCGATCCAGATGCATTCGAAACGCGTCTGGCGGTTTGGGCTGGCACTGTCCGGCGCATCCGACGTGGCCGACGATCTGCTACAATCCACATGTCTGCGCGCGTTGGAACGACACCACCAGGTCACGTCACATGACCGGCTGGATAGCTGGCTGATGACGATCTGCCGCTCGATCTGGTTGAATGAGGTGCGGGCGCGTTCGGTTCGCAAGGCGCAAGCGCTTTCCGTGACACCCGAAGCAGACTTAATTGCACCCGGAAACGATTCAGAAACGAATATTTTCGCCACTGAAGTGTTTACAAAAGTGATGCAGTTGCCAGAGGCGCAGCGGGAGACGGTCGTGCTTGTGTTCGTCGAGGGCTATAGCTACCGCGAAGCCGCCGCGTTGCTGGAGGTGCCGATAGGAACTATCATGAGCCGGCTGTCCAATGCCCGGCAGAAACTGAAAACTGTGATGCAGCATGAGGCGGCAGACGCCGTTCGACGGAGTGGCAAATGAAGTTTTCCGATGAGACGCTGATGGCGTATCTGGAAGGCAAGCTGGATGAGGCCGAAGCCGCCGCGATCGAAAGCGCGGTTGAGGCGGATCCCGCATTGGAACAGCGCCTGATGGCGCTGGACCCGTTCGCACCTGTGGTGCAGGCGGTTTTCGAACGTGTGCCAGTGGAAACGCCCCAGGTTGATTTGCCACAGCCGGTGGTCCCGGTCGTGCGAGCCGGTGGTGGGCTGCGTCTGCTTGCCGTTGCGGCTTCGGTCGCGATCATTGCCGCGTCGGCGACCTTTTGGGCGACGCGCCCCGAGCCGCTGGGCTGGGTTCAACAGGCAGCGATTTACCAGTCGCTCTATGTGCCGGAGACGATTGCGTCGCTGGACAGTTCCTCTCAGGCTTTAGACGAGCAGTTCGCGCAGGCTGAGGCACAGCTGGGTCGGTCGTTGAACCGCGAAGAGCTTGAAACCCTGCCGGGGATGGAGCTGAAACGCGCGCAGGTCCTGTCATTTAAGGGCAAGCCGTTGGTTCAGGTGGTGTTTGCCGATGCGGAAGGTCGGCCCTTTGCCTTTTGTGTCATCCGACAGGGTGAGGGCGCGCCGAACAAGGACGTGCAACAGGCCGTGCTGAGCGGATTGGCCACAGCCAACTGGGCGCAGGACGGATATGGCTACATGCTGATCGGCAGCAACGATCAGACCGATCTGAGCGGTCAGCTGGATTTTCTTACTGAAAGATTTGCGGGTTAAACGCGTAATGCGCAAAAACGTCTTGTAAAGCGGGGCAAATCCTCGAAATATAATGGGTATGAAGAAAAAGCCCGTCATGCCTGATCCGGATGAGGACGCCGATGCGGTAGGCCCTCCCAGTATCTATGATGTGGACCCACCCGAAGACGATGACTTGTGGTTTTTGCCGCCCGAGGATGAGGAGGCGGTCGAGGATTTTTTGCCCCCAGGCCCGAAAGTGGATCGCCGTTTGCTGTTCGATCCGCGCGATTGGTGTGCGGCACAGGCCGAGCTGTCTTTTGAACTGGCCGACCTGGCGGCAATTTTCGGTGCTTTGGATGAGAGGTTGCGGGCCGGGCCGGATGGATGGACGCATCGGCTGGCGCTGATGGATGTATCCGATCTGGGCTGGTGGACCGGGGACCGGATCAGTGTTGACCGGCTGGCGTTGTGGACCGGTCTGCGGATCGGTGCAACCGGTGATGACGTTCAGGCTTTGTTTCGGGCCGGTTGGGCGGTACGGCGTTTAACTTCCGGACCGGGCCCGTCTTCGGATGGGTGGGAAATTGGCCTGACCGCCTTTTTGGATCGCATGGCGCAAGGTATCGAAGACATCCCCGAGGCAGTGGCCGATCTGGCAGAAGTGATGCGCAATGCCGAAGGCTTGCATCCGGTGACGCAGGCGGCCATGGGGTTCCATGCCTGGCGCGCGCTGTCCCAGGGGATCGGGCAGGATACCGAAGCCGCAATTATCGCGGCCCGCCACGCGGCAACGATGGGGCGGGGCGGGGCGATGTTCATGCCTTTGGCGCTGTCCGGTCCCGGGGCGCTGCGTGGGGCAGGCGAGGTAAACGAAAAGCTTTCGGCCTGGATCAGAGGGGCAGGGCAGGCGACCCTGGCCGCGCTGATGCATCTTGATCGGGTCAGCGCCTGGGAACACCGCGCGCGCGAGGCGACCAGCGGGCTGAGCGGCCGGACACCGCCTTTGCTGATCGATGTGCTGACGGCTTGGCCCATGGTTTCGGCACCACTGGCCGAAGAACTGACAAAAGCGTCACGCGCAGCAATACAGCGGAATATCGACCGGTTCACCCGGCGCGGCCTGATCCGCGAGGTGACAGGGCAGGGGCGTTACCGGGTCTGGACCGCCGCATTGTGATCCAGCAGCCATTCGCGAAAGGCACGCGCCGGTGGCCGCAGGGCTGCGCGGGATGGGTAGACCAAATGGTAGGCTTCGTGACCCGCCACCTGAATGTCGGGCAGGCAGGGGACAAGGCCCGACAATTCCATGATCCGATCTGATGCCGGAGAGCGGGCCAATGCGATGCCGCCGCCACTGGCCGATATCTCGGCCGCCATCAGGGAATTGTCGGCAAAGAAAAACCGCGCCTGACCTGTCGGCAGGCGCAGGATATCGAAAAGATGCAGCCAGCTGGCGCGGTGGGTTGAGACCTCGATCAAAGGGAACCGGAACAGATCTTGGGGGTGCTGAACCTGTTTGGCGATATCTGGCGGAGCTACGGGATACAGGCGTTCATGCAACAACACATCACTGTCCGCGCCATAGAGCGTCGGATTGCCGAACACGATCTGCAAATCGGTGAACTGGTTGGCGAAATCTGAAACCAGATTGCCGGTGGTCAAAGACAGACTGATCTGCGGATGCGAAGCGTGAAAGTCTGGAAGCCCACTGGCCAGAATGCCGTGCGCATAAAGCAGAAGAGATTGCACAAACAACCGCTGTTCCCGCGTTTCACCGAACAGCCCTGTGGTGGCGGTTTCCAGCATCAGCAGCGATTGTTGAACCGATGGCAGATAGGCCCGTCCTGCCTCGGTCAGGGTTACGGCATGGGCGTGGCGGTGAAACAGCGGCGTGCCCAGTCGCGTTTCCAACGCTTTCACCTGCTGGCTGACGGCTGCAGCCGACATGTTTAACTGCGTGGCCGCGCGGGCAAAGCTTTCGGTACGGGCGGCGGCCTCGAACACGCGTAGCCAGTTGAGCGAGGGAATACGGGACGACATGGGGGTAGGCTAAGCTGAACTTAGCCTAACGGGCAAGAGGTTGTGCGCTGACTATGTGGCGTTCCGGCCTATCCTGCGTGAACCATCATTCAAGAGGTGCCTCATGCCGCAATCAGCTAACTCACCCCACGCCCTGACGGTGAACCAGTCCGAGAAATATTGGGAAGACGGATTTCTGTTCCCTCTGACGGTTTTTTCTCCCGATGAGATCGCGGAAATCCGTGCAGAGTTTGAACAACTCGAGACAGACTGGCTATCCGCCGATCTGCCTTTGCCTCTGAACACCTACAAGCGTGTAAACGCGCATCTGGTCATCCCCTTGGCCGCAAGGGTGGCGCAGGACCCGCGGGTTTTGGATGTGGTCGAAGGCGTTTTGGGCCCGGATATCATGGTCTGGTCCGCCGAGTTTTTCGTCAAAGAGGCCCAAACCGAACACACGGTGGGAATGCATCAGGATCTGACCTATTGGGGCATGGGTGAAACACCGGATCAGGTGACCGCTTGGATCGCGCTGTCCCCGGCCACGGTCGAAAGTGGTTGTATGGATTTCGTGCAGGGCAGCCATAAGAACCCGATCCTGCCGCATAACGACACCTATTCCGACACCAACCTGTTGTCGCGCGGGCAGGAGGTTGCCGTTGATGTAGCAGACGAAGACAAAACCCATATCGAGCTTGCCCCCGGTCAAATGTCGCTGCATCACGGGCTGACTATTCATGGCTCGGGTCCGAACCGATCCGGTGATCGCAGAATTGGTCTGGCGATCCGCTATCTCAACCCCAACGCCCGGCAACTGATCGCGGATCGCGACTATGCCATGTTGGCACGCGGTCAGGACGAACGGTCAAACTTTGTCCATGTCGCCCCCCCGAGCGCCGCGTTCTCTGAACAATCGCTGGCTCTGTACGAACAAGTACGCCGGGATCAGAGCAAAGCGTTGGCGGATGGTGCTAAAAGCGATGTGCCGCTCTACGGGACGTCCTGACGTTAAATAGTGACGCATGCGCAGGCTGGCGGTTTACAGCCGCCAGTATTTTCAGTGATTTAATGCGTTGGGTTGCATTCCGCGAGTTCTTGCTGTTTCTGAGGTGGAAAAGATGCACACAGTATTTCGTGGGAAAATAAGATGACGAAAAAGGCGTTGATTACAGGTATTACCGGGCAGGACGGATCCTATCTGGCCGAATTCCTGCTGGAAAAAGGTTATGAAGTTCATGGGATTAAGCGCCGGGCGTCGTCCTTTAACACGCAGCGGATCGACCACATTTATCAAGATCCCCATGACCCCAACCCCAAATTGCACCTGCATTACGGCGATCTGAGCGACACGTCGAACCTGACGAGAATCATTCAGGAGGTGCAGCCGGACGAAGTTTACAACCTGGGTGCGCAGTCTCATGTGGCAGTCAGCTTTGAATCACCGGAATACACGGCAGATGTAGACGCCATCGGAACACTGCGCCTGCTGGAAGCGATCCGATTTCTGGGGCTGGAGAAGAAGACGCGGTTCTACCAGGCGTCCACATCCGAGTTGTATGGTCTGGTCCAGGAAACGCCGCAACGTGAGACAACTCCGTTCCACCCCCGTTCGCCATACGCGGTGGCCAAGCTGTATTCTTATTGGATCACCGTCAACTATCGCGAAGCTTATGGCATGTATGCCTGCAACGGCATCCTGTTTAACCACGAAAGCCCACGTCGCGGCGAAACCTTTGTGACCCGCAAGATCACCCGCGGTCTGGCAAATATCGCACAAGGGCTCGAAGATTGTCTGTACATGGGCAATATCGACAGCCTGCGGGATTGGGGCCACGCGAAGGATTATGTGCGGATGCAGTGGCTGATGCTGCAGCAGGACAATCCCGAGGATTTCGTGATCGCAACCGGCGTGCAATATTCGGTGCGTCAGTTCATCGAATGGTCAGCGGCCGAGCTGGGTATCACGCTGGACTTCTCGGGCGACGGCGTGGATGAAATCGCGACCGTCACGAAGATCGAAGGGGACAACGCGCCAGCTTTGAAACCTGGCGACGTGATCATGCGCATCGACCCGCAATATTTCCGCCCGGCCGAGGTGGAAACGCTGTTGGGCGATCCGTCGAATGCGAAAACCAAGCTGGGCTGGGAGCCCGAGCTGACCGTGCAGGAAATGTGCGCCGAGATGGTTGTCGAAGACCTGAAAACCGCGAAACGCCATGCGCTGTTGAAAGAGCATGGTTACGAACTGCCGGTAAGTCTGGAAAACGGCTGAGGAACACGACATGCGCAAGATTTACGTAGCAGGTCACCGCGGTATGGTAGGTGGCGCAATTCTGCGCCGTTTGCAGGATCGTCAGGCAGCCGGTGAAGCGCTTGAGTTGATCACGCGTACACATTCCGAAGTAGACCTGACCGATCAGGCCGCCGTGCGCGACTTTATGCAGGCTGAACGTCCGGATGTCGTGATCCTTGCCGCGGCCAAGGTGGGGGGCATCCACGCCAACAACACCTACCCGGCGGATTTCATCTACGACAACCTGATGATCGAGTGTAATGTGATCCATCAGGCCTTTGCCGCCGGAGTGAAACATCTTCTGCAATTGGGTAGTTCCTGCATCTACCCGCGAGCTGTGCCACAGCCGATGCGCGAGGATGCGTTGCTGACCGGAGAGCTGGAGCCCACGAACGAGCCCTATGCTGTTGCCAAGATCGCCGGGATCAAACTGTGTGAAAGCTATAATCGGCAGCACGGGGTCGATTACCGCTCGGTCATGCCCACGAACCTGTATGGTCCGGGTGACAATTTCCACCCCGAAAACAGCCATGTTCTGCCCGCCCTGATCCGCCGTTTTCATGAGGCGCAGCGCGATGGTCTGGACGAAGTTGTGATCTGGGGCACCGGCAAACCACGCCGCGAATTCCTGCATGTGGACGATATGGCCGAGGCGTCGCTGTTCGTGCTTGACCTGCCGCGCGATGTCTATGAGGCAAACACTCAACCGATGCTGAGCCACATCAACGTGGGCTGTGGCGAGGATATCTCGATCGCGGAGTTGGCTGCGTTGGTGGCCAAAACAACCGGCTACACCGGGCGGATTACGCAGGATGTCAGCAAACCGGACGGCACCATGCGCAAGCTGATGGATGTGTCCCGTCTGGCCGACATGGGCTGGCGCGCGCGCGTTGGGCTGGAAGACGGCATTCGCGAAACCTATGCTTGGTTCCTGGATCAGGCAGCGGCGGATTTGCGGGCTAAGTAACCGCCCGGACCGGTGCCCGGGCAGTTCGCTCCATCAGAACCAGCGACCGATGGCGATTGCTGTTGGTGCCAATGCGGTGGCATCGCTGGTGGTGGCCAAAATCTTGAAACCTACCTGTGTTTCGGTCGGGGCGTCGAAACCGATGAACCGATTGCTGGCCCCACCGCCGCCGCTGACCGAAATGGTTGAGCCGGTTGCAAAAGTCATCGGGAAATCCCAGACTGCCGCGCCGCTTGCGAAAAGCGCGCCATCGGCATTTGTGCAGCCTGTTGCGGGCAAGGTGACGGTGCAAATCTGCGTTCCATCCGCAAAGCGCACGTAGTCGCCATTAGGGGTCGAGCCCCGCTCGATCACCGCTCCGCCTGGTACACCGCCATTTTCAGAAACGGGCCCTAACAGGTTGCCTGGGCCATAACCGTAGTCAGCCCGCATCAGGCGCCCGGGTGTGATGTCTTCAGGGCTGGCCTGAATTGCCGCGCCATCTGCAATGCCGGTCGTGGGGTCAAAGCTTAGTGCGTCAGTCCAGTTGCTGCCATCGGGAGAGACTTTGATGGAAAAGCCTGTAGTGCCCGACAAACCCATCTCGGCATGGCCGGTCCAATTGGACTGAAACAGTAAGGACGCGGTGTCGCCTGCACCGGCCTTGTTGATTTTCAGCTGGTGCCCACCGCCTTCGTGGCTGAGCAATGTGGCCGGGGATCTAACCGACAGGCGGTTCGTGCTGTCATAGCTTGTGGCGATACCCAGTCCGTCCATATTCTGCGTCGCTACCGGAGGATCGATCCAGGCCCCACCGTCCCAGACTTTCATTTGACCGGTGCTTTCATCCCATGCGCGCCAGCCTGTGCCGGGCGCGGCGAAATACCAGGCGTTGTCCAGCCAAGTAGCTAACATTCCGGCCTGACCTGTCCAATCCCCTGTTGGCGCGACGCCCAATGCGTGAACCACACCCTGGTCTGGAACGGCAGGTGGGGTCGACGCGTTTGTCGAGGCCAGGCTCAGTTGGGTAACCACATCCAGCTGTCGCAGCGCCTCGTTATGGGTGACGTGTTTCTGAGCCTGCGAGGGTTGCAGAAATGGAAGGCTCAATCGGGGTGAATTTTGTGGCACGGGCGTCCTCCTGTGGCTGTCGATCCGATAATTGCATTGCGCGCCACATTGCCGTTTGGTGGATGAATCCCATCTAACCGTGCCGGACGCCCGTAAAACCAATTGCTAACTTTTCAGAAGCATCAAAAAAGCCGAGGCGCTGAACGCCCCGGCTTGTGGAAATGCTGTACCGAGGGACACCCCGGTCGGTGTGCCGTCAGAAGTTGTTACTGAGCAGCCTGATCCGTCGCCACAACGTCGCGCAGATACTGGCTCAGGTCCTCACGCAAATCCTGGCGGGCCAGTGCGAATGCAACCGTGGCCTGCAGGAACCCGGATTTTGAACCGCAATCGAATCGCTGTCCGTTGAATTTGTACCCAAAGACCGGCACACCATTGCCAATATCTTCGGCGATAGCATCGGTAAGTTGAATCTCACCACCGCTGCCTCTTTTCAGTTGGTTCAGATTGTACAATACCGACGGCCCCAATACATAGCGGCCGATAACGGCCAGGTTGGATGGCGCATCCTCGGGATTTGGCTTCTCGACCATACCGCGTGCGCGTACGACCGTCCCGATATTCTCACCTACGTCCAACACACCGTAAGCACTGGTCTTGTCTTCGGGAACTTCCATGGCTGCCACCATGTTGCCGCCGGTTTCTTCATAAGCTTCGATCATTTGCTGCAGGCAAGGCTTGTCGGCTGCAATCACGTCGTCTGGCAACATTACCGCGAAAGGTTCGTCGCCGATCAGTCGACGGGCGCACCAGACCGCGTGACCCAGACCCAACGCTTTGTGCTGACGGATATAGGCAATCGCGCCACTTTCCATATTGGTGGCGTTCAGCGTTTCCAGCAGGTCTTCCTTGCCTTTGGCTTTCAGCTCCTGCTCAAGCACCAAGTTGTGGTCGAAATAGTCTTCTAGTGCAGACTTGCCGCGAGAGGTCACGAAAATGAATTCAGTGATACCGGCGGCACGCGCTTCGTCGATGGCGTATTGTACCAACGGGCGGTCGACCAACGTCATGATCTCTTTCGGGACCGACTTTGTCGCGGGCAGGAACCGCGTACCAAGCCCTGCGACGGGGAAGATCGCCTTTGTGACCTTACGTGTCATTTGACCTCTCAAGTTACTAAAACAATGTCTGACTGTTAGCGTACTACGCGGGTCTCTTAGGCGCTGTGGTCCGAACAATCAACAATCTGTAACAACCAACGTATCATTTGCAAAGGATGGTGCCACCCAGTGCGGTAGAAGTCAAAACGATCGGGATTTACCCTGCGCAACATTGCGGATTTCTGCCCTTATCTGCAGCAGAAACGGATATCTGCCTGCCATAGATCCGCCTTGCCGACAGTTGCCGTAGTCACTGGGCCTAATGCAAACCCCGAAGCCGCGTGAACGGCTTCGGGGCGGCAGGATCAGGCCCCTTTCATGATGATTTCCAGCGGGTCGTGTTCGGCCACGAAATGTTCCGGCGTTACCTCGCTCAGTTGCGGCACATAATCGGTCTGACCTGCGGCCAACCGGCTGGGAAGAAACCGCAATGCGGCTTTGGGATCCATGGGTGAGGGCAGTTCACCAGGCAGCTTCAACCGCTGACGGCTGCGTTCCACATCCGGGTCTGGAATTGGAACCGCCGAGATTAGGGATTTCGTGTAAGGGTGGATCGGATCGGAACAGATCACCTCTCCATCCCCCAGCTCGACTATTCGGCCCAGATACAGAACCATGATCCGGTTCGAGACCGCACGCACCACAGACAGGTCGTGGCTGATGAAGATCATCGACAGGCCGAATTCTTGTTGCAGTTCACGCAACAATTCCACGATTTGCGCTTGAATGGACACATCCAGCGCTGAAACCGCCTCATCACAGATGATCAACTTGGGTTTATTGATCATCGCCCGTGCAATGCCGACCCGCTGGTTTTGCCCGCCGGACAGCTCATGCGGATAACGGTTGATCATGTTGGCCTTCAGACCAACCCGTTCCATCATGTCGGCGACCATTTCCTTTCGTTCCCGATCCGTCAGATCGGGACGATAGGTCTTGAGCGGTTCCGCGATCGAGGCCGAGATCGTCATCCGCGGGTCGAGGCTGGCCAGCGGGTCCTGAAACACGATCTGCAAATCCTTGCGGTATTTGTTTAGCTCGGCCCGTTTCAGTCCGACAATTGGGTGACCCAGCCAGCTGACATTACCGCCGCTGGGTTCGATCAGTTGCAGAACCGCCCTGGCCAACGTGGATTTGCCACAGCCAGATTCGCCCACAACACCCAGGGTTTCACCCTTGCGGATGTCAAAACTGACGCCATCCACCGCCTTCAATGGCACCTTGCGTCCGAATATGCCGCCCGGAACGTGAATCGGGAAATGGACCTTGACGTCATCGACTTTCAGCAGCGGGTCTTCGACTTTGTCCAATGCCTTCGGCGCGTCGCCAGCGTCGATCCGTGGCATCGCCTCTAACAGGGTACGGGTATATTCGTGCTGTGGCGCGCGGAAGATTTCGCGCGTGTCTCCGGCTTCGACAAACTGACCCAGGCGCATGACCTGAATGCGGTCGCACATCCGCGCCACGACGCCCATGTCATGGGTAATCAACGCAATCGCGGTGCCTTCGTCCTTTTGCAGGCGCACCATCAGGTCCAGAATGTCGGCCTGCACGGTGACGTCCAGTGCCGTGGTCGGCTCATCCGCGATCAGCAGCTTGGGATTGCACAGCATCGACATGGCAATCATTACGCGTTGACGCATACCGCCCGACAATTCGTGCGGGTATTGGTCCAGCCGCCGTTTGGCTTCGGGGATGCGGACGCGATCGAGCCACTCCAGGCAGCGGGCCCGTGCAGCGGATCCTTGCAGCCCTTCGTGGACTTGCAGAACTTCGCGCATTTGCTGGCCGATCCGCAGATGCGGGGTCAGTGCAGTCAGCGGGTCCTGAAAGATCATGCCAACATCGTCGCCGCGGATCTTGTTCAGCTTGTTGATGGGCAGGTTCAGGATTTCCTGACCGTTCAGCATAGCGGATCCCATGGCCCGCCCGGCAGGTGGCAACAATCCCATCGCGGCCATGAAGGTCTGGCTTTTGCCCGACCCGCTTTCGCCCACGATGCCAAGGCATTCGCCCGGATTGATGTCGAAGCTGATGCCTTTGACGGCCTCGACCACACCGTCGGGTGTATTGAATTGGACGCTCAGGTCCTTAATGGAAAACAGGCTCATGTCAGCGATCCTTCGGGTCCAGAGCGTCGCGCAAACCATCGCCGATGAAGAACATCGAGATGATGATGGCGACATAGATTGTCAGCGGGTACATCAACTGCCACAGGGTACCGTAAGCCATGGTTCCCGCACCTTCGGCGATCAGACGGCCCAGCGACGTATAGGGCTCCGAAATGCCCAACCCAAGGAACGAGATGAAGCTCTCCATCAGTATCATTTCCGGCACCAACAACGAGGCATAGACAATCACTACACCCAGCAGGTTGGGCAGAATATGGCGATACATGATGGTGAACTCGCTGACACCAGCAGCGCGGGCGGCCTCGATGAACTCGCGGTTTTTCAGGGTCAGGGTTTGCCCCCGAACGATCCGTGCCATAGTCAGCCAGCCCACTGCGCCAAGCGCGATGAACAACATGAAGAACGACCGCCCCGCCACGACCAGCAGCAGGATAACGATCAAAGTGGCCGGGATCGCCAGCAAGATATCGACGAAACGCATCATGACGCCGTCGGTGCGCCCGCCGATATATCCGGCGGCGATACCGTAGCAGGTGCCGACGATCAGTGCGGTTGCCGCCCCGATCAATCCGACCAGCAGCGATGTCGTAGTGGCCTGAATGACGCGGCTGTAAAGGTCGCGTCCCAGATCGTCGACGCCGAAATAGTGCCCGGTTTCGATAGAAGGCATTCCCATGCCGGCTACGTCACCCATGACGTTCCAGTCAATTTCCTCGTTGCTCCACACGGCGAAATACGGGCCGATTATTGTGAACAGGACGATCAGCCCCAGTATCAACACGCTGGCCATCGCGGCCTTGTTGCGGACGAACCGCATTCGTGCGTCCTGCCATAGCGAACGCCCCTGAATGACCGTGTAGTCGGTTACGTCTCCGGCCAGTTGAGCGGCTTTTTTTGATTTTCCAAGCATTGCCAGCCCCTCAGTACCGGATTTTTGGATCGAACCAGGCATAAGCCAGGTCGGTCAGCAAGTTCACGACAACAGTCAGCGCCCCGTAAAGGATCGTGACCCCCAACAGCACCGCATAATCCCGTGACAGGGCAGAGCCGACATAGGCCTGACCCAGACCCCCGGTCGAGAAATAGATGTCGACAAAGACCGAACCGGTCAGCACATAGACAAAGACCGGCCCCAGATAGGACACCACGGGCAGAAGCGTCGGCTTCAGCGCATGACGCCAGATTACGGTTCTGGTCGGCAGGCCCTTGGCCCGTGCGGTGCGGATGAAGTTCGAGTTCAGAACCTCAAGCATGGACGACCGGGTGATCCGCGCAATCGACCCCATGTATGAAGTCGCCAGCGCAATGACCGGCATGATCAGATATTGCCACTGACCACCATTCCAGCCACCGCCGGGCAGCAACCCCAGCCACAGGGTGAAAGTCAGGATCAGGATCGGGCCCATGATGAAGTTCGGCAGCGCCTGCGCGGCAATGCCCAGACCCACGGCAAAATAGTCGATCCAGCTATTGTGCTTGATTGCGGCGGCGATCCCCAGACCCACACCGGCGGTGGTAGCAACCAGGAACGACAGCGACCCATAGGTCAGCGAGATTGGAAAACCCTGCGCGATGATGTCGTTCACATCGCGGTCCTTGAACTTGAAGGACGGGCCGAAATCGAAATGCACGACGATGTTGTAGAGGTAGTCCCACAACTGCTTCCACAGCGGTTGATCCAGCCCATAGCGGGCTTCGATATTGGCCAGAACCGCCGGCGGCAGAGGCCGCTCCGAGGTAAAGGGCCCACCGGGCGCGAAGTGCATCAGAAAGAAACAGGCGACGATCAGCAACAGGATCGTCGGTATGGCAACCAGTAGTCGCCGCAGGCTATAGGCAAGCATTTCATGCCCCCATGTTTATTGGCCCTGCCCCGGTTGCATCCGGGACAGGGCGAGGTTCAAAGACGATTACTCGGCGCGTTTGTAGAGGTTCTTCGAGTACCAGTTCTGCTCGACATTGTTGATCGGCCAGTTCCCGACATCGGTGTCCATCATGTAAACGCCAGCATAGTGGTAGATCGGGATCACAGGCGTTTCCTGTGCGATGATCCGTTCAACTTCTGTATACAGAGGCGCCGGATCATCCGACGTTTTGGCTTCGGCCAGCAGCTCGTCAACGCGGGCATTGTTGTACTTGCCGTCGTTATAACCCGACTGCGATTGCAGCAGATCCAGGAAGGTGGAGGCTTCGTTATAGTCGCCACACCATGCGCCACGGGCCAGATCGAAGTTCTGGTTGCCACGCTCTTCCAGGAACACTTTCCATTCCATGTTGGCCAGCTCGACATTCACGCCCAGCTTCTGCTTCCACATCTGGCTCAGCGCCACGGCGACCTTTTTATGGTCTTCGTTGGTGTTGTAGACCATCTCAAAGCTCAGCGGATTGTCGGGGCCGTAACCGGCACCAGCCAGCAGTTCCTTAGCCAGTTCATCCCGCTCGGGCTGAGTCATCGAGGCCATTTCGACCTCGGGGACCGTGAATCCAGCGGTCGCTTCGGGTGCGAAAGTGTAAGCCTGTGGCTGGCCACCAGCCATGACCTTCTCGGTGATGATCTCGCGATCAACGGCCAGCGACAGCGCTTGACGGACATTGGGGTCCTTGAAGGCTTCGGGGCCGTCTTCTGTCAGGTTGAATGTGTAATAGTAGTTACACAGGCGCGGGAAGCTGATGGCTTGATCCGGGTGTTCCTGGCTCATGCGGGGAAACTGCCCTGCGGGAACTTCGGTGCGGTCCAGTTCGCCAGCCAGATAGCGGGTCAAAGCGACGTTTTCATCGTTAATGACCAGCGTCACGACTTTGTCCAAGATCGTGTTTTCATTGTCCCAATACATCTCGTTACGCTCACGAACCGAGCGTTCCTGCGGCAAATGTTCGGTCCAGATATAGGCTCCGTTCGAGACGATGTTTTCCGGCCGGGTCCAGGCGTCGCCGTGTTCTTCGATCACTTTCTGCGGGGCCGGGAAAGTGGTTGAGTGTGTGGTCATCTGCGGGAAATAGGGCAAGGGCGCGCTCAGGGTGACTTCCAGAGTGTGATCGTCGATGGCTTTGACGCCTAACTCGTCAATGGGCTTGTTCCCTGCAATAATTTCAGCAGCATTCTCGATCGACATCAGCTCCATGAACCAGGCATAGGGCGAGGACAGGGCGGGATCGACAGCGCGTTTCCAGGCGTAAACAAAATCACCTGCTGTCACCGGGTCGCCATTCGACCACTTGGCGTTGTCGCGCAGGGTAAAGGTATAAACGTCTTTGGTGTCATTGGTGGTATAGCCGGTGGCGACGCCCGGAACCAGATTGCCGTCTTCGTCCTGATTCATCAGACCTTCGAACAGGTCACGGGTAATTTCAGCGCCATAGGTATCCTCAACAACCTGCGGATCGACCGAGCTGTGTTCGTCGCCAAGGCGGTAGATGAAGGTCTGGTCATCCGCCAGCGTCTCACCGGTTGTGGGATGGGTGCCCGCAGCAAAGGCGGCACCGGTAATCATGGTCGAGGTCAATAGCCCCGCCAGAGATGTACGAATATACTTGTTCATGTTTTTCTACTCCCGTTTTTAGGGGTCCGGCACGCGCATCCTTTCAGGATGGGTGCAGGCCACCATGTTTGTCCGACCCTGAACAAGACCGGGACGGGTTCGAATTTTGCTTTTTCAGAGCGCAAGGAACACCGCGTCGCAGTCTTTCGGTTTGCAGTCGGGAACGTGTTTGCGAAAGTCGCCTTTCACTGCCGGTGAAGGTGGCATTATTTCAAATCGGGATAAAGATGGTGCCCACAATTTAAGCAACTACAGGTGGATCGTGAACGAAATGGGCGTAGGTTGGGAAATTTAATAATGAAACTTCATCGTTTCTTGACATTTTCGTGAAGGTCACCCCGCAAACTTGACGCCAAGGAAGCTCGAAACACATCAAATTCGCAGCGAATCGCTACTTCGACAGAGTGGATTTCATGCTGGTTTCGGGGAAGCAGGTCGGACTGCGTCCCGCAGTCTGTTGCCAGCGTCCAATCGAGCGGCGCGTCTTGAACCCCGGCAATCCATCCGCACCACCGACATCATGGCCCTGACTTTCCAGCGCCCGTTGCATGGCCGCGATATCTGACCGGTACAAGGTATCGATCTTGCCCCAGCGGGCTTTGAAGTCGCCAACGCCATATTGAATGCGGTCTCCGACGTGGCCCACGAACAGAGCGTAGAGATCGCTTTTGTTGTAATCCTTGAGAACGTAGAAATTCGGCGTGACGATAAAGGCGGGTCCCTTGCGTCCGGCGGGCATCATCAGAAACCCCTCACCCGACAGTTCGTGTGGTGGAAATGGCTTGCCAGATACACGGGTGATCCCCATCGCGGCCCAGTCCTGAATAGGTCGGCCCTGATCCGGCCCTTCCAGTGCACAGGTTATCTGGGTCGGAACCGTGACCTCGAACCCCCAGTCGCGCCCGGTGACCCAGCCATGTTGCGACAGGAAATGCCCGATGGAGGCGATTGTATCTTCGGCCGAGCCCCAGATATCGGACCGCCCGTCGCCATTGCCATCCGCGGCAAAGGTCAGGAAGTTTGAGGGCATGAATTGTGGTTGACCCAACGCGCCCGCCCAGCTGCTTTTCAACGTGCCCGTTGGGGCGTGGCCTGCTTCGGTAATTTTCAGAGCGGCGATCAACTCGTCGGTGAAATAGGCGGACCGGGTGCTCATGAACCCTTTTGTCCCCAACACCTGAAAGGCATCGTGGCGGATGGGCACTTGGCCATACCCGCTCTCTCGGCCCCAAATGGCCAGGATGATCCGTCCGGGAACCCCGGTTTCTGCCTCGACCTGTGCAAGAGTTCCGGCGTGGCGCCGGGCCATCTGCCGCCCCGTTGCAGTTGCACCCTGAACGGAACCTGCATTGAAGTATCGGCCAGGTGATCCAAATTCAGCCTGTTTTTGCTGTTTGGGTGTCTGAGTAGAACTGCCCGGCGGCACCAGATCGGGCAACTTCCAGTTGAGCGTTACCCCGTCAAAGGCCCGCTGCATGGTTGCGCGCGAAACTCCTTGGGCCTTGGCACGCGGCCAGACCGTATCCTGCAGCCATGCTTGAAACTGGCGTTCCACCGCCGCGCGATCCTGTGCGGTTGCACTTGTCGTAAGGCACCAAAGGCTGAGGGCGAGAATAATCCAACGCATCACCAAAATGTCTCACCCGACTGCGATGCCAAGTCAACCGCATCATCGAAGGCGATTTGCACGATCCTAATGCTGTGGTTGTTCAGGCAGGGTGTGAAACAATCGACGTTTTGGAAAAAACCTTGAGAAAATCTGTGACTCTGTCGATAGTTGGCCGAAACGAAGGCTTAAGAGGACGATCAGGCGTGGCCTTACTCAAACCTTCAGCAATGGCACTGGTGATCGCGGTTGTTGTGACCTCGGCACAGATGGCGTGGGCAAGCAACAGCTTTATGGACCCGCAAGGCCCTATTGCGGCGGTTCAAAAAACCCACCTGCTGCGGGCGACTGTTCTGATCATGATAGCCGTGTTGCCGGTTTTGGTATTGGTGCCGCTGATCGCCTTGCGGTACCGGCGGCGCAAGGGCAGCGCGGCAGAGTACCGGCCCAAATGGGATTTCTCGGCCAAGCTGGAATTCGCCATGTGGGGCGTGCCGGTCGTGATTGTGGCGCTGCTGTCGTTTTACCTGTGGAAAGCCACCCACCGGCTGGACCCTTATGCCGCACCGTTCGGTGAAACACCCGCGGTGAACGTGCAGGTTGTTGGCCTCGATTGGAAATGGCTGTTTATCTACCCCGACCTTGGTATCGCCACCGTCGGAGAGTTCGGCATTCCTGTCAAACAGCAGGTTGCGATGACGTTGACGACGGATACGGTGATGCAGTCCTTTATGATCCCAGCCCTGGCAGGGCAGATCTATGCGATGCCGGGGATGACGACCCAGCTGCATCTGGTGGCCGACACGCCCGAGACGATGCAGGGCGAAAACACGCAATATAATGGGCGGGGTTTTACCAAACAGAAGTTTCTGACTCAGGCGATGCAGCCGGAAGACTTCAACGCCTGGGTCGAAAGCGTCCGCACCCATGGCATCCCTCTGACCGAAGACATTTATCGAACACTGGCCATGCGCACGGACCGGGATGAGGTGCAGGCAGCATTGGGGACCCCACTGATGCCACTCAACGCGCTGTATTTTACGTTGGAGGACGGTGATCTATTCCGGTCTATTCTGCACCGCTATCACGGTGGTCAACCGCTGCCACGTGATCAACAACCGGGAACCGCTGAATATGGGCAAGAGGGCGCGCAATGACCGAAACAGGATTCTTTGGCCGCCTGAACTGGGATGCCTTCCCGATCACAGGTTTGATCCAAAACCCTAACGCAAACGAAATTGTAGCCAACGCGGCGGCGGCCGTGGTGATCGTAGGCGTTATTGTTGTGGTGGGGTCGCTGACATGGTTCCGCCAGTGGGGGCCCTTGTGGCGCGACTGGCTGACCAGCGCCGATCACAAGAAAATCGGCATCATGTACATCGTCTTTGCCATCGTCATGCTGGCGCGCGGCGTGCTTGAAGGCGTTGTCATGCGCGCCCAACAAGCAACCGGGCCGGGCGATGGTTTCCTTGAGGCCGAACACTTTGCCGAGCTGTTCAGCACCCATGGCACGATCATGGTGTTCTTTGTCGCCGTGCCCTTTGTCTTTGGGCTCGCGAATTACCTTATCCCACTGATGATAGGTGCGCGGGATGTGGCCTTTCCGGTAATGAACCAGATCAGTCTGGGCCTGACCGTCTCGGCGGGCATGATGCTGATGGTGTCGCTAGTGGTGGGCAATTTCTCGACCGGCGGGTGGACAGCCTATCCGCCCTATACCGGCGCTGCCTTTAACCCTGGGGTGGGGCCGGATTACTGGATATGGGCCATTGTCGTCTCGGGTATCGGCACCACTCTGACGGGGATTAATTTTGCGGTGACGATCTATAAGCTGCGGGCGCCGGGGATGAAGTTCATGCGGCTGCCGATGTATTGCTGGACAATCATCAGCAGCTCGATCCTGATCATCTTTGCCATGCCGCCGCTTGGCGTGGCCGCGCTGATGTTGGCGGCGGATCGGTATCTGGATTTCCATTTTTTCACCAACGACCTTGGCGGCAACATGATGAACTATGCCAACCTGTTTTGGCTGTTCGGCCACCCCGAGGTCTATCTGCTGGTGCTGCCCGCTTATGGCATCTATTCCGAAGTTTTCGCCACCTTCTCGGCCAAACGGCTTTACGGCTACAACTCGCTGGTGATTGCCACAATGTGCATCGCGGTGCTGTCTTTTACCGTCTGGCTGCACCATTTCTTCACTATGGGCCAAAGCGCGCTGATTAATGCAGTGTTCGGTATTGCCACCATGCTGATCGCCATTCCAACCGGGGTGAAGGTCTATGACTGGATGGCGACTTTGTACCGGGGCCGAATCCGGTTTTCGGTGCCGATGCTGTACGGCCTGTCCTTTCTGATGCTGTTTGTGATTGGAGGGTTGTCTGGTGTAATCCTTGCCAATCCAACGGTTGACTATCAGGTGCATAACACTCTGTTCCTTGTGGCGCATTTCCACAATGTTCTGTTGCCGGGCGTGCTGTTCGGTCTGCTGGCGGGATACAATTATTGGTTCCCCAAAGCTTTCGGGTTCAGGCTGAACGAGCATTGGGGCCGCATCACGGTGGTGCTGTGGACAGTCGGGTTCATGCTGACTTTCCTGCCGCTTTATTTCGTTGGCCTCATGGGGATGCCGCGCCGGTCGTTCAGTTGGGAAGACCCCAGTTTCCACCCCTACATGATCATCGCCGTCATCGGCGCGCTGGTGATCCTGTCGGCGCTGTTGGCGGTGGTCGTGCAATTGTGGGTTAGTATCCGCGACCGCGAAAAAACCCGCGTACCGGTTGGAGATCCTTGGGATGCACGCACGCTGGAATGGTCGATTCCGTCGCCGCCGCCGCCATACAATTTTGCCGTCATCCCGCAGGTGACGGATCGGGATAACTTTGCCGCCGCAAAGGAACGGGGTGTGGCCTATCCGACACCTGATGAGTACGAAGATATCTCGATGCCGCGCAACACCGGCATCGGGTTCATCCTGTGTGTGCTGAGCGGTGTCTGGATGTTCGCACTAGTCTGGTGGATCTGGTGGCTGGCCGCATTGGTAACTGCGCTGATGTTGTTGTCTTTCATCCTGTGGACCTTCCGGCTGGACACCGAAGAGGTCATCCCCGCTGAAGAGGTTCGCATACAACACGAAGCCTGGTTGGATTTGGTCCGCAGCGCAACGCCAGTGGATCGCGATCATGAAATCGCTCCGGAAAATCGCGGCCTTGCCCGCCCTGACCTGGAGGCAGTGACATGAAGCGCGCACCGACGCACAGCTATCCGGGGCTGAACCTCGGGCGGCGGCATGCCAGCGCGGACCAGGCCGCCGAGGTCGTTACATTTGGCTTCTGGGTCTTTCTGATGAGCGATCTGGTCTATTTCGGCCTGATGTTCGCCATCTACATCACCATGATCGATGCACAGGCTGGCGGGCCCGGCCCGCACGAGCTGTTCGATCTAAGAAGCATCTTTGCACAGACCCTGATCCTGTTGACCAGCAGTCTGACCGTCGGGCTGGCAATGCTGGCGCTGAAATACAACCTGCCCAGGTGGCGGATCGTGTTCTGGTTCTGCGTGACGCTGGTTCTGGGGCTCAGCTTTCTGGTGTTGGAAATCCGCGACTTCATCGCGATGACCGAAAAAGGCGGTGTCCCTCAACGCAGCGGGTTCCTTTCGGCCTTCTACGGTCTGGTGCCGCTGCATGGGTTGCACGTGGCTGCGGGGTGTCTGTGGCTGATTGTTTTAGGTATCCAGCTACGCCTGTTTGGCCTGACCGATCTGTTGATGTCGCGTGTGGTTCGGTTGGCGTTGTTCTGGCACTTCCTCGACCTGATCTGGATCGGGATCATCACCATCGTTTACTTCGGAGGGCTCTCCTATGGATAAGCGCAGCGAGATGCACCGGCGCGAGCGTCGGCGGTACGTCATCGGGTATGGCGGCTCGCTTTTGCTGACAGGTGCGGTGTTCATGATAGCTTATAAATACGGCATCGAGACCAAAGGGGTTTACCTTTCAATCGCTCTGCTGGGGTTGGCGCAACTGATCGTGCAACTGGTCTATTTCCTGCATATCGACCGCCGCCGCAGCAGCCGCGAAGACCTGGATTTGATCCTTTTCTCTACGCTGGTGCTGCTGATCATCATCCTTGGAACTGTTTGGATCATGGGCAATCTGGCGGTTCGGATGCACACCTATCCGATGTAGCGAATTGTATAAGGTCTGACGCATGAAATCGATTAAAGTCGTCGCCGTTGCCGCCATGCTGATTACCATCGCCGTTGGTCTGTTGCTGTATTGGCGCCATGAGGAACGGTACCCGTCGACAAAAGACGCCTATGTCGGTGCGAATATCATCAACGTGGCGGCGCAGGTAACCGGGCAGGTTGCTGAAGTGCCGATCAATGACAATCAGCCGATCAAGGCAGGGGATCTGCTGTTCACCATCGACGATAAACAATTCAAGGCAACCGTCGATCAGGCGCAGGCCGATTTGGACAGAGCCATACAGCAGGTTCAAACGTTTTCGACCCAGATCGCAGCGGCTAAGGCAACGGTCGATTCCGCTCAGTCCGCCTTCAACACGGCCAACAACAATTTTGAACGCAACAAAGCGCTTTTTGCGGACGGAGATGTGGCGCAGGTCACTTTGGACCAGGCAACGACAGAATTCGCGCAGGCCTCGGCCCGGTTGACCGCCAGCCAGTCCAGTCTGTTGGCCCTGCAAAGCGGTGTGGCCGCAAAGCAGGATGACGTTCTGTCTGCCCGCGCACAGCTTGAGATCGCGCAGGCGGATCTGGGATGGACCAAGGTTTATGCAACGGCGGATGGCTGGATCGCCAACCTGACCTTGCGGCCGGGTTCGGCGGTGGCCGCCAATGCGCCGCAGTTTTCGATTGTGGAGTCGTCAGAGTGGTGGGTGGATGCGAATTTCAAGGAAACCGCGCTGCCACGTATTCGTCCGGGTCAACCGGTTACCGTTCAGATCGACATGCTGCCGGGGGTTACGCTGACAGGCAAGGTCGCCTCGATCGGGCGCGGCTCGGGGGATACTTTCTCGCTCTTGCCGTCTGAGAATGCCAGCGGCAATTGGGTCAAGGTCACCCGCCGCTTTGCGGTGCGCGTGGAGCTTGACCCGACCGATGCGCCGCTGCGTGTGGGCGGCAGCAGCAAAGTGACAGTGGACACGACCGTCGATCAGGCAGAAAAATGACGGGATCGGCGGCCAGCCGCGTCAATCCGGTGATTGTGATAGCCGTTGTTCTCAGCGCTATACTCGAGGTGTTGGACAGCACCACTGTCAATGTGGCGCTGCCCCATATTCAGGCCGCTTTTGGGGCCACGACCGATCAGGCAACGTGGATTTTGACCAGCTATATCGTCTCGGCGGTCGTGGTCATGCCGCTGACCGGGTTTGTTGCCCGCCGGGTCGGGCGGCGGCGGCTGATCTTGACCGCCATCACGGGTTTTACCACCATGTCCGTCATGTGCGGCCTGTCGTGGAGCCTTGAGACAATCGTTTTCTTCCGACTGGCGCAGGGCATGTTCGGCGCATTCCTGATCCCGTTGTCGCAATCCATCCTGTTTGATGCCTATCCCCGCGAAAAACGCGGGCAGGCGATGGCTGTTTTTGGTCTGGGCGTCGTGGTTGCCCCCGTCTTGGGGCCGACAGTCGGGGCCATCCTGACCGAGTATTTCTCGTGGCGGATGGTATTTTTCGTCAACCTGCCGGTGGCGGCCATGGCCCTGCTGCTGCTGGCCGGAGAGCTGCCGGATGACGAAACCGAAGAGGTCAAGATCGATTGGATGGGTCTGGCCTTGCTGGCCATCGGCATTGGATGCCTACAGTACATACTGGACCAGGGGGAAACCAAGGATTGGTTGACTTCTCGTGTGATACAGGTGGCGCTGATCGCGTCGGTTCTGGGTGCGTTCGGGTTTGTTGTTCACGCGCTCAGCGCGAAACGCCCGGTCGTTGATCTGCGCCTTTTCGCGGACCGGAATTTTGCCCTGTGCAATCTGGTGATCGCAGGGTTTGCGATCTCGCTGTTCGGAGGCATCGCGATCCTGCCAACGTTCGTGCAGAACCTGCTGGACTATCCGGTCATCGCCTCAGGCCATTTGTTCATTCCGCGGGGCATTACGGCGGGTCTGTCCATGGTGGTGACTGGTGCTGTGCTGGTGCATCGTTTTGATCCGCGTGTTCTGGCCGGGTTGGGCATGACGTTGACGGCGGTAAGCAACTTCATGATGGGTGCGCTGAATATGAATGCGGGGTTTTGGGAGCTGGCCTGGCCGGGTGCCGTCAGCGGTCTGGGTATGGGGTTGGTCTTTGTGCCCATGTCGATTCTGGCGTTCGAGAGTATTTCGAAAGCCCGGCAGGACGAAGCGTCTGGTCTGTTCAACGTAACCCGTCAGTTGGGCTCGTCGGTTGGAATCTCACTTGTTGGTACATGGGTGGTGCGCGGGTTGCAGACGAATACTGCTGTGCTTGGCCAGAATGTGACACCCTACAATCCGGCAGCGCAGGCTTATCTGCAACCGTTTGGCCTGACGCCCGACAGTGCGCAAGGCGCTGCCATACTGGGGCAAGCGATCAGCCAGCAGGCTGAACTGATCTCATATCTGACCGTGTTCAATAACCTCGGCTTGCTGGCCCTGGCGACGATCCCTTTGCTGTTTTTCTGCCGCGCTCCTAAACCCGGCACGCAAACTGCTGTTCCCGCGCACTAGTGCGTCAGGAACAATCCCAACAACAGGGCAAGCCAACACAAGATCAGGCTAAGTAGAATATTCCCCGCCGCCAGCGCTATCGTGCGTTGCCGCCGTAATTCCAGCGACTGATAGGCAAAGCTTGAGAAAGTGGTGAACCCACCACAAAACCCGAAAACCAGCCGTCTTTCTTCCTCCCCCAAATCAACCGGCCCACCCAGGTAACCGATCCACAGACCCAGAAGCAGGCTGCCCAGAATATTCACAATCAGCGTTGCAAACGGCAGGTCGTGGCGAACCCGCAGGGTGACCCAATGGCGCAGCACTGCGCCCAGACCGCCGCCCAGCCCGAACATGGCGTGCAGGTACAGCTCAGTCATTTTGCTGACCTCTGCCCTAGGAGACGCCGTCCGATAGCCTCACCCAGAATGGCTGCCGCAAGGCCAACCGCTATTTCCAGACCAGCAGCCGAAATAGCGCCCCAAAGATGCGTTGCCGCCATACGTTCCAGTTCAGCCACAAATGAGGAAAACGTAGACAGACCTCCGCAAAACCCGACGGCGCCTAGATGCAATACATGCGCATGCACGCGATGCCGCACTGCATAAAGCCAACCGAGTATGAAGCAGGCCACAATATTGATCCCAAACGTGGCCGTCAGAATCGGAGCGCCGGGGATCTGGGCCGAGAGCGCCTCGCGCAGCAACGACCCCGCAGCGCCCCCTACGAAAACGGCAGCGAACATGATGGCCGTGGTCCGGACGGCGGGTCGGGTCTGTGTCACGGCCTGGATTCCTGCCCAATTTCACCTTTGTTTTGGCATACCTATTGGGGCAATGGGGATCAACCGTGGCCCTGTATTCCGCATGTTTCGTAATCTAACCTGATCGTGTGATGTTTGGTTCAAACGCTTGCAATCAAAAGCCGAATTGATCCACGCTTGCCATTAGCCGGTTTGGCAACACCTTGGGAGAGCGCAAAATGATTGTACGTCAACTCTATTACTTCCTCAGCTACGTGTGTTTGCCGCTGACTGTGTTGTGGGGGCTGTACTGGCCACCGGCGCATTGGCTACTGGTCCTGTTGATCCCCTACGCAGTGGTTGGCCTATATGACATGCTGACCACAAAGCATAACGTTTTGAACAATTATCCGGTTCTGGGGCATTTCCGGTACATGCTGGAATTCGTCAGCCCGGAAATCCGCCAATACTTTGTCGAAACCAACGAAAGCGGGCGCCCCTTTAACCGTATCATCCGCAGCCTGGTCTATTCCCGCGCCAAAGGGCAGATGGATACACAGGCCTTTGGCACACAATTCGACATCATGAACGTTGGGTATCACCGGGCCAACCATTCACTTGCACCCAAAGAGGTGGCCGAAAGTGAGGAACGGGTCATGCTGGGCGGATCCCAGTGTACCAAGCCCTATAATGCGTCGCGTCTGAACGTATCCGCCATGAGTTTTGGCGCACTCAGCGCCAATGCGATCCGGGCATTAAATGGCGGTGCCAAGGATGGCGGGTTTGCGCATAACACGGGCGAGGGTGGGCTGTCCCCGCACCATCTGGCCGAGGGCGGGGATATCATCTGGCAGATCGGCACGGGCTATTTTGGATGCCGTACACTCGAAGGTACGTTCGATAAGGATAAATTCGCTGAAAAAGCCCAAAAAGGTGTGGTCAAGGCGATAGAAATCAAACTGTCGCAGGGCGCGAAACCTTCCCATGGCGGGGTTCTGCCTGCGGCTAAGGTGGATAAGGAAATCGCCGAAATCCGCCACGTACCCGAGCATCAGGACGTCATATCTCCTCCCATCCATTCGGCCTTTGAAGGCCCGACGGGTTTGATGCATTTCGTTCAGCACCTGCGTGAATTGTCAGGCGGCAAGCCCGTCGGTTTCAAGCTGTGCATTGGTCGTCCTTCCGAGTTCATGGCGATCTGCAAGGCGATGTTGGAAACGGGTATTTTGCCCGACTTTATTACCATTGATGGTGCCGAAGGGGGCACCGGCGCGGCTCCGGTTGAATTCACCAACCGCCTCGGCATGCCCCTGAACGAGGCGTTGATCTTTGTTAACAACTGCCTGCGTGGTGCCGGTTTGCGCGACAAGATGCGGATCATTTGCTCGGGTAAGGTGGCCACGGGTTATGACATGGTCGAGAAATTTGCGCTTGGGGCTGATATGTGCAACGCGGCGCGGGCGATGATGTTTGCGGTGGGTTGCATACAGGCGTTGCATTGCAATACGAACCGTTGCCCGTCTGGCGTGGCCACACAGGACCCGATCCGGGGACGGGCAGTGAACGTGCCGCAAAAACGCGTTCGGGTGCAGCGCTTTCATGACGCCACGCTGGAAAGCTTTCGTGAGCTTTTGGGAGCTATGGGTAAAGAAAAAGTCTCTGACTTGCACCCAAGCGATATCCGCTGTCGTAACGCGGATGAACACGAACGTTCTTATGCCGAAATGTACACTCTGATCGATGAAGGCGCCTTGCTGAACGATACGCCCCCCGAAGCCTTTGCTGCGGATTGGAAAATGGCATCGGCAAGTCATTTTTGATTTTTTTTCGACCCGCCGCCAAGGATTGACCTTTCCGGTCCGTCTTACTCATCGTGATGCGTATGACAACTTCGGATGAGGATCTGGCCAAAGCTGCCGCAAAGGGCGACGCGGATGCGTTCGCTGCCCTACTTGCGCGCCATTACGATCGGATTTTCCGTCTGGCCTTTCGTTTGTGCGGGCGCGGTGATCAGGCCGAGGATCTGACACAGGATATCTGCGCCGCCTTACCAACCAAGATTGTTGGGTTTCGGGCGCAGGCCAAATTCACCACTTGGCTGTACCGTGTTGTCGTCAACGCCGCCGAAGACGCGCGCCGTCGGCAAGCCAGTCACAGCCGTGCTGCGGTCGGGTGGGGCGATGTCGAGCAGATGCGTCGGGCCGAAGCGTCGGAAACTTCCGAAGCCTTAGATTGGTTGCAGCGTGCCATGCACGCGTTACCGCAAGAATTGCAGGACACATTAGCCCTGACGCTTGAGGACGAGATGACTCATGCCCAAGCGGCGCAAGTGCTGGGCGTGTCCGAAGGCACGGTGTCCTGGCGCATGTCGGATATCCGCAAACGCTTGCGCGCCTTGCGGCAAGAGGAGCTGGCTCAATGACAGACGATCTTGAAGATTTCAAAACCTTGATGAATGCCGCCACCCCCGCGCCGGATGCGCAGCGTCGGGTGGAAAATCTGCAGCAGGCGCAGAAAAGTTTCGCCTGCGCCCAAGGATTGCAGTCTGGCGCGCGTCCGACTGTCAAGCGAGGCCCAATAGCCCGCCTGACAGAAGGAGCGAAGTCCATGTTGAATGTCCTGACGCATCGCGGTGCTTTGACCGCAACAACCGTAATCGCCGCAGTGGCCTTGGTGGTGATCCTGCCACAGACGCGGGATTACATGTTGAATCCATTCCCACTACCGAACGATGAACGCGTTGAATCCCGGACCAAAACAGAAGAGGCGGATCAAGACAGTGAATTGTCTTTCGCCGTTCCCGACAGCGCGGTTTCAGAACCCGTGGTCGAAGCGCCTGTTGTGATGGAGGACTCGATCGCGCCTCGATCGCGTCCCAATGCATCGAGTAAAATACAAACCGGTGGCCTGGGTGTGACAAGTGAGAGCTATTCCAGTTCGGGATTAATTGGAGGTACCCAACGCTTGGTGCCGTCGCCGGACCAACGCGCTGTTGTTCTGGCGCCTGAACAAAATACCGAAGATTTTGCCAACGCCGACACCAACCCATTGAAGGTCACTACGGAAGATCCCGTGTCGACTTTCTCGATTGATGTCGATACGGCGTCATATTCGATTGTCCGGTCGTCGCTGATGCGCGGTCTGTTGCCGCCGAAAGATGCGGTGCGGGTCGAAGAAATGGTGAATTACTTCCCATACAGCTATCCCGCGCCCGAAGGTGATGTGCCGTTCCGGCCTTCGATTTCGGTGACCCCAACACCCTGGAACGAAGGCACGCAGCTGGTCCATATCGGCATTCAGGGTGCGCTTCCGCAAATCGAAGATCGCCCGCCGCTGAACCTGGTCTTTCTGATCGATACGTCAGGTTCGATGCAAAATGCCGACAAGCTGCCCCTGCTGAAACAATCCTTCCGCCTGATGCTGTCGGAATTGCGGCCGGAAGATCAGGTGTCAATTGTCACTTACGCAGGCAGCGCCGGCCAAGTGCTGGAGCCGACGGCGGCGTCAGAATGGTCCAAAATCTTGAACGCGCTGGATCAGTTGGAGGCCGGGGGGTCGACCGCCGGGCAGGCCGGGTTGCAACAGGCCTATCAGGTGGCGGAAAGCATGGCTGGGGATGGCGAGGTTACCCGCGTCATCTTGGCCACGGATGGTGATTTCAATGTTGGCCTGTCCGACCCGGACGCTTTGAAGAATTTTATCGCCGGAAAACGCGACAGTGGCACGTTCCTGAGCGTCCTGGGCTTTGGTCGGGGCAATCTGGACGATGCGACCATGCAGGCCCTGGCGCAGAACGGGAACGGGCAGGCGGCTTATATCGATACATTAAGCGAGGCACGCAAAGTTCTGGTCGATCAGCTGACCGGTGCGCTGTTTCCGATTGCCAATGACGTCAAAATACAGGTCGAATTCAACCCTGCGCAGATCGCGGAATACCGTCTGATCGGGTACGAAACCCGTGCTCTGCGGCGCGAAGATTTCGCTAACGATAAGGTGGACGCGGGCGATATCGGGGCCGGCCACACGGTGACTGCGATTTACGAAGTGACACCTGTGGGGTCGGACGCCATCCGAAATGGTCCCTTGCGCTATGCGGAACAGGCGGTGTCCGAGGGGTCGGACGAGATCGGGTTCTTCAAACTGCGGTACAAAACTCCGGGGGCTGCGGAAAGCCAGTTGATCCAGCACCCAATCCTGCCGGGGCAGAGGGCCGTGACCGAAGATGTGGAATTCTCATACGCCATTGCGGGCTTCGGCCAGTTGTTGCGCGGCGGGGAATATTTGGGCTCGTGGTCCTATGCGGATGCGATTGCGCTTGCAAATGAGGCAAAGGGTGAGGACTCGTTCGGGTATCGTGCCGAAGCCATCACATTGATGCGTTTGGCCCAGACACTTTCCCAATGACACTTGCATGCGGGCGCAGACATTTGAAGGCACCCGTTTTCCTGACCTAAAATCGATCAGAATTGTTCGCGGCGTGGGTGTTGATCCTGCGCACACTCCATTCCACCGCATCCCGCATGGTCTTGCCTAGCGCATTATCGAACGCTCGGACCAGATCAGGGGTTTTATCGCTGGCGGCGACCACATATTCCCGGAAGGAATCTGACGCGATGATCTTGTCTTCGAATTCGTCGATGATCTTTATGTTCATGCGGACTTCGACCCGTACAGTTGACGATCCGTCATCTTCAGCGATCACAAGGCCCTGAAATTCCCGCAAGTCCGGAACGATGACATAGTCCGCGCGCAATCCAACGGTCGAACGACCAACGGCAGCCACCTTGCCGCTGTTTTCATAGCTTTCCACCAACAACGCCTGAACGATCAGCGGGGCTCGGTCCACCCAACGCGCCCGTGGCAGATACTGAACCTGCAGCGGTGTGGGTTGAATAGCAATCTGGTCGGTGTTGACGGCTGCGGTGGCGGTTGGTTCCTGCACCACGACCTGTTTTTGGATGCGCGGTAACGAGGACGAAAACGTGCTTTTTGGTGTCAACAAGTACAAATCATTAGGCTTTGATGCCTGCCTGAGCGTTCCCAGCCCCGCGCATCCCCCTAGCGACACCAGGGCGAGAACCACAAGAAAATGCCTAATCATTGGCGAAACTCCGATGCTTGAGTTCCAAGAAGGAAACGCGCGGGATCACGTTCGACCTTATCTACCAGTCGATCCAGGCTGATGACCAGGCGTTGCGCCTCTTCGATGAAGCGGGTGAATTGCGGCAGGCCGACCCGCATGAAGTCGGACAACTGACGGCGGTTATCCTGAACAACGCCGTCGATGGTTCCCAGCAGTTCCGAGGCGGATTTCGATGCGCTGAGGATATCGGCTGAGATGTCGTCAATCCTTTGGGTGACATTCTTCACGGTGGAGGCAACTTCGTTTGCTGCCGTTCGGATATCGTTCATCACAGATCCGACATCTTCGTTTATGACTTTGTTGGCCGAGTCGAAGGCGCGTTCTGCCGAAGCCAGGGTACCCTCTGCCATCTCCATTGCGCCGGTGATCGATCCGAGGGTTTTGTTGGCATTCACGAATGTCTCAGTGATGGTTGCCAATGATACCCCGGCCTCGCCCGTGAGGCTGTTCAGGTTCTCGGCCAAGGTTGTGGCCCGTTCGATGAAGGGTCGGATATCTTCCTCTATCACGCTGTTCGCTGTTTCGATGGTGACCTTGACGCTCCCCAAGGCTTCGGTTGCCGAGTCCGATGCGGTTTTCACGCTTTTCAGCGTATCCGTGCCGGTTGTCAGGGTCGTTTCCGCGGTGTCGGCCAACTGATCCAGTCGATCTGTGAAATCGCCAAGCTTTTTGGCGGCGCCCCCAAGATCCGTCGACAGGTTCTCGAAATCCGAAAGCGTCTTTTCCAACTTGCCTGAAGCGGAAGCCAGATTGTCGAGAATGTCGCTGACGTATTTGCGGTTCTTGTCATCAACCACGGCATTGAGGTTTTCAAGCAGGGTGACGGCCTCGTCCAGCACCTTCGGGGCACCCTCAAACAACGATTGAATGGCGCTGCGTTTGCTTTTGATCACACTGTCTTGTGGCAGTTTTGTACCGCTGGCGGACCCGCCGGTCAGTTCCACGTAACTAACGCCCGTGACACCCAGTGATTGCAACTGCGCAATTGTGTCTTCGGTTACGGGGATGTCTGCGTCGACCTCAAGCCTGACCCGTACCTTGGACGGGTCGTCCTCGTCCAGATTCAGCGAAATAACCTGACCGACCGGCAGACCATTGTAGCTGACTCCACCAGCCGCTGACAGGCCCGATACGTTGTCGAACAGAACGTCATAATAAGCGTATTGCCGCGACACCTCGAATTTCGCCAACCATAGGAAAAAGCCGAATGCGCCAAGAATACCCGCAAGGGTGAAGGCGCCGATCAGGATATAATTCGCTCGGGTTTCCATGGCCTCTACCTGTCCTGCCCCTTCTTTTGCGCCGCGCGCGCCCGGGGGCCGGTGAAGTATTCCTGCACCCAAGGATGGTCGACTTTGGTCATTTCTTCAATCCGTCCTTCAACCAGAACGCGTTTTTCGGCCAGCACTGCGACACGATCGCAAATGGCATAGAGGCTATCGAGATCATGCGTAACCATGAACACGGTCAGCCCCAGCGCGTGTTGCAACTCGCCGATCAACTCGTCATAAGCCGCCGCCCCGATCGGGTCCAACCCGGCAGTGGGTTCGTCCAGAAACACGATCTCGGGGTCGAGTGCCAGTGCGCGGGCCAAGGCTGCGCGTTTGCGCATACCCCCGGACAGTTCCGACGGAAACTTGCCGCAGCTCAATTGCGGCAGACCTACAAGGCTGATCTTCAGGCTGCCAAGGGCACACATAAGCTTTTCACTTAACCCGGTGTGTTCGCGCAGCGGAGCCATGACGTTCTGCAAAACTGTCAGAGACGAAAACAGCGCGCCATCCTGAAAGGCCACACCCCATTGCCGTTCGACGCGGCGACGTTCCTGTTCTGGGCCGTTCAGGACGTCGACACCCAATACTTCGATACTGCCTGCGGCCGGTCTGTTCAGTCCAACAATCGTGCGCAGGAGGACGGACTTGCCGGTGCCCGAGCCGCCAACGATGCCCAGCACCTCACCGCGCCAGACATCCAGGTTGAGGTTCTGATGCACGACCTGCGTTCCAAACTGGTTAGTCAGGTTGCGCACGCGGATCACCGCCTCGCGCTGAACGCCAGTTTCTGAGGTCTTTTCAAGCACACTTCCGTCCATGTCAGACCTCCAACACCGAGAAGAAGATCGAAAACAGCGCGTCCAGTGCAATCACCATAAAGATCGACTGCACAACGGAGGCTGTCGTTCTTTGGCCGACGCTTTGGGCCGACCCTTTGACCTGCATTGCCTGCCAACAGGCGATAACACCGATGACCACGGCAAAAAACGGGGCTTTTATCATGCCGATGGCAAAGTGCCAGATGCCGGTGCTTTCCTTCAGCCGCGTCACGAACATTCCGGGGCTGATGCCAAGATCAATCCAGCTCATCAAACCACCACCGATCAGGGCGGCCATATCCGCAATGAAACCGAGGATCGGCAACATGATCAACAAAGCGACGACGCGCGGGATCACTAGCACTTCGATCGGGTCCAGGCCCAGCGTGCGCATGGCGTCGATCTCTTCCTGCACTTTCATCGAACCGATTGATGCGGTGAATGCCGACCCCGACCGGCCCGCAACAATGATGGCCGTCAGCAGGATGCCCAGCTCACGCAGTACCGAGATCGAGATTAGTTCGACCACGAAAATCTCGGCCCCGAATTGTTTCAGCTGAGTGGCCCCCTGAAAGGCCAGCACAACGCCGATCAAAAACCCCATCAGGGCAACAATCGGGATGGCCCTAAAACCCGTTTCCTCCATCTGGGATACCAGCGCTGCCTGTCGCAGCCGCCATGGCATAATAATGGTGCGGGCCAACCGATGCAGGGTCAGGCCCAGAAAGCCCAGCATCGAAAGGGTGTCTTTCCAGGCCCCCGCCGTGCGTTGACCAACGCTGGCGACCCAATCAACAAAACTGCGGTGTTCCGCTTCGATACCGGGATCGTCAGGTATGTTCTTGGCTACAGTGTCCAACAGGGCGGACTGAGCCGGGCTTAACCCTTCAAACCGAACCTCGGCGCCTACGGCCCTGTTTCGCCGGGCCAAATCGGCAACTAGCCATGCGCCACCGGTATCCAGCGCCTCGACCTGAGACAGATCAAACGTGACGTTGCCACCCTGGGGTTGAGCTGAGGCAAAAGCCTGTTCTACTGACGCCAGAGATTTGGTGAGCATTTCACCCGAAATACGCAGGCAGACGCCGTCGGCGTCATGTTCCGAATGTATCATGGGCTGCGTCATGGGCGTATGTGATGTGAAACCACGTTGTGCTGCAACGGATTTTTACGCTGTGACCAGATTTGCCGCCATACCATAGCAGGGGTGTGACAATTTGGGTCCGCCTGACGCTAGCTATGTGCGCCATCCCCTTAAATGACTGTTTTTTGTAAGTGATACGAAAAAAAGCCTGCTCAAATATCAGCGCGATGAACGGCTTGCCGCGACCACGGAACCAAGTCAAAGTCCGCAGCGGAAGCGCCTCGTTGGAATCAAGGTAAGTGTCATGAAGCACGCGGGAAATGTCCTGTTCATCATTATTGATCAGTTGCGGGCGGATTGCCTGAACGGTGCCCTTGCGGATCACGTCGATCTGCCGAACATGCGGGCGTTCATGGATGAGGCCGTGACCTTTGACCGCCACTTCTCGGTTACCAATCCCTGCGGGCCGTCGCGGGCCTCGATCCTGACCGGGCAGTATGCGATGAACCACCGCTCGGTCAGAAATGGCACACCGCTGAGGCATGATACGCCGAATATCGCGACCGAGATGCGTAAGGCCGGTTATCTGCCCATGCTGTTCGGTTACACTGATACCTCGGCCGATCCGCGTGTGCATGACCCAGGTGACCCGATTCTGAAATCCTATGAGAACCCGATGGCCGGGTTTGATGAAATCGTCGAGATGCGGTTAGAGGAATCCTACCCGTGGCGATCCCATCTGATGCAAAAAGGGTACCGCTTTGACGATTACTGGGACGTTCACAAACCGGTGTCGCCGGCCGGAGGCGCGCCGCGCCTGAATGATCCAGCCCTGTACCGGGCCGAAGACAGCGACACGGCTTTTCTGACCGACACATTCCTGAACAGTCTTGCCCCTCTCAAGGGCCAGAACTGGTTTGCCCACTTGACCTATATCCGGCCACACCCACCGCTGGTGGCCCCGGCACCGTATAATGACATGTACGATCCGGCGACGTTGCCGCTGCCTGCGGGTTGCTCTGATGCAGCTGAGGAACGGGCGATGCATCCCTTCTTTGGTCCGACGATGGACAAGCAGACGGCGGCGGATTTCGTATTGGGTTTCGATCACGTTGACCCCACGGTCGAGAGTATCCAGACGCTGCGCTCGGTCTATCTGGGGCTGGCAACCGAAGTGGATCATCATATCGGTCGCGTTATCCAGTACCTTAAAGACAGCGGGCAATACGACGACACGCTGCTGGTGATCACCGCTGATCACGGCGAGATGCTGGGCGATCGGCACAGCTGGGGCAAGATGACAGTCTATGACGCGGCCTATCATACACCGCTGATGATCCGGGTGCCGGGCAATGAATCACAGGCGGGCAAGGTAGTGTCTGCGCCAACCGAGTCCGTCGATATTACCCCGACAATCCTTGAATGGGTTGGTCAGACGGTTCCGAACGCGATGGATGGCCGGTCTTTGTTGCCGCTTTTGCGTGGCGAAGCGCCTGAGGATTGGCGCAGCTATTCTTTTAGCGAGCTTGATTTCTCGGAACCCGAAAACCCTACGTTGTGGCAACAGCAATTGGGCACGGGCAACAGCGACTCGTGTTTGGGCATTCTGCGCGACGTCCGGTTTACGCTGGTTGAGTTCGCCGCTGACCTGCCGCCGTTGCTGTTCGATCACGACGGCAAGGGCGAGCTGGAGGATGTTGCAAGCAACCCCGATCATGCAGCTGACCTTGCGCGTTTGGGGCGGCAAATGTTGCGGCATCGGATGCGAAACATGGACCATACGCTGTCGCTGTATTCCATCACGCCGGATGGGGCAAAGTCCAAACCGCGGTACTGATCCAATCTGTCCTATACACCTGTGACGAAACCGATGCTACGCATGGTTCGCGGAGAGGGCGAATTTGGACATAACTGAGCAACAGATTAAGTCGATGACCAGTGCGGGTCTGAACCTGATCGGTCAGGCCCTGTCGATCTACGACAGCCAATTGCGGCTGGTGGTCAGCAACCGCCGTTTTCAGGATATGTTCGACCTACCGGACGAACTTGTGCAGCCCGGAGCGCTGTTCGCCGACACAATCCACTATCTGGTTACGCACGGCGAATATGGTGAGGTCACCGATGTCGAAGACGCCGTCAATCAGCGGGTTCAACAGGCGCTGGCTTTCGAGCCTCATTACATGGAACGCGTGCGCGCCAACGGCTGTGTGATTTCGGTCGAAGGAGCACCTTTGCCCACAGGCGGTTGGGTATCGGTCTACACCGATATCACCAACACCAAACAGGCCGAGGCCCTGCTGCGGGCCCGGTCCGAGGAACTGTCGGATCAATTGCTGGACCGCGCCGAGGAACTTTTGGCAGCCAACCGGAAACTCGCAGCGACCAACTCTGCGCTGGAAGAGGCCAAGCGTCAGCTGACCGAGATCGAAGCCCGCACACGCATGACAACCGAGATGATGCCAGCCCATATTGCCCATCTGAATCCGGACGGAAGGTATGATTACTCCAACCGACGGCTCAGCTCGGTCATGCCGGGCCGACCATCTGAAATTCTGGATATGCATATATCCGACGCATTGGGAGCTGCGGCTTTTACCCGTGTAGAACCTTACCTGCTCAAAGCCTACAGCGGCGAAACGTCGGTGTTCGAGTTTACCGAGGATCAGGATTCCCGCCGCATCCGCGTGTCGTTCTCACCAGATGGTGAGGGGGGTGTCTATGTGATGTCTGTCGATATTACCGAGGAAACGCAGGCGCGTGTGGCCTTGCAACAGACACGTCGCCGGGCCATGGCGGCGCAGATGACCAGCGGGTTGGCGCATGATTTCTCGAACCTGTTGACCATCATTCTGGGTATGCAGTCCCGGTTGGAAAAGATGGATTTGTCCGAAGCCGCGCGTGAGCTTGTGGCCGCTACCCAGCAAACCGCGCTGAGGGGCGGGCAATTGTTGAACCGTATCGCGGATATGACCGGCAACCGGACGTTCCAACCAAAAGCAACCGACATGCGCGGCCTGTTGGAAGACTTACGCATCCTCGCCTCGCCATCTTTGCCGCGCGGCGTGGGCCTGTCGGTGGTCAACACCTTGCCGGACGAGGCGCTGATGCTTGACCCGGGCATGGTGCAGGACGCGCTGTTGAACCTTGTTCTGAACGCGCGCGATGCCTGTGGTGGATTTGGTCAGGTGACGATCAGCGCGCATAAGATCGGAGAGATCTGGATTGAGATTGCGGTCACCGATACCGGACCGGGTTTTTCAGAGGAAGGATTGGAAAAAGCACTGAACCCTTTCTTTACGACCAAGGGCAGCAAAGGGTCGGGGCTGGGTCTGCCGATGGTTTATGATACTGTAAAACTGGCAGGCGGGGACCTGAACCTGCGCAACACGCCTTCGGGCGCGGCGGTAGCCATGCGTTTGCCCTATCGTCCAGCCCCGCCGGTACAGGATGGGCTGGTCCTGCTTGTTGAAGACAATGATGATCTGCGGGGGCAGTTCCGCGATATGCTGGTCGATCTTGGATGTTCGGTGATCGAGGCAACCTCGGTCGACGAAGCCTTGGCTTTGACGGCGGATATTGACGATATCGCGCTGGTACTGTCAGACATCCGACTGGAAGGGCAGGGAACTGGGCTCGACCTTCTGGCGCAGTTGAAACCGGGCTTGGCGTGTATTCTGATGACCTCGTTGCCCTATTCCGACCCGCTGCACCGGCAAGCGCTGACACTGGCGCCGCTCCTGAGCAAACCATTTACGCGGGCACAGCTGTCCGCCCTGATCCGAACCGAGGGCACCTGATGACTCAACCGCTGGTTACCATTGTCGATGATGAGCCCGAAATTCGGCGCGTTCTGACCGATGCGCTGGAAGAGGCCGGCTTCCGCACCCAAAGCTTTGCGCGGGCGCGGGAATTCGAGGCCGCGCTGAAACGTGTGACGCCGGATGTGTGCCTGGTTGATCTGTCCCTACCCGACACGGACGGGTTGGCGTTGGTGCATCGGCTGGCACTGGAACAGGGGGCAGCGGTGATCATCATCTCAGGTCGGGCACAGGTGCAAGATCGTGTGACCGGGCTAGAGCTTGGGGCGGATGACTACATCACCAAGCCGTTCGACCCGGCCGAGGTTGTAGCTCGCATCCGAGCCAGACTACGCTCCCCCCGTCAGCAGACCTCGCAATCGGATGTGGCGATGTTCAATGGTTGGGCTGCGCATTTTGACCGTTATGTTCTGATCGATGCCAGCGGCGCAGAGACACCGTTCAGCCATGCCGAAGGGGAAGTTCTGCGATTGTTTTTGGACAGCCCGAAACGCCTGATCAGCCGATCTCAGATGCAAGAGGCACTGGGCGGTGCGGCTGGCGATAGCTTTGACCGGGCAATGGATGTGCGTATCTCTCGGTTGCGCACCAAGCTGGGCGAAGATCCGAAAAACCCGCGCCTGATCAAGACCATCTATGGGGCAGGTTACATTTTTCTGGGGGACGTCGAGTGGCGGTAAAACGCCTATCAATAGCTGGAAGGTGGGTTTATACTGGGCTCCCTGCTGTGATTAATTTAGCAAAACCACTTCGTTACACGAAAAATAGGACAAAATCCTAAACCTGATGTCAGCCGGAACACATCGCTTTTATTATCTGCGCGTGGGCTATGGATTCTTGGCGCAGTCGCGCATAACTAACACCATCCTGTCCGGCGGTTGCCGGTTCAATGCGGGTTAAGACCATGATGCTGCCGGGTATCGGAACAGCTAAGGGTTTTGGAGAGTAGAATGATCAAAAAAACCTTGGCCAAATGGCAATCCGGTCATATCGGCCGTTTGCTGGGCGAAAGCCTGCGCAGCCAGGGCTGGTTGTATGGGATCGCGATGATAGCCATGGTTGTGGTTGCCGCAACCACTGCGGGTACCGCGTGGATGATGGAAAACATCGTCAACACCATGACCGAGCCTGAGATGCGTTCGCAGGTCTTTCTGGTTGCCGGGGCTGTAATTGCGCTGTTTTTCGGCAAAGCGGCTGCATCTTACGTACAGGCAGTGTTTTTGGCACGGGCCGGAAACCGCATCATCGCCGTTCAGCAAGAGCGCCTTTACGCCAAGCTGATCAAGCGCGGTGTGGGCTTTTTCTCCAGAAACGAATCCTCGGGCCTTTTGATGCGCGTGACGCAGGGGGCTCAGGCGGCCAGACGGCTGGTCAACGTCGTTGTCACCAGCTTTGTGCGCGACTTACTGACATTGATCGGCCTGGTTTTCGTAATGGTCTATCAGCAGCCTTTATTGTCAGTGCTGTTCTTTGTTGTGGGCCCGGTTGCATTGGTGAGTGTTCGTTTCCTGCTCAAGCGCGTTCGCTCGATCATGCAGTCCGAGATGGCGGCGCTGTCCGAGATCATCAAGGTTCTTCAGGAAACCTCCGGTGGCATAACGATCATCAAGGTCTTTGCTCTCGAAGATCATATGGTCGGACGGATGAATGGGGCGATCAGATCGGTTGAAAAACGGGCGAACTCGATTTCGAAACTGCAATCGGTCGCCAGCCCGCTGATGGAATTTCTGGCGGGCCTTGCTATAGCCGGGGTTCTGGTGATCAGCACCATAGGTATCGCAGGAAGCGGCCCAACCACCGCAGGTCAGCTGATGTCGTTCATCACGGCGCTGTTGATGGCCTACGAGCCGGCAAAACGGTTGTCGAAAATGCGCGTTGTCATCGAAACGGCGCTGGTTCCGATCGGCCTGATGTTTGATTTGCTGGACGAAGAAGAGCCCATGCGCGAAAGCCCCGATGCCAAACCGCTGGCGTCTGGACCGGGTGAAATACGGCTTAGGGACCTGAATTTTGGGTACAAAGGAAACCCCAATGTCATTTCGGATATGAATGTGACATTTGAGGCTGGCAAGACAACGGCTCTTGTTGGTCAGTCCGGTGGCGGAAAATCTACAATCTTTGGCCTGATCATGCGGTTTTATGATCCGGATGGCGGAACGGTCGAAATAGACGGGCAGGACCTGCAAGGGGCAAGTTTTGCCTCCTTGCGTCAAAAGATCTCGTATGTCGGCCAGGAAACATTCCTGTTTTCTGCCTCGATTATGGAGAACCTCAGATTTGCGCGCCCCGATGCCACCGACGAAGAGGTGACCGAAGCCGCGCGGGCGGCCCATGCGCATGAATTTATCAGCAAGATGCAGTTCGGATACGACACGCAAGTTGGCGAGAATGGCGCGTTTTTGTCTGGCGGGCAAAAACAGAGGTTGGCCATTGCACGCGCGATTCTGCGAAAATCTGAAATCTTGTTGCTGGACGAAGCCACCAGTGCACTTGATGCGGAATCTGAAACTCTGGTGAAAACCGCGCTGGACAAGCTGACCAAGAATGTCACAACGATTGTCATCGCCCACAGGCTGTCTACCGTGCTTGAAGCGGACAAGATCATTGTCATTCAGGACGGTGAGGTCATAGAGGAAGGCAATCTGAACACTCTGGTCGAGAATGACGGGGTGTTCCGGAAATTGTTTGACCAGCAGTTCAAACAACCGGTGTCCTGACAGCCGCCCATTCTATAAGATCTGGCCGGTAACTTGGGCCTAAAAACGGGCTTTGCCCGTTTTGACCTATTCGCGCAGTGCCCTGTCTTTGACTTTGACCACAGGTTGCAGAAGGTATTCCAGTACCGTCTTTTTGCCCGACAGAATGTCTACCTCTGCAATCATGCCAGGGATGATTTCAACGGCCAGACCATTGGCATCTAGCATTGAGTTGCTGGTCTCAATTTCTACGACAAAAACTTCTTCGTCATTACGCTCGGACCGTGTGATCGTGTCTGCACCGATGCGCGTGATTTGACCGTTCAAAGCCCCATAACGGGCAAAGTCATAGGCTGTGATCTTGACCTTGACCGGCTGCCCTGAGTGAAGAAAGGCAATGTCCTCTGGCCGCACATAGGCTTCGACAAGCAAGGTGTCGTTCAAGGGCACGATTTCGATCAGTTCTTCTCCACTGCGGGCCAATCCCCCGATTGTGCTGCGATGCACCCGGTTCACGATACCCCGAACCGGCGATCGCACCTGTGCTCGATCGGCCCGGTTGCGCAGCGCTGGCAGAATAGGCTGCAACGCCGCGAGCTCTGTGGTCGCCAGCGCCAGATCAGTCAGCGCGGCGCTGCGAAACCGGCTGCGAGTTGCGAGGATGCGGTCGTCTATTTCGTCTAGCCCGGTTTTCAGCCTATTGGTCGCGGCCATGGCCCGCGATCTGCGGCCTTCCCATTCAGCCTCACCACGGCGAAGCGTCAAAAGCGTTGTGGCTGGCTCCATTTTCTTTTCCACCAATGGCTGCATCATCGCGCGTTCTTCGGCCAGCAACTTAAGCGTCTGATCTGCTGTCACACGATCCACCAGCCCTTCCTCGTATTCCTGTTGGCGTTGCTGGCGCTGCCTTTCAAGAATTGCGATTTCAGCCCGTAATTCGGATTGGCGCCCTTGATACAGCGCGGTTTCCGAATGCACGACCTCGGGGGACCCTTTGATCAGGTTCGGCGAAAACCTCAGTTCGGTCCCGTCAATTTCTGCCTGCAAACGTTGGGTGCGCGCCATCAGCCCGAATGCACGCTGTTGTTCCTGGTTCAGTTGACTGTCGATTTGGGTGGTTTCGAACTCCATCAGCAGCGTCCCTTTTTCAACCACTTGTCCTTCCCGAATTTTCAGGGATTGCATTACGCCGGGTTCGGTGGCTTCGATCATCTGAATGTCAGCCGAAGGCACGATCCGACCGTCGACGCGCGTCACGTCGTCCAATTCGGTGAGATGTGCCCACAGACCCAGCGCGACAAGACAGGACGCAATCGCCAACAAAAGCAGAGATCCACGTAACGGTGAGCGTCCATGCATTTCACGCGCGAGAGTGGCCAGGTCAGGATGCCGCGACATTCAGGTGTCTCCGTGTTTTGCGGGCGTGTTGGGCAAGCAAGCTTTTCGGGCCGTCTGCGCCCACGCGCCCGCTTTCGATCACAATGACCCTATCCACCAGTTCCAGAAGGCTGGTGCGATGCGTGACGATGACCATCGTTGTGTCCTGCGTTGCCTGCTTAAGGCGACGGATCACTTCGGCCTCGGTTTTTACATCCATCGCGCTGGTCGGTTCATCCAGCAACAGGACCGGAGGTCGTCCGACCAGTGCCCTGGCCAAAGCAATGGCTTGCCGCTGACCGCCGGACAAACCTTCGCCCCGCTCCGCCAGTTTCAGGTCATATCCATTGGGGGTATGGGCAATAAAATCCTCGACCCCGGCCACCTTCCCAGCATGGATCAAGTCCTGATCGCGTGGCCTGACGGTGCCGCTGTTTATGTTCTCGCGTACCGTGCCAGAAAACAGCCAGATATCCTGCAGGATCGACCCGACGTTCCGACGCAGATCACCAGGGTCGATCTGCCGGATATCTGCCCCGTCCAGCAGAACCGACCCAGAGCGCGGCTGGTAAAGTCCAAGCAACAGCCGGGCCACAGTACTTTTACCCGAGCCAATTGGCCCCAAAATCGCGACCTTCTCACCCGGTTCGATTGTAAATGACACGCCGGCCAAAGTGTCCTCGGTCTGATCTGGATAGGCGAAGTGAACATCCTTGAAGCAGATCCGGCCTTCGAAACCGTTTCGACTTACCCAATTGCGTCCCTGTGGCCTTTCGCTTTCGGCCTGCATCAAGGCATCCAGACTGCGGTAAGCGCTTCGGGCCTGGTTGACGCGGGTCAAGGTTTGGGCAAGCTGCCCCAACGGGGCCAAAGCGCGCCCCGTTAGCATGACCGAGGCAACCAGTGCCCCCATGCTAGCCTGACCGTCGGTGATCAGAAACACACCATAGAAGACGATCAAAACCTGTGCAGCCTGTTGGGTGAAACCGGTCAGATTCAGGGCAAACTGCGTCACCGTACGGCTTCGCGCGCCGTGTGACGATTGCCGTTCTATCGCACTTTCCCAACGGGTTCGCATTTGCCTGGCCGCTGCAGTGGTTTTTATGGTCTCAAGCCCTGATACCGTTTCCACCAGAACGGATTGCTTGGATTGCCCGTCTGAAAAGCTTTTCTCTGCCAGGCGTGCCAACACTGGTTGAACGGCAATTCCCGCAAGCAACACAATTGGAACCGCGAGGGCCGGGATAAGCGCCAATGGTCCACCCACCAAGTGGATGACAAAGATGAACAGCGCGATAAACGGCAGATCAACCAGAGCAACCAGCGTGGCCGAAGTAAAGAACTCACGTAGAGTTTCGAACTCACGAACGGTGCTGGCCATGGCACCGGTCGAGCCGGTACGCGATTTCATGCGGATGTTCAGAACCTGATCAAACACACGGCGCCCCATCAGCATGTCGGCCTTTTGCCCGGCGCGATCAATGAACCCGGCGCGCAACAGCTTTAGGATGAAATCGAAGCCCAGTGCGAGGCCAACGCCTGCGGTCAGCGCAATCAGGGATTCTGTCGCTTCGTTGGGTAGAACGCGGTCATACACCACCATGATGAAGATAGATGTCGAAAGGCCAAGCAGATTGGCGAGCGCTGCCGCCAGAATAACCTGTGTGTAAGACCATCGGTTCGCGGCCATTGCCGACCAAAACCAGTGCCCGGAATACGAGGCATCGCTGTTTGATACTTCGTCGCGATGATTGCGGCGAAACAGCATGGCGTACCCGGTGTATGTTTGCCGCAGCTTGTCTTCTGACACTTCACCGATACCAGCCCCAACCTCCGGGTCGAAAATCAAGAGATGCCCATCGGATGAACGGCCGTGGTAAACAACGGCCTTATTGTCCTGCAACAGCAAAAGCGCCGGTGCCAGATTGGCATCGAAATCCTGCAGTTTTCGTTTGCCATATCCGGCCTGCAAACCTGCCCTTTGTGCCACTTCGATAGCGTCACGGAGGGTTAGTTCCCCGGCCGTTCCTGATTGCGCGGCATACAAAGTGGCACTTGTCATTGGCCGATCTAGTTGAGCCGCGACGTGCAACAGGCAATTCTCCAAAGGCGTAAGCTCGGGGTCTCGTGAAATTGGCAGCAGTTGTGTCATAGACCCTCACCCCATTTGACCGATGAAATCCCCAGAAGGTCCAGAATGTCACCAGTGAGGCTGAGCGCAGCATAGTTGGTCAGGAAGAAGTTCTGTTCTGCCAGGATCAACCTTTCCTGAGCGTTCACATAATCTCTTTGCGCGTCCAGGATTTCAATCAGACTGCGCCGTCCTATTGTGAATTGCTCGTGTGCTGCTGAGACACTGTCGGCGTTGGCCTGCACTGCTATGCGGGCGGCCTGCAGTCGTACTGCGCCAGCTTGCTGATCCGAGCGAACAAACTCCAACTCTCGCCGTATGTCCCGGATTACGGATTCGCGCGTGAATTCAGCCTCTTTGACCTGTGCCTCCGCCGCCGCGATTGCAGCGCGGCGCTGTCCTGTGCTGTCGATCTCGTAGTTGAATGACAGATCGACGCCAAAATTCGCGTCATTGCTGTCATCCCGATCGGCAAAGGCTGCAACCTGAACGCCAGGCTGGCGCCGGGATTGAGCAGCAGCCTGCTCGGCCTTTGCGGATAGCAGCGCTGCATCCGCACGCCGAACCTGTGGGCTGTCCATCACGATCTGAGCATCGGTCCGCGACAATTTTGGGGCCGCAATCGGAGGGGGCAATACCCCGGGCGCAGTGCCGAAAAACTCGCGAAATTGAGCGTCCGCTCGATCTAGTCTGGCCTCAGCATCCGCCATTCTTGTCTGTGCGTCAGCCATGCGAGAGCGCGCCGCCAGAACATCCGCATTTGAACCTACACCCTGTTCGGTTCGCTCGGCGATCTGGCGAAGCAACTCTTCGTGTGCCGACACGTTCTGTTCCGATATGTCCAGGATTTTTCGCCTGTCAAGAACCACAACATAGGCTTCGATTGCCGAAAGTGCGATTGCCGCCGCGGTTTGCAGCTGGTCGCCCCGGCTTTGAAACACGCGGGCTTTTGCGGCAGCCAGATCATTCGAGGCCGCGCCGCCATCATAGACTAGCTGCGAAATTCGCAAGTAGGGGGTAACATCAGCAATATCCGATTCAATGCGCTCGGATCGTGCGTTTACGCCGATGGACACTTGCGGCAAGAACGCCCCTTTGGCGGCGTCCTCATTGGCAGCAGCAACTTCAAGTCGAGTTGCGCTTTGCGCCAAGTCGGGGTTGGATTCGACAGCGACCCGGACCTTTTGACCAAAAGCACTTTGCGCAAGCCGTGGGGAAGGAGCGTTCGCGCCCGCGCCCACCGAGCCACGGGAAAGCGACCTTTCAACCCCCGTCAGATCAGGCGCGGGCGTGCAAGCCGACGAATGCGCGGCGAGACAGATTAGAGCTGCAAATTTTGTTCTGCGTTCATATTTTGGCATAGGTGTTTCACACCCCACTGGTTCCGAGAAAGTCGTCATTCTGAGCGTTGGCCATGGCGTAGAGGAAACCGGAAATTTCTGAATTTTCCGTGTATTTTTTTTGCGGGTTTTGCTGTGCAAGCTGTTGATGAGCCCGAGCCAACCACCCGCAATGTGACAGCGAAATCTGATGCGCGTGGATCAAGAAAAGAGCGCCGGAATCGACCAGTTTCAGCTTTTTAACCTGCGACAATGTTTTGATCCGCTGGACCGACACCCCAAACTTGTCGGGCGGCAGGGGTATCCCATCATGTGACGCAATTGGTTCAAACAACCCAAGACTATTGATGATCTGACACAGGGCCAGGGTTGCCTCATGTGCCGCGGCGCGGGCTTGAAGAAAGATTTTCACCTCGCGCAACGCAGGTGATACGGCACCGGTATTGTCAAAAAATGCTTCGTCCTTTGGGTCGTCGCTTAGCAACCCGGAGGATTCATCCACATTTAATTGAAACAGAGGTGTCTGGTCTGCTGTTTTGCGACCGGTGGGTTTGGCCTGAAAAGGATAGCAACGCAAAGCTGAGGGCACACAGGTGGCAAGCCACCGGCCCTCCTGCGATACAAATGGGGTAGGCCTATCTTTCAGAACGGACAATATACCGGTTGGCTCATAACCTCTGGCTGTTTTCTTGAACAAAATGGGAAAAGTGGCGGCCACTTGTTGAGCTTCTTGCAAGACAATTGCGCATTCAGCGCGATTGGCCGCGAATTGGTAAGACGTGAAACGTGTCCAGTAACGCTGCCCATGCCGGGAAAAGGTAACTGGAACCAGGCCATTCTGCGCCATTTTTACCCCGTGATTTGGTTGACTGCTGCCGCCTGAAACGGCGGCAGCCGAATTTCTGATCAGGCTGTGGCCCCGGTGGGGTCGGTGTGCAGGATGTTGTCCGCACTCAGACCGCTAAAGTCATCCAAACCGGAGAACTGCGCGACGGTTTCAACCGCCGCAGAGTTCGGGGCGGTATAGTCGACTTTGACCAGCACGCTGTCGGTGCCATCTGTCGCCATCACGTAAATCTCGTCGCCAGCTTGAATCCCGGTTAGGCTTTCAACGGCAGTCTCGATCGTGTTCTCAGACAGGTCGCCCAAAACCGTAGTCAAACCGACGACCCCGGTATCTGCGCCGATTGCGTCACCGACGGCCAGTGTCTCGACACCGGTGCCATCTCCGCGAAGTGTTCCGAAGCTTAGGCCACTGAACATCACGGCATCGGACACTTCGGCCGCGGTGCCAATTGTAAAGCCTGTCACTGTATCGACACCGTTTGCGGCTGGATCAGCTTCGAAGATGATGACGTCGCGCCCAGCGTCCGAAACGTCAATCGCATCATCACCGTCTTGACCGCGGATAAAATTATCCACATCAGAGGCCATCAACGTGTCGTCACCGCTGGTGCCAATCTGGTAGACGCTTGGACCGCCATCCGGGGTTGTGATCGTCAACTCGATGGGCTGGTTCGGGTCGACAACAGTCATCTCGAATGTAACCAGAGGCTGGTTCAGATCCGTGAAGGTGGTCGCTGCACCGGCAAAGCGGATCACGTTGCCTCCGATCGGGTTGGACACGAAGAAATCGAATGCCCCGTTGCCCACATCCGACCCAGTGTCGAAGGTTACGACGGATGGGTCAAAGCCGAGTTCTGCCGTCATGGCAAGACCGCTTGAGATATCCCGATCAGCATCTGCATAGATCTCGAATGTCACGGTGTTCCCGCTGATTCCGGCCTGTGTAATGACGTAAGCGGCTGGTTCATGGGCCGTATTGTCATCGTTTGCGGTTAGGGGATCAGGACCACCGGAAACAGTTGCGTCCGCTGCAAAATCAAGGTCGTCACTTGCGTTAATCCCCGAAAAATCCGAGGCAGGTACAGCCAGAGACCAGCTTCCATCCGCGGCGACCGTCGCAGAACCGACGGGGCTGCCGTTCAGGGTGACGTCCACCGCCTGACCTGCACTTAGTCCGGCAGATGTGCCCGATACGGTTACACCTGATGCCTGCGCGTCAGCCAAAGACACAGCGCCGTTTGAACCGACAGGGTTCATGGTCAATACCGGCCGGAGGTCAGTGGTCAATGTGATGGTCGCCGAAGTGGCCGGGTTTCCGGCCTGATCGGTTACGCTGGCTGAAATCGGATAGCCCGTACTGTCTGCAAGGGCCGCCAGATCAGCGGAAGGAACGGTTGCAGACCAGAAACCACTCGACGCGGTGCCGGTATATGTTTGGCCATTCAGGCTGACGGAGACGTTTTGCCCATCCTCGGCACTGGTCGTGCCCGAGATCGTGAGGTCGCTGCCTTGCTCGGTCACGTCCAATTCGGTTCCAACCGGCAAGGGGTCGAGAGTCACTGTCGGAACGGTGAAATCGGTGGCAAAGTTTGCGGTGTCCTGCGCGCTGTTGCCTGCCGCGTCGGATAACGAAGCATCTACATCATATGATACGCCATCCTGCAAAGCGCTAAGATCTGCAGCCGAGGCTGTATAGCTCCAACTGCCGCTATTGACCGTAGCGGTGCCCGTGACATCCACGGTTCCGTCGGGTCGGGCGATTTCGACCGTGACAACCGTGCCGTCTGCGGCGTCAGAGTTACCGCTGACAGTCAGGTATGTGCCTTGTTCCACGGCATTCATGACGGCGCCATCCGACAAGCCTGTGACGCTGATCGCAGGGGCGGTAAAGTCTGTATCAAAGCTGTTGCTGGCCTGGATCGCCGGATTTCCCGCCGTGTCGGACACGTCTGCAGTGACCGGGACGGTGACTCCGTCAGACAAGGCGGCAAGATCCGCTGCAGGAACGGTGACAGACCATGCGCCACCCGAGGCCGCCCCGGTATAGGTTTGACCGTTCATCGAAACCGTCACGAGCTGCCCATCTTCCGCCGTGGTCGAACCGGTGATGGTCAAGTCTGTTCCCTGCTCGGTTGCGTTCAAAACAGCACCGTCCGAAAAGCTGTCAATTGACAGGCTCGGGGCGGTGGCATCTTTGGCAAGTGGAACACTGGCTTGCGGTGCTGCCAACCCATTGGTATCGGAAACATCGGCAGTCACCGCAAAGCTTCCTCCATCAGCCAGGGCTGCCAGATCAGCGGCCGGAACTGTCACGCTCCAACTTCCACCCGAGACCGTGTCAATATAGGTTTGGCCGTTCAAGGTAACGGTGACCTGCTGGCCGTCTTCAACATTGGCCGTCGATCCCGAGATTGTCAGATCGGTCCCAACCTCGACCGCGTTGAGAACCCCGCCAACGGATAGGGGAGAAACGGAAATAGACGGGCCCGTCAAATCAACAGGAATAGATGCCGAAGCCGGGACCGAAAAGTTGCCGGCTGCATCGCTGACCGTGACATTGACGGTTGATGGAACACCCGTTGTTAGCCCAGTCAGATCGGCGCTTGGGACTGTTACGCTCCATGCGCCACCCGTGGCCGTGGTTGAATAGGTTTGTCCGTCAAATGTGACGGAAACTGTCTGACCGTCGACGGCTGTGGTTGACCCCGTCAGGGTCAGGTCGGCGCTGACATCGATCAATTCGATAGACCCACCGGCAACAGGGTCCAGTGTAATCGTCGGAGCGGTAAAGTCTGTATCAAAGCTGGCATCGGCTTGCGTTGCCGAGTTGCCTGCCTGATCGTTGACATCTGCAGTGACCGCAATCGCGGCACCGTCCGGCAGGGTCGCCAGATTGGCGGCAGGGACCGATACGCTCCATTGTCCGCCAGCAACAGTACCGGTGAAGGTTTGTCCGTTGATCGTAACGACTACGGTTTGCCCGTCCTGGGCATTCGTTGTCCCGACTACGTTGAGATCGGTGGTCTGTTCCGAGGCATTCATCACCGCCCCGTCAGAAAACCCTGTAATGGTCAGGGTCGGGGGGATGGTATCCACGGCAAATGTCACTGTTTCTGCTGACAATTCCGCACCCTCGGCGTCGAGATTGCGGACCGTTACGGTTTGCACGCCCTGTGGCAGGGTTGCGGCTTCGGCAGGGGTCAGCGAAAGGCTCCAGCTTCCATCATCTTCGGGCGTCACGGTTTTGGTGAGCGATCCGATCGTCACTTCGACGGTTTCAGTACCCTCTGGTGCAGTCAGTCCAGTGCGGGCCGTGCTTAGCATATCGCCCTGCGAACCTGCCAAGTTGAGAACCGGATAGCTGGGTGTCGGTGCAGGCGCAGGTGCAGGTGACGGCGCGGTATCGTCGTCTCCGCCACCGCCGCCACCACCCCCGGCAGCTGCTGCAGCACCCGCCAGGCCAAGACCACCCAGCGCCGCGGTTGCGCCGCTAAGACCTCCTGCCGCTGCGACGCCCCCGGCCTCTGCCAGGCTGAACTGGGCAATCTCGGACACGACGTCTTCGGCGATCATGATTGCACCGCTATCCAGCACCTGAACGTTTTCGGCGGCGATAACCATCTTGCGACCATCGGCTAATTTCAAAAGAACGTCGCCATTGTCCAACAGCTTGACGGATCTTACGCCAGGAATCGTTTCCGCGAATTGGAACGCATAAAGCTCTTCGATTGTGGCCTGCGCCAGGGCGGGCAGCGCGAGTATCGTTGACCCGAGCCCGCCGACAATGCCACGTCCGGCCCAACGGCGCATCTTACCGTCAATCCACTGGCGGATGTTTCGCTTGTGTTCGGTATCAGGCTGAGCATCGGCCGGGTTGATCTTGGATTCAGGTTCTTTGGTCATCTTGCCCTCACATGTGGTTTCCGCATCCGCCCGAAGGATCCAGGTTCTGTTCATCTGTCTTTCCCTTCAGTGACTCATGCGGTCGGACCAGAAAAAATTGAGTTAAACTGAAGCCGAACTCCTCGTTTTCTCCACATTCCAGCTTTGGTTTCGGACTGGGCATCGGATCATCCTGTAATCGGTGCCGGGTGTGGCGTGGGGTGATTGGATATGATGCTTCAGTTCGAAGGAGTGGTTGCAACGGGGAGCGCAGCGCTCGATTCAGGTATCGGCCATACGGCTTTAAAAACGCTTAATGGCGTCACGTATCTGTACAGCGTGACCGGTCCGGGCGGCGGAATCGCGGTTTGGAAGCTGGTCGAAGGTGCCCTGCCGCAATTGCAAGACACCGAATATTTCAGTGAAACGATCACGTTTCAGGTTGGCGGTATCGGTATGCCTGTAACGCTGGCCGGAGACGATCAGCTTGTTCTGGATGTACGTGCGGCGACTGGTTTGATCGGGTATGACCTGAACCCAGATGGAACCGTAGGCCCGCTTCAGGAAACGGGGACACTGACCGGCGGCGGTGATATCACGGCCCTAGTGCAATTCGGCGATATCCTGACCATCGCGCACGAATCGACAGGGCAGGTTGCAACCTATACCGTGACCGGGGACGCCACATTGAGCCTGTCGGCGTCGATCGCGGGGCAGGCTGATTCGATGCAAGTTCTGCAAACCGGGGCGGATCATTTTGTGATTGCAGCCGACGCGACCACCGGCACGATCAGCACCTACAATGTCGATCAAAACACAGGTGCGCTGACAGTGGTTGACAACAGCGACGCGCTGGCGACTTTGGGGATTGCTTCACCGACAGCGGTCGAAGTTGTGCAAGCCTATGGCCAGTCCTGGGTCGTTGTGGCAGGGGCGGGCAGCAACTCGCTAAGCGTTATGGAGTTAACGGGTGACGGGCGATTGATCCCCACGGATCATGTTTTGGATTCCTTGCATACACGGTTCGAAACGGTTCAGGATTTGGCCGTGATCGAGGTTGAGGGACATGTGTTTGTTGTTGCTGGTGGCGGCGATGATGGCGTTTCCCTTTTCACGCTGACACCTGGCGGGCAATTGGTGCATCTGGACAGCTTTGCCGACACTATTCACAGCGGGTTGCAGAATGTCGAAACATTGAGTGTTGCCCATGTCGGGGACGAGCTTCAGATTCTTGTCGGCGCGCAACAGGATGGAGGCTTGACACAACTCAGCGTTTCGGTTGCGGATTTGGGGATTGTGCGCGATGGCTTTGGTGCGGTGACCGGAACTGCGCAGAATGACATGCTCAGCGGCAGTATCCTCGAAACAACCCTGATGGGTGGCGCAGGTGACGACATTCTGATCGCAGGTCTCGGCGCAACAACCATGCATGGTGGTGCCGGCGCGGATATCTTTGTCATGCAATACGGCAGTGATCCCACAACGATTAACGGCTTTCAGGCCGGAACCGACCGGTTGGATTTATTCGACTATCCGCTGCTGCGCACGCCGGGGCAACTGACATTCACAGCCACGGCGCAGGGGGCGCAGATCAAATTTCTCGACGAGGTTATTGTGATTAACTCTTCAACCGGAGGGCCCCTGACCAGCGCCGAAGTGTTTGGCGCGGGCTTTGGCGGGCCGGATCATATCCCTGTCGATTTTGGCGATTTTGGTGGGTTGGATCCTGGCAGCTCGGATGGGGTGCAGGGCACTGTGGCTGTCAACTCTGAAACCGCGAATCCGGGCCTGTCGGACGCTGAGATTCGATTTACACCGGATGGCGGCGGAACCATCAGCGTCAGGGCGGATGACGAGGGGCGGTTCGATCTGGATTTGCCGTCAGGCACATTCGAGGGGGAGTTGGAAATCATCAAAACCTATTCAACGGCCAGCTATGAGATCACGGCGCTGGATGCGTTGCAGGTCTTGCGCATGTCGGTCGGGTTGGACCCGACCTGGGGTCCGGCCACGCCCGAGAACCTGATTGCGGCCGATATTACACAGGACGGAATGGTCAATGCGTTGGATGCGCTGGCCATCTTGCAAATTGCCGTTGGTCTGCCCACCGCGCATGAAGCGGAATGGGTTTTCCTTGATGATGACGCAGACCTGTCCGGGATTACCGAGAACAATGTCAGTTATGAAACCGGTGTGGATGTCACTGTGGTCGACAATGTGATTAGCACCGATATGACCTCGATCCTTCTGGGTAACCTCGAACCGGTCTGAAACCGCAGCCCGTTATTCACGGAAAGCCCGGTTGAAATAGTCGGCCATGGGTTTGACCATATAGGACAAAGGGGTTCTTTCGTCGGTCTTGATCATGGTCTCCACCGGCATGCCCGGCAAAAGGGCCTGCCCGTTCAGCCGTTCGATCTGATTGTCTTCGGGGGCGACTTCGGCGCGGTAGAATGTCTGACCAGTTGCATCATCAGTGAACGTATCCGCCGAGACGGTGATGACCCGTCCGTCAATCTCGGGCGTCTCACGTTGATTAAATGCGGGGAACCGTAACGCCACTGGTTGCCCAATATGCAATTGATCTACGTGGATGGCATCAACGCGCGCTGCCACCAGCAAAGGCGTGTCTTGCGGTACAACATACATCATCGGCTCGGCGGGTTGGATCACCGATTGCAGGGCGAAAACTTGACTGCCATAGACCGTACCCCCAACGGGTGCGCGAATGTCCAACCTCGACAGCCGTTCTTCCAGAGAGAGACGTCGCTCAGCCAATTCAGCGATCTGCGTCTGAACGTCCCGCAGTTCGGTAATAGCCTCTTCCCGCCGCGTGGCCGTCAATTCGACAATCTCAATCTCGGTTGCTGATATCTGACCTTTCAAGCGAGCCACAGCAGCTTCAAGCCGACCAATTTCGCCCGTCAGGCTGGCCTCTTCCCGCTGCAGGGCGGACACTCGACTGGCCTGGGTCAATCCGCGTTGTAACAGGTCTTGTTGGTCCTTCAGCTCATTTTGAATCAATTCCACCTGACGACGCAGGGACACAAGCTGTGCTTCGGTTCCTTCGATTTCACTGTCGATCTGAACCCGCTGTTTGCCCAATTGTTGGGTCTGTTGGTCCAGTGTTTCCAGACGGGCCTCGAACAGGCGTTGCTGCCCGGCAATCAGTTCTGCATCTATATCGTCCTGCTTTTGAATCTCATCAAGCAGAGCTGCCAAGGCTGGGGCATCGCCACCGTCGCGTTCTGCCACCAATCGGGCTCTACGCGCCAACAGTTCGAAAAGCTGAGATTCAACGATGGTTCTCTCCGAAGACAAAAACGTATCATCTAAACGGACCAGCATATCTCCTTCAGCGACTTCGTCACCGTCACGCACGAAAATCTCGCCGACAACACCTCCATCGGGATGTTCCACCACCTGCCGGCTACTTTGAACCTCGATGGTTCCCTGCGATATGATCGCCCCGGCCAGTCGGGTCTGCACGGACCAGATGCCAAGCCCGCCAACCAAAATCAGCAAAGCCGCAAAACCGACCAAGGCTGGTATCGTGATGTGCCACACCGGGCGCGTGTCTTTACCCGTCTTATCCTGCATCTTTTTTCACCTGACTGAGGCCGCGTTTGATGGCGCCAGCGTTTTGTACCATTGCACCCAGCACCTCATCCCGAGTGCCGGATTTCACAACTTGCCCGTTTTCGACAACGGCCAGATCGTCACATTCCGAAATTGCCTGAGGGCGATGGGTCATGATGATGGTTGATTTCCCGGCCTCTTTAAGACCTCGAACAGCGGCGTTCAGCGCTTCGGTCCCATCAGCATCCAAGGCCGAGTTCGGCTCATCCAGAATCAACAAAACAGGGTTGCCGTAAAGGGCGCGGGCCAGTGCGATACGTTGCTTTTGCCCGCCCGACAATTGGCTGTCATTGCCTTCCAGAAACGTGTCATATCCTTTGCTCAATGACAGGATCAGATCATGCGCGTTGGCCATTTTTGCTGCGGCTACAACCGCGTCGGGGTCGGGATTTTCCGACATGCGGGCAATATTTTCTGCCACGGATCCGTTGAACAGAGTAACTTCCTGCGGCAGGTAACCAATATGCTGGCCCAGATCGTCGGGATCATATTGATCCAGTGTTGCACCACCCAACCGTATTTCCCCGGCGGCGGGTTGCCACAGGCCCAACAGGGCTTTGGCCAGCGTCGATTTCCCCGAGCCGCTTTTACCGATAACTCCAAGCGCTTTGCCTGGTTCTAGCCGCAACGCGACATTGCGCAGTGTCGGCTTGTCCGCACCCGGTGGAATGACAGTTAGGCTTTTTGCGGTCAGCCGGGCCTCGGGGACAGGCAGCTTGGTGCGGGGTTTTTCAGGTGGGGTCGCATCCAAAAACCGGTTAAGCGAACTCCAGGCCGTGCGGGCCCGTTCAACCATGCTCCATTGACCAACCGCCTGTTCCACGGGTGCCAACGCCCGACCCAACAAGATAGACCCGGCAATCATCGCCCCAGGCGTCAGTTCGTTACGCAGCACTAGCCAAGCGCCAAGCGCCAGCATGGCCGATTGCAGAAACAACCGCAGTGATTTGGTCAGTGAGGTAAAGCTGCCGGTCCAGTCACTGGCGGCTATGGTCTGACGCAGGGCATTGGTGCGCTGCCGCTGCCAGCGCTTGGTTATGTCCTCTTGCATGCCTTGGGACCGCACCACTTCGGCCGCTTGTCTTGCGTGTTCGGAAAAAGCGTTGGCCTGGGCTGAAGCCCTTTGTGCCGCGGCCACTTTGCGGTGGGTTAACCACTGGTTCAACAAGGCGATCAGGATAAGCAAGCTCCCGCCCGCCACGGCCAACCAGCCTAGCAGCGGGTGAAACAGGAAGATTGCTGCCAGAAAAATCGGTGTCCACGGGATATCCATTACTGCCAAAAGAACGGGCGAGGCACACAGGTTCTGAATCGACTCAAGATCGCGCAGCGCCGTGGCCGGAGCGGATCGCGCCTGCGGATACAGTGATCGGCGCAGGGTGGCATCGAACACACGTTCATCCAGTTCCGATTGGAAACGGGCACCGAACCTGGCCACGATCCGCCCGCGGGCATAGTCCAGCATCGCCATAAGGCCATATAGCAGGGCTACCAGCAAAAACAGTGCTGTCAGCGTTTCCACTGCGCGCGAGCCCAAGACCCGATCGTAAACCTGCAGCATGAACAAAGGCCCGGTTAGCATCAGAAGGTTTACGAAGATGCTGAACAGAAACGCCAAGGCCAGAAAAGTAATGCCCCGATTGCGCACATTTCGCAGCTCATGGCGGGGCGGCATTGTCATGCGGTTTTCAATATTCACGTACAGGGCCTTTGGTAACTGATTCTCTGCCGGACCAGAGTGGTGGCGATGAGCCGTATCTTAAACTATGGCACAACGGTGAAAATGCGAGAATTGGTGGATCGGCGGAAAGCTACTTGCAGTCAAGGCAAAGGACCGCTGGTGGGCGCGCATACGCTCATGCGGTTGCTATGCAGGGTTCAGTTGCTGTGCCAAAAAAGACCGGGCCAGCGGAAATTCCGCGGTAGTCGGGCCATAAAGTTACCGGTATGCATTGAACATATAAGACGATCCTCTGTTACCAATGCTCGACCACTGAGGTTGCTCTAAGTCGTGGGTTCAAGTGTTTCACTCCGCTGCGCCAACTCTTTGACAACATCGAACAAGGCTTTTTCGAATAACGGCAGAGTTTTGGATCCTGTTTCGGATATCGGATAGAGCAGCCCAAAGGTCATCCACCGCTCGGGGGCCACGGGAACAAGCGTAAGGTTTGCGGACGCGACCTGAGCGGCCACCAACTCATCTGCGATCGTGATACCCGCGCCCTCTGCCACCAGCGCGCAAGCAAGCTGCGAAGCGGCGACTTCGCAGGTTTGTCTGGGCGTCACACCGGCGGAACGAAAGAAATCGTCCAGCTGATCCCGCAACAGCAGACCATGCATCAGACGTATAACGGGTTCCCCGGCAAGATCGTCCGCCGTCAAATGACTTCGGGATGAAAGCGGATGGCCTGCGGGCAACACCGCCTGCGCTTTTACTCGGAATAGGGGTTTGGAGACGATGCCGGGATGATCGACGGGCAACGCCCCAATTCCAATATCGTATTCCCGCCCGGCCAGCCATTTTCCCGCCTCGCGTCTTGCCCGGACATCCAGGTTTACATTGGTGTTCGGGTTTTCTTGCATGAACCGTGCCACCGCGGGGGCGGACAGGGATTGTGCAATTCGGGGCATCGTCACAATGCGGAGTGTTTCGGTGCGCCCCGCTTTGATCTCGGCTGCGATACGCGGAACTTCGTCAAGATTGTCCAGAATCCTGCCGGCCTCTTTGTAAAAGGCCAACCCTTCCGGCGTCGGTGTCAGGTTGCGGCCACTGCGATCAAATAGTGTCAGCTTCAGTTCGGCCTCAAGCCCCGTAATTAACCGGCTGACCGCGGGCTGGCTGAGATGAAGTATCTCAGAGGCGGCAACAAGAGATCCTTCAGACAACGTAGCGCGAAACGCGCGCAAGGCCTTGATGTTCATCTTTTCACGCTTTCAATATTTGCAAGAGTAGATAACACATTTGCATTTTTTACAATTGAAGATATCGCGTAATTTGATCCCAAGTGAAATTGGGAGGTTACTCATGAAACGCAGAACTCTACTGAGTATTGCAATCGCGGCAGTTGCCGCCACCGCTACGGCCACTGCAGGATTTGCAGCAGATTGGCCGAAACGTCCGATCAACCTTGTTGTCCCCTACAAGGCGGGCGGTGGCACAGATGCCTATGCGCGTGCCATTTCGGCCGCTGCCGAAGGTATTCTGGACGTGCCTGTTGTTGTTGTGAACAAACCCGGTTCGGGTGGTCTGAACGGGGCCAACGCAGTCGTTGGCGCGCGTCCTGACGGGTACACTATGATGATGACATCGGGAGGATCGTTCCTGCTGTCGACCATGACCCGCGATACCGATATCGACGCATTGGAAAGTTTTGACTTCGTTGCACAGGTTGGCCAGTTGCAGACCTCGCTAATGGTTCCGGTCAATAGCCCGTTCCAATCCGTTCAGGACGTGATCGATGCTGCCAAGGCCAACCCCGGCCAATTGCGGTGGGCCCATTCGGGTCGCGGTGGTTTCCATCACGTTGGCGGTATGGGGTTTCTGGCCAATAGCGGTATCGAAGCACAGGATGTGCCGTTCAAAGGGGGCGGGCCGACCCGTGCCGCGCTGATCGGTGAACAGGCTGATTTTGGCTTCCTTGGTGTTCAGCAACTGGCAGGCTTTGAAGAGCAACTGCGCGCGCTGGCGGTCAACAGTCAGGACCGTGACGGCATTATGAATGAGGTGCCCTCTTTTGGGGAACTGGGCATTCCCTTTGCTGCAGTATCCTCGCCTGTAATCGTGTTTGCTCCGAAAGGGACACCTGCCGAGGTGGTCGCCGCGATGGAGGCCGCGCTTGAGCAGATCGCTGCCAAGCCCGAATTCGCCGAGCTTCTCGCCTCACGTGGGACCGGCCCGGTCTATCAAAGCGGTGCGGAGGCCAAGGCGGCGCTTTCGGCGATGAAAGAAGACGCCACCCCCTTGGTTCAAAGCCTGACCAACTAAAGCCCCTGGGCCGGGTGGATCATCCCCCGGCCTAATTCTAACGCGGAAAATAGAGAGGATCGTCATGCGTGCCTATGCAGAAGGTCTGGTGCTTGCCCTCATTTCGATTTTTGCCATCTGGGGCGCCTGGCAGGTGCCTGCGGCATCTCCGGGGGATACATGGGCCGGGATTGTGCCGTTCTCTGCCGCAGTTGCCCTGCTGTTTCTCTCGGGCCTGATGCTGGCGGGTGCAGCACGTCAGACGGCGGGTGGCGCGAGCCACGCACAAGATAATGGCGCGACCTTGCAGATCATTGGCTTGTTCATCATTGCGCTGATCTATCAACAATCCTTCCGCTGGTTCGGCTACTTACTGCCAACGGCCATTGTCGCACCGCTTGTCCTTTACTTTTTCGGGGTGCGCAGCCGAATAGGGCTGGCCGTGTCTGTCATCCTCTGCCCGCTGATCTTCCATTTCATCTTTTTTGTCCTGCTTGGTGTCTACCCCCCCTATGGCGAGGTTTTCGATCTGCTGAGCTGGATTCAGGGGTAACCGCCATGGAAATCTTTCCCGCACTTCTTTCGGTCATCACAGACCCCACGCTGCTGTTTGCAATTGTCCTTGCTGCTGTTGTTGGCATGATCGTGGGTGCCACGCCCGGCCTCACGGCATCGGCGGCGATTGCCATGCTGCTGCCCATTACCTTTTACATGTCGCCGATTTTTGCGCTCGCCTTTCTGTATGTGATCGGAAAATCCGGGCGCTATGGCGGGTCGATTGCGGCGATCTTGTTCAACACGCCCGGTACTGCGGCCAGCGCGGCGACCCAGATTGACGGCTATCCGCTGGCACGCGCCGGCAAGGCGGGCAAAGCGATGAAGGTGGCCACGATCTCATCCATCATCGGGGATTTGATGGGGGACATTCTGTTGGTCATCGGCGTCGGTTTCATTGCGGCCATTGCCTTGAAACTGGGACCGCCGGAAACCTTCGCCGTCTATTTTGCAGCCTTCGTTGTGATCGGATCGGTTATCGGAAATTCCATCGTCAAAGGGTTGGCGTCGGCGCTGATGGGCATCCTGATTGCAATGGTCGGACTGGACCCGATCTCAAGCGAAGAACGCTATACATTCGGCTCATTCGAGCTGTCCAACGGAATTGGTCTTGTGCCTCTGATGATCGGCGTATTCGTTCTGGGTGAGGTCTTTGCACAGCTTGAAACCCGGCGCAAAGCCACCGGTGACACCAAAGAGAACGAAAGCACGGTAGACGGAAACGCTCTGACCTGGGAGGAATACAAACCCTGCCTGCCGCACGCTTTCCGAGGCGGGTTCATTGGTGCGGGCATCGGCGTTCTGCCTGGTCTGGGTTCAGCCATTGCCGCGTTCATCTCATACGGTGAAGGCAAGCGCCGCGCCAAAAACCCCGAGATGTGGGGCAAGGGCGCGCTGGAAGGCGTAGCCGCGCCCGAGGCCGCCAATAACGCGGTTTCCGGCCCCTCAATGGCACCTCTGCTGACGCTTGGCATTCCGGGTTCGACCATCGGTGCGATCCTGCTGGGTGTATTCCTGATCCACGGCATTCAGGTTGGCCCGACCCTGTTCCTCACGGATAAGGAACTGGTCTATAAACTGTTCGCCTGTGGAATGCTTGGCATCCTCGCCTATGGTCTGATCGGCTATTTTGGGGCTACGCAAGTTGCCCGGCTGATCCTGAAGATTCCGACCAATGTTCTTTATCCGCTGATCTTTCTGACCTCGTTTGTTGCAGCCTATTCCGCACGTGGGTCGATGTTTGACGTCACAGTTATGACAGTTGCAGGTTTCGCCGGTTGGCTGATGCGTAAATTTGACTTCAATGTTGCCGCATTCGTCATCTCTTTTGTGTTGGCCAAGGGCGCGGAAGAAACCTTTCGCCAGTCGTTGCTGATGTCCGAAGGCGGGGCGCTGGTCTTTGTGGAACGCCCCATCGCGCTTGCGTTCCTGCTGGTCGGGCTTGCGGCGATGGCGTTCCGAATTCGCGGTATCGTCAAGGAACGCCGGATCGCACAAGGAGGGCTAGGAGATGCTTGATTATGGTATCTACCGGGATTGTTTTTCCAGCGCCGATATGCGGTCCATCTGGTCGGAACATACAGTCATCTCGGCCTGGTTACGCGTGGAGCAGGTGCTTGCCGAGCATCAGGCAATGGCCGGCCTGATCCCGACCGAGGCGGCGAAGGCAATAAACTCCCTGTCAATTTGCGATCTCAATAAATCCGAACTGCAAGAGGACATGATGCTTGTCGGTCGTCCGATTGTTGGATTGGTCAAACAGATGCGCATCCTCCTTCCGGAATACGCCGCCTATGTGCATTTCCGTGCAACCACCCAGGACGTTATGGATACTGCGATGGCCTTGCAGATGAAGCTGGGGCTAGAGTTTGTTCAAGACGCTCTGGATGGCGTTTTCGTGGCCATTGATCATCATATTTCTTCTCATCCCGACACAATGATGATGGGTCGCACAAACGGGCAATTCGCAGTGCCGATGCAACTGGCCACAAAGTTTTTGGTTTGGCGTTCGGAACTTGAACGCCGTTCACAGGCGCTGAAAGATGCGTCAGGACGTGGGTTAAATGTCCAGATTGGTGGACCTGTTGGCGATTTGCGTGGCTATGAAAACGGGACCGGTCAGCGCATCAAACAAGGTATCGCCGCATCTCTTGGACTGAATGTGGTCGAGCCTCATTGGCAGAATGCGCGGGACGGGGTGGCTGATATCATCACTGCCCTAGGTGCGTTGTGCGGGGCGCTTTGTAAAATTGCCCATAACGTCAATCAGCTGTCCTCGTCTGACATCGGAGAATTTCTTGAGGTTCAGGAACCTGGTCAAGGTGCGTCTTCTGCAATGGCCCACAAACGAAACCAACGTGCATCGGAATTCGGCGAAGCCGTTGCCCGCCTTGGGCGCCAACGCGCCGAGCAAATAGGCGAACTGACCCTGCATGAACACGAACGATCCGGTGGCGTGTGGGTTGCTGAATGGGTGACGGTGCCCGAGACGTTTCTTCTGACCTCGGGCGCATTGCAGTGGTCGGAACGGATGTTGAAAAATCTGGTTTTCGATACGGGCGCGATGCGCAGATCGCTTTCGGCCAAATTACTTACCGAACAACAGACGCATCATTGATTGAGACGCTTGCACCGTTTAGATCTGTTTTTCTGTTAGTGTGAAGTGCAGAGAATTCATGCGTTTCCGGAAAGACTAACTCATTGTGGATATAGACAATTCTTTTAGTTTCTTTTACGAACGTGCCCTCACCACCAAGATAAGTTGTCTTTTGTGGCCCAGCTCAGGATAGTGATCCGCAATTCTTGACAAGCCAACTACAATGCAGCCGTTCAATTGTTGGAAACTTTTTGGCTGCACTGCGGACAAAACGGCCATTGGCCGTGATACATTCGATGACCGCTGTGCAAAACGTTCATTGTGGCACATTGCCGCGAGCCTCTAGATTCTGATGCGGCAGGGCTGAAGTAAAAGAAGACCCGGCACAACAACCGGGTCCAATTTGTGTCGGCCTACGTCACATCAGGAAGCCTTCTAGGTGATTTTCGACAGCTCATACTACGCGGGCTGCTTCGAATGTTCGCCTTGTTCATCCTATTCTGGATTGCCCAGAGAAGCCCTGCGGCAGCGGACAAAAGCACCGGGTACAAAAGAGCAGCGTCGTGCTGTGCCAGCAATATACTGACAGAGCACACCGCAACCAACGCCACCAGTTTCACAAGCGGGTTGTGCGCGGGCCAACCTCCAGAGCGTCAATAGTCTGGTAAAAACCCTCTGCCGACCACTATCGAACCATGCAATCCGTTACAGGAACTGGTATGCCATAGTCCTCGCCAGATCCGATCAATTCGCCAGCATCGCCAGGTACCGAACAATTTGACATGCATCGGGGGGCGTACACATCTGGGCGTGCGTCGCAAATGAATCCATCGACGTTGGGCATTGTCACCTGCATCAGACTGTCTCGATCCAGGTTTGCTCCGGCAGGTAGGATGTCGTTCAACACCAGGATATGCGCGGTGACGGCATAGACTTCGTCATTGCTTAGTGAATGGGCCGTTGCAAAGGGCATGGCACGGCGAACGTAATCAAAGAAAGTCGTGGCATACGGCCAGTAGCTGCCCACTGTTTGCGCAGGCTGTTGTTCGGTATCGGTCAAAGGCGGCGTCGACCCGACAAGGGTGGGAAATGCTCCGCGATCCAGCAGAACCTTCACCCCAACGCCTTTTTCGCCATGGCAGGCCGAGCATTTGTCCCTATAAATTTGCTGACCCTCTTCAGCATTGCCCGTTCCATCGGGAAGCCCGGTTCCATCGGGGAAAACGTTAAGGGACCAAACCTCCAGATCGGCGTCGGAGATTGTCTGCCCAAGACACAAGGGGCGATCACCGCAGTCGGCAGTCTGTGCAACGGCAGACCCAGAGGCTGTTAGCAATAGAACGGCAAAGAAAACCAGGTTAGCCCTGCGCATTATACACCTCGCCATTGCTTTCGATCCGCCACGTCTGAATGCCGTTGTTGTGGTAGGATGAAAACTTGCCGCGTGCTTCGACGAGTTGCTGAACGAAAGGCTGCGTATAGCCGGTTTCGTCAGTGGCACGGCTCATCAACAGCGTCTCACGCCCGTCCCATTTCCAAGGCATGGTGAATTCGGTCAGGCATTTTGACATCACCGGCTCTGTCAGTTGCGCCGGGGTCCAATTGCGCCCGCCATCCAGTGACACATCCACATGTGAAATCTTCCCGCGCCCAGACCAAGCGATGCCTCGGATCTGGTAGAACCCTTTTTCCGGCAGGGACTGACCGCCCGACGGGAAGGTGATGATCGATTTGGCCTCCATCACCAGCGAGGATATCCTCGCTTTGCCGGACTTTTGCAGATCGGTGTATTGAGCGGTTTCGAAGGTGGCAAACAGGGGTTGGTCCGTCACCTCAATCCGCTGCACCCATTTGATGTTCAGATTGCCTTCGCACCCCGGAACCAGAAGCCGTACCGGATACCCCTGTTCCGGGCGCAGCATTTCACCGTTTTGTGCAAAGGCGAGGATGCAATCGTCCAGCGCCCGAGCCATCGGCAAGCTGCGCGCTAACGCGCCGGAATCTGCGCCTTCGACGATCAGCCACTTGGCCCTTTCAGTATCAGCCCCTGCCTCACGCAAAAGGTCGGACAGTCGAACGCCAGTCCATTCCGCACAGCTGAGCAGGCCGTGAATATCCTGTGCGGTCAAATATGGAGACGTTTCCTGCCCGCCATAGGTTGCTTTGCCCCAGATCAGATCGCTGTTACCCGAGCATTCGAGAAATCTGAACGTGGTGACGGTGGGAAAGCGGCGCAGATCCTCCATGCTGAGTTCAAGATTGCGGTCGACAAGCCCGTGAATGACCACTTTGTGCTTGGCCGGGTCCATGTCTGCATAGCCGCCGTGGGATCGTTCATAGAACAGCCCGTTGGGGGTGATGATCCCGCGCAAATCCTGAAGCGGCGTGCCGGTCCAAGAGGATTCGTTCATGGGCGGAACGTAACCCTTTGGTGCATACTCGGACGGTGTCGGGCGACGGATCACCGTCCTTTCGAACGAGGACGGGTGGCCATAGGGATTTGTACCGACCGGATCACCCAACTCGGTCGCCCAGGGGCGTTGCAAAGGACCCGCCGCTGCCCCTTCGGCTCCAAGACCGGCGACCAAAGTGGCCGCCGTGCCGGTGGCCACACCGACACCGCCCGTCAGCATGCTGCGCCGTGTGACGTTGGTATAGCTTTTGGCCTGCTTGTCTTGATCATCACTCATGTCAAATACCACTTTTCCCTTCTGGGCCGGTGCCACCTATTTCAAAATTGCCTCAATGTCGGTCTCGGTAAATTTGGGCAGGTCTGGTGTTCCAGCCGCAAAAGTGTGCCGTAGGAAATTGGCCAACTCCGCGATTTGCGTCGGTGTCATACGATCCTTGAAGGCAGGCATCGGGCTGGAGTTGGGAACAGATCTGGGATCGGGAAAACCGTTAGCGATTGCGTAAAGCATGTTGCGGCCCCCAAGCTGCGCGAGCGTAGAGTTGCCTGCCAATGGCGGTGCCCCATCTTTCACGCCCTTGCCGCGCGGGCCATGGCACATCGAACAATTGTTCAAATACAAGGCCCGCCCCTCGGGAAATGAAGCTGCAGTCTCGCCCCCAGCATCGGCCGAAGCGACGTTGTCGTTGACCCTTGGGGCTGATGGCAGATCCAGAAGATAGGTTGCCATCGCGATCCGATCTTCATCGGTCAACTGCGACAATGAATTCTCCACCACCAGATACATTTCCTTGAATGCGGTCCCTTTGGGTCCTTTACCCGTTTTGAAGAATTCGGTCAGATATTCAGCAGTCCAGCCGCGCTGTTTCAGAGCCTTGGGCCGAATATCGGGTGCTTCATAGTCTGCAAGCGGTGCCCCAGCCAACGCCCGGCTATGCTCGGCGGCGCCAAAGGTGTTATGTGGCGTGTGGCAGGCACCGCAATGGCCCAGTCCTTCGACCAGATAGGCACCACGGTTCCAAACCGCATCTCGGGACGTGTCCGGTTCGTAAACGCCCCGTTTCGCAAAGAGTACATTCCAAAAAAGCACAAGCTGCCGAATATTAAAGGGAAAGCTCAATTCGTTTTTTGGAACGCTTTTGCCGACTGGCGTCTGGGTCATCAAATAGGCAAGCATCGCATCGGAATCTTGGCGCGTCACCAAGTGGTATGATGGATAGGGCATTGCAGGATAGAGCGGCTGAAAAGTCTTGTAAGAGCCATAAGCGAGGACTTGGTAGAATTCGGCTGAGCTTATGCCTTTGATGCCCTCATCCGACGGGGTGATGTTGGCGGAATAAATGCCACCGAACGGGGTATCAAGTTTAAGTCCGCCTGCGAACGCAGCTCCGCCCTCGGTGGTGTGGCAAGACGTGCAATCTCCGGCAGCGGTTAAATATTCCCCCCGTGCGATGGTTTCAGCATCGGTTGCAATCGGGTGGTTCTCGACACTGGGGACGGCCCACAACCAGAAGAAAAGAACGATCAATGCCACTGCGCAGATGACAATTCCAAGAAAAGCTTTGAACAAATGCGCCATAGGTGCTTCCCGACCAATCAATTCGATCTCGTGGGTACTAGAACGATGCTAAAGCATTACCACATCTACACATATCTGTCTCGGTGCCTGGTTCAATTGACCTTCGGTCGGTCGTTCAGATTTGGATTTGGACGTGTCTGAGCCCTGTATTTCAACTCATACGTGACTGAGTTTTCGGGCGGCAGCGGGTGTATTTTGAAGGCCCAGAATGGGCGTCTTTGGTTACATTGTCTCGATTAAAGGTCCTCAAAAAATACAACAGCTTTTAAAGGATAGGCAAAACCGCTGCGAAGGATGAGTGGCGGGAAATAAAGTAGCGCGCGCTACCTTTTCGTGGAGGGCGCAGCGAACGGCAGTAATGCGAGATGCAACCGCAGCACTCGAACATCGCGCTCAAGGTCGACTTTGGGCTGTCCGACTAAGGAGGCCCAGAAGTGTTAGATTTCTATGGCTTCGGCAATGACCAAGGCATCCTCAAGATCCACGCCAAGGTATCTGACTGTGCCTTCCATTTTGGTGTGGCCGCGTGAGTGCCGTCAATCGATTATCAAAAAACTAGGAGCGGCGGCCTCTTGTTGCAGGGCACTAGTTCCAAACACGTGCTGCAGAGAGCTGCACGGCAAGAACCTTGTTTTGCGCACCGCTGCTGATGAGAATAAGCGATGTTGTACCCGCAGCGAATGGCAGGTTCGACGGGCCGCATTGCAGCATATTGTGGCATGGCTGAATGCCGCGTTAGGAGCCGTTCGTTCAAAATTAAGGCTTGAACAGGCAACACTTCAGGCAACCGGGGGCAACTTTAGTTGGCGAAAAGGTAAGTTAATTGGTCAAAAGGCAAAATATCTCTGCATTTGACAGTTAGGTGATATTGTTCGGAGTGAGAGGATTCGAACCTCCGACCCCGGCCTCCCCAAGACCGGTGCAGAGGGCCAAGTTATTGATTTTTAGTCAAAGGAGCCCTGTTTTCCAGGCGTTATCGCCAATCAAACCAGCCAAGTTTAGGTTCGGCAAGTTCATTGAACCTCAGAGCACTGTCTACATGGTCCGCTAGTTATCGTGGTGTATGTTCAGTGCTAGTTTGTTCTCTACATTATTGCCCAGATCCAGCCCACTTATGCACGGTGAAGAGCTTTGCCATTAGTCAGGCCGTTCACTTTCTCCAAGATTGCTTCTGCGTCAATGCAGTGGTGGCGATATAGATCGCCGATTGTTCCGGTCTGACCAAAATGCTCGACACCCATTGGGATAGTCTGATGTCCAAGCACTGCCCCGAGCCAGGATAGAGTTGCAGGATGACCATCGATAACGGTGACGAGCTTGCAGTGTGGCGGAAGGTCGGACATCAGGGTTTCGATGTGGGAGCGCGCCGCTTGGTTGCCGCGAGAACGCGCTCGTTGAGCGGCGGTCCATCCGGCATTCAGGCGATCTGCGGATGTCACGGCCAATACACCTATGTCGCGACGGCCTTCACCAATCATACCGGCAGCCTTGATTGCCTCCGGCGCGACTGCTCCTTGATAGGCGACTACAACTTCGCAATTGGGCCCGGGTTTTCGCAACCAATAGGCCCCATCAATGGCACCTTGGCGGAACTCGTCGTCGACACGTTTGCCGGGCTGTTCAATCGGGTTGGTGGTCAGGCGCAGGTAAACAGAACCTCCAGTTTCATCGCGCAGCCATGTGCGCTCGTCGGGCTGTCCTTCGCCATCGCGCTGCAGGTAGTCGAAGGCCCATTCCATAATCACCGCCAGCTCGTCGGCAAAGGCGGGTTCAAAAGCGGCCAAACCGTCTTGGCTCATACCGATGAGCGGTGTTCCAACGGATTGGTGTGCTCCACCTTCGGGGGCGAGTGTGACGCCCGAAGGTGTGCCAACCAGCATGAAACGCGCGTCCTGATAACAGGCGTAATTCAGCGCATCGAGGCCGCGGCTGACAAATGGATCATAGACGGTGCCAATTGGGATTAGCCGCTTACCGAACAGGGAATGCGACAGTCCCGCTGCTCCCAGAAGCAACATGAGGTTCATTTCGGCGATACCAAGCTCGATATGCTGCCCTTCCGGAGTGAATTCCCATTTCGCCGTCGAAGGGATTCGGTGTTCTATAAAGGCGTCGGATTGTTCGGATCGGGCAAATAGCTTGCGCCTGTTCACCCAAGGACCAAGGTTTGTCGTGCCTGTCACATCTGGGGAGGTTGTCACTATGCGTTCAGCCAATGGGCTGTCGCCCTTTGATAGATTGTCAAGAATCTTGCCAAACGCCATCTGTGTCGAGATTTCGCGACTGGTGTCGATCCCGATTGTCGGCACATCCAGCTTGTCATCAAAATAGCGGCGCGGACCTTTGGCAAAGAACGGGGTGCTGGCCAGAAAACTCTTGAGCGCGTCTGGGTCTTGCACCGTCGCAAGTGGCTCCCATTCTTCGCCTTCTGGCACACCCATATGCGACTGCCACACGGCGAACTGGCTATTGTTCATCAGCCCGCCGTGATTGTCCTTGTGGCCTGCAATGGGTGTGCCCCATCCTTTGACGGTGTAGGCCAGGAAGCATGTCGGGCGATCATGATCGATGGCGGCAAATGTCTGGGCCATGGTCTCGACGCAGTTGCCGCCGAGGTTCTCCATAAGGGCTGCAAGCTCTGCATCCGTCCGCCTTTCAATCAAGGCAGTCACATCCCCCTGATCCCCCAGATCGTCCATGAGACGCTGTCGCCAATTCGCACCGCCCATAAAAGTCAACGCCGAGTAGTCCTGGTTGGGGCAAGCGTCGATCCAATTACGCAGGCGGTTGCCGCCGGGCTCTTCAAAGGCCGCGCGTTGAAGAACTCCGTATTTTACGCGGACGACATCCCAACTGAATGCATCGAAGATTTTTTCAATCCGTTCGAACAGTCCTTCCCGGACGATACCGTCCAGCGACTGTCGGTTGTAATCGATGATCCACCACGTGTTGCGCAAGTCGTTTTTCCAGCCTTCCTGCAACGCCTCATAAATGTTGCCTTCATCCAGCTCGGCATCGCCTACCAGGGCCACCATACGACCGATTGGCGCGTCTGAACCCCAGCTTTTGGCCTTGATGTAGTCTTGAATGATCGAGGCAAACGAGGTGATCGCGACACCCAGACCCACCGACCCGGTCGAGAAATCAACATCGTCAATATCCTTGGTCCGGCTGGGATAACTTTGCACACCCCCGAATCCGCGGAAATTCTCCATCTTCTCGCGCGTTTGATTGCCCATGAGATACTGCATCGCGTGATAAACTGGCGAGGCATGGGGTTTGACCGCAACCCGGTCTTCTGAACGCAGGGCCGAGAAATAGAGCGCGGTCATGATCGATACCATCGAAGCAGACGAAGCCTGATGGCCACCGATTTTGATCCCATCCACTTTTGGTCGGACATGGTTGGCATGGTGGATCATCCAATGAGACAACCACAGCAGGCGCTGTTCGACGATCTTCAGTTGGGTGGGATCAATGTGCATGGTGGTCTCCGGGTTCAGGCGGCGCTGCGGGCAGGGTAGGGTAAAGCTTGCTCCAGGTCTGCAAGGATATCTTCGACATCCTCCAGCCCGACGGACAGACGGATCAGGCCGTCGCTGATCCCATGCTCGGCCCGCTCTTCCGGGGTATACGTCGAATGCGTCATGGATGCGGGGTGCTGGATCAATGTTTCCGCGTCGCCCAAGGACACTGCGCGTTGAATCATGTTCAGGCGGTTCATGAACTCAACCCCACCTGTAAGACCGGACTTGATTTCAAAAGCGATCATCGCGCCGGGTCGAGACATCTGGCGCTGCGCGACATCATGCTGGGCGAAACTCTCAAGACCAGGGAAATAAACCTCGCCGACGGCCGGATGTGCTTTGAGGAAGTCCGCGACGACCTTGGCGGACGCGCAGTGACGATCCAGACGCAGGTTCAGTGTTTTCAGCCCACGCAGGATCAGCATCGCGTTGAAAGGGGCCATTACCGCGCCGGTCATATCCTTCATCCCGACAAGGCGGATCTCAGCGATCTGTTCGGCGGTTCCTACAACCAAGCCGGCAACCACATCGCCATGCCCGCCGAGATATTTGGTAGCGGAGTGTAGAACGATATCTGCGCCGTGCTCGATCGGGCGGGTCAGATACGGGCTGGCATAAGTGTTGTCGACGACGACTGTTGCACCGACCGAATGCGCAATTGCGGCGCTTGCGGAGATGTCCACCAAGCGCATGTTCGGATTGGCCGGAGTTTCGAAATAGACAACGCGGGTTTTGTCAGAAATGGCCGCTCTCAGGTTCTCCGGGTCTGTCATGTCGACATGTGTGATCGTGACACCCCATTTTGCCAAACCGTGGCGCATAAAGGCGAAGGTGCAGCCATAGAGCGTTTTGTCCACGATGACTTCGTCACCTGGCGACAGCAGTGTCCAGAGCACTGCCGTGATCGCCCCCATACCGCTTGAGAGAGCTAGCCCGGCCTCGGCCCCCTCAAGCACGGCAATACGTTGTTCAAGAAGGTCGCATGTGGGGTTCGAAATGCGGCTGTAGATATGACCTTCACGCTCACCTGCGAACATCTCGCCACCTGCTTCTGCCGTTTCAAAGGTAAACGTGGACGTCAAATGCAGGGGTGGCGTAAGCGCGCCGTCATTTTCCAGAGGGTCATAAGCGTGGTGAATGGCGCGGGTGGCAAATCCGGTTGAATGAGTCATTGCAAGCTCCTGATTCATGTTGGAGCCAGATTACGCCTTTACTTTGAGCTATTGGTTGCGGAATATACCAGCCCAAGTCATGATTTTGGCATATTCTGCTAAGAAAGAGGGTTAAATGGACGCTAAGGATAGGCAGATCATTCGAGCGCTACAGCGGGACGGGCGCATGACGAACCAGGATCTTGCTGACGAGGTGAACCTGTCTCCCTCACCGTGTTTGCGCCGGGTCAAAAACCTTGAAGCCAACGGAGTGATAAAGGGATACAGCGCCGACGTAGACGCTGCCGCGTATGGGATGTCTATTACCGTCTTCGTGCGTATCAGGTTAGAGCGACACAACGAAACGGACGTTCAGAACTTCGAGAAACGCGTTCGGATGATCGATGAAGTTCTTGAATGCCACGTGCTGACCGGGGCAATGGACTACCAATTGCGGGTTTTGGTATCGGATCTCGAGGCCTACGAGGAGTTTATTCGTCACCGAATTCATCCGATAGGCGGGATAGCCTCGATCGATACCAGCTTTGTCTATGGAACAGTAAAAAAGACCTCTGTTTTTCCGCCTGGATAGATGGACCCAGTTAGAATGAGTTGTTGCCAATCAGCTAAACATTTTAGTTGATTGATTTTTTCCCTCCGCAATTTCCCATTCTCATCGTCGCTATATCAAAGACATGCAGCGCGTGCTGCATCACTTCTGAGAGGATAGCGATGACAAATAGACCGTATGGAGACACCCGGATGGCGACGTATGTCGAACGGAGGGTGCTCGAACTGAAACCTACCAAGAGCCAAGCCGAGATCGCGGCGCAGGTGGGATACGTCAATCCGAACATGATCACGATGATCAAGCAGGGTAGTTCCAAGGTGGCATTGGATCGCGTCCCGGCTTTGGCGAAAGCCTTGGAATGCGACGCCGCCTACCTTATGCGCCTCGCAATTGAGCAGTCGATCGGCCTGACCGCAGCCGAGGCAGTTGTCGAGGTGTTCGGAGAACTCGTCACGTCGAATGAACTTGGCTGGCTGAAAGCAATTTGCAAGGCCTCTAACAACACAGATCCTCGGCTGACCAGTCGGTCAGCGACGGCGATCAAGACTATCTTCGGGAGGTAGGAGCCATGTGTGACCAGAAAGACGTCCTAACAATGAATGAGCGCGCCTGATTGTAGTTCCTCCGGGACGTGCGCAATGGAAGTGATCCTGACAGGGAATAGATGCAACTAGATCGCAATCACGATAGATAGCACCAACATGCAACAGCGCCTTAGAGAGCGACAACCAAGTGTAAGAATTGCCAAGGTAACTGCGTGCTAGAGAGAAGAGGTGATCGTAGGGAGGAGTGCTCCGGGGCGGCACCCGATTTGCGCTTATATTTAACAGAACTTTTGTATGGCGACTTCAAGAGAGAAGCTTCATTGAACCTTTGAGACGTCTTTCCGCATCTTCTGCAATCGCCCTAAGTCTTTCCTGCCGAGTTGGCTCACTAGCAGCGTCGCTCAATAGTTTAGCTTTGCTATTGACGAGGCGATCCGAGTTTTCATTGCTCGACCGGCTTGGAACACTTTTCGGTGTAAGCGGATTCTTAGATTTTGCCATTGCGCCTTACTCCTAGCCTCGCCGAAAATAGAGCGACGATTGTTTTCTGGCAACCGTCCGGAAATCAACACCAGCAACACAGGTGTGCCGCCCCTTCGCACCAGTGACGCAGTCGTATAACTTGCAGTTCGTTACGCCCAACTGGGCGGCTCAAAAAAAATCTGCTCGGGGGCCTGGAGTTGGACAAACTGTCAGTCATGCAAGCTTTTCGCCGTATCGTTGAACGCGGTAGTTTTGCCCGTGCGGCGGAAGACCTTGGTGTTTCTCCCGCGCTTCTCAGCAGAGAAATCAAGCTACTGGAAGAAAGTCTGGGAACCGTCCTCCTCACCAGAACGACGCGATCCATGTCACTGACTGACACCGGCAGTCTTTATTACGAAGATGCAGTTGGAATTCTCGACGCGGTCGAAAAAACGGAACAGACCATTAGGGAAGGTTCAAAAGCGATGCGTGGGCACCTTCGGGTGAATGCGTCAAGTTCCTTTGGCCAAACCGTTATCGCACCGATGCTTCCAGAGTTCTTGGAAACCTATCCTGATCTGCGATTTACTCTTTCGATGGACGACAAGGTGATCGATATGGTCGAGGGCGGGTTCGATCTATCGATACGTATCCGTGCTGCCATGCCGGATTCGGCACTTGTTGCCCGACGGATCGGCATGATGCGGCAAAGAATATTTGCGTCTCCAGACTATTTGGAGCGATGCGGGACGCCGACCCAGCCGGCGGATCTGAAAAACCACGCAATCATCGGCTTTTTGCTGGCCGATCATTTGACGAGCTGGAAGCTCTCGGCCGCCAACGGCGTCACATCATTGGAACTTGATCCGCGCGTGCGGGTCGGCAACAGCCTCGTTTTGCGGGATCTGCTGATAGCGGGGCAAGGTATCGGAACACTGCCCGAGTTCGTTTCTGATGCTCCCGAAGCCAGCGGAGCCTTGGTGAGAGTTCTTCCTGACCACGAATTGCCCGCGCCAGAAGTATTCGCCATTACAGCATCTCGCTTGGGAATGGACGCCAAGGTCACAGCCTTTCTTGATCATCTGCGCCTGGCTCTCAGGTCGTGACATTGTTCAATACAGGTAAAGAGTGATTTCAAAGAGCGCGACTTAATTGGCGGCGCAACAAATTCCATTCTCTCAGGGAACAAGTCACAGCCCTGAGAGGTATCCTATGTCACGTATTCTCGTTCTCTACTATTCAAGCTATGGCCACGTCCGCGCATTGGCCGATGCAGAAGCTGAAGGCGCCAGAAGTGTTCCCGGCACCGAAGTTGACGTTCGGCGTGTGCCCGAAACCGTCCCTGAAGAAGTTCGCCAGCAGGCTGGCTATGTCGTGGATGATACGGCTATCGCCTTGCCGGCAGATCTGGAAAACTATGATGCAATAATTTTAGGAACACCGACCCGATTTGGCATGATGGCAGGCCAAATGAAGTCCTTCCTTGACCAGGCCGGAGGGCTTTGGGCCAGGAACGCACTGGTTGGTAAGGTCGGAGCGGTTTTTGCATCAACAGGTTCGCAACACGGTGGGCATGAGGCCACCCTTCTGACGACGCAAGTCCCGCTTCAACACTTTGGGATGCTGATTGCCGGAATGCCCTACACATTTGCTGGCCAGACTACATCAGAAGAAATCATTGGCGGCGCACCATATGGTGCCGGAACGATCGCCGGTGCTGATGGTTCCCGCACGCCTACCGAAACTGACCTAGCCGGAGCGCGGTTCCAAGGTGCTCATGTTGCAAGGATTACAGCGTGCCTCGCTGGATCAAACCTGCAAGCGGAAGCAGCGTAACCCGCGCGCCTCTGACGTCTCACTCAAATTCTCAAACGCGCTCAGCCAGGAGACATACAATGTCACGCTCAACCGATATTCTTCTCACTTCACTCGCCCCAGCGGTATGGGGAAGCACTTATCTGGTAACTACGGAAGCGCTCCCGGCTGGCTATCCGATTACCCTGGCTGCGCTACGCGCCCTGCCTGCTGGCTTGTTGTTGCTTGCAGTGACGCGCTGCGTTCCACCACGCGAATGGCTTGGTCGAACTTTCGTCTTAGGCAGCCTCAATTTCGCTCTGTTCTGGGTGCTCCTCTTCGTTGCTGCGTATAGGTTACCTGGTGGTGTGGCCGCCACCCTAGGATCGTTGCAAGCAATGATCGTGATTTTGATGGCGTGGGGATGGCTGGGAACCCCAATTCGACTTGGTGCACTTGGCGCCGCTGCGACTGGCGTAATAGGTGTGTCTCTGCTGCTGATCGGACCAGAAGCACAACTTGATTGGATCGGTGTAGCAGCGGGTTTGGGAGGAGCCGCGTCAATGGCTGCTGGCACTGTTCTCAGCCGGAAATGGCAACCTCCGGTCTCTGCGCTGAGTTTCACTGCGTGGCAATTAACAGCCGGTGGTTTGATACTGCTGCCAGTCGCACTGTTTCTTGAGCCGCCTCTACCTGCGCTCAGCGCGTCAAATGTCACCGGCCTGATTTGGCTTGGGTTGATTGGTGCTGCAGCAACCTATGCTCTTTGGTTTCGTGGCATAGCGCGCCTGGACCCCAGTGCAGTCTCGATGCTCGGCATGATGAGTCCTGTTACAGCTGTCGTGCTCGGCTGGGTATACTTGGGACAAACGCTTAGCCTCACTCAGTCTATAGGAGCAGCCATAGTTATTGGTTCTGTTGTGGTCGGCCAGAGCGTGAGTCGAAGGGACAATTCGGGTTTGAAAAAGTGGAGACCAGCAACAGCTGGATCTGTCTGATGGGTTTAAGTCGCAAACAATGGGCCCGATCACGCAAGTGGGTGAGGAATGGCTCAGCGCCTCGCTCAAACCCGTTCGCCAGATCCCTAGAATATCGAAGTCCTAGGTTTCCCCACGCATGATAAAGGGGATGCGCTCTGGCGCCGCCGCGTCGCGGTGGTTGGATCCTCCCATAAACGCGCTACGTCAATTTTTCGTGGGTTGTCTGGGTTCTCTAGCGCACATCATAAAGATCAAGATACCTTTTACTGAATGCCACATTATCAGCGAAATCAGAAAAGCTGCCGGAGTACAGATGCGACCGCTTCGGTGGTTTAGGGAAACCGCTACGGCAAAACGCTTGCGCATAAGCAAAGCTTTCGTCAGCAAGCAGTTGCAATTGTTGGAAGTGGATCTGGGCGTCAATCTCGTCATACGAAGCTCGCGCCATCTGAACCTGACCGAGGCCGGCCAGTCCTGTTTTGAGGCGGAGCGGGCGTCGGTTACGCAACACTTCACCATGCTTTTTTCCGCAAGTCTAAAAAAGAGCTTGGCGTAAGCAACCAATGCACACGGAATCGCGCACTCCGAAATGGGATTTGATGCAAGCTATTGGTGATTGACGCTACGCGTTTTGTATAGATGAACGAGTGTGAAACGATCATATCGTTGCAGGTGAAACGATATTGGCTTATTCTACGCGATGTATGCAACTCGATGAATTTTTTCCATACCGATTGGCTGTGGCGTCTGAAGCGTTCTCAAGAAACCTGACAGACGTCTACGAGCGCGAACTGGGTCTCTCGCGAGAGGAATGGCGATTGCTGTTTCTGCTGGCGAACGCAGCAAGCGTGACGTCTCTTGACCTCGCACGGCGCACAACATTGGACAAAGTACAGGTCAGCCGGGCGGCCAAACGCCTGGATGAAAAGGGGCTGATCCGTCGTGAGACCTCAGACGAGGATCGTAGAATCCGGGTCTATCGTTGCACGCCCGAAGGATTTCGCCAGTTTCAGCATTTGGAGCCAAAAGTCCGGGAACGTGCCAACCGTATGCTTGACGCGCTGTCCCCGGAGGATCGCGAGGCGCTGGAACGGGGTATATCAGCGTTAATGAAAGTGGCCAAAACCGACTGATTAAAAGAGCGGATGCCGAAATGACCTCTGCCCGCTCCTGTCACTGAGGCTCGGTAGCCGCAAGCAACGTGCCGGTGCAGGACCCAAACCCGATCCGATAGCCATTGCCTTGCGCCTCGCCGCGCAGGGTCAGGGTATCACCATCTTCAAGGAAGCTGCGCGCCTCGCCGCTGTCCAGGGTCAGAGGTTCCTTGCCGCCCCAGCTGAGTTCCAGCAGGCTGCCACGGTTTTCCTTTTCCGGGCCGGAAATCGTACCCGACCCAAGCAGATCACCCACGCGCATCGGGCAGCCGCTGGTTGTATGGTGGGCCAGTTGTTGGGCGGCGGAATAATACATCTCGTTGTAGTTGGTGCGCGCGATGACTGTCTCTGCCGTGCTTTTCGGCGCCAGCCCGACTTCAAGCGCGATGTCATAGAGCATCGGGCCGGGTTCTTGCAGATAGGGAAGCAGTTCCTTTTCACGCTCGGGCGTTGAGGTGCGGAAGGGCTCCAGCGCCGCTTTGGTCACTATCCACGGGCTGATCGTGGTCGCGGTGGCCTTGGCCTGAAACGGGCCAAGCGGCTGGTACTCCCACGCCTGAATGTCGCGCGCGGACCAGTCGTTCAGCAGGACATAGCCAAAGATCATGTCATCGGCCTCTTGAACCGATACAGGCCCGTTCGAAGGTTGCCCAACGATCGCGCCCATCTCAAGCTCCAGATCAAACCGTCGGGACGGCGCGAAGGTCGGCGCCTCCATATCGAGGCCCTTCAGCTGTCCCCACGGGCGGCGCACATCTGTGCCGCTGACTACGACTGAGGACGCCCGGCCGTTATAGCCGATCGGGATATGCAACCAGTTGGGGGGTAGGGCGTTTTCAGGGCCACGGAACATGGTGCCGACGTTGAACGCATGATTGCGGCCCGCGTAGAAATCTGTGTACTCGGAGACGTCGAACGGCATTGCCATCGTGACCGAGGCCAGCTGCACCAAATAGGCGGTCAGTTCGTCCTGACGGGTTGAGCCAGCGGCCAGTGCCTCAGTCAACTTGGCGCGGAACTCACCCCAGACCCCTGCGCCAAGCGCCATGAAGCTATTCCACGATCCGTTCGAAAACACAGCCGACTCTGGCAGATCAAGTTTGCCGTCCACCTCCATCCGTGTGACGTCGAGGATCATATCGCCAATGGCCACACCACAGTGCAGCGCGCCCGCTTCGGTTCTGAAAACACCATAGGGCAGGTTGTTGATTGGGAAGTCGGTCGCGGCAGAATTTGCGCTTTCGACCCACGAGGGTAGCAGTTTCGTCATGATTTCACCTTTAGGCCGCGTTGGGCTGGTTTTCTGGGCGCGCGTCGTTGAACGCCGCACGAGACAGGGCGCGTTCCTCGATCTCGAGAAGGCGGGGGAAGGGGGACATATCAACGCCCCAGCGATGCGCGTTGTAAAGCTGGGCAACAAGGCAAATATCGGCGAGGTTGGGAGTTTCTCCGAAGCTGAATGCCTTGCCCGTTGGCAGCAAGGTCTGATAGGCGGCAAACCCTTCGGTCATCCAATGGTGGAACCAGTCAAGCTGACCGTCGGCTGTAAGCCCCATTTGGGCCTTGAGGTAAGTCAGGACCTTGAGGTTGTTCACCGGATGGATGTCCATCGCAATGGTCTGCACGGCGGCTTGAACGCTGGCGCGCATCAGCGGTTCTGTCGGCAACAGCGGCGGCTTTGGCACCGTTGCGTCCAGATATTCGATGATCGCCAGCGACTGGGTCAGTACGGTGCCATCCTCAAGAACAAGGGTCGGAACCCCCTTGCCGGGATTGAGGGCGGCGTAATCCGGGGCACGTTGCTCTCCGGTAACCAGATTGACCGGGGAAGTTTCATAGCTGAGACCTTTGAGATTCAGGGCAATTCGGACCCGGTAAGAGGTCGTAGAACGCCAATAGGAATAGAGTTTCATGACCTCGTCCAGCAATTCTTAGCGTGTTGCCAAAACCCGTCAGCAATCAGGTCACGCGCCGGAACAAACGCCCGGCGCGGGACAGTGCATCAGGTGGTTTTGTTGAGCTCTTTGGCGTGCAGCCAATCCGCGTGTGTCGGCGCTTTTTTGGTTTTCGACCAATCTTCGAGCATCAGCCATTTCACTTCGTCCATCCGCGCCAGCATCGCTTCTTCCTCTGGATCGGGGCAGGCCAGTTCAATCCGGTGGCCCGAGGGATCGAAGAAATAGATCGAGTGGAAGATCGAGTGGTCTGTCACACCAAGAACCTCGACGCCGTTGACCTCGAGATGCTCTTTGAACTCGAGCAGGGTTGCGCGATCCTTGACCTTGAAGGCGATGTGCTGCACCCAGATCGGCGTATTCGGGTCGCGGCCCATCTCGGGCTTGGTGGGCAATTCGAAGAAGGCCAGAACGTTGCCGTCACCTGCATCTAGAAACAGATGCATGTAGGGATCCGGCTCATGGGTCGAGGGCACGTGGTCCTCGGCTATGGCCAGAATGAAATCCATGTTCAGCATCTTGCCGTACCATTCGACGGTTTCCTTGGCGTCTTTGCAGCGATAGGCGACGTGGTGAATTTTCTCGATTTTCATCGTGTCCTCCTTTCCGAAGGGGTTAGATCAGCGCGGTTCACATGAGTCCCACAAGCCAGAGCGACAGTGAGGGGATCAGGATCAGAAGGGCCAGCCGCAGAATGTCGGCGATCCAGAAGGGCAGGACACCCTTGAAGATGGTGGCCAGAGATACGTCCTGAAGCACACCCTTGAGCACAAAGACATTCATGCCGACCGGGGGTGTGATCAGGCTGATCTCGGTCGCGACAACAACCACAATGGCGAACCAGATCAGTGCGTTTTCTGGATCGAGCAGCAGCTCGTTTGCAAATTCCAGCTCGAACATCAGCGGATAGAAGACCGGCACTGTCAGCAGGATCATCGACAGGCTTTCCAGCACACAGCCGAGCACCATGTAGACCACGATGATGAACACGATCACCGCCCAGACCGGCATTTCGTTGTCGATCACAAAGCTGGACAGCGCATCGGGCAGACCGGCAAAGTTGATGAAATTGGTGAACAGTTCGGCCCCGATGATGACGGCGAAGATCATCGCAGTGGCTCGGATCGAATCCATCGTCGCGGCGAAGAACCCGCTCCAGGTCATCGACCGCAGGGCCACGGCGATCAACACCGAGGCGCCTGCACCCATGCCTGCGGCTTCGGTCGGCGTGAAGAACCCGCCGTAGATGCCGGTCATGATGAACAGGAACAGGCCCAGCACACAGAAGACGCCAACCAGATCGGTTCGGCTCATCGGTTCGGTGTTCTCTTCTTCGGGCGCGAGGGCAGGGTTCACGCGAACCGCGACCATAACTGCGCCAAGATACAGCACCACGCCGATGATGCCCGGAATGATCCCGGCGATGAAAAGCTTGGCGATGTTGGTTTCGGTCAGCAGGCCATAGATGATCAGGATCACCGAGGGCGGGATCAGAATGCCCAGCGTACCGCCCGCCGCGATCGACCCGGTGGCCAGCCGGTCATCATAGCCAAACTTGCGCATCGACGGCATCGCCACCTTGGACATAGTCGCCGCCGTCGCCAGCGAGGACCCGCATACGGCAGAGAAGCCACCGCACGAAAAGACGGACGCCATGGCAAGGCCACCGCGCAGCTTGCCAAATAGGCGATCAGCGCCAGCAAACAGGCCATGCGCGACGCCGGAACCGGCCAGCACATTGCCCATGAAGATAAACAGCGGAATGACCGACAGGCTGTAGGACAGCGCGGTGTCAAATGCCACCTGGCCGGTCATCGCCCAAGCCGGTTCCCAGCCACGCATATAGGCAAAGCCGAACCCGCCAACCGCGGCCATGGCAAAGGCAATCGGCACCCGCAACAGGATCAGCCCCAGCAGGACGGCAAAGCCGATCAGCGATTCAATCATGGCAAGGCCTCCGGCGGGGTTTGAGTGTTGTCGCGTTGTTTCGGCGGCTGCAGGCCGCGCAGAAATGCGATGAAGGCCGAGACCATGCATGACACACCCGCCAGATAGCCAAAGGGGGCCAGTGGAACCTCCAGCGCGTTACTGACCGCGCCATCATGGGCCGCTTTGGCCGCATGGGTAAAAAGCCGCCACGAGAAGGTGGCCAGAAGGGCAGCCGAAAACAGCCCGGCAAAGGCCGACAGCAGACGTTGGGAATGCTTGCCTAAGACCATGTTCAGCAAGTCGACCTCAATATGTTCGCGCCGCTCTGTCGTCAGGGGCAGCGCCAGAAAGACCAGAGCAGCCAGCAGAATTTCGGTCAGCTCGAACGCGCCAGCCAGCGGCGCGTTCAAAAAGTATCGCCCGATCACATCCACACAGGTGATGAGAATGAGGCAGAACAGGATCAGAGCGGCACCGGCACCAAGCGTCCTGTCAAGCAGCCGCCCGATATCCAGCCCCTCTTCCGGGGGCTGGTCGGGAAAACGATGGCGAAGCCGCTCCATGGATCAGAAGTCCACGCCAGACTGCTTGCGCAGTTCTTGCAGGGCTGCCGCACCGTCATAGCCATCTGCCGAGATTGCCTCGGACCATGCTACTTCGGCGTCTGCCGCCTTGGATTTGATCGCATCAACCACCGCAGCCGGAGCATCATAGACCGTGATCCCGGCCTTTTCAGCAGCGGCGCTGCCTTTTTCATCGGCTCCAATCCAGGCCTCGCCAACCAGCGTGGCAAACGCCTCGCCCGAGATCGCTTCGATGGCGGCCTGGTCTTCGGGGGAAATCTCGTTCCACTTGTCCTCGTTCATGACCATGAACCAGGTTGTGTTATAGAGACCGCCGGGCACTTTCATCGTGTATTTGACGTCTTCGGTCAGCTTGAACGCGGCCAAGGCATCATAGGGGAAGGTGACCCCGTCGATCACGCCGCGCGACAGCTTCTCATAGACCTCGCCCGAGGACATGAAGAGCGTTGTAGAGCCCATGCCCGACATCAGATCGGAGATATAGCCTCCAGGAACGCGGATCTTCAGACCGGCGAAATCATCGGCGGTGTCAATTTGACGGACGTTGTTGTGCAACATGCCCGGGCCATGCACGAACAGACCCAGAAGCTTGGTGCCTTCATGTTCTTTCTGCGCTTCGAGCGGGCCGGAATATACGTTCCAAAACGCCTTGGAACCAGCCACGGCGTCATCACCGATGAACGAAAACTGGCCGATGCGCGACCGGGTGAAACGGTCGTCGGTGGTGAACGAGTGCAGGCCATAGGTGATGTCGGCAATACCGTCGGCCGCCATGTCGTAATGCGCGGGCGGCGGGCCCAGCGGTTTGGCCAGAACACGGACTGTCACGCGCCCGTCGGTGACCTCTTCGACCTGCTTGGCCCAGGGTTTTATCGCACCTGTCACGATCGGGTGGCGCGGCGGCAACCAGCTGGACAGAGCCAAAGTGGTATCGGCCATCGCGCTTGATGCGAACGACAGGGCGATGGCAGTTGCGCCAACGCAGGTGAGGGCGCGGGTTTTCAGGTTAAGTTTCATAGTCTCCTCCCTATGAAGTGTCAGATTTCGGCGGCTTTGATGGCTGCGCTCAGAACAGAGCGCTGGCCGATGTGATTGGCAAGGATCAGGATCAGACGAGCGCTGAGTGCGTCGCTTTGCTCTTTTTCCAGCCCGTCATGGGCGGCCAGAAGTTCGGCATAGAAATCATCGACGCCATCAATGTTTGGGGTCAATACCAAGTCGGTCATGGGGCTTACTCCTTGCCGACCGCGCGACGGATCGAAGCGCGGATTGCGTTTTCTTCAAAGCTGGGGCGGCGGGCAGCAACGTGCTGATCCGGGCGGATCAGGTAGACCGCGCTGTCCGAATCGCCGAGATACCGCTTTTTCAGCGCGCCGGTTTTGTCATCTTTGACCGAAAGGGCCAGGCGCGTGACCTGTACTCCGTCTTCCTCGATCATGTCAGGCGCATCGGCATCAATGGTCAGCAGGATGAATTTGTCACCCAGTTTGGACAGCAGGAAATCGTCACCTAGCGGTGCATCTGGGCAAACCGATCCGGGGCGTGACCGCGCGGGACCTTCCAGTGCGTCTGCCGAGTTGAGCGGTGAGCCGTCATAGGTGCAAGGCACTGAAAGGCGGCCAGAATTCACCATCGGGCGCGCGAATTCATACTTTTCGGACAGCGACAGCACAGCGTCGCGCAGAAGGCGGCTGGTTTCCGATTTAGGGGTAATGAAATCGGTTGAACGGGTCGAGTTCAGAATGTTCTCATCCGCGCCGTGGATACGTTCGTCGTTATACGTGTCCAGCAGGCTTTCGGGCGCTTCGCCGCGCATAACCATGCCCAGTTTCCAGCCGAGGTTGTCGACGTCCTGCATGCCCGAGTTTGCACCGCGCGCACCAAAGGGTGACACCTGATGCGCCGCGTCCCCGGCAAAGAACAGTCGACCATGGCGAAAGCTGTCCATGCGCTTGCACTGGAACGTATAGATCGAGGACCAGACCAGATCATACTCAACGCCTTCACCCAGGAAGGCATCGAGACGTCGGCGGATGTTCTCCTCTTTCATCTCTTCTTCGCGGTCGACATCCCAGCCGATCTGGAAATCCACGCGCCAGACATCATCGGGTTGTTTGTGCAGCAGGGTGGATGCGCCAGACCCGTGGGTTGGCTCGAACCAGAACCAGCGTTCGGTCGGGAAGCTGTCGTTCTTCATTTTGATGTCGGCAATCAGAAAGCTGTCCTGAAAGACTTTGCCGGTGAAATCCAAATCCAGCATCGCACGCAGCGGAGACGAGGCGCCGTCGCAGCCGATTAGCCAGTCGGCCTCAAGCGTGTAGGGGCCATCCGGTGTCATGATCGACAGGGTGACGTGATCGTCGTGGACTTCGACCGCATCCACGCGGTTTTTGCCGCGGATCTCAATCGGTGCGCCCTGCGCCTGCAGTTCTTCAAAGCGGTCGAGCTGATAGCTTTCGTAATAGGGCTGCTGCATGTTGATGAAGGCGGGGTATTCATGGCCCTCTTCTGGCAGTAGGTTAAACTCGAAAACCTTGTCGTCCTTGTGAAAGACCTTGCCGAGGTTCCAGACCACGCCTTTTTCTACCATCGGTTTGCCGCAGCCATAGCGGTCCGCAACTTCGAGACAGCGTTTGGCAAAGCAGATCGCGCGGGACCCCATGCCGACGCCTTCGTGGTCGTCCAGCACCAGCGTCGGAATACACTGACGTCCAAGATCAAGCGCGGTCGCCACGCCGATCGGGCCACCGCCCATCACCACGACCGGGTGGCGGACCGGTGCAGCGGCGTCTTGATCGGTCGACTTCTTGTAGGGATAGCGCTTGTAGGCAAGCGTGTATCTGTCATCGAACATCGGTTTTGTCCTCTGGCTGCGCGCGTTACGTTTTTCAGGAAGCCCGGCCGCACGGCCGGGCCGTTTGCCTTAGCCTTGCAGGGCCTCCCACATCTCCAGATCGCGCTGAGCGGTCCAGATGCGGGGGGTGTCGATGCCGCGGGCCTCGTCATAGGCGCGAGCGACGTTGAAGGGCAGGCAGTGTTCGTAGATCGCGTAGTCGGCGAATTTGGAGTCGCATTTGGCGCGCACGGCGTCCCAGGCCTCTTTCAGCGAGCCACCGCGCGCCGCGACCTTTGCTGCCGGGCGGTAGGTGCTTTCGACGAAGTCACGGGTGTTTTCGATGGCGGCATTGACCATGTCCTTGCCGACCAGAGCGTCACCGCGACCCGGTGCGATGGCGTCAACGTCGAACCATTTGATTTGGTCCAGCGTATCGCCCCAATCGTTGAAATGCCCGTCGCCGCAATAACAGGCCGAGTGATATTCGACGATGTCGCCGGTGAACATAACGTTCTGGTCGGGCACGTGAATGACGATATCGCCGGCGGTGTGGGCGCGGCCCAGATGCATCAGATCGACCCGGCGGTTGCCAAGATAAACAGTCATCATGTCGCTGAAGGTGGTGGTGGGCCAGGTCAGGCCGGGGATGCTTTCGTGCCCTTCAAACAGGCGGGGGAAGCGTTGGAACTCGCTGTCCCAATCTTCCTTGCCGCGCTCGACGACCATAGAACGCGCCATGTCCGACATCAGGACCTGCTGCGCGCCAAAGGCACTGGCCCCCAGCACACGGACCGCATGGTAATGGGTTAGCGCTACATGGGTGATCGGCTTGTCGGTGACGGACCGAACGCATTCGATCACCTTGTTGGCCAGACGCGGCGTGGCTTGCGCCTCGACGATCATAACGCTGTCATCGCCGATGATCACGCCCGAGTTCGGATCGCCTTCGGCGGTAAAGGCATACAGGCCCTCGCCGACTTCGGTGAACGAGATGTTCTTTTCTGACATGTCCCCCTGGGACGCGAATGCCTTGGCCATGTGTATCCTCCAAAGACGCGATGCCGCCCGAACTTGATCATTTTCGCCGAAGTCAGGCATATAGTTGCATTTGCAACAAAGTCGTTTCATTTGAAACGAAAGTCAATCAAAATCCTAACGCTGGGGTAACGAGATTTTTTATTCATTTGTTAGCAATAGCTTCCGAGATTCCCTCAAGGGTGCTCAGGTCCTTGCCGCCAAAATGGACCGAGGGTTCCTGCAAGTCCCGCTGCATGTTTGGGTCAGATTTCAGACCCGGGCCGGGGCTCCGCCGATCGGTCGAATCGCGGTGGCTTGGGGTGTTAACGACGCTAAATTTCCAGGCGCATCCATAGGTGACGCGTAGAAGTGTCTGACCGAACATGTCAGATGCAGGAAATCGTTTTGGTCGGCATGCCGAAGGGTAGGGGGCAGAACGCGAGCCAAGAAAAGCGCTGTCCCGCAGAACAAAACCTGTAGGGTGAGGTCAGGGTGGCGTCACCCGTATTCCGGCGCTCTGAAAGGCAATGGCGAAAGACAAACATACAAAGAGCGTTGATGCCAAAGAGCGTTGATGCGCCGAATTCGATCAAGTCATCGGCGCTTGTTTCAAAAGGTCTGAACAAGGATGGCGCGTCCTAACCGCGTTTGACAATCCCACCGTCGACCCACGCGTCAAACTGGGCCAAAACGGCGTCGCAGAACGCTGCGTCGTTGATGTGTGCGTCCAGTTCGGTCATCGGCACCCGACCGGGCATGACCTTGCGGGCTTCGTTGACCATGTCCGCAAGGGCCGCCGGATCATGGGCCTCTTCGCCTTCCCTGTCCCACGCTTCCACACCTTGGACGGGCAAGAAGAACTGGACGTGCCCTTTCGCGGCCTCAAGCCGGTTTGCCAGTTCCCGAATCCAGGCGCGGCGTTCGTCGCCATTGAAGACCGAGCTTTTGATCAGGCGGTTATGCTCGTGAAAAGGACGGTCCGCATATTGGTCCGGGATCTCTTGCCATCCGGCAAAGTCCAGCAGGTCCAGCGCGCCCGGCGCAACCATCTGTGGCGTGCCAACGCGCCCGGCATTGGTGACACGATCCTCTCCGCTTGAAACAACGGAGCCGGCCAGCAAATTGCCAAACTCCTGCATGCAGAAATCCATCACGCAGGCAAAGGCGCCCTCGGCAGCCAGTTTTTCGAAGGCCATGCCTCCCATGCCGGTGGAGTGAAACACCGCGACTTCGAACCCTCGGTCTTCCAGCGCTGGTTTCAGGGTTTTCATGTAACGCAGACAGGACGACCCGAGGCTGGTCATACCGATCAGAGGTTTGCTGCGATCTGGCGCGGTGGCAGCTTTGGTGGCACCGACTATGGCTCCTGCAGCCTGAGCCAGTGAGGACCGGCAGATCGAGTTCATGCCATACAGCCCCCCGGCCCACAGGATCATCTGAATGTCCGGGGCAAGCCGGTGTGGTGGGATCAACGGCGAGAAGCTAACGGTTGAGACGATGTATTTCGGCACCCCCATCGGCAACGCTTGTGCGCAGTCCAGCGCAAGGTCGGTGCCCATGGTGCCGCCGGTGGCCAGCATTCCGTCGAACCGGCCATCGGCATAGGCCTGCGCCACCACTTTGGTGGCCCCGGCGGACATGACCCGGAATGCTTTGTTCTCATCCCCCAGCGCAATCACCTCGTCGATAGTCATGCCTTCGGCAGTGGCGACATCGTGTTTAGAGATATCGGTTGGCGTTTCCGGATCACCCAGAACGGATACGTCCATCGTCAGCACATCCGCCCCCTGCGCCCGTACGGCATCTTCGATGAACCGCATCTCGGGGTCTTTGGTGTCGTATGTCCCAATCAGCAGGATCGTTTTGTTGGTCATGGTTTCCTCCCGTCCGTGCGTTTTATCCGAGGTAGCGTGTTAGCAACTCTCGGGCGGTATCTTTGAACCGCGTATTTTGTGCCTCTGATCCATCTTCGCCCATCCGGGACGAAACCCAGCCCACATAAGTCACCGCGCGCAGGGCCATGAACAGATCGAGATGCTTAGTGTCGAGCGCCCGTCCCGAGCGGTAGCCCTCAAGCAGGGCCTCTTGCAGGGTGTCATAGTCAGGCTCCCGCAGGTTTTTCAGCAGCGTTGTGGCGACGTCGAACAGTCGGAACCCGAACCCGGCATCGTCGAAATCAATCAGCCAAAGCTTGTTGTCTTGGACCATTACGTTTTCGCGTACCAGATCAGCGTGGATCAGGCCGTAATCCAGTTGGTCCTCAATCTTTTGCAAGTGGTTGTTCGCTGTCCCGCGGAACGCGGTGAACAGGGCGTGATCCTCATCCGAAAGGGTGGGATTCTCCCAAAACCGACTCCACAGAGGGACGTCGCCCAGCAGCCCGGCGCGGTCCCAGGACCAGCGCTCAAACTCATCGGGGCGGACCCAGGCATCGCTGACCTCGTGCAGCTTTGCCATCTCGCGTCCGAGGGCCCGGAATATCCCGGTGCGGTCGTCATGGTCGATCCCCGTTCCGGTCGATCCCAGCGGGCGACCGGGCAGCCAGTCCAGCAAGTCGACCCGAACACCGTCCAGCAGATGCAGATAGTGGCCGTCCGTGGCCGGTACCGGTGTGGGCACGCTCACGCCCTTGGCACCAAGCTCGGCAATCCACTGCAGCTCGGACCGCAAGGCGGCATCCGAATGCAATCCCTGCCGGTGCAGACGCAGGGCATAGCTGTGCCCGCCGGTCTGAACCCGGTAGACATGGTTTTCGCGGGCCGCGACCAGCGACCACTCAGCGTTGTCCATGCCCCAAAGGGTCAGGGCTTGCTCGACAATCCGGGTCATAGTGTCAGCGGGGCTTCAGCCAAAACCTCGTCCAATGTGTCAAACAGCAGATCGGCATTTTCTTTCGAGAACGGCATCGGTGGCCGGATCTTGAGCGTGTTCTTGTGGCGGCCCAGTTTCGAATGAATGATCCCCCGGTGCCGCATCGCGTTGATTACCCGTTCGGTGAACTCGCTGGCCGGTTCTTTGCTTTGACGATCCAGCACCATCTCGGCCCCGAAGATCAGGCCAGAGCCGCGCACATCACCGATGAAATCGTATTTCTGCTGCAACGCCGTCATGCGCGCGCGGGCGCGATCGCCGACCGCTTTGGCATTCGCGACAAGGTTTTTGTCCTCAATCTCTTCCAGCAGCGCCATGGCCGCGGCGCAAGAGACCGGGTTGCCGCCAAACGTATTGAAGTACCGATAACCCTTGCGGAAAGTGGTCAGGATTTCGCCGCGTGTCACTACACCACCCACCGGATGGCCATTGGCCATTGGTTTGCCCATAGTCATGATGTCCGGCACCACGCCCATTTTCTGATGCGCCCACATATGGGTGCCGGTGCGGCCAAAGCCGGATTGCACCTCATCACAGATCAGCAAGCCACCGGCCTTGCGTACCACCTCGGCCACGGGTTTCAGCCAGCCGTCGGGATGGTCGGGGAAGCCCTCGTTCAGGAAATAGGGGCACAGGACCAAAGCGGCAAAACCGATGCCTGACTTTTCATGCTCGGCAATCTGTTCGGCCACGGCATCGGCAAACTTGCGGCCGTCGGGGTCCGGATTGCGATAGCTGTCGGGTGCCTCGACAAACCGGAAATACTGATCCAGACCAAAGCCAACCGTCGGCACGTTCGACTTGCTCAGCTGGCTGACCAGAGAGGTGTTGCCGTGATAGGTCGCATCCGTGGCGATGATACCGCGTTTGCCGGTCATGCCTTCAGCCATGCGCAGGGCGATGTCATTCGCCTCCGACCCGGTGCAGGTCAGAATGGCGGTATCCAGCGAGGCATCCATCGTCCCCGTCAACTTTTCTACATAGTCCAGAATGCCGTCATGCAGATAGCGGGTATGGGTGTTCAGCGTCGACGCCTGACGGCAGATCGCCTCGACCACGCGCGGGTTGCAATGGCCGACATGCGGAACGTTGTTGTAGCAATCCAGATATTTGCGCCCGTCCGCATCCCACAGCCAGACGCCTTCGCCCTTCACGATATGAAGCGGATCATCATAAAAGGTCGAGACATTCGGGCCCAGCAGCTTGGCCCGGCGTTCAACAAGCTCGGCGGATTTCGGGGGAAGCGTCATGCGGTCGGCCCTTGATCAGAGTTTTATCCAGGCGGTTTTCAGGTCGAGATATTTCTCGAACGCGTGCAGGGACTTGTCATGCCCGTTGCCCGATTGGCGCACCCCACCCAGAGGCACGGTCAAGTCAGACCCGCCATAGGTGTTCACATGCACCATGCCTGCGCGGATACCCGCGATCATACGGTGCGCGCGACCCAGGTTCGACGTCCACACGCCCGAGGACAGACCATAGACCGAGTCATTGGCCAGCCGGATCGCCTCGTCCTCATCTTTGAAGGGGGTCACCGCCAGAACCGGGCCGAACACCTCGTTCTGGAACAGGTTGTCGGTGGATTTCACGCCTGTCATCACGGTCGGCGCCATGTAATAGCCGCCGGTATCCTCAAGGATTCGCCTGCCACCTGTGCGACGCTCAGCGCCTTCGGCCTCGGCCTTTGCGACGAACTCCAAGTTGGAATCCAGTTCGGGCAGCGAATGAACTGCACCGATTTGCGTATCCAGATCCAGAGGGTTACCCACGCGCATCGACTCGGCGTGCTCGACCAGTTCGGCAACAAAATCGTCGTGGATATCCTGTTGCACAAGCAGGCGCGATCCGGCGATACAAATCTGGCCTGCATTGCGGAAGATGCCGCCCGCCGAAACTTTGGCAGCCTCGCTCAGGTCCGGGGCGTCATTGAAGACGATGTTGGGGGATTTGCCGCCCAGTTCCAGATAGCAGCGTTTCATGTTCGAGCGCGCCGAATACTCAAGCAGCCGCCGACCTGTGGCGCCTGAGCCGGTGAACACCAAGAGGTCCACATCCATCGACAGTGCCAGCGTTTCACCCACCACCCGGCCCGAGCCGGTGACGACGTTCAGCACCCCGTCGGGCATTCCGGCCTCGGCCGCCAGTTCAGCCAGTTTCAGCAGCGAAAGGGACGCGCTTTCGGCTGGCTTCAGCACCACCGAATTGCCGGTGGCCAGCGCCGGAGCCAGCTTCCAGCTGCCGATCATCAGCGGCATGTTCCACGGCACAATTGCCCCGACAACGCCAACCGGCGCGTGATGGATCAGGCCCAGCACGCTTTCTGCCGTGGGGGCGATCTGACCATAGACCTTGTCGATCGCCTCGGCGTAATAGCGGAACGTTCCGGCTGCCGACATCGGCTCGGCCTTCATGGCCATGGTGATCTCGGTACCATTGTCGCGCACACCCAGAACCGCCAGTTCAAGAGCGTGTCTTTCGATCAGATCGGCCAGTTTCAACAGCACTTTCTTGCGCTCGGCCGGGGATCGGCGCGACCAGCGGCCGTCTTCGAACGCTACCCTTGCGGCGGCAATCGCTGCCTGCATATCCGCCGGTGTACCTTCGGCAATCTGGGTCAGAACCGTGCCATCAATCGGCGACAGCACGTCCCGATGGCCACCTTCCGAGGCAGAGACCCAGCGTCCCCCGATGAAGTGCGAACGAGGGGACAGAACCTGAGATCGCAGGGCGTCAATATCGGATTGGTTCATGGCAGGGTTACCCTTGCTGATTGGGGTGATCGGAATCGACCGGTAGCGCGGTCGGCTCGGGTTTCAGCTTGTTGCGGAATTCAAAATACAGCGTGCGAAGATGAAGCAGCAGGATCAATACGATCAGCGCTGTCAGGATCGCCGCAATTGGGCGGTCGACGAAATCGAGCGGGGATTTGACCCGCGCCATGGCGCTGCGCAGCTTGACCTCCATGATGCCGCCCAGAACCATGCCCAGGATGATTGGCACAATCGGCAGGTCCAGCCGTTTGAGGATCAGGCCGAACACACCAAACCCGGCGGCAATGGCGCAATCGGTGATCGAATTGCGCAAGCTGTAGACACCGACAAAGGCCAGGATCAGAATCATGATGCCCAAAAACCGGGTCGGGATCTGGATGATCTTGAGCAGCAGGTTGGTCGAGAACAGCAGGAAGACCAGAACGATGACGTTCAGCAGGATCAGCGCCATATAGAGCGCCATCACAAAGTCCATCTGGTTTTCAAACAGCTGTGGACCGGGGATGACGTTGTGCACGTAGAACACCGACAGCATCATCGCGGTGAGCGCTTCGCCCGGGATGCCCAGTGCCAGCAGCGGGATCATGGCGGCACCTGGAACGGCGTTATTGGCGGCCTCAGACGCCACCAGCCCCTCGGGTGAGCCATCTCCGAACTTGTCGGGGTCTTTCGAAGTTTTTTGCGCATAAGTGTAGGACAGGAACTGCGAAGTGAATTCGCCCGTGCCCGGCACCATGCCCATGAACACGCCGATGCTTGAGGACACGGTGGCGACCCGCTTGATGCCCAACAGCTCTTGGAGACCGGTAAAGATGTTGCCGCTGACATGCGCCTCGCCTGGTGCGTGGTTCTTTTCCAACAGCAAAAGCAGCGCCTGACTGATGGCAAACAGGCCCAGAACGACCACGATCAGATCAACGCCAGACGCCAGCCAGCTTTGTTCAAAGGTGAAGCGGCGGGTATATTTGACTGGCTCAAGCCCGACGGTGTTCAGGAAAATCCCGAAAGCGGCCAGCATACCGGCGGCGAAAATTTGTCCGCGGTGGGCGAGGATCACCAGAATGATGCCCAGAAGGGCGGCAAGAAAAATCTCTCGGCTGCCGAAATGCGGGGCGATCAACGCCAGAACCGGCGACAGGATCATCAGGCAGATGATGGCAAAGACACCACCGAAGAACGACGCTGAATAGGCCAGTGACAGCGCGCGATGCCCCTGACCGCGTTTGGTCATGGGATAGCCGTCATAGGTGGTCAACGCGTTCACCGCCGTGCCGGGCGTGTTGATCAGAATGGCGGGGATGGCCCCGCCATACATAGACGAACCATAGATGCCCAGCAACAGCGTCAGGCCGACAATGGGTTCAAAGGCGAAAGTGGCGGGCAAAAGGATGGCAATCGCCACCGCAGCGCCAACACCGGGCAGTGCGCCGATGATGACCCCGCCGATCGAGCCAATCAGAAGGGCGACGATCACCTGCCATTGCGTCAGTATAGAAAGACCGGACAGAAGCGTTTCCATGGCGAACCTCAGAGATAAGTCAGCGCAAAGGCGCGCACGGATTCCGGCAGGTATTCATAAGCGGCTCCTGCAGGGATTTTGACCTGTAGGAAGGCGCGGAAGATCACCGTCACTGCGATACCGAACGCCGCGGCAAGGCCAATGGCCCCGGGGCTACGAAAACCTGTCCTTACAGCAAGAAAAACCGCGAACAGAACGGTCGATGGCAGGTATCCTAAGAGCGGGACAACCGCGACATAGACCAGAAAATAGACGACGTATTCAAGGGACCGAAACCAAAATGCTACTTCGGGCCAGCGACCTGGGATACGATCTGACATGGCTGAGCTGAGCCAATGCAGAAAGGCAAATATGGCCATTGCCCACAGTGAGACCATTGGCCAGAAGCCGGGCTGCGCAAACCACTTGGTGCGTTTGACGACCTTGGTCTGTTCCCCCAGTTGCGTCAGAAGGAAAACAGCAAAAACCAAAAAGGCCAAAGCGAAGACAACATCGCCGGGACGGCGGTATCGTTTGAACATGTCCTGAAGTGTTTTGGCTATCATAGTCCCCTCCCTGACCGATGAAAAAGCCGCGCGGGGAGTGCCCGCGCGACCCTGAGACTTGTTTATTCGCCCACGAGGGCCTGGATAGCTCCAATCGTTTCGCTGTCGCTTGCGATCTGGGCGTTTGAGGCGTCCGCATCTAACCAGTAGATCAGAACGCCGGTCTCACCGATCAGGTTCTGAGCCTTCTCAGTCTGCAACGCCTTTTGCGCAGCGGCCGCGATTTTTTCGCGCACCTCTGCCGGAGTGTCCTTGTGAACGAACAGGCCGTTCCAAAGCGCCACATTCAGATCGGGGTGCAGTTCGCTGACGGTCGGCGCGTCTGGGGTCAGGCTAATACGCTCGTTGCCAATGCTGGCCAGAACATTGACGTCATCCAGACAGGGCAGGATCAGCTGCAGCGTGGTGTTGATCACATCGACATCACCGGAGGCCAGCGTGTTGCAGTCCAGCGCATCAAATGCAGCTTCGCTGGCAAAGTCAAAGCCCGAGCTGATTGCGGCGGCAAAGGTCACCTGGGTGGGTGGAAGGAACGATCCGAAGTGACCCAGCGCCACGTCGTTTTCCTTGCCATGGGCGACCAGCTCTTCCCAGTTTGTGAACGGGGCGTCTTTGCTGGACGCGATAACGAACGGATAGGTCATGAAGATGCCGATCGGCTCGAAGGGGTTGGGGGATAGTTCGGGGATGCCGATCTGAGGACCACCGATGGGAACGTCGGTCACGAAGGACCCGATGGTATAGCCATCTGCCGGGGCAGTTGCGACTTCGACCGCGCCGGGGAACGGACCGCCACCGCCGCCGGGCTTGTTCACGACTGCGGCAGGGACACCGTACATCGCCTGAAATTCGTCCGCGATGATGCGCGTCAGCACGTCTTCCAAATCACCCGGAGGCCACGGTACGACAAAGGAAACCGGCTTCTCTGGGTATTCGGCGAATGCGGCCGTTGCAGAAGCAACAAACACTGCAGCTGTTAGTATTTTCTTCATTGACACCTCCCGTTAGTGGTTCATTATTTGATCCGTGTTAACAAGAATAATGTTGCTTTGTTAAGTTTGTTCTGTCAAGTATTACCTTAACGGGAGGATGTGAATCACATGGGTACCGCCCTGAACGCTCTGAAAATGCTCAACTACTTTTCGAACGCTCGGCCAGAGATTGGGCTGAGTCAGTTTGCGCGGCTGTCCGGTTTGAACAAAGCCACCGCGCTGCGCCACTTGCGGGCGCTTGAGGAATACGGGCTGATCGAACAGAATCCCATGACCAGATCCTACGCGGTCGGACCTGCCGCACTGCGCTTGGCAGCGTTGCGCCAGATCGCCCGTCCCGGCATAGAGAGTGCCCGCCAGAGAATGCAGGTCGCGATGCAGGACGTTGGTGAAAGCTTGCACCTTTCTCTGCTTGAAAAGGATTCGCTTCAAACCGCGCTGGTAGTCGAAACGAACCGCCACAGCGTGCGTGTCAGCCTAGATCCCAGCGAGGTTCTTCCGATCAATGCGACCGCCTCGGGCCTGTGTATGCTCAGCTTTGGCCCGTCCTTCTTGCTGGAGCGTCTCGGGCAGGAAGAGCAAACACGATACACGGACGCCACGCTGACCGACCCGGCCGAAATCAAAGAGCGGGTTGCGACAATCAACCAAACCGGTTGGGCCAACAGCAATGGAAGCTATGAAAATGGCGTCTATGGCTATGCGGCACCCATATTCGGCATTGATCAGGTGGCGCTGGGAACCATCGCAATTGCCGTTCCCGAAGGCCGCGCAAGCGACGAAAGCCTGCCAGAAATACTGACCACCTTACACGCCCTCTCGACTGATCTGACCGCAAGCTTTGGCGGTCAGCTCCCCGACACTTTTCCAACCGAATTCCATCCGTGAGCGGGTGGACACTAACCCCGGAGGCCCGAGACATGAAAGACTCGAACTTTCTGAAAGAAAACAACGCGCGTTACTTCTGGCACCCGATGGCGCATCCCGCCGACAGTCAGAAGAATCCGCCGACCATTCTGAAAGGCGGTGAAGGTGTCAGCATTATCGATGTCGATGGTCACAAGGCGCTGGACGCGGTCGGGGGACTCTGGAACGTCAATCTGGGCTATTCCTGCGATCCGGTGAAGCAGGCCATTGCTGACCAACTGAACGCGCTGCCCTATTATTCGACCTTCCGGGGCACCAGCAACGACAAGGCAATCGAGCTGTCTTATGAACTGGCGCAGTTTTTTGAGTCCGACGGCCTGACCCGCGCTTTCTTTACCTCGGGCGGCTCGGATTCGGTCGAGATCGCGCTGAAAATGGCGCGGCAGTACCACAAGGTGCGCGGCGAGGTCGGGCGCACAAAATTCATTAGCCTGAAACAGGGCTATCACGGCACCCATTTCGCCGCCGCTTCGGTCAACGGCAATCAAAAATTCCGCGCGGCCTATGAACCGATGTTGCCCGGCTGCTATCACGTGCCCGCGCCGTGGACCTATCGCAACCCGTTCGACGAGACCGACCCTGAGCGTCTGGCGCAGCTCTGCGTCAAAGCGCTTGAGGCCGAGATTGCGTTCCAGGGCGCGAACACGGTTGCGGCTTTCATCATGGAACCGGTTCTCGGGGCAGGGGGCGTAATCCCGCCGCATAAGAGTTTCATGCCGATGGTGCGTGAGGTCTGCTCGAAACACGGCATTCTGCTGATCTCAGACGAGATCATCACTGCCTTTGGGCGTACCGGCAGTGAAAGCGGCGCGCGGCATTGGGGTGTGCAGCCAGACATCATGACCACGGCCAAGGCCATCACCAATGGTTACTTCCCGTTCGGGGCGGCGATGATATCGGGTGCGGTCGCCGAAGTGTTCGAAAGTGACACAACCGGCGAGGCGTCGGTTGACCAGGGCTATACTTATTCCGGACACCCGGTCGGTGCTGCGGCGGCCTTGGCCGCGCTGTCCGAGATCAAGCGCCTGCGCGTCTGGAAAAACGCCGCCGCGCGCGGGGATGAACTGTTTGCCGGGCTGCAAAAACTGGCCGAGAAATACGACGTGATCGGAGATGTGCGCGGCGGTGAAGGGCTGATGTGTGCGCTGGAACTGGTCTCGGACCGCGCGACGAAGGCGCCTATTGCCAAGCACTTGCCGCTGCAGATTCAAAAGGCGGCTTACGAAGACGGTGTGATGGTTCGTGTGTCCGGCAACAACATCATCCTGTCTCCGCCGCTGATCATCACATCCGAGGATGTGGGCAAGATCCTGTCGGCACTGGATGCCGGTCTGGCGACTCTTTAGCCACCATTCACCTGACCTCGCCCGCCCCGGGCGGGGTCAGACTTTAACCGCCTGCAACTCTTCAAGCAGGTCGAGCAATTGGTCCAGCTTCTCGCGGCCCATCTGTGCTTCGATATTGCTGGAAATCGTCAAAGACGTGGCAAGGTTGTCTTCCAGAACCGCGCGGCCTGCTTTGGTGATCTGAACCATGGTGCGGCGCTTGTCTTGTTTGTCCTGGCGACGGGTGATCTGGCCCTCGGCCTCCATCGTGCGCAGAATGCGGGTAAGGCTGGGCAGTAGCAGGCAGGCCTCGTGGGCAATTGCACTTTGTTCAACCTCGCCCAGCTCGTCCAAAACCCTCAGGATGCGCCACTTTTGTTCGGTGAGCTGGATGTCATGAAGCATATCCCGGATCGGTGCCATGACGGTTTCCCGTGCGCGCAACAGCGCGATCGGAAGGGATCGGGTGGTACTCTTTGTGTGGCTTTGCGTGGTCATGCGGCCTTCTAAATCGCCAATTCCGAAATTGCAAAGATTAACAAGGCAAGTTCTTGACAGCGTGATTGTAAAATAGTAAACATGTTAACCAATCAGGGAGAGCACATGCCACATTTTCACGTCGAGTACTCCGGGAACCTAGAGGGCAAGGTCGACATGGATGGCCTGTGTGAATGCATCCGAGCAACGGCTGCTGAGATCGACACCTTTCCGATGCCGGGCATTCGTGTCCGCGCTGTGCGGGTCGATCATTATGCCATTGCAGACGGCAATCCGGCGCATGGCTTTATCGATATCTCGATCCGCCTGCGCGCCGGTCGGTCCGACGACATAAAACAGGATGCTACACAACGTATTTTTGAGGCGGTCAAAGCGTATCTGGCACCTGCCTTTCAATATCATTCTATCGCGTTCTCCCTTGAAATGCGCGACATCGACCCGAAGCTTTCGCCCAAAACCGGTACGATCCGCGATCACCTTGGCGCGACCACGCAGGAGACCTGAACCATGAGCGCACTGGACAAAAACATCGAAAAACTCGCGGACTTCTTGGCGCGGTTCAAAGAGACGGGCATCAAGAACCGTATCGCGGGTGAAGACGTTGCCGGGTCTGCGGGCGTGTTTCAATCCACCTCGCCGTTCGACAAGTCCGTGATCTGCGATGTTGCCCACGGAACGGCGGATGACATCGATACCGCGGCAAAAGCAGCCCATGCGGCCTTTGCCGAATGGCGCGACATGCCTGCCACCGAACGCCGCCGCATCCTGCTGAACGTTGCTGACGCCATAGAAGCGCGCGCAGAAGAAATCGCGCTGTGCGAATGCTGGGACACGGGCCAGACCCTGCGCTTCATGTCCAAGGCGGCCCTACGCGGTGCTGAGAACTTCCGGTTTTTCGCGGATCAGGTGGTGCAAGCGCGCGACGGTCAGCATCTGAAATCGCCGACCTTAATGAATGTCACCACACGCGCGCCGATTGGTCCGGTTGGCGTGATCACCCCGTGGAACACGCCGTTCATGCTGTCGACTTGGAAAATCGCACCTGCATTGGCTGCAGGCTGCACCGTAGTTCACAAACCCGCCGAGGATTCGCCGCTGTCAGCCCGCCTGTTGGTCGAAATCGCCGAAGAGGCCGGTCTGCCCAAGGGTGTGCTGAACACCGTGAACGGCTTTGGTCCCGATGCGGGGAAGGCACTGACCGAGCACCCGCTGATCAAAGCTATCGCGTTTGTCGGCGAAAGCCGCACCGGCAGCATCATAACCAAACAGGGTGCAGATACGCTCAAGCGGATGCATCTGGAGTTGGGTGGCAAAAACCCTGTGATCGTGTTCGACGACGCCGATCTGGATCGGGCGCTGGATGCGGTGATCTTCATGATCTACTCGATCAATGGTGAGCGCTGTACCTCGTCCTCGCGCCTGCTGGTGCAGGACAGCATCAAGGACGAGTTCGAAGCCAAGCTGATCGAGCGCGTGAACAACATTAAGGTCGGCCACCCGTTGGACCCGGCAACCGAAATCGGCCCGCTGGTGACGGAAGAGCACTACAACAAGGTCACCAGCTATTTCGACATCGCGACAGAGGACGGCGCGACCGTCGCAGCCGGTGGTGTGAAACTGGGCGACGAAGGGTACTTCATCCGTCCGACCCTGTTCACCAACGCCACCAACCAGATGCGCATCGCGCGCGAGGAGATATTTGGCCCCGTTCTGACCTCGATCCCGTTTTCGACCGAGGAAGAGGCGCTGCAGATGGCCAATGACACACCTTACGGTCTAACCGGCTATGTCTGGACCAACGACCTGACACGGGCGCTGCGCTTTACCGACAAGCTCGAGGCCGGAATGATCTGGGTGAACTCGGAAAACGTGCGCCACCTGCCCACGCCCTTTGGTGGCGTCAAAGCGTCCGGCATCGGGCGCGACGGCGGCGACTGGTCGTTCGAGTTTTATATGGAGCAAAAGCACATCGGCTTTGCCACCGGCCAGCACAAGATCATGCAGTTGGGCAAGCGGTAACGGCCGACCCCAACAGAATCCGGAAACGCGCGCATCTCAACCTTCAGGAGAAGAAAATGGGAGAAATCGTTCTCGCAGCCAAGATGACCCATGTGCCGACCATGCTGATGTCGGAACAGGAAGGTCCGGTAAAAGGCGCGCGTCAAACCGCGATCGACGGGCATCGTGAAATTGCGCGGCGCGCAAAAGAGCTGGGTGCCGATACGGTGGTGATCTGCGACACGCATTGGGTTGTCAATGCGGGTTTCCATATCAACGCCAACAAGCATTTTGAAGGTCTGTTTACCTCGAATGAGTTCCCGCAATTCATCAAGGATCTGCCTTACGCATATGACGGCGACCCGGCGCTCGGGGGTGCCATTGCCGATATCGCCACGCAAAAGGGCGTGCATACGCTCAGCCATCAGGTGGACAGCCTTGAGCTGGAATACGGAACCCTTGTTCCGATGCGCTTCATGAGCCGCGAGGCGGATTTCAAGGTGGTCTCGATTGCCGCCTGGTGTACCGTTCACAACCACGACGAAAGCCGTCTTGTCGGCGAAGCCATCCGCGAGGCAGTAGAGGCCAGCGACAGCAAGGTTCTGCTGGTTGCATCCGGTTCGCTTAGCCATAAGATCTGGCCAAACAAGGACTATGCCGCAAACAATGGTACATTCACCATCAGTTCCGAGTTCAACCGCCAGGTGGATCTGCATGTTCTGGACATGTGGCAAGCCGGAGATCACGCCACGTTCCTGAAAATGCTGGGTGAATACGCCAATTTCTGCTGTGGCGAAGGCTCGATGCATGACACCGCCATGCTTTATGGCGCGCTGGGTTGGGACTCGTATGATGCGAAATGCGAGGTTGTTACCGAGTATTTCCCCTCTTCCGGAACAGGGCAAACCAATGTGATCTTCCCGGTAACCTGAACCGGCTGACAGGCGCGCAACGCATTTTTGGAGAGGAGACGATCATGGGAAAGATTGTACAGGCCGCGAAGATAACGCATGTGCCAAGCATCTGGATGTCCCACACAATGCCGAAATACAAAGGCATCCGCCAACCTGCCATCGATGGCTATGCGCGCCTGCGTCAGGATGCGATCGACCGCAAGGTCGATACATTTGTCATTTTTGACACGCACTGGATCACCAATCAGGGGTTCCACCTGAACACGAAAGAGCACCACAAAGGCCGTTTCATCAGTCATGAACTGCCGCACATGTTAGCGGACATGGAGTTCGACTATCGCGGCGATCACGAACTTGGGGAAGCCATCCTTGATGTTCTACGTGAACGTGGCGAGCGGGCTTTGGGGCATTCGCACCCCGATATGGGTATGGAGTACGGCACCTTGCTGCCAATGTACTTCATCAACGATGGCGTGAATGCGCGGGTCCTGCCTGTGGCGGTCAACCAGTTCTCATCTATCGCTGAAAACCGGGTCTGGGGTGAGGCCATCGCCGAAGCTGTCAAGCGGTCTGATCGGAATGTCTCGATCCTGGCCTCGGGGTCACTGAGCCATGATTTCACGCCCAATGAACGCTCGGTCGATGGTCTGAATTCGGTCAATGGAGAGTTTAACCGCCAGATGGACATGCGCGTGCTGGATCTGTGGGAACAGGGCCGGTTCGAGGAGTTCCTGGAACTTCTGCCCGACTACGCCAAGAAATGCGCGGGTGAGTGCGCCATGAACGATACCGCCTTGCTTTTCGGAGCCCTCGGTTGGGGTAGCTACAAGGGCAAGATCGACATCTACACCCCGTATTTCGGAAGCTCCGGAACGGGGCAAGCCAATATCAGCTTCTCGGTCTAAAGCCCGAAACACAGGGAAATTCGCATGATCAAACTGCGTCTAAACGATCCCAGCTTGTTTGCCGAAAAGGCGCGGGTCGGGTCCATATGGGTTGATGCCTCAGACAGTGAAAGCGCGATTGACGTGATCAACCCCGCAACCGGTGAGGTAATCGGTCGTGTACCTAATCTGGGTGCAGTGGAAACAGTAGAGGCGATTGCCGACGCACAGCGTGCTCAGAAAGGTTGGGTCAAACGCACTGCCAAAGAGCGTAGCCAGATTTTGCGTCGATGGTACGATCTGATGATGGAAAATCAGGATGATCTGGGTGCCATCCTGACCGCCGAACAGGGCAAGCCGCTGACCGAGGCCAAAGGTGAGATCGCCTATGGCGCCAGTTTCATCGAGTGGTTCGCCGAAGAGGCGCGCCGTGCCTACGGCGATGTCACGCCCGGCCATGCGCCGGACAAGCGGATCATCACTGTCAAACAGCCCATAGGCGTTGTGGCCGCGATTACACCATGGAACTTTCCCAACGCCATGATCACCCGCAAGGCCGGTCCGGCCTTTGCTGCGGGCTGTTCTATGGTGTTGAAACCCGCCAGCCAGACACCGTTTTCGGCCATTGCGCTGGCTATATTGGCCGAACGCGCGGGGCTGCCCTCGGGTCTGTTCTCTGTCATCACCGGTTCGGCACGCGCCATCGGCGGCGAGATGACGTCGAGCCCGGTCGTGCAGAAACTGACCTTCACCGGATCGACTGAGATCGGCGCGATGCTCTACGCTCAATGCGCCCCGACGATCAAGAAACTGGGGCTGGAGCTGGGCGGCAACGCACCGTTCATTGTGTTCGACGACGCCGATCTAGATGCCGCGGTAGAAGGGGCGGTCATCGCCAAGTTCCGCAACAACGGCCAGACCTGCGTCTGCGCCAATCGTATCTATGTGCAAGCGGGGGTTTATGACGCCTTTGCGGAAAAACTGGCGGCTAAAGTCGCGACCCTTCCAACCGGCAACGGGTTTGACGAGGGCATCATCTTTGGTCCGCTGATCGATCAGGCTGCCGTGGACAAGGTGGTCGAACATGTCGAGGATGCGACCTCGAAAGGTGCCAAGGTGGCGCTTGGGGGCAAACCCCACGCGCTTGGTGGAACCTTCTTTGAACCCACCATACTGACCGGCGTGACCTCGGACATGGCCGTGGCGACCGAGGAAACCTTTGGCCCCGTTGCGCCCTTGTTCAAGTTCGACACCGAAAGCAAGGTTGTAGCGGCAGCCAATGATACCGAGTTCGGGCTGGCTTCATATTTCTATTCCCGCGATCTGGCCCGTGTCTGGCGTGTGTCCGAGGAACTGGAATACGGCATGGTCGGTGTCAACACCGGTCTGATCTCAACCGCCGAAGCCCCGTTTGGTGGCGTCAAAATGTCGGGTCTGGGTCGCGAAGGATCCCGCCATGGGCTCGATGACTTCATGGAACTCAAATACATCTGCATGGGCGGCATTGACGCTGCCGAGGAGGCCTGATGCGCTTTGCAACTTACTCTGCCAATGGCGAATCCTTTTTTGGCGCAATCACGGATGCGGGTGCAATCGCGCTGAATGACGCCTTTCCCGATCATGCCAGCCTGTATGAGGTGATAGCCGCCGGGGCGTTTGGCGAACTGGTCAAAACCGCAGAGGGTAAAGCGGTGACCCATACCGGCTTCACCTACGAGATGGTGATGCCCGACGTCCGCCGCATCCTGTGCGTTGGGGTGAACTTTCCTGACCGGAATGCGGAATACAAGGATGGCAGCGCGCAGCCGGAATATATGTCGCTGTTCCCGCGCTTCGCCAGCGGTTTCACCGGGCATGACCGCCCGCTGATCCGTCCACCGGAAAACCACACGCTGGATTACGAAGGTGAGGTTGCCATCGTGATTGGCAAGACCGGACGCCGTATTTCCCAAGAGGACGCCTATGACCACATCGCTGCCCTGACCCTGTGCAACGAAGGCACGATCCGCGACTGGGTGCGCCACGCCAAGTTCAACGTCACTCAAGGCAAGAATTGGGACAGCACTGGCGCAATCGGTCCGTGGCTGGTGCCCTTTACGGACGCGGCGCAACTGGATGACGCCCATATTCAGACCCATGTGAACGGCGAGCTGCGTCAGAACGATACTCTGAACCGCATGATGTTTCCGATCCGGCGCGAGATCGAGTATATCTCGACCTTCATGACCCTGCAGCCGGGCGATATCATCGTCACTGGCACGCCGACCGGGGCAGGGGCGCGGTTTGATCCTCCGAAATATCTGGCACCGGGCGATGTGGTTGAGGTTTCGGTCGAAGGCATCGGCACGTTGCGCAACACGGTTGAGGACGAAAAGGTATGACCCCTGAGGATCACACATGCGCTGCTGCTGATCTGCTGCAGGCGGAGTGTACGCGTGAGCAGATCGGCCTGCTGACCCTGCGCCATCCCGAGATGGGGATGGACGACGCTTATGAGGTTCAAAACGCCATCTATCGCCAGAAGCTGGCCGAGGGGCGCAAAGTGATCGGATGGAAGATCGGCCTGACCTCAAAAGCCATGCAATACGCGCTGAACATCGACATTCCCGACAGTGGTATTCTGTTCGACGACATGGTCTTTGAACATGGCGGAACGGTCCCTGCAGGCCGTTTCATCCAGCCGCGGATTGAAGCGGAGATTGCTTTTGTGATGAAATCTGCGGTCGGCGACGAAAACGTCACCCGCGACGATATCATTGCCGCCACGGATTATGTCGCGCCCTCAATCGAAATCCTCGACACCCGTATTCAGCGGTTTGATCCAGAGACCGGCAAAACACGCACGGTCTTCGACACGATCAGTGACAATGCCGCGAATGCGGGCATCGTGCTGGGCGCGCGAAGACACGCCGTGGATGCCTTTGACCTGCGCTGGGTCGGTGCGTTGACCTTTCGCAATGGTGAAATCGAGGAAACAGGTCTGGGCGCGGGCGTGCTGAACGATCCGGTCGAAAGCGTTGTCTGGCTAGCTCGCCGCATGGCGCAATACGGTCAATGCATTGAACCCGGTCAGATCATCCTGTCCGGTAGCTTTATCCGCCCCGTCGAATGCCCATCCGGTACTGAAATCCATGCTGATTTCGGGCCGTTCGGCTCTGTCGATATCAACTTCGCCTGAAAGGAGCGCCGCACATGCCTGCGCCGAAGAATACGTTCAAAGCCGCGCTAAAGGCCGGGCACCCGCAGATCGGTTGCTGGATCGGGATGGCCAACGCCTATACGGCTGAGATAGCAGCAACCGCGCAATTCGACTGGCTACTGGTTGACGGTGAACACGCACCGAATGATCTGCGCTCAATCCTCGAGCAGGTGCAGGTGATCGAAGGATCGGGCAGCACCCCGGTCGCGCGCCTGCCGATTGGCGAGACCTGGATGATCAAGCAATACCTGGACGCCGGCGTGCAGAACCTTCTGGTGCCCATGGTTGAAAGCGGCGATCAGGCGCGGGAGCTGGTGCGGGCGGTGCAATACCCGCCGCATGGCGTGCGGGGTGTGGGCTCGGCGCTGGCGCGGGCGTCGCGGTTTGCGGCCATCCCGGATTACCTGAAAACGGCGGATGAACAGATTTGCCTGCTGGTACAAGTGGAAAATCAAAAGGGTCTGGCAGCGCTGGACGATATTCTGGCCACCGATGTGGACGGCGTGTTTATTGGCCCCTCCGATCTGGCCGCCGATATGGGCCATATCGGCAATGCCGGTCACCCCGATGTAGTCGCAGCCGTGCTGGATGCGCTGACCCGCATCGTGGCTGCGGGCAAGGCGGCAGGTATCCTGACCCTTGATCCTTCGATGCAGACTAAATGTCTGGATCTGGGCACCACATTCCTGGCCACCAATATCGATGTCACATTGTTTGCCGCAGCGATGCGCAACGCCGCCAAAACCGGGTTGAGCCTGTTGCCGAATCAGACTGGCTCGGGTGTTGCTGAAACCGCGGCGGCCAGCAAATACCTGCAGCAGCTGTGCAAACACTGGTCGCATAAGGCCGAGGTTTTCTTTGACGAAACGAATGGCAGCGTGACCTTCCCGGGTGGCGACAGCGTGACCCTTGAAGCTGATGACAGTCGCCTGACCCTCACCGCTGCGACTGGTCCGCGAGGCGACTTGGTGCGTTGGAAAGACGTGATCGAAGCCCACCTGGTGCGCTTTGCCTTTCGGGAAGAGTTCCGCATCGATTGGTCTGAATAAGAGCGTTTGAAAATGCCTGAACCTATTTATGCCATCGGTGACGTCCACGGTCAGTTGCACATGTTGGAGGATGCGCTGGCGCGTATCGAAAAGGACGGCGGGCCCGATGCCCAAGTCGTCTTTATCGGTGACTATACCGATCGCGGCGCGCACAGCCGCGAAGTTCTGGACCTTTTGGTGAAAGGCAAGGCCGAAGGCAAAAACTGGACGTTCCTGCGCGGCAACCACGACCAAATGTGCGCAATGTTCCTTGAGGAATACCCTCGTAGCGATGCACGGCTTCTGGTCGGGTACCATTGGTTGCATCCCCGGATAGGCGGGGTAGAAACGCTGAACTCCTATGGCGTTGAGGTCAGCGAAAGGGATCGAATCTATCAGCTCCACGCCAGGGCTAAAGCCGCAGTACCGCAGGCCCATATCGATTTTCTGGCAAATCTGTTGCCCTACCATCTGCACGAAGACATTCTGTTCGTCCATGCAGGTATCCGGCCCGGAGTTCCCTTGTGTCATCAGGACCCCAACGACCTGATCTGGATCCGAGAAGAGTTTCTGGACTGCCCGGACCCTCACCCATGGCTGGTTGTTCACGGCCATACCCACGTCGCCACTCCTGAACACCATGGAAACCGTGTGAACATAGATACCGGGGCAGGATATGGCGAACCACTGACTGCTGCGGTATTCGAAGGATCGAAGTGTTGGCTGTTGCGCGACGAGGGGCGTAAGCCCCTGACCTACATAGGCTCCATATAGGTTACACGCTGTTTTTTTGCATCTGGCGGACGTCTGCTTCTGTTGAGAATGTCATTTTGATGATTCAGCTTGCTCAAAGCAAAGTTTAGAAAATGTTTGGAGGAAGGTTTGAACTACACGGTGATCGGCGACACAGTGAATACCTGCAGCCGAATTGAAGACCTAGCCGGAGAAGTGGAATAAGACGAGCTGGTCACAATCCTCGTCAGCAGTACAACAGCGGAAAGGCTGAACACCGAATTTAGTTTGGCAACCGCCGGGAGCTTCCATGTTCGCGGGCGAACGGAAGAGGTAACGGTGTATTTCCTTTCGGGTGGATAGCGCGCTCGGACGCGGAGTGTTAGCTTTCGCTGATTTGAATCGACTGCAATGGCAAGGGTTTCCCGATTTGCTGTCAAAGTGTTTCACGATAGTTGGCTCTTTCGAAAACGTGGATGTCCGCTTTCGCGAAACTGCGTTGCAGCGAAGTAAAGTGTAACGAATGGCGGCTATGGGCCGTTTCACATCACCGGCAGGAAGGGCGGGAGACCAGACCTTCTCTGCGAGCGCGAACCCATCTGGGCCCCAGCAAGGAGGCCGACACTCAAACGGCGGGCATTTCGGAATTTGAGCTGTACCACAGCAATTTGACTCTGAGCCCAAAGTGTCAAATACCGCATGATACCGCAACGGCATTTAAGCATTTCAAATCAGACCCTCAGTTCAACAGTGTAGGGGCGATCTTGACCGTTGCCTCGCGGCTGTTGCCGCAGGTAAAGAATTCTCATCTCATCGGCAGCACGTGCCATTGTGGGTTTGCGAACAACCGAAATTGGGGCGTCTTCACCATCGCAAGCCCCAATAGATACCAGCGATAGCAACTGAGAAATACACTTTAGTGTCCAGGGGCTGCTCCTGATGTTCCTCGAATTGTCAGGGTCGCAGAATACTCGAAATGACGGACTGGTAGTTCGGGTGTTCGCATTCGGTCCAGAAGGATTTCGGCCAATCGTGTGCCTAACTTCTTTGGGTTGATTGCCATGGTCGTAAGACCCGGCGTCGAAACGGCGGCATCCTCGATGTCATCGAAACCCACGACCGAAAAATCATGTCCGGGTTTCAAATTGGTCTGGATCAAACCAAAGCATGCTCCAAGAGCAACGACATCCCCATTGCAAACGATGCCCGTCACCTCGGGGTGTTGGTAGCGGAGCGCGGCAATTGCCTCTAAGCCCGATCGTTTTGTTTCCTCACAGGGCCAGACAATCGGGCGCACGCCGTCCAATTTCTCAAGGGCGCTTAGGTAGCCAGCAATGCGTTCCTCGCGTACCGAGGTTTGTTCGATGCCACCAAAGTAAGCGATGTGTTTGTGCCCCAAATCAATCAAATGCTGTGTGGCCTGCACAAGAGCTTCGGTATTCAGAACGCCTACGTGATCAAGAGACTGGGAAACCTTGCGCATGAATGTAACCGCAGGAACGCCATGAGCATCCAAAAGCTCCATCGCGTCTTCGTTCGTGTCGAGTGCCGGTACCCAGATCAGGCCACGGCGACCAAATCTGATGCAAGCTTCCAAAAGGCGGTTCTGGCGCTGAAGGTCACCTTGGGCATCAAGAACCGACACCATGAACCCTTCGGTTTCCAGCAAATCGACAGCGCCGCTGACAACCTCGGCATTGAACGGGTTTGCCAATTTGTTCAGGATAAATCCGATTTCGCGATTGTCACCCGACCGCATAGTGGCCGCCGCCTGATTTGGGACATAGCGAAGCCGCTTTGCGGCACTCAGAACTTTTTGACGTGTCTTCTCTGAGATTCGGCCTGTATCACGCATCACCTGACTAACGGTGGGAACCGAAACGCCGGCCTCTTTAGCAACACTGGATAAGGTGGGTTTCTTCGCCATGTATACAGTTTCTTGGTATATCGTTTATTCAAAATTGCAGGCAAATCCGATTATTTCAAGCAAAATATGATCTATGCCGCGGATCAATCAACTTGACTCGTGATAAAACGATATATCATAGTACCGCCATTCGCCCATAGACTGAACCAAGGTTGTCGGCGAGGGAGGGAGGTTGCCTGATTTTGGCCAGCCTCAGACAAACGGAGGAAAACATGTCCATTCATTCGAAATTGGCGGGTGCCGTATCCGGTGTAGTGATGCTTGTTGGTGCTGCCGCCGTACAGGCCGAAACTCTGTTCTGGTCGACCCAGGCCCGCCCCGCCGAAGAGGCACAAGCCATGCGGACCGAGGTTTTGGGTGGCTTCGACAGCGCAGTCGACTACCAGCCGAACGAAGACGGCCCTTGGCTTACGCGCCTGCAAGCCGAGCTGCAAGCAGGCTCGGGCAGCATAGACCTGCTGGGTTCTTTGCACGGCAATTTTTCGGCGATGAACCCTGATGATCTGATGGACCTTAGCGATCTTGGCGTGATGTCGGCCTCAGATACCTTCAATGGGCTGGCCAAGCTTGGAACTGACAGCCTGCAATACATGCCGTGGATGCAAGCAAGTTACATCATGGCTGCCAACAAGGAAGCGCTGCAGTACCTGCCTGAAGGGGCGGATATCAATGCGCTGACCTATGATCAATTGATCGCCTGGGCTGCCAACGTCGAAGAAGCGACAGGTCAGAAGAAATTCGGTTTTCCGGCAGGGCCCAAGGGGCTGAAACACCGCTTCTTCCAGGGATATCTCTATCCATCCTACACCGACGGAGTTGTGCGGACCTTTGCCTCGCCCGAGGCTGTGACAGCTTGGGAGAAGTTCAAAGAGCTTTGGAGCCATACGAACCCGGCCTCGACCAACTTCTCGTTCATGCAGGAACAGTTGCTGAACGGTGACGCATGGATCGTCTTCGATCATACCTCGCGTCTGGCACAGGCATTCAATGAACGTCCCGACGATTTCGTTGCATTCCCGGCGCCTGCGGGTCCGACTGGCCGTGGCTTCATGCCCGTTTTGGCAGGTGTTGCCATTCCGCGCACCGCGCCAGATGCCGAAGGCGCCAAAGCTTTGGTGACGTATCTGATGCAACCGGAAACGCAGATCGCGACCCTGAAGGCCACCAATTTCTTCCCCGTGGTGGATGTTGAACTGCCTGACGACCTGCCGCCTTCGGTCAAAGCAGCTGGTGAAGCGGTTGCAAAGATGAGCGGCTCGGCAGACGCCAACCCGGGCCTTCTGCCTGCTGGTTTGGGCAGCATGGGGGGCGACTTCAATCGCGTTTATGTAGATGCGTTCGAGCGCATTGTTCTGGCGGGACAGCCCATCGAGCAGGTTCTGGACGACCAAAAGAAACAGCTTGAAAAGATCATGACCGAAACTGGCGCGCCCTGTTGGGCACCAGATGCACCGTCGGAAGGCGCTTGCCCGGTCGAGTAAGGCACTTCCTGACTGCTGGGCCGCTGAAATAGTGGCCCGGTTTCCCAGCATTTTCCCAACTTAAAGGAGCGGTCCGATGGAAGCGCGGCTATTGCCATACTTTCTGATCCTCCCGGTGACTCTATTTCTCTGCCTCTTCTTCCTCTACCCGTTTGCGCTGGTTGCGCAGCAGGCGTTTGGATCCGAGAACGGCTTTTCACTGGATAATTTTCGTGAGGTTGTGAACTACTGGAAGTTCCCGATCTCGATGAAGAACACCTTCCTTCTTGCTGCGGCCGTGGTGCCGATCCAGTTGGCTCTCTCGCTTCTGATGGCCACGATGGTTACAAAAATGCAAAAGGGGCGCGATCTGGTTCTTTATATCTGGACCATCCCATTGGGCATCTCGGACCTTGCGGCTGGTATCATCTGGCTGGCGATCTTCGAACAGTCAGGCTTTCTGAATTCGATGATGGTCGGGCTTGGCGTCACTGAGCAGCCAGTAAGTCTGCTGAGCTATCAGACCCCGTGGATCGTGTTCCTGGCCATCATGCTGGCCGAGATTTGGCGCGCGACTGCGATTATGCTTGTGATCCTGGTCGCAGGCATCGGCCTGATCCCCAAGGAATACTACGAGGCTGCAGATGTGTTTGGCGCCTCGCGCTGGAAACAGTTCACCCGGATCACTTTGCCGCTTCTGCGCCCATCGTTGCAAACGGCCCTGGTCCTGCGCGTCATCCTGGCCTTCGAGGTCTTCGCCGTGGTTGCAGCTCTTGGCGGCACGATCTTCCCGGTGCTCATGGGCGAGATCTACGCCTATCAGTTTGACCTGCAAAATGGCGGAGCAGCAGCGGCGCTGGCGATCATCGTTCTGATTATCTCGATCGTCTTCACTCTGATCATCATGCGCGCTCTGCGCGTCCCGAAAGGAGCCACGATATGACGGCTGTAGCAGACGTTGTGGCCCCTGACGCCCGCAAGGCGGGAAGGGGGCTCTACCGAGCAGGCGTGATCTTGCTGTGTGCCTGGGTGATCATACCGCTCTACTTGCTATTCGTGAACACAATGTCTTCACCGGATACGGTGAACAGTTTCCCAAAGAGCTTCATCCCGGAGTTCAATATGGGATCACTGGAATTCTTCATGGGGTTCCAGGGAATGCTGAGGGCGCTGTGGAACTCGGTTGTGGTGGCTTTGATGACGATGGTGATGTCCATCGCCATCGGGGCCCCTGCAGGCTACGCCCTGTCGCGGTTTGACTTTCGCGGGAAAGAGCTGTTCCGGTTGCTGATCCTGCTGACACGGGCCTTTCCGTTGCCGCTTCTGGCACTGCCTTTGGCAGTTCTTTTCATCCGTACAGGTCTGGATGATACGGCTTTCGGTCTGGCGTTGGTTCACACGACGTTGGCGATCCCCTTCGCGGTGCTTATAACCTTTTCGCTCTTCTCGGGTATTCCGTTGGAACTTGAGGAGGCAGCCTGGACGCTGGGCTGCACACGGCTGACCGCCTTCACCAAGGTGATCCTACCTCTGGTGTTGCCGGGGATCACAGCCTCGGCGATTTTCGCCTTTGTGATCTCGTGGAACGAAGTGTTCGCAGCAGCCGTGCTGACGATCGAGAACCGAACGTTGCCCGCATTCCTGTTGCAGACACTGGGCGAGGCACCGTTGCACCTGAAATTTGCAGGTGGGTTCATCCTCGTGGTGCCTGCCCTGATCTTCATCTTCGCAGTGCGCAAATATCTCTTTGCCATGTGGGGCATCGCCAACCGCTGAGCGGTGGCTGAAAGGAAACTGTTATGGCTGAAATACAGATCAAGAATGTTGCCAAGAACTTTGGGTCTTACCAAGCTTTGCATGACATCAACCTGACCATTGCGGACCAGGAATTCATGGTCCTTCTGGGGGCTTCCGGCTGCGGTAAATCCACGCTTTTGCGCATCATCGCGGGGCTTGAGACCGCCACCACCGGCGAGGTTTGGATCGGTGGCCGTCGCGTGGATCACCTGTCGCCCAAAGATCGCGGTATCTCGATGGTGTTCCAGAACTATGCGGTGTTTCCGCACCTGACGGTGTTCGAGAACATCGGCTTTGGTTTGCGGATGCAGAAACTGCCCGATGATGAAGTCAAACGCCGGGTCGAGCGCACCGCCGGGTTGATGCATATCGAACAGCTCTTGAAGCGCTATTCGGGCGAGTTGTCCGGCGGCCAACGCCAGCGGGTTGCTGTCGCCCGCGCGCTGGCGATGGAGCCGGATGTGATCCTGATGGACGAGCCGTTGTCAAACCTTGACGCACTGTTGCGGATGGAGATGCGCGCTGAACTGAAGGGCGTTCTGGCCGAAAGCAAGACCACCGCCATCTATGTGACCCACGATCAGGTCGAGGCCATGTCAATGGCTGACCGGATTAGTGTCATGCACCAGGGCAAAATTGTTCAGGCAGCTTCGCCCATCGAGGTGTACCGAGATCCAGCGGCCGAGTTCGTGGCCAGTTTCATCGGCAACCCGCCAATGAATTTCCTCCCCGCTGAAGCCGCGGGCTCCGGTCGCTGGACCGTTGCCGGTCAGAGCTTTGAGGGCCCGGCAAACGGAAAGGATCTAAAGTGGGCTATCCGTCCAGAAGACCTGCGCATTGCCGATCAGGGTTTTGGTGCACGAGCGAAGGTTGTTGAGCCCTTAGGTGCACATCTGCTCGTAACCTGTGACGTAGAGGGTCACCAGTTCCGCGCGGTATTGGACAGTGAGCTTAGCGTTAAGCCTGGTGACGTACTTACCCTGGCGCCGCAAGAGGGCCGGGGGCGTTGGTTCGACTCCGAAACCACTCTGTCTGTTGCGTAAAGGAGAAGCGCGATGAGTCAAGCGCTGATCGATCAAGCTCGCAAGGTCATGGAAGGCAATGACCTTGGCAACTATACCGTGCCCACCCATGGCCTCTATCCATTCCAGTGGAACTGGGACAGCGCATTGTCTGCGCTTGGATTTTCACATTTTGACATGGACCGGGCCTGGGTCGAGATTGAGACACTTATGGCCCATCAATGGGACGACGGTATGGTGCCCCATATCATTTTCCACGAACCCGATGACGGGTATTTTCCCGGACCTGACGTCTGGCAAACCGGACGAGCCGTGCCCACGACCGGCATCACCCAACCTGCAGTCGTGGGCTTTGCCTTGCGCAAGCTCTACGACCGCGCCGAAGACAAAGCCGCCGCAAGAAAGCGGCTGGCCAAGCATTTGCCCAAAGTCCACGCTTGGCATCAGTGGTTCTACCGCGACCGCGATCCCAAAAACACGGGCCTGGTGGCAATCATTCATCCATGGGAATCTGGTCGAGACAACTCAGTGGACTGGGACGAAGGCTTGGATGATGTGCCGATTGAGGGAATCGCGCCTTTCACGCGACGTGACACGACACATGCTAACCCCGATCACCGCCCTTCCGACGAGCAATACAAATGTTATATCTGGCTGCTTGAACATTTCCGTGAGCTTGGCTGGGACAACGCGAAACTTCACGATGCCTCACCCTTCCGACTGGTTGATCCGGGCTTTAACGCCATTCTGATACGGTCCTGCGACGATGTTGCCGACTTGGCCGAACTCCTGGACGATAGCTCAATGGCCTCAGAGGCCCGCGCGATGGCCACGAAGGGTCGGTCGGCATTGGAAAGCCTCTGGAACCCGACGCTTGGGCAATACACCTGTTACAACCGCGCTGCTGGGCATCTGCAGGACACGCCCACGATTGGCGGGCTGCTCGCCGCAATTGCCGATGTCCCTCTGGGCCGTGTTGAAGAGCTGGCACGAAGGATCGCTTTGCTGGCCGAGCGTTGCGGCTATCTGGTGCCCAGTCACGACCCGGCGGATAACGCTTTTGACAGTCTGCGCTATTGGCGTGGACCGACATGGTTGATCGTGAACTATTTAATTGCCGAAGGTCTAAGCCGGTCTGGGCAGGAGGGAATGGCACAACGTATCCTCGCCGACAGCCTGAACCTTATTCAGAAAAGTGGCTTTGCGGAATATTATGACCCGATCAGCGGCGAACCTTGTGGGGGCGGCAGCTTTACCTGGACCGCAGCCATGGTAATCGAAATCCTCAAGACCAAAAGAGTGCCGGCGTGAAACGCTCCCGTATCAATGACATCATGACCCAAGCAGATGAGATGATCCGCTCTCACGGTTTCACGTTGCCGCCCTTTGCCTATTGGACGCCCGAGGAGTTTAAAGCCCGTGAAAGTGATGCCCGTCACGTGATTGACGCAAGGTGCGGTTGGGACATCACCGATTACGGTGGCGGTGATTTTGACAAGATAGGCTTGTTCCTCTTTACCCTGCGCAACGGGTTGCAGAGTGATTTGGCCAAGGGCGGCGGCATGTGCTACGCAGAAAAGCTGTTGATTTCAAGGCAAGACCAGCTATCGCCCATGCACACTCATGTTTTGAAGGCGGAAGATATCATCAACCGCGGCGGTGCTACTCTGGTGGTCGAGCTTTTCGGCTCAGACGACGCAGGTGGATTTGCAGAGGATCGCGGTGGTGTGGTTTGGCTGGATGGCATCCGACACAGCTTCAACCCGGGTGAGAAACTGCGCCTGACCCCGGGGGATAGCGTAACCCTGCGCCCCGGTGATTGGCACGCATTCTGGGGCGAAGGAGGGGATGTGTTGATTGGTGAGGTCTCAACGGTCAATGATGACGAGACCGACAATATTTTTCGCGACCCAATTGGCCGATTTGCCGAAGTTCAGGAGGATGTTGATCCGACGCATCTGTTGGTCAGCGACTATTCCAAATGGCTGGGCTGATCGATAGAACACGTGAAGGAACCGCAGGGATTTAGACACGAACTTAGCTTTTTCTACCAGCGTTTGGTCCGTCATCCTTCGCTGAATAATTTGGCAATGTCGTGTGGACTCCATCCGGATGTTCCCTGCAATGTGCTTCAAGGCCTGAAGTCTACCCAAGGCGGGTTTGTGCTCGACACCGCGCATCGGCGGCGTTGTTGCGCAGACTATGCGTTCGAGCGACCCGCGCCGTTGCTCATGCAGCAAACGGCCGCAATGTGGGCTGTGACTGCAGAATGGCGGCACCGTGTCGAGTGACCGCTTTGGGCCGACAGCGACAGCAGCTAAGTACCACCGGGGTTGCGGACTTAGCCATAACGCGCTGTACTACTTTAAGGTACTCTCGCTGAGAAATACGAGGCCAACTGTTTGCGCTCAAGCCCGAACCTTCCTCCGCTTTTATCGCTTCGTGCTTTTTCAGCTGTTGCGAGGCTCTTAAGTTTTCGAAAGGCCGCGGATGAATTGCTGATATCGCAAAGCACGGTCAGCCATCACATTCGGCAGCTTGAAACGATGCTCGGAACGCCGCTTTTCGTACGGCATGCCCGCAGCATCTCTTTGACACCAGAAGGGGAGCGTTATCTCGTTGAAATCAATGCCGCATTCCGTACGATCACGGATGCGACCGCAGAGCTTCGGGCCGAGGCTGGGCGAGAGACGCTCCGCGTAACGGCGCTGCCTTCCTTCTGCTCAATGTGGCTCATGTCGCGTCTTGCCTCTTTTTCGGATGTGCATCCAGGGATTGACATTGAACTGGACCCCACACTCGAGATTGTCAGCTTTGCTCGCGACGAGGCTGATCTGGGCGTGAGGTTCGGAATCGGCCCTTGGAAGGGTGTGGATGCCCGGCTGCTGCATGTCGAAAAAATTGCCCCCATTGCACATTCTGGGCGAACCCTTCCGCTCACAGACCTGTCTGACGAACAACTTCTCATGAGCCGCAAGGAGCAGGAATGGCAGTCTTGGGCGGAGTCGCGCGGAATTGATATAGCAGGCGCGAAACGGATGCCGCTCAACGACTATAATGTGGTGATCCAAGCCGCGATCGACGGCGGAGGTGTAGCGATCGGTCGTCAGTTACTCGTTGAAACACTCGTGCGTGAAGGTCGGCTCACTTGGCTCGCAGAACCCGAGACAGTAGACGAAGGTCTCGGCTATTGGCTGGTAAGCGCAGAAGGACGCCCTTTCACCCGAGCAATGTCGCTATTCGCTGAATGGCTTACCGTGGCTCTTGCGGAAACAGGTTTTTGAGCCTTACCACCAAGCGATCTATTTAATCGATCGCTTAATCGCCTCCTTCGAATTGGTAAGAGATCAAGCGCCAAATTACGTTCCTCCTTGTAACCGAAAGGAGGACTCCATGACTAAAGCGCGACCCGAAAACTTCCCAACGCACGGCCAAAAGGACCTGTTTTCAGATCTCGTCGATCACGGGCCTGCGGCAGACAAGTTTGACGCGCTTGTCGAACTCGGCCTGCTTCAACGCATCGTCGTTGCCGGCTTCCACGTACTGACAACTCGTAAGACGCGACAGGCACTGGAAGGTCTTGAACGCGTTCGTTTGCGCGACATCGGCCTGGAACCGAGCGATATTGATCGCACTGTCCGAGATACCGCTGACCAGGCGGCCGAAGAATTCGCGCGCCGGTTACACGGTCGCTGGCATACCGCCGTTCAAAGCGCTGGAAGCCTCAACGCAGAGATCAACTGCCTTGCGTGCGCCGGAAGGAGGCAGTGATGAGACTACGCGACCCTTCCACTAACAAGAGCCAGGTCACACGCCGCATAATGCTGCAGTTGACCGTGGCTGGCGCGTTCAGCGCGGGCCTGCGACCATCCCCGAGCTTTGGAGAACCCGACATGACCCACCCGACACCTACCGTACCGGCCAATGCCACATTTGACGGCACCTGGCCTTTTCCCGCACGCTACACCGACGCGCCCGGTTACGCCGCCCACTACGTTGATGTCGGCGAGGGGCCCGAGACTCTGCTTCTGCTGCATGGCGAGCCCACCTGGAGCTATCTTTTCCGGCACCAGATCGCCACGTGGTCGCGCCATCATCGGGTCGTGGCGGTTGACCATATGGGCTTTGGCAAGAGCGCAACGCCAGGCGACCGGACCTACTGGCTGCAGGACCATATCGACAATCTGGAAGCGGTCGCTCTTGCCCTCGACTTGCGCGACGTGACCCTTGTGATGCATGACTTCGGCGGACCAGCGGGTATGGGGTTCGCCATCCGCCATCCGGACCGGATAAAGCGGATTGTCTCCGTCAACGGGCCAACGCCGTTCGGCCAAGCCGATCTCATTGACCGGCTGGTTGCGAATGCTGGCGAGGCCCCCTGGTTTCAGTGGATCCTGAAAGCGCACGATGACGGCACTCTGGAACCGCTTCTGGGCCAGCTTGATTACACGATCCTGTCAACAATGAAGCTGAATGGTTTCGAAGACGCCTCAATCGTTACGGACGCTTGGCTCAAAGCCTATCGGGCGCCATTCCCAACACCGGCAGAAGCTGCCGGCGCAATTGGATGGGCCAAGGGGTTTGCGACCGGGGCGCACAAGTTCGAAGAACCGGACGCGGCGGCCCGACAGGCGATCAGAGCGAAACCAGCACTCGCGATCTGGGGTGCGGAAGATCGCACGCTGCATGCAAAGCACTTTCTTCCACTGTTCAAGGCGGTGTTTCCGAACGGTAGAATTCAGCGCCTGCCGGGTGCCGGCCATTACAGCCCTGAAGACGCCCCGCATGAAGTGACGGATCTCGTGCTCTCTTTCATCGGCTAATCGAGATCTTCGGTTACTCCGCTTCGATTGAGTAGCTGCGGACTACGACTATTGAATGACGGGGCAGATTTCCATGAATACCGAGAAAACCGTTATACGATACAAGTTACTGAATACTCCTGTAGGCTTTGAGATGAATTAGTCTCTGCGCTGAAGACAAGGAAAAGCAGCATCGCCCCGATGAGCTGTCATAGAAATCAAAAATGCTGCGCCCTTCACGAATGGCTGCTCTTGGGAAGCCAGCAAGTGAATTCTGGAAGATGGCGAATGTCGGCTTTGGGCCGCTCCGTAAATCAGGGTAACCTGCAAACCGTTTCGGAGAAGAGCCAGAAACAGCTCGATCTTCAAGCATTGCACCGGGTCAGATCACGTTTGGTGTCTCGCCGGACTGCAACGATTAATTAGATCCGCGCTTTTCTGTTCGAGCAGGGCATCCCAGTGCGCAAGGGTCTACCCGTTGAGAATGAACTACCGCACGTTACTGTTGGCAGGTTAGTTTTCGCGGGGAAATTCCGGGACCCCTGCGGCTTTCGCCGCTTCATACATCCTCGTTCTATTTTCCTCGGATTTCTAGGTTTCAAGATACCGCCATTCCGTTAGATTGAAATCCGGATTAGTTTCCAAATATTGCTCCACGAGCGCAGCGGCTTCTTCTGGCCTGTCAAGCAGCGAATAGGCCGCCGCCAAAAAAATTTGAACCTGCCCCCTCGGCTTATTAGATGTTTTCGTCCAAAGGCGCACGACCTCTTCGTAGTTTCGGTTCATGAATTGCGCCAGAGCCAGAAACGAGACATCCCGATATGTCTCCACGGGACTAAGACGTTTGGCGATCAACAGATAGTCCACGGCACTTGCAGCATCACCCGCAAACTGGAGATAGAAACCCATGAAGAGGTTAGCCTCGTAGCCGTTAGGTTCGAGGATAAGTGCCTGATAAACAGCTTCGACGGCTGCATCTGCGTCGCCGCTGGCGACATACACGCCTCCCAGAGCAATGTGCCCCCACGCAAAATCCCTGTCGAGTTCAATTGCCTTTCTGGCAATTTCTAGTGCCTGTGAAAGGTGGGTTGATGGCGTGTCAGTGTATTGAAAACGCACCTGCACCGAGAGGTTGAAGGCGAGCCCGGCGTAACCACCTGCAAAATTTGGGTCCAGCTCGATCACCTGCTCAAAGAGTTCCTCGCCGCGCAGGATATTATCCTTGCTTGGCACATCGACAGTGCGGCGCGCCTGCAAGAAAACATCGTAGGCGCCGATGTTCGTTGTGTACTTCTGGTACAGCCTCTCGTTCTCGTTGGCTTTCAGCGTTACCGACAGGGCTCTTGCCACCTGCCGCGCGACCTCGGACTGAACCGCAAACACGTCTATGACGTCGAGATCATAGCGCTCGGCCCAAAGGTGCTCTTCGGTGGCTGCGTCTATGAGCTGTGTTGTGATCCGAATCTTCTCTATGGTCCGCCTGACGCTGCCCTGCAGCACATAGCGCACACCCAGATCCGCGGCGACCTGACGAGCATTCATCGCCTGTCCTTTATAGGTGAAAGCCGAATTCGGTGCGATTACGAAAAGCCCGGAAATTTTTGACAGATCGGTAATGATGTCCTCTGTAACACCGTCGGAGAAATACTCCTGCTCCGCGTCAGCAGACAGATTGTCAGACGGAAGGACAGCGATTGATGGTTTGTCGGACAACGCCAACATTGCGTCGGCTGGATCGGTCGGCCCGGCTTGATGCCACCACAATAGACTACCGCCAATGAGTAGACCGATAATTGCAAGGGCGGCTGACACGCGCCAAAGCAACTTTCGACTAGGACGGCTGATTGCTGCCGGTGGGCTACCGTCTAAAAGCACCTTGAACACCCAAACAGGCCGAGAGATGTTTTTGACCTCGACCTCGCCCAGGTCCTGCAGAGGATAATCAAACTTGTCGCGCAGCTGATCGCGAGCCGCTCGCGAAATACAGACTCCACCTGGATCGGCCAAACCCTCCAGTCGTGCCGCGACGTTCACACCGTCGCCGAAGACGTCGTCATCTTGCGCGATCACGTCCCCGAGATTGATGCCAATTCGAAACAGAATTTGCTTGTCCCCGGGCATTTCGGCGTTTCGGGCTCGCATGCCCTCCTGAACCGCCACTGCGCACCGCGCCGCATCCACGACACTCGCGAACTCGACCAATAGTCCATCACCGGTGGTCTTTACCAGCCGACCTCGATGCTCGGCGATGCATGGGCCGATGAGGTCTTTGTGATGGGCGGTCATCGCAGCGAGTGTGCCTTCCTCGTCCTCGCCCATCAACTTGGAGTATCCCTCTACGTCAGCAGCGAGAATGGCGGCAAGGTGGCGTTTGGGCTTTGCGTCGGTCATTCGTGAGGTTCAATTCCCCCGAGCATCCTGGTGAAAGTGTAAAGCAAACGCCGTAGAATTTACATCGGGCTGCAAAATCCCTGTCGAGCGTCATCCGAATGCCATGACGAACGACGATACTTCTGAAAGTGGCGCACCCTTCCAGTAACCAGAATGGCAGGTTTCGGGATTAACCGAGAAGATCGAACCTTTGGCTCAACGGCAGCATTGTCCGCTGAACTGTGAGTTCGGTCATCGCCTGATTTTGCGCCTGCAGCGAATGTCGGAAAAGTGGGTGCGGCTGCAGCATCTTGAGGGTGGGCCGAAGGTCTGGAAAGGGCCGATATTGTCAGCTCAGTCAGATGGACCGAGATTGATGGGCATGTGTTCGTCGAAAGAGAGATGACGAGTCTTTTCCGGATTGCGCACCACGTAAACAGCTGTAATCACGCCGCATTTGATCTCCAACGATGTTGTTTGCAAAATACCGTCAGTTTCGTGGCTGAGGATCGATGGCAGATTGTTCAGGTGGCAGAATTGCCATTGCTGGACAGATTGATCAGAGTATTTACGCGCCAATCCAGACAATAGCCGCATCACCTTGTCTCGGCCCAAAATCGGATTGAGTGTCGCCAGCACTTTGCCGCCGCCGTCCGAAACAAATCTTACGTCTTGCGCAAGCAATTTGGTAAGAACGTCGGTGTCGCCGCTTTTAGCGGCCATGAAAAATGCCTTGGCGATGGCTTCACCTTGTTGCGGCTCAACCTGCGTTCGAGGTTTATTGCGCTGCACATGTTTCCGAGCTCGGCTGACAAGCTGGCGGCAGGATTCAGGTGTGCGTTCCAGTGCCTTTGCCAACTCGTCATATGATTGCTCGAACACATCGTGGAGTAGAAAGGCTGCCCGCTCGAGAGGTGTTAGCCGCTCCAGCGCCAGCAGGAGTGCCACCGAGACGTCCCGATCCAGTCGCTCGGTGGCACCATCTGTGACCAGTGGTTCGGGCAACCATTCACCGGGATATGCTTCGCGCCGAGTATGCGCGGCCCGCATATGATCGAGACATAACCGTGTGACCGTTCGGATTAGAAACCCCGTCGTGTCCCTCACACTGACATGATCAACCTTCTGCCAACGCAAAAATGCGTCCTGTACTACATCCTCTGCGTCACTAACGGTGCCCAGCATTCGATAGGCGACCGCAAACAAGCGCGGTCGCAGATCGACAAAAGTCTGGTCGTTGACGAGTGAAGTCACATGACTCATGCGGCCGAGGCCTCCTTGGCGGTAGGATGTGGCGTTGCAAAGCCAATAGCAATGCGGTTCCAGGCATTGATCGTTGTCACCACCAACGTCAGGGCGATCTTTTCCTGATCTGAAAACTGAGCGGCAATCTCTTTATAGATGTGATCCGGTGCACCATTCTGCTCGATGCGGGTCAGCGTTTCGGCCCAGGCAAGAGCGGCGCGTTCACGCTCGGAATAAAGAGACGACTCTCGCCAGGCATTCAACAAGTGAAGCCTGTCTTCACTTTCACCCTGCGCACGCGCGTCATGGGTGTGCATGTGGATGCAGAATGCGCAACCGTTGATCTGCGACACACGCAATTTTACCAGTTCGATGAGACTGTGCTCCAGGCCCGATGATTTGAGGCATTCCTCCATATCGAGCATTGGCTGCATCAGTTGCGGGGAAACGGCAAAATGGTTGAGACGGGATTTCATGTGGCGCTCCTGTTTTAGCGGTGTACAGAAACAGGACGCAGCAAGCTTGGGGTTTGTGACATGGGTGAGCAACAAATCTGGTTTTGTTGCGTAAGAAGGTCAGTTGAATCTCAATCGAGCTGCGCAATGTTCTTCAGCATTTCGCGAATGTTTTGCTCAAGTGGTAACGCAGGCCGACTGGACCATCCAATAAAACCTGAGGGCTTCTGTCATTGAATGTAGATATTCGAAGGGCGGCCTTATTGCGCTTCCGGCCTCTGGCGCGCACGTAACTTTGCACCCGCCGCGATTTTGCCTCAATATGAAAACGGATCACCAAAGTTGCAGAGGATCAACTGTCCTCGGAAACTCTTGCTTCAGGCCGACTTGGCAGCCCGATTTTGTTCCAAAGCTCATCGGCAACAACGCCTATTGCCTGGTCCCTGCGCCTCATCTTGAAGATCATGGTCCGGCGCAATGGGAACCCTTCCAGGTTCAGGGAAAGCAATATCCCCGACCGCCGGTCCTCCTCCGTCATATGATCTGGCAAGCCGCCCCAGCCAAGGCCGGCGAGGATCACTTTTCTCTTGGCCGTGAGATCGGAGACGGTCCATTTCAAGCCCCCTGGCAGCAGATCACGGCTCTGTTCATGCGCGGTGCCGCCTGTGCCCGCCGTAATCACCTGCACATGGCTTTGCATCTCAGTTGTCGATATTGCGCGGGAACCGGTCGGCAGATTCAGATCGGGGCTGGCCACTGGCCGGATTGTCACCTCCGCAACCGGCTCTGCCTCCACGTCGTCCAGAGGCACCCCGTCAAGCGACGCAAGCGCGATATCCGCTTTACCCTCCATTAGCCGCGCGATCGGGCCGCCCATCATCTCCATACGCAGCCGAAGATGAGTTGCGGGATGACGCCGACCGGTGTCGGCAAGCGCTGGCAGAAACGTATCCAGATCCATAGTGGCACTGACCGCAATATTCAGTTCTGGTTCTTCTCGGGCGCGCAACCGAGCGGCGGTGGTTCTGAGCCCTTGCATCTGCCGCAACACCCGAGAGGCTTCTCGATAGAAGATCTCACCGGCCGGTGTGAGCGAGGGCCGGTAGGCTTCGCGGCTGAACAGTTCCAGCTCCAGCTCCTCTTCCAATTGGCGGATAGTGTGGCTTATGGCGGATTGTGATTTGTGCAGTCGCTCAGCTGCACCGCGAAAGGTACCGGTTGAGACAATTGCCTCAATGGCAATGAGTTGGTCGTGTTTCATGGACTCTCAACATGATCTGCTTTTTCAATCATAATAGTGAAAAGACAATATTATCAATAAATCATATTGCCGGGTAGTCAGATGGCATCGCTCAACACAGGAGACTGTCATGAAACTCTACTACAAGCCCGGCGCGTGCCCGCTGGCCAGCCACATCGCCCTGCATGAAACCGGCCGTCCGTTTGAAATCGAGGCCGTGGACACTGCGGCAGGCCAAACTGAAAGCGGTGCTGACTATCATACGATCAACCCTAAAGGATACGTTCCGGCTCTGGGTTTGGACGACGGTAGTGTCCTCACCGAAGGAGCGGCTGTTCTTCAGTATATCGCGGACAGCCATCCCGAAGCGGCTCTGGCGCCGGTAGCCGGCACCTTGGCCCGAGCCCGGATGCAGGAACAGCTCAACTGGATTGGGACCGAGTTGCACAAGGCCTTCGGCCCGTTGTTCCGCGAGGGCACGTCCGAGGCCGACAAAGACGCGGCGCGCACCGCTGTTGCGGGCAAGTTCGATCTGATCGAAGTGCAGCTGCAGGATGGCCGGGAGTGGCTGGTTTCGAACCAGTTCTCGGTAGCTGACGCATACCTATTCGTGGTAGCGAACTGGGCGAATTTCACCGGCATCGACCTGTCTCGTTGGCCCCGGCTGGCGGCGTTTGTAAGCCGCAGTGCTGCCCGTCCATCTGCTCGGGCCGCGATGCGCGCCGAGGGGTTGATCCAATGACGCCCGCCGACCACAAAAAGGTCGGCGAACTGATGGAGGTCTATTTCGAGGGCCTCCATCAAGCCGACAGCACGATGCTGCGCAGAGTGTTTCATCCGCAGCTGGCCTACGTCTGTGCCACAGAAGGCGATGAACTGAATCTGGATCTCGCGACCTACATGGGCCGCGTGGACGGGCGTGAACCACCAGCCAGGCGCGGTGACCCGCGCGAGGAGGAGGTTCTGGAAATCGCATTTGCCAGCGACAGGTTGGCCCGTGTCAGCGCCCGGATGACTATGATGGGGCGAGACTTCCATGACCTGCTTACCCTTGTTCGCTACGGCACAGAATGGCGCATCGTAGCAAAAGTGTTTTCCTATGTTCCGCGAAAGGCCTGACCTATGCCATATGTGAATATCAAAGTGACCCGCGAAGGCGGCCCTGACGGCACCGGCCCGAGTGCAGATCAAAAAGCGCAGCTGATTGTGGGGGTTACGGACCTTCTGCACAACGTTCTGGGCAAGAACCCGGCCACGACCTTTGTGGTGATAAACGAAATTCCGCTGGAAGATTGGGGCGTTGGCGGTCTGCCAGTGCAAGAGTACCGGAAACAGACGCTATGAAGACGCGGCTGACTGAGGCGTTGGGGATCACCTGTCCGGTGATCCAGGCGCCGATGGCATTTGCTGCAGGCGGCGCGCTCGCCAGCGCCGTCTCCAGCGCAGGCGGTCTGGGCCTGATTGGGGGCGCCTACGGTGATGCCGCCTGGATCGGCCAACAGTTCGATATCGCTGCAGATGCCCGCGTGGGCTGTGGGCTGATTACTTGGAAGCTCGCGGAGCGGCCGCATCTGCTTGACAGGGTGCTGGCGCGTGATCCCGCTGCACTGTTCCTGTCCTTTGGCAATCCGGCACCATTCGCTCCAGCGATCACGGAAGCCGGTGTGCCGCTGATTTGCCAGGTCCAGACCCTGCGCGATGCGCGGCAGGCACTGGACTGCGGCGCGGACATCATTGTCGCCCAAGGTGCGGACGCCGGCGGCCATGGCGAGGCACGCGGGACCTTTGCCCTGGTTCCCGAGATCGCTGATGAGATTGCGCGCCAAAACAGCGAGGTGCTGCTCTGCGCTGCTGGCGGTATCACGGACGGGCGTGGCCTGGCAGCGGCCCTAATGCTTGGGGCGGACGGGGTGGTGATCGGTACGCGGTTTTGGGCCTCACACGAGGCGCTGGTACATCCGCGTATACTTGATCGCGCGATGGCCGCGACAGGTGACGACACGATCCGCACGCGTGTGGTGGACGTGATCCGTGGTTACGACTGGCCCGGCCGGTACAATGGCCGCGTTCTGCGCAATCCGTTCATTCAGAAATGGCACGGCTCAGAAGACGCCTTGAAGCTGGAAGCGGGCGTTGTAGCGGCAAATTGGGCAGCAGCTCAGGAAGCCGGAGATATTGATGTTGCAACCGCCTTTGCAGGCGAGGGCATCGGTCTGATCAGCTCTGCGGCACCTGCCGGCGATATTCTTGCGAGGCTCATGGCGGGCGCGCAGCGGTGTCTGGCAGGGGCGGCTGCATAGCGCGGTGATCCGGGAAGAGCCAGAAACACTTGAGTTGGAGTAGGCGGTAGCACGGTTGCTGCCGCCTATCCCTTTGGGGCGGGAAAAAGGAACTCTCACTGTGCTGAACCTGCTGTGACACCTGTTTACGCGGTTGCAGCGAACGTCGTCTTTGAAGGGCCACGTCGAGGCATCTATTATGATGAGAATGGTTCGGTCAGGGCCGTGAGACCCAGTAGGTAGGCATTGGCGCTGCCTGCCCTGCAAGGATACGTGACTATTCACGCCGATGCGATTTGGGGCCTATCTGCCTTCAGCAGTCGCGCAAAGATCATCACGTGCGTTACCAAGAGTACCGGCACAAAGAATGTTGGTATGAACCATGTGGGTCCAAAGTAGGCAATCGCCTCGGCTTGGCGCAAGGCGTTCACCAGATCGACAGTACCAAGGAGGTTGAAACCCCATACCAACGGAAAGGCGGCCACTGATCTCCATCGCAAAGCGATAAGCGCGACGATTGCCAGAAACGCCGAGAGCAAATCGCCATAGCTGGCGCTGGTTGCAAACGCCTCGGGCAACCCTCCGTTGTTGAGATTTGGTACCAAGAAGCTCATTCCAATGTGTCGGAAAGCATGCGGCAGCAGCAGGATTGAGAGCGCCGCCGCCGCCGACAGCCGTGCAAGCCAGGGTGCAACGTACCACGCCGCGATCAGAGCAAAGACAAAGAGACTCATCGCGAATTGAAGAAGGAATATTACTGTGGGGGTCATCTGATCGATCCTTTCGATATGCGTCTGTTTACGTGAGATGTGGGTGGCAGGCCTTCATCCTCGAGCCGCAGTTTGCGATTCGCTCGCCTCGGCCCGGATGGTCCCCAGTGAAGCGGACGGAGCGATCTTATGGGCTGTTCCAGTAGCGACATCGTAAAGCAAGGCCGAGACGATTATTGCGTCCGGCACCTCCTGTGCCGCCGCTAAGCGATTGATATCTGTTGAAAGGTCGCTTACCTGATCCGTGATCGCGTATTCGGATACGTCGATCCCGAGCTTTTTCTGCAGCGCGTCCTGAAGGTCCGGATTGGACAGCCGCTCGGCTCCACATTGTGTGTGCTGCATAAGGATGACGTTGAACCCCTGTTCGCGGCCCTCCGTCATAGCGCTCATTAGAAAGGCGAGGGTGGCGATTTCTTCGATTGCGGCGCGTGTAACCCGTCCGCCATTGTTTCGGATCACAACCGCGTCGCCTAGCTCAAGTCCGAAGATGCGCGCGGGATCGACCCGGGCGTCGCCGCAGGTCAGAACAACCGTTCGCAACTTTGGCAGGATCGGTAGGTCAGCACTGTCAAAGCCCGCCGCGAATTCTTGGTTTCGAGAGATGAGTTCGTTTTGAACGTTCATTCGGAGGTCCTTTCGTCTGCAGGCTCAATCCTTCGTAGTACGCAATATCAAGCGACACGTATCGAAGCGGTCTTACTGGCGGTGGGTTGGTGCTTTTCCGACCAAGCCGCATCGTCCTGGCAGTACGAAGGGGACGAAAGCCGCACGTAATCGCGTTGCGCCTGGGCACGGTCGAGGTCGAAGGGGCGCATAGTGAGAATCTTCAGGAAGTTGCCGATCGCATTGAGGCTGCCGGACATGCTGCGCACCAGATCGGGTTGTTCAGCGACCTTGCGCCGTACGATGCTTTCAAAGGCTTCAGGTGCGTGCCCGCTGACTTGGAACACATCCTCGGTCGGGGCGTTTACCGCGAAGGTACCTCGCCTGTACTCTTCTAAATAAATCGCTAGCTGGGTGACAGCCGCTTCCGAATAGTTTGCAGGGCGCAGGGCTTTCAGGGCCTTGACCATCATCCGTTCGGAAATGTCGACATAGCGTACCCGCCGCCCCAGCGCGCGGCCCATTGCGTCGGCGATCTCGATGGGTGACAGCAGCATTGGACCTGTTGGGCGGTAGGTCTTTCCCGCATGGTGTGCCGGATCCGTCAAGGCACCGACCGCCACACGGGCAATGTCTTCGTTCGAGGGGGCCGCATTCTTCTTCACGCCGCCGTCGCCAAGAGGCATTGTGAACTGCCCAAGATGGGCCGCCATACCCAGTACCATTAGGTAGTTTTCAGCAAACCAGCCGACATTCACTGTAGTCACAGACATTTCGGGGCGCATGCCGATCAGGATGTCGCTCAGGTAGACTTCGCGTGTAAACAGTGATGGGTGCTCTACGCTTGAAAGCCATTGGCTTAGCGTAACAACGTGCTCAATCTTAGCTTCGTAAGCCGCAACAGTGAAGATCGCATTGAAGTGCAGACCATTGGGTGCCGTTGGTGCGCATTGATAAGCCCGCTGCACGCCTTTCAAGGCATTGCGCATGTCACTCAGGGAATACTGGTCACCCACGAATAATTCGGCACCCGCACGCTCAAGTAGGTCAGAGCGATAATCTCTCTGCCGTATGAACGCGCGGACAGGATAAGCCTTAGCTCTGAGCTGAAGCGCGACTTGGAGCCCGGTTTTACCGCTTGCGCTTGTGACGAGAATCCTAGGCTTGGCAGGCATAGGCACGCTCCTTTTAGATGATACTTGCAATCTATAATATAGATGATAGACATAATCTTAATTGTCAACCCCACCAGGGAGCGCGAGTATGCCAAGAATGTCGGAAGCGGAAAAACAACGCAGTCACAGTAGGATACTGGATGCTGCAGCGCAGTTGTTCCGCGAACGCGGTGTCGAAGCGACCAGCGTCGCGGACGTCATGAAGACAGCCGGAATGACACATGGCGGTTTCTACCGACACTTCGATTCGAAAGAGGATTTGACCGCGGCATCCTTCCGGCACGCAGTCGACGATGTGGTTGCCGACATGGAGCGCGAAGAAACCAGCGAAGGGCGAAAGAAGAAGCGCCAAGACTACATAGCCAAGTATCTTTCCCAAGCTCACGCTCAAGATAGTAGGAACGGATGCCCCTTGGCGGCGATGGGAACAGAGCTTGCTCGCACAACGGGCGCGCCCCATCAGGCGGGCGCACAGGCGTTAGATCGCATGGCGGCCCTTTTGCAGGACACGTCGGAAATCCGTTCGGGTCAGGGCCTGGCCGCGATGGCGCTCTTGATGGGCACGATTACCTTGGCTCGTCTGACGGAATCCGAAGAAAAGGCAGACCGAGCGCTGGAGGCAGGGCGCACAGCCATAGGTTTGCTTCAGGATTATTGGCCGAAAGAAAGGTCCTAACTAAGGTTCTGACTGCGGCAGAGTATTCCGAGAATTTGCCGTCACCCGCTATTCGACAATACTGCAAGGTGCACGAACGGCAGCAATGCGCAGGCTGCTCTGCGGCTTCGAGTGGTGAGGCCAACGGCTGGTTAGGACCGTCTGCGTGATCAGATGGCAGCGGGGCAGGGGTTTCTGCTGCAACGGCACCGAGCTCAGAAATGAGCCCGAAGCAGACTCCAGTTCGTGACATCAGACGACCTTAGGTTCAGAGAATTGTTCTCGTGCCGAGATGGTCTGCAAGCTGATCGAATACCAACCTGATCCTTCGCGCTGTTTGTAACTCAGAGTGAGTGGCCAACCAGATAGGAAACTTGAATGGCTCGCGTTTGGGCAGAACACGCTCCACACCGGGTGTCAGGGCCGCCACATCGTCTGACATAACACTAATGCCGAAGCCTTGGCGCACAAGCTCCCATGACACTATCCCGCTCTGCGATCCAACGCGGAAATTCTTGCGGGTTACTTCGATGCCAGCCGGATTGAGAAATCCAATCATCGTGTCAATGTCGCCAAAACCGACGAAATCCAACTTGGCAAGTTCGTCTTCATTTCTTGGTCGTCCAACGCGTTCGAGGTACGAAGGGGCAGCGTAAAAATGTGCCGTCGCTTCTGCCACCAGCTTTGCAATCAGGTCGGGCTGTGTTGGGCGTACATGCCGAATGGCGATATCTGCCTCGCGCCGCTGTATGTCCCGTATGTCATTTGCTGCGACTACGTCGATCTCAAGCCGCGGTGCCGCGAGCCTGATTTGCTTAAGAATGGGCGGCAGCTGATAAGCTGACATCACGTCGGAGGCAGTGATCCTGACTTGCCCTTCAATGGCTTGCGACTGGCTTGTCGCGGTCAGAGAAATCCTGTTCGCAACATTTGCCATTTCACTGACATGCACCAACAGCTCAGCACCAGCGGTTGTCAGATTAAGCGACTTGCCAACCCTTTCAAACAAGGTGACGCCGAGCGCCTGTTCCAGCGCGGCGACTTGCCGACCGACGGTTGGCTGGGTCTGCCCAAGCACGCGCGCCGCCGCGGAAAACGAACCTTCTTCTGCCGTTGCAAGAAAGGACCGAGCCTGGTTCCAATCGAAATTGATAGCGTTCCAATTCATGCATTAATGCATAACAGTTCTGCAATATCTGGCAATTCTATAAAATCGTGTTTTAATTTACTGGCTGCTGTGAAAAGTTTGAAAGAGAGATTAAAGATGGCTGCATTGTCCAATGATGCCGAGTTCTGGAGCAAGATTTCGCGCAAATATGCGGCTGATCCTATCCGGAACATGGAAGGGTATCTGAACACGCTCGAACGTTCAAAGTCCTACCTGCAAGCCGAAGACAGTGTGTTGGAAATCGGTTGTGGGACGGGGTCAACCGCGTTGCTACTGGCACCGCATGTGGCTCAAGTCACTGCCTCCGATCTCGCACCGGGGATGATCGAAATCGCAAACGAGAAACTCGCTGAAGAAGAGCTGGAGAATGTCACTTTCAAAGTGGCCGAGGTTCTGCAGCACGATCCTGACGACGGTTCTTACGACGCTGTCCTCGCACATAATCTACTGCACCTTGTACCCGATATGGGCCATGCACTCGAACACATTGCGACCCTTACAAAACCCGGTGGGGTATTCATTTCCAAGACCGTCTGCGCTCCAGAGAGTGGAGGGTTCAAATATGGCATAATCAGCCGAATAGCGATCCCGATTATGCAGGTGCTCGGGAAAGCTCCGTTCGTAAATTTTGTATCCATAGCTGAACTCCAGCACGCCATTGAACTTGCGGGCTTCGATATCGTCGAGACAGCGGATCAAGCCGGGTTATTGCCGAGCCGGTACATTGTCGCGAGAAAGCTGTGAAACAGTATTCGCGCCATAATTACTTTGCATGCAAGGGGCAGCTCGGGCCATCAAATGAGTATAATGATGAAAAATGGGATTTCATTTGCGCGCCTTTCGGAAATCGATCCGAATGACATTTCGGTTCATATGTCCGACCCCCGGGTAGCAGAGCATTTGCCGCTTTTGACTTTCAAATGGAATGTTGAGGTCGCAAGAGAATTTATCGCCAAAAAGGAAGGCTACTGGGCGCGGGACGGTCTTGGACATTGGGCGTTTTTGTCTGGCGGTCGGTATGTTGGTTGGGGGGGCTTTCAAAAAGAAGGTGACGAGTGGGATTTTGGGTTGGTTTTGCGGCCCGACGCCTTTGGCCTTGGGAAACGGATTTCCAAAATGGCAATCGACTTTGCGATCGCTGACAAACGTATCCCCTTTGTCACGTTTCTGCTGCCACCAAGTAGAAAAAACCTGGGTGCACTCCGGAAACTCGGTGCCAAACACATCGGCGAGATCGAATACGAAGATGCTCAGTTTCTCAAGTTTCGCCTGGATACGGAGTGAACTCCGTTCTTCCTGATTTTTCCCGGTGGTGCGCCAAATACCCGTTTGAAGGCTTTGTTGAACGCAGGCTCTGACAAGTATCCGATGTCAGCGGCAATCTGCGAGATAGGTTGATCGGTGGACACCAACCTTTCGCTGGCCAGGTGCATACGCCACGTTGCAAGATACTGGATTGCTGGAACGCCTACCAACTCAGTAAACCGCGCCGCGAACGCGGATCTGGACATACCAGCAACCTCCGCGAGAGACTCGACTGTCCAAGCCACAGCAGGCGTACGGTGAATGGCGACTATCGTGCGCCCGATCTGCGGGTCTCGCGCCGCTTTCAGCCAGCCGCGATTTGCGTCTGGTGCGCTGTTCAACCAACGACGAATGGCCTCGATGACAACGACATCTGCCAGGCGCGTAATCACGGTTTCGCCACCCGGTCTCAATTCCCGCGCCTCTTTTGCGATGAATTGCAAAGTTGCCTGTAGCCAGCTTCCGGCATCCTCTTCCCACGGGTCGATTTTGAGCACATCCGGAAGCAAGCCCATCAACATACCACTGGCGGCGTGATCGATCCGGACGAGGCCGTACATGATGCCCGTCTCCGCTCCACCACCACCGTATTCCAGTGTTTCATAGAGCTCGGTCACCTTGCGAATGGGCAACTCTTCCAGCGTCAAAAGCGGCGTGTCTTCTGAGCTGAAAAAACCGATGGGCGCACCGTTGGTCGTCAAGACCAGGTCGCCTTTTTCGACCTCAAAGGGGTCATCTTGTCCGACCTTCATGAAGCAACGCCCGTGCGTAATGACCGCAAAGCTCAGTATGTCGGGAAAGCTTGGTATGGACACGCCCCAAGGAGCGGACATGCGCGACTGGCAGTAGAATGTGCCGGTGAGCTTCAGAAGATGAAGGATTTCCCCCAGCGGATCGCCAATCGGCTGCGCCAGCGCATCGGGGTCGGGGACATGAGGGTCAAACTGGTTCATGTCATGAGATTGGCCTAAATTCACCTGTTCGTCTATTAATTCTGGACGATTAGATAAGAATTCTGGATATTAAAGAATAGAACATCTCTTTTGTTTGCTTAATTTCGGGTCATCAACTGAACTCATGGAGATGACCAATGACACAGCAATCCATTCTCGTACTTGGCGCAACAGGCAAAACCGGATCGCGGATCGCGACACGTCTGGAAGAAAAAGGGCGGACAGTCCGGCGCGGATCGCGGAACAGTGAAACGCCATTTGACTGGGAACAACCGCAGACCTGGCCCGCAATCCTGGAAGGCGTTTCGGCTGCCTATATTTCTTACTTTCCTGACATCGCATTTCCGGGCGCGGTCGAGCAGGTCGAAGCCTTCACAACATTGGCTCGTGAAAAGGGATTACAGCGTCTTGTGCTGCTGACCGGGCGTGGCGAGTTTCATGCGGAACGAGCGGAAGCAGTCGTACGCAATTCCGGAGTTCCGTTCACTATCGTTCGTGCAGCATGGTTTGCACAAAACTTCTCTGAAGGGGCATTGCTTGGTCCGGTGAAGGCAGGTGTCTTGCCGATGCCCGCCGGCGATGTACGCGAACCGATCATCGACGTGGACGACATCGCCGATGTTGCCGTAGCTGCTTTGACAGAAGAAGGACACGACGGTGAACTGTACGAGGTGACGGGACCACGTCTCATGACGTTTGAAGACATGGCTGCAGAGCTTTCGCGCGCCATGGGCAGGACTGTGCAATACCTGCCAATTTCATTCGAAGACTTCCACGCGGAAATCGCGCACGCGAATGGCGAGATGATTGCTGATGTGATCACGGACATCGCGCGTGAAACGCTGGACGGGCGCAATGCGAACCTCGCGGACGGTGTCCAGCGTGCGCTTGGACGTGCGCCACGCGACTTCGCCGACTTCGCAAACAAGGCTGCAATGTCTGGTGCGTGGACCAGAGCCGCTTGAGCCAGGCCAAAGGACATTGGAGACAATCATGAAACTTGAACTTAAATCCAGACTTATCTTGGGCATGTCCGGTTTAACGGCATTCGCCATAGGTCTGGCCATCACACTGGACCCACAGTCTTTCTACGCCAACTACGGCATCGTACTCTCGCCGCAGCCAAACCTGATGAGCGAGTTGCGCGCACCTGCTGCCAATCTCGCGGTTCTTGGCCTGATCATCTTGTGCGGTGCATGTTACCAAAAGTTGGTCCAGACCTCAGCCTTGCTTGGAGGCACGGTATTTTCTGCTTTTGCCCTCGGTAGGACAATTAGTTTCGTCCTTGATGGCTTGCCATCCGACGGCATTCTTGCCGCATTTGCGATAGAGGTTTTTCTTGCTTTACTTTGCATGTGGGTTGTCGGTGGAAATGCGAAATCTGCAGCGTCGGCCTGAGGCGGCTTTGTCCGCATTTCGCGAATTCTGGCAGCCTTTGGATATTGCGCTCGCAGCGAACGGCAGGTTCGAGGGGCCGCGCCGCAGTATGGAGACTATGAGGTGGAGGTCCGGAAAGGGCCGCCCGCGAGAGCGACCCGTGAGCGTTAAATCTCAATGGCTTCGGCGATGGCCAAGGCACCCTCAAGTTCGACGCCGAGATACCGGGCTGTACTGTCCATCTTAGTATGGCCAAGAAGAAGCTGATCAGCGCGTAGGTTTCCGGTCTTCTTGTAGATCTGAGTGACCTTGGTTCTCCTCATTGAATGGGTTCCGTAAGCGCTTGCTTCGAGGCCGATCGACGTGACCCATTCACGGACAATCCAAGCGTATTGGCGTGTCGAGATGTGCAGACGTTCCGGAAATCGGCCCGACCATCAGCTCGTCTTCCATCCACTTCTCAACAGAGGCCCGTGTGCCTTCGGATATCTCAAAGCGCACAGGTTTCTGCGTCTTGCTTTGAAGGACCGAAGCCCGTTCCTTAATCTGACCCGATGACATGACATCGGCGACCTTCATCTTCGCCAGATCGCAGCCGCCGAGCTTACTGTCGATTGCCAAGTTGAAGAGCGCAAGATCGCGATGGTTTTCGGCAAGCTCGAGGCGAACTCGGATTGCCCAGACATGCTTTGGTTTCAGCGGTCGCTTCTGGCTGACGATGCGTCCTTTGTTCCAGGCTGGGCGAAAAGCACGAATGGCAGGTAAGTTTGGGGCTTCCATGGCTGACCCTCCAATCCGCCATGCCCAACCACTACAACAACCCGACATTGACCGGAAAAGTTTTATCACAGCATGCTGCGCTGCTTCCGAGGTCCGCGATGAGCCCAAAGCGGCTGATGCTGCGTCTCGCACAATAGTCGGCTTTACCTCAATGCGGAGTACATGACAAAACCAGAGCCGGTTGTAGCGCGGAGTCGTTGACTGGGTGTTCCATGATGGGTTTCATGAACTTTTGGGGCTGTCGCAGCTCGCCGCAATGATGTCTGCAGGGAGTGTAAGATCTCGACGGGCAAGCTTAACCGATCTGTTCGGCGGCCACCTGCAAGTATTCTTCCGCATCCGCGCAAATGCGCGCCATAAATGCCGCCGCTGTTTCTTCCTCGCGCACAAACCCTGCGGCTTCGCTGTAGAGATAGGGCGTTTCTCCGGCGGGTGGTTCGACAAAGGCCGCGCTGTCTTCTGCGATTGCCGCCTGTAACGCGTCTTCACGGCCGTGCCAGCGTGCCACCGTGGGGGTGCGGGCCGTTCGGTTGGCGATGACCTCGGGCCACGGATGCCCGCCCTGCGTCCCATGACTGATGATGTCTGTGACGCGGCTTCTGATCGTGTTCAGCCCGTCGGTAGCTAGGATTGCCGCACGCTCTTCTTTGCTGATCTCGCGGCACTCGGTGACTGCGCGGAAGCCTGTGCCGATCCATGCCCCATCCGCCCCCGCTGCCAATACAGCGGCGAGGGTGGGACCGTCGGCGATACCGCCCGCAGCAATCAACGGTGTGTCGGGGAAGGCGTCGAGCGCTCGGGCAAGTGACGGCAGCAGGCAGGCTTTGGTCGCCTGAGTGTCCGCCTGCCTCGCACCCCTGAATGGCAATCACGTCAGCCCCTTCTTCCACGGCGATACGCGCCAACTCGAAACTATGAACTTGGCAGATCGCGATGCGCCCGGCCGCCTTGATCTTCCCCAGCCAAGGTCGAGGATCGGCGAAAGACAGGGTCACGACTTGCACTCCGGCTTCGATGACCGTGTCAAGCAGCCGGGCCTGGTCCTGGAGGTAGGGTGTGATGAACCCGACACCAAAGGCCCGGTCGGTCACCGCGCGGGCACGCTCGATGTTGTCGTGCAAATACCCGTTCGCATCGCCTGAGAAAATCGCGCCGAAGGTACCGAGACCGCCTGCCGCTGATACTGCTCCCGCGAGATCGCCACCGCTGTCTTCTGACATTGGAGCCGAGACAATTGGATATTTGCATCCTGTCAGGTCTGTCAGCCGCGTTTTCAATATGGGCCCTCCGCCGTACCGCGGTTAGTTGCTATGACAATAAGCTTAGCGCAACCGCTCGGCAAACCTAAAAGCCGAACTCTGCAACCTATACTACAGCTAGCTCGATTGCCCGACCTCATCCGATACTTTATGGCCTCTCCGAAGGCGTCCGGCCTTAGCAATTCCTCAAAAAAACAGACATTGCGGTTCTCGTAACGAACGACAGATTCGTCCGCCTCGCGACTTTCGGCAAGTGTTGAGCTTGCGGGCGCAACGAATGGCAGGTTCGACGAACCGCGCCACAGCATAATCCAGCCTTGGCCAACGGCTGGACTGGGCCGGCCTCGCCACCAGGGCCTGAAGGACGCTCACATGGTAGCCGCAGCGGGAAGAATGGCTGGTTTGAGCCCTTTCTGTTCGATGCTGCACTTGGCCCAGATGTCGGCTGTTTGCGCAGTGTTGATTTCCACCTATTCAGTTTCGCGGACGGCTGTAGCGAATCCAATGTTCACCTGACTGAGGCCGCCGTACTACGGACGATGCCGCAAACGGGCGTCAACTTGATGGCATTTCTCAAAACCTTGACGTGCCAGCGCAATAAATTTGAACCACAGATTGCCAGATTGGTTCCACACACAGCGCATCAACAGCGCAAAACCGAAAGGGACCAAGAAATGAAAAAGACACTGATTACATCCATCACCGCGTTCGCCATTGTTTTGAGCGCTGGAATGGCCGTGGCCGGTCCGTTGCGTGACCACGGCCACGGCGGTTTTACATCTGATGCGCGGTCGTCAGTTTCGCAAGCATTCGACCACACTTACAGAAAGGCCACTGACCTCCAGAGCAGTACACGGACTGACTGCGGTTTCGATGCGTTGGCGAAGTACGATCTGGGTCAATCCAACCTCTCCTCGACTCGGCAGCAGAGCACATATGGCACGAGCTGGAACTCGGAACTACCCAGTGTATCAGTCATCACGGGATCGAATGGTTCAACTTCTGAATTCACAATCATTCCAGTAGGGCCTCCTTGGTGGCACCACGGCAGGTGACAACCTGACAGATCAGGCAACCTGGATTTACGACCGGTAGCCTTAAGTTGATCCAGACAAGTTTTCCCAGAGAACCGCTATGCGCCGCCAATCGACACCGGGCCCTGGCAGCTAACACCAGGGTCCCGGCTGGACGGGCCTCTCTGTGAGATCGGATCAGCACATCATCCATTCGGCCTGAGGGCGCGGTAACCATAGTCTACTTTCTTAGCTGATTAATATCCGGAACGCAGGACTTTCGGTGTTCGGGTAACTCTGTGGATCCATCCGCGCGCTTTTGAAAGATGTTGTGATGAAGAAGTTTGATTTTTGGATGGGTCAACGTCCCTACGACTTCGAACGGCCATGCGCTCCGCGATAAGGGCCTGCCGAGTTTTCGAGCCTCGGCCTGAACTGAAATCGTATTTTTTATCCAATCCAGATCGCCGTGGGCAACTAGCTGTACCTTTTGGGTCTCCGCAACAAACGAGCTGAATGAAACGTTGCCAGCATCGATTTTGATGGGCACGGCGAGGCAGGTGATCTTGCTGTACCCTTTTCTCAGCTCTTCGGAAATCAACCAGGGAAAGATGCCAAGACCGGACAATTCGAGAAGACTGGTTGATATTCCGCCATTTGACATCAGGATAGATGCCGAGCCTTTCATCGAGTTAATATAGGAGTTCAACGAGCGCCTGTTTCCGGAGAGCTCAAAACTTCCATGCAGCCGCCCGACAGCCGAATATTTGGTATCGAACTCTTTGAACAAGGTTGCTAGATTCCAGTCCTTTATTGTGCCCTGAAGTGAAAGCAACTGCGGGCTCTTCACCATATTCATTTTTGCCGTAGCGGAGAAATGACCGCCATCATAGGCGACATCGACGGGTCCAAGCTGGGCGAGGCCGTCCTTTGCTTTCAGGTGGCTGGATAAACTGGTTATCGCCTGTTCGCCCTTGATTTTCTTGATGTCAATGGACACATCGACATCCTGATCGAGCAGAAAATCTTCTGCCTCAATTAGATCGGTAGGATTCCCTTTTGACCCGCTGCGTTTTGCGCTCCGGGTGCCGGGTTGGCGAAAGCTTGTCGCGATACGCGAACCAACGGCAACAGCGTTTTTGATGTCCTGCAATGCGATGCTTTGGCTGGAAATCTTGCCTTTCGTTAGCGCGCGCGCACCAGCGGTGGATGTTTCAAGATTGGCGCTCAGCTCCGACTTGCCAGATATCAGCGCAATTACACTTGAGAGGCCGTTTTGTTTTCCGCTCGCGGTTATGCTGACCTTCAACGGTCCGGCAATCACTGATTTCTGGCCGATAGCCGCAAGGAATTCGGCGCTGTCTTTGACAGCCAGATTGAAATCGAAGGACAGGTTTTCAAAGTTGTTTACATTGCCGAGTTTGGCCTTGGTTCTCAGTTCCCAAATTTCGGTATCAACTGTCTGCGCATCGAATTCGTTGAGACTGAGGAACCCCTGTAAATCATCCACAGAAAAGCTGCCTTCGACGCTGCCTAGAGACGCTGCACTAAGGTCTCGGAAAAACAACGATGACGGTATCGACATAGTGCCGCTGAAGTCGATCTCTTTCAGGCGCAACAGGTCTTTGATGTTGCCATTGGCAATGAAATAGGGTCGATCCAGCGGTCCTGCCTGCAACGCGATGTTTTCCAGCATCAGGTTACCTTTGTCAGCACGAAACAAGCGGCCAAAACGAACCGGACCGATCTGCTTTAGCTCGTTGTCAAACGCGTTGGTCGTGAGGGTCAGATCCTGAAATTCCAGCGCGTCGTCTGCACCGACGATGTGGGTCGAAAGGCCGGTCAGTTTTAAATCCTTCAGATCCGTGGCTGTTTCGGGTGGATCGCCCTGCGGATAAAAGCGCCCGTCGATAGCAATATCGATGCCTTCGAAACCGATCAGGTCATCGACAGAGCCCGTCGCAGTTAGCAATTGACCGTTCGAAAGGTTCAATGCTGTGCTGAAATCCGAGACCTTCAGTATTGGGTTTTGGTTTTTTACATCGGCCGCCAAAGTTGCCTGACCTTCAATATCGCGGTCGAGTCGGAGAAGCTCGAGTAGATCGCCAATTTCACCAGTATCCAACGTCAGTTTGCCTTCGAAACCGCCACCATTCTGCGAAGTGATTGGGCGTCCGTTGAAACCGAGAGTCGTCGCACCGAAGTTCGCATCTGTCGTGAACGGTTGGCCTCGTGGATAGTCGCCTTTGATCTGAAAGCTCTGCCCGTTCACGGTTCCGCGGCTTGTTACCGTTGCACCAGAATTATCGCCCAGTTGATCCAAGTGCAGGTTTGTCAATTTGAAATCGAATTCGAAACCTGTTGTCTCATTGTCCACGATCAGGTCAACCGAAGAGAAAGTCACAGTTTTGTCGCTCAAGAAATCCAGAATACCATCCGTGTCATTCTGTATCCCCAACGCTGTCACACTGACCTCAGGCCGATCGGTCGCTACCCAGCTTTGCGTTCCAGCTGTGTCGGTCAGCAGCTGAACGTTAAGACCGTCGATGATCAAGTTGTCGAAATCAATCTGCCCCGATATCAACGCTGGGAAGTTGAATTCCAGTTCCAGAACCTCCAAAGCTGCCAGGTTCATATTTTCAATAGTCTCGGAGGGCACTTCGACTTTGGTTGCGCGAACGTGACTTGTCGCACCCAGAATGATGCTGACATCCCCTTTAATATACAACGCCTGACCGATTTGTTCTGAAAGTATCTTCTCCAAAATTGGAGTTCGAAGCCCGGAGAAAATAGGCAAAGCCAAAACGGACCAGATAAGCACGAAAACGAGAGCGGCGAGCAGAGCGGCGCGTCTTGCTATGCGCAAAATCGCCGTCATAGAATCCCGCCACCTTTGCCGTGCATCACCAACATCCTTGAAAACATCTGCTCAGAGAGGGTACCGAACGGCGCCGCGTGAAGAAACTAATTTGAGCTGCGTTGGAAAACGTCCCAAATGATTGGCTGAATGGCCAGTGCAAACATCGCCAGAAAACCTGCTAAGGACAGGCCTGCGCGCTCTTTAACAGATGGGCGACATTCGATTTGCAATCTATCGAAGTCGACATTGATCAAATGAAGTTCGAATGCAGCTTCGTCCGCCTTTGAAAATATCGAACCAGCGCAGCGAACGACGGCTATGCGGATTGCGACTGCAGCATCTTGAATGCTCGGCGAAGGTCGGGAATCGGCCGTTATGTACAAGGGAGAGTGGTACGCAGGACCGGGCTCTCGCCGTGGATCGGGACCTTCAGAGCATGCGCGGAGCGTGCTATCGGATCGACGACCGGTGATCTAATCTCACGATCCGCTTCTCTCTAGCCCTTGGCGGCGTTAGTCTCCGGTCCGAGCAACATTGAAAGGAGCCGCCCAATGTCCCTCTTTTCTAAACTCTTCGGTGTCAGCGAAAAGTCTGAGCTGGAACCGGTTTCGTACAAAGGGTTCGAGATTTTCCCCAACCCGATGCCCGAAGGCGGTAAATACCGCCTACTGGCCCGTATCGAAAAGATCATAGACGGAGATCGCAAGACCCACACGGTGATCAGGGCGGATGTCTTTGAAAGCCGGGATCAGGCTGAAAGCTTCAGCATCGCAAAGGCGAAGCTAGTGATTGACGAGCAGGGCGGACGCCTTTTCGGCTCAGAAAACCGGTAGCTTGAAGCCTGCTGTGCGATTGGCAGGTACCATGTGAATGGCTTAGCTCGCATGAAGTACGGACGCAAAACGGGGTGAGTTCCACCGATGTCATAGAAATCGCCTGTCGATGTGAAGAGGATGCGTTCTGGCACCAACGGAGATTTTGAGGTTCAATGCTCCCATGGACATAGCGTCAGGGAGCAACATCATTGGGCAGAAAGTGTCTGTCCAATGATGCCTCTCGTATGAAAATGCTTCTAAAGGCGTGTAACCAGGGTCACGCATTCAGAAGCCCGTGTAACGGCGGTATAGAGCCAATTCCTCGCATATTTGTCGAAGATGTGACTATCGTCCTCTATGATCACGTGGTTCCACTGGCTGCCCTGCCTGGGCGTTCATGCGCGGCATGACACTGGTGGACGCCACGGCCTATTTTGCGACCTCGCGCGAAACCCTGGAAAACGTCTATCGGTCCTACAGCCCAGATGCGCTGAAGAACGCAACGGAGATTATGGACTGGAAGATCTGAAATGAAACTGCGGTAGTTGGTGGATGCCGGTTGCGAACGAACTGAGCACATCTAGCGAATGAAACGTTGTGGATATCGTTGCGGCCGATCTGCAGAAAACAATAAAGGCGCCCTTGGGCACCTTGTTTTATTGGTCGGAGTGAGAGGATTCGAACCTCCGACCCCTGCCTCCCGAAGACAGTGCTCTACCAGGCTGAGCTACACTCCGACCGTGGCGCGTGATCTATACCCGAGGAATCGGATGTGCAAGGGGATTATGGGGCCAAATGCAGGATTTCGTGCCCAGCAGAAACTGTCCTTTGCGCCACCGCTGCATTAGCAATTAGGGTAGGGGATCCGTGCGGTACAGCCGGATTTTCGTGCCACCGTGATCGACGACTGGCCCGGCAGGGAGCAAAGGCAAGCGCGTGGCCCGGGCTAGTGACTGATTGCTGGTCACGATACCCGCCCGCCAGCCGCTGAACCGCGACATCAGAACCTTGCCCAGGCTGCCGTACAGCGAGCGCAGGCGTTTTTCGTCGCCGATTCTTGCACCGTAGGGCGGGTTGACGATGACCAGACCCGTGGCGCCCGGTGGCGGCTTGATGTCACTGACCGACCGGCACTGAAACCGGGTGTGTGCGGCAACCCCAGCACGATCGGCATTGGTGGTGGCGGCCTCGGCGGCCCCGGCATTCCGGTCCGAGCCGTAAAAGACCGTGCCAAAGTCTGCCGATGGTCCGTCATTGCGCAGTTCGGCCCAAGTGTGCGAATCGAATCCATGCAGGTCTTCGAAGGCAAAACGGCGGGATCGGCCTGGATTTAGCCCGGCTGCGATCTCAGCCGCTTCGATAACGAAAGTACCCGAACCGCACATCGGGTCCAGAACAGGCTCAGCCCCGTCGAAACCACATTCGCGCAAAAACATAGCAGCCATGGTTTCGCGCATCGGGGCCTTGGCCACCGCCGGTTTGTGGCCACGCTTGTGCAAGGGCTCGCCAGAGGTATCGACCGAGAAGGTGCAAATGTCTTTTTCGATGCGAAGCAACACGCGCAGCCCGGCATCGGGCGAAATCGGCGCGCCTAGCGTTTCGGTGATTGCCCGCTCGACTCTTTGGCGGGCGGCCCCGGCATGATAGATGCGGGATTTCCGGCTTGTCGCTTCAACCTTGATCGGGATGTCGGGGCGCAGAAAGTCGGACCAGGGGAACTTGCGCGCCCGTTTGTCGAGTTGTGCCAGATGCACCGCCGGAAAAGTACCCATCCGCACCAGCACCTTATTTGCCCCGCGCAGACACAGGTTTGCTCGCCAAACCTCGGGCCAACCGCCATGGCAGCTGATCCCGCCGGGCACAATTTTGGCATCTGCGAATCCCTTTTCGACGGCTTCGGCCTTCAATGGTGCCTCAAGCCCCGGGGTGGCCACCAGAAAAATTTCAAATTCGCGCGTATGTTCCATTGGGCGTGCTTACACTGGAAGGGCACAGGGCGCGACCGGCAATTTTTGAGAGCTAAAAAGGAAACTTTTCAAAGGAAAGTGAAAATCATTGTGTGATTTTGGCGGCAACGGGTTTGCTTTTAGCATCATCCCCGCGTAAAGGAGCCCAAATCGGAATTACGCCCGCGGAATTTGGACGCATTTCGACGCTTTTGCGACGACTGTTAAAAAATCCTGCGTTATTGTCCGACACTGTTACAGTGTTGGTCTAACCGGCGCAGATAAAGAGGCTTGGAAGACAGTAGCAACATGCAAACTTTCAAACTGAAAAAAGGGTTGGAGCTGCCGGTGCAAGGCGCGCCGGATCAAACCATCCAGCCGGGACCTGAATTTAAATCCGTTGGGGTATTGGGCGGGGATTACCTGGGCCTGAAACCACGCATGCTGGTGCAGGAAGGTGACGCGGTTCAACGCGGTACGCCGTTGTTCTGTCACAAGGATGCGCCCGAGGCGATGATGGTCGCCCCGCTGAGTGGTAAAATCGTGGCCATCAATCGCGGTGCGCGCCGTGTATTGCAAAGCGTCGTGATCGAGGTTTCGGACCCGAACGATACGGGGATTGATTTCTCGGGCGTGGGCAATGCGGACAGTGCCAAAGGCGTGACGGAAAAGTTGTGTGCGGCCGGTCTTTGGACCGCCTTCCGTACCCGGCCCTATTCGAAAATGCCGGTTCCGGGTACTGCTCCGGCCGCGATTTTCGTCACCGCTATGGACAGTGAACCGTTGGCGGCAGACGCGGCCGTGATCATTGCCGATGCCGGTGAGGCCTTTGCAGCCGGTTTGGTCGCAATCACCAAGCTGACCGAAGGCAAGACCTATCTGTGCCACAAGGAAGGCGACGCCATTCCGGGCGCGGATACGCCAGGGGTCGAAGCTGCGGCTTTCTCGGGCCCACATCCCGCCGGATTGGCCGGGACGCATATTCATTTCCTTGAACCCCTGGCGGGGGACAAGCAGGTCTGGACCATCGGTTATCAGGACGTGATCGCCATTGGTCGCTTGATGCAGTCCGGTCATCTGGATCCGAACATTGTAATTGCACTCAGCGGCCCGGGGGCGCGTCATCCGCGCTTGATCCGCACCGTCATGGGCGCTTCGATCGACGATCTGACCAACGACGAGATCGACGTGGACGGCACTCCGCGCATCATTTCGGGGTCGATCCTGTCGGGCACGCAGGCCGAAGGACCGACCTCCTACCTGGGACGTTTCGCGCGTCAGATCAGCATCATCCGCGAAGATCACGACCAGATTCCGATGGGCTGGATTCGTCCGATGCCGTCGAAATATTCGGTCCAGCCGGTGTTGGGCTCGGCGTTCTCGCACAAGCTGTATAAGCTGACCAGCAACCTGAACGGCGGTCGCCGCGCGATGGTGCCCACGGGTGTGTTCGAGCGTCTGATGCCGCAGGATTATCTGCCAACGCAGCTGCTGCGCGCGCTGCTCGTGATGGACACTGATAGCGCCCAGGCGTTGGGTGCGATGGAGTTGGACGAAGAGGATTTGGGCCTTGTCGGCTTTGCCTGTCCCGCGAAATATGAATACGGGCTGGCGCTGCGCGACTGCCTGACCAAGATTGAAAAGGAGGGCTGATCCAAATGGGTTTGCGCAGCTTCTTCGATCGGATCGAGCCGAACTTTACCAAGGGCGGCAAGTACGAGAAGTATTTCCCCATCTACGAGATGGTAGAGAGCTTTATCTACACTCCGAAATCCGTCACCACCGTCGCCCCGCACGCGCGGTCCTACATAGATATGAAGCGGATCATGACTTATGTCGTGATCGCGACGATCCCCTGTATCCTGTGGGGGATGTGGAATACCGGCTATCAGGCCAACAGCGCGATTGCGGCGCTTGGCCCGGATGCGGCAACTGGCTGGCGTATCGCCATCCTGCAGGCATTTGGCATCTCGCTGGACCCGTCCAGCATCTTCGCCAACGTGATGCACGGATTGATGTATTTCTTGCCGATTTACATCGTCACACTGGTTGCAGGCGGTATTTTCGAGGTGATCTTCGCCACTGTGCGTGGGCACGAAGTCAATGAAGGTTTCCTTGTAACCTCAATGCTTTACACTTTGATTATGCCTGCATCTGCCCCGTTGTGGCAGGTGGCGTTGGGCATCATCTTCGGTGTGGTCATCGGCAAAGAGGTGTTTGGCGGCACCGGTAAGAACTTCCTTAACCCCGCTCTGGTCGGACGTGCTTTTCTGTATTTTGCCTATCCGGCAAATATGTCGGGCGATACAGTCTGGACCCCGGTTGACGGATTTTCAGGTGCAACGGCTCTGTCCGTGTCGGCATCCGAAGGCTATCAGGCGCTGGCGGCTGAGGGTCTGACCTGGTGGAATGCCTTCTTGGGCTTCATGCAGGGCAGCTTTGGCGAAACTTCCACACTGGCCTGTCTGATTGGTCTGGGCTTCCTGTTGGTGACACGTATTGCAAACTTCCGCCTGATCGTTGGTTGTCTGGGGGGCATGATTGTCTTTTCCCTGCTGCTGAACCTGATCGGTTCGGACACCAACCCGATGTTCGCGATGCCGTGGTACTGGCACCTGGTCGTTGGTGGCTATGCCTTTGGTCTGGCCTTCATGGTCACCGAACCGGTTTCGGCCAGCCACACCAATCTGGGCCGCTACATCTATGGCGCGCTGATCGGTGTTATGGTTGTGATGATCCGTGTGATCAACCCGGCTTTCCCCGAAGGCATGATGCTGGCCATTCTGTTCGGCAACGTCTTTGCACCGCTGATCGACTATTTCGTCGTTCAGGCCAACATCAAACGGAGGGCGCGTCGCCATGTCTGATACGCAATCCCCAGACAACAACGAGGCACCCAAGGGCGCGATTGCCAAGTTTCTGGCGGCCTCGCCGGATTCGGTCGGCAAGACGATCTTTATCGCTGTCGCTGTCTGCCTTGTCGCCTCGATGGTCGTGTCCTCGGCTGCTGTCAGCCTGCGCCCCGTGCAAGAGGCGAACAAGCTGAAGGATAAGCAGATCAACGTCCTGCAAGTCGCGGGTGTTTATGAACCCGGCGTGGACGTGACCGAAGCCTTCGCTGCGTTTGAGCCGCATGTTGTAGAACTGTCCACCGGCGAATTCGTCGATGACCAGTTTGATCCGGCCACTTTCGATGACATCGCTGCAGCAAGCGACCCCGAATTGAGCGTTGCGCTGGACGACGACCCTGCCGGGATCGGCCGCAAGGCCAAGTATCGCGTGATCTACCTGCTGCGTGATGATGCGGGCGATCTGGACAAGGTGATCCTGCCGCTGCACGGCTATGGTCTGTGGTCCACGCTCTATGGCTTTATCGCGCTGGAAAACAACGGCAACGATATCTACGGCCTGCAATTCTACCAGCATGGTGAAACGCCGGGCCTTGGGGCCGAGGTGGACAACCCCCGCTGGAAAGCGTTGTGGAGCGGCAAGAAACTGCGTGATGACGCGGGTGATCTGCAGATTACCGTTGCGAAATCGCAACCAGCAGCTGGCCCCGACTTTTATGTCGACGCGCTGGCCGGTGCCACACTGACCTCGGTTGGTGTCGATAACCTGGTGAAATTCTGGATGGGTGATGCGGGCTTCGCTCCGTTCCTGGCCAAACTGCAAGCAGGAGAGATTTGATGTCCCAGACCAAGAAAGAAATGCTGGTCGACCCGCTTGTCGACAACAACCCGATCACCTTGCAGGTTCTGGGTATCTGTTCGGCTTTGGCGGTGACCTCGTCGCTGCAGGTGTCGTTCGTGATGGCACTGGCGGTGACCTTTGTGACGTCGTTCTCGTCCTTCTTTATCTCGTGCCTGCGCAACCAGATCCCCAGCTCGATCCGGATCATCGTGCAGATGGTGATCATCGCCTCGCTGGTGATCCTGGTGGATCAGGTTCTCAAGGCCTATGCCTTTGAGATTTCGAAAACCCTGTCGGTGTTTGTCGGTCTGATCATCACCAACTGTATCGTGATGGGCCGCGCCGAGGCGTTTGCGATGAAGAACCCTCCGGTCGCGTCGTTCATCGATGGATTGGGCAACGGGATGGGCTATGGCCTGATCCTGCTGCTGGTCGGTTTCTTCCGTGAGCTGTTCGGGGCGGGGTCGCTGTTTGGCGTGACCATTCTGCAAACCGTCAACAATGGTGGTTGGTACGTGCCGAACGGCATGCTGCTGCTGCCGCCATCGGCGTTCTTCATCATCGGTCTGATCATCTGGGCCTTCCGCACGTGGAAGCCGAGCCAGGTGGAAGAACGTGAATACAAAATTCAGCAGGTAGAGGCCCACTAATGGAAGGTCTGATTTCACTGGCCGTAAAGGCCATCTTTGTCGAAAACCTTGCGCTGAGCTTCTTTCTGGGGATGTGTACCTTCATCGCCGTTTCCAAGAAGATTTCGACCGCGCTGGGGCTGGGTATTTCGGTGATGCTGGTGCAGGCGATCACCGTGCCCACCAACAACCTGCTGCTGACCTACCTGCTTAAACCGGGCGCGTTGGCTTGGGCTGGGTTCCCGGATGTGGACCTGACTTTCCTTGGTCTGATCTCGTATATCGGTGTGATTGCGGCGATGGTGCAGATCCTTGAGATGATCCTGGATAAGTATTTTCCTCCGCTCTACAACGCGCTGGGGATCTTCCTGCCGCTGATTACGGTAAACTGCGCCATTCTAGGTGGTTCGCTGTTCATGGTGGAACGCGACTATAACTTTGCCGAAGCCACGACCTATGGTCTGTCTTCGGGTTTTGGCTGGGCGCTGGCGATCACTGCGATGGCCGGGGTTCGGGAAAAACTGAAATACTCGGATATTCCTGACGGTCTGCAGGGTCTGGGGATCACCTTCATCACCGCAGGACTGATGGCGCTGGCCTTTATGTCCTTCTCGGGCGTGAAACTGTAAGGAGGGACGAATGGAAACTTTTAGCCTTGGCGTCGTCCTCTTTACCCTGATCGTTATCGCACTGGTAACGATCATTCTGGCGGCACGCTCCAGACTTGTATCCACCGGTGATGTGAACATCACTATCAATGGCGAAAAAACAATCTCGGTGCCTGCGGGCGGCAAGTTGCTGCAAACGCTGGCGGCTGAGAAACTCTTTGTCCCGTCGGCCTGTGGCGGCGGCGGCACCTGCGCGCAATGTCGGGTCAAGGTGCATTCGGGTGGTGGTTCGATCCTGCCGACCGAAGAAAGCCACATCACAAAACGTGAGGCCGCTTGTGGCGACCGTTTGTCCTGTCAGGTTGCGGTCAAACAGGACATGGACATCGAAGTCCCCGAAGAGGTCTTTGGTGTCAAGAAATGGGAATGCACCGTTCGCTCGAACGAGAACGTGGCAACCTTCATCAAGGCGCTGACGCTGGACCTGCCCGAGGGTGAGGACGTGAACTTCCGGGCCGGTGGTTACATCCAGATCGAAGCCCCCGCACACCAGTTGAAATACACCGATTTCGACGTCGAAGAGGAATACCGCGAAGATTGGGATCGCTTCAATCTGTGGCAGTACGACTCCGTGGTAAGCGAACCGATCGAGCGCGCCTATTCGATGGCTAACTATCCGGATGAGAAGGGCATGATCATGCTGAACGTCCGGGTCGCTTCGCCGCCTCCAGGTTCCGAAGGTATTCCGGCGGGTCAGATGTCGTCGTACATCTTCAATCTGAAACCAGGCGACAAAGTCACCATTTCGGGTCCGTTCGGCGAATTCTTCGCCCGCGACACGCAAAAAGAGATGGTCTTCATCGGTGGTGGTGCTGGTATGGCGCCGATGCGCAGCCATATCTTTGACCAGCTCAAACGTCTTGAAAACCGCGACCGTAAGATCAGCTTCTGGTACGGCGCGCGGTCAAAGAAAGAGATGTTCTTTGTCGAGGATTTCGACACGCTGGCCAAGGAATTTGACAATTTCGAATGGCACGTGGCCCTGTCCGACGCGCAGCCTGAGGATGACTGGAAAGGCTATACCGGCTTCATCCACAATGTGCTGTTCGAGGAATACCTCAAAAACCACCCCGCGCCCGAGGATTGCGAGTTCTACATGTGTGGCCCGCCAATCATGAACCAGTCGGTCATCAACATGCTGCTGGATTTGGGTGTGGACCGCGAAGACATTATGCTCGACGATTTCGGCGGGTAATAAACGAAAAACCGGCGCACTCAGCGCCGGTTTTTTTAAATCCGTAAGGTTGCTGGCCTTCTAAATCAAAGCAATTATCCGACGATCATCTGCTTCATGCGAAGCGCCTCGTATTCCAGCTCTTTGAGGCGGAAATGCACAACGTCTCCAATGGTGATCACGCCGCACAAGTTGCCGTCGCGCAGGACTGGCATGTGGCGGAACCGACCATCGGTCATGGTTTTGAGAACATCATCCAGCAGATCGTCCGGCGAACATGTCTTGACCTCGTGCGTCATAAGATCCTCGACCGCTTGAGGCAACGTCTGGCCGGGTGTATCCGCCATGCGCCGCACGATATCGCGTTCCGACAGGATGCCTTGCAATGCGCCGTTCTGGTCAGTCACAAGCACTGCACCAATATGCTTTTCCTTCAGCGTATTAACCACCGAATGGATCGTATCGTTCGGGCGGACCGAAAACACCGCATCCCCTTTACCTTCCATCAGCTTAGCCACGGTGGTCTGCGCGTGCGACAGGTTCGATTCCGTCGATTGGCTGTACGTGGTCTTGTCAGCTTTGTCGCCGCGCTTGGGGGCCTGGTAAGAGGTTGGGGCCATGGGCAATCTCCTTCGTGGTACTGCAAAGTCTTTCCCTTTTACCTTAGCGCAGCTAAACGACCTGTATAGGGTGCAATTGCGCTGATCGGCAGAAACCCCCGCCATAAAAGGACGCTTAAGCCTTTGACCGACCTGTATCTTACCCCACCGGTGGCTGCCTTGATTTTCTTTGTGGTGGTCGTGTGCGGCCATAATTTTCGCAAGACGTGGAAACAACAGCCGCCGGGATGGCAGAAACGGGCCTGGCTGTTTGGTGTGCCGGCGGGAATTGGCCTTTTGGTGCTTGGCTTTTTACCGCTGAAGATGTGATGTCAATTTGACTCTGTCGGGGGTGGCTGGCATATGCCGGGCACTGATTTTCCAGGAGACCGCCCATGCGTCTTGTGCCTGTATTGGCCTTCGCCACTTTGTTGTCCGGTTGCCTGTTCGACAAAGAACCCGAAGTGGTTCGCCTGTCGGGCGAGACAATGGGAACGACCTTCAACATCACCGCAATTGGCGAGGATCTAGACGAAAACGCTCTGGCGGTGGCAGTCGAAGAGACTCTGGCCGAGGTCAACGCCAAGATGTCCAATTGGGATCCGAATTCCGAGGTTTCGACCTTTTCTGCCGCGACCAGCACTGATCCAATGCCAGTATCCGCTGAATTCGCTCAGGTGATGGCGGCCGCGAATGACGTGCATGAAAAAACAGGCGGCACGTTTGATGTAACCCTTGGACCTTTGATCGAACTGTGGGGTTTTGGTCCACGCGAGCCAGAGGACCCGGTTCCTTCGAATGTCGAGGTTCTGGAAGCCCTGAATGGCGTCGGACAGAAGCGGTTGTTAACATTGGACACCGAGGCGGGAACGCTGACTAAATCCGAACCCGGTGTTGGGATCAATCTGTCCGCTATTGCCAAGGGCTATGGTATAGACGCGGTGGCCGAGACCCTGCGCGGCGCTGGCATCGAGGATTATCTGGTCGAGATTGGCGGCGATCTGGTCACCATGGGCCAGAACGATAAGGGCGAGGACTGGCGCATCGGTATCGAAAAGCCGCAGGCCGGGGCGCAGACCCCGCAGCTGATCGTGTCGGTCAGCGATCTGGGCATGGCCAGCTCGGGCGATTATAAGAACTTCTTTGAACAAGACGGTGTGCGGTATTCGCATATCATCGATCCAACAACCGGGCGCCCGATCACGCATCGGACAACATCGGTGACTGTTCTGGCTGAAAACGCTATGATGGCGGATGCATGGGCAACTGCGATGCTGGCGCTGGGGCAGGAAAAGGGCCTTGAGCTGGCCGAAGAACATAAACTTGCTGTGTATTTCATCTCGCGGGATGTGACGGGTGGCGAAGATGCCTATATCACGGTACACAGCACCGCGTTCAAAAACGCGCTTGAGACCAACTGACTGGTAGGAACCACAATGAGCACCTTTATTCTGGCCTTTATTCTGCTTGCCCTTGTGATGGTGGGTATGTCGCTGGGTGTTATGCTGATGGGCAAAACCATCAAAGGCAGCTGTGGGGGTCTGAACGCAATCTCGGGCGCGGATAAATGCGTGGTTTGCCACAAGGACATCGATCCCGACAGCCCGTTGCGTGATCAGTTGCAGTGCAAACGCGCCAAGAAGATGCTGGAACAGATGGAACGGCAGGCCGAAGCGTAAATTACGCTTCGCTGCGGGCCGGGAATTGGCTAACTAGGTCCCTGACTATCGGGGAGGCACCGCGTTGGCCAAAGCCAAAAACATTCTGTTCATCATGTTCGACCAGCTGCGCTGGGATTACCTGAGTTGCTACGGCCACCCACACCTGCACACTCCGAACATTGATCGTTTGGCCGCGCGGGGTGTGCGGTTTAACCGGGCTTATATCCAGTCGCCAATTTGCGGCAGTTCACGCATGTCGACCTATACCGGGCGTTATGTGCATTCACATGGCGCGTCGTGGAATGGCATCCCGTTGAAAGTGGGCGAGATGACGATGGGCGACCATCTGCGCAAGGCGGGGATGGAGTGCTGGCTGGTCGGTAAAACCCATATGCGTGCGGATGCCGAAGGTATGGCGCGGCTGGGGTTGGAACCCGACAGTCTGATCGGCACCCGCGTGGCGGAATGCGGCTTTGACGTGTTCGAGCGCGATGATGGCATGCGCCCCGAGGGGCCGGACGGGTTTTACGATCCGGACGGGGCCAGAGAATACAACAAATACCTCAGCGCCAAGGGATATGACAGCGACAACCCCTGGCACGACTTTGCCAACTCGGGGCTGGATGCGGATGGCAACGTCCTGTCTGGCTGGTTCCTGAAGAATTCCCACGAGCCCGCGAATATAGCCGAAGAAGACAGCGAAACCCCATATCTGACGGGCCGCGGTATCGAATTCATGGAAACGCAGGACGGCCCGTGGTGTTGTCACCTGAGTTTCATCAAGCCGCATTGGCCTTATATCGTGCCCGAGCCCTATGCCTCGATGTACGGTCCCGAACATGTGCTGCCTGTGGTGCGCTCCGAGGCCGAACGCCAGAATGCCCATCCGGTGCTGCGGGCCTTTATGGGCACGAAGATCGGCCAAACATTCTCGCGCCAGGATGTGCGCGAGGCGGTGATCCCCGCCTATATGGGCCTGATCAAACAAGCTGACGACCAGATGGGCCGCCTGTTCGACTGGATGGAGAAAACCGGCCGGATGGACGATACGATGATCGTGTTGACCTCGGACCATGGGGATTTTCTGGGCGATCACTGGATGGGAGAGAAGACCTTCTTCCACGATGCCTCGACCAAAGTGCCCCTGATCATCTACGACCCGTCAGCCGAGGCCGACGCCACACGCGGTACTGTCAGTGATGCGCTAGTCGAATCCATCGACCTTGCCCCGACCTTTGTGGAAGTTGCGGGGGGCGATGTACCCTCGCACATCCTCGAAGGGCATTCCTTGCTGCCGATCCTGCACGGGCAGCAGGAAGAGACCGCGCGCGATGTGGTGATCTGTGAATATGACTATTCGGCCTCACCGATTGCCGATACGCTGAACGCCTCGGTCCGGGATGCGGTGATGTTCATGGTTGCCGATAAAAAGTGGAAGCTGATCCATTGTGAAGGCGGTCACCGGCCGATCCTGTTTGATCTGGAAAACGACCCGGACGAGCTGCTCGATCTTGGTGAAAGCGCGGATCATGTCGAAGTTATCGACCGTATGTACGATTACCTTTTCGCGTGGACGCGCCGCGCCTCGCAACGGACCACGCGCTCGGAACAGCAACTGATCGATATGCGGACCAAAAGCCGCGGCAGGGGTGTTGTTGTCGGGGTTTATGACGAAAACGATGCTCCGCTGGACCTGACCGTCAAGTACCGGGGGCGCAAGGCTCGGCCATTCACCGAATATATCGGCAAGGAAAAACCGCCCCGGCATTAAATCTGACCGCCACAGGCCAAAAGGCGGTTCACCCGCCGAAGGTCAGGCGGTAAAAGATCGACCAAGAGCAGAAATCCGGAGAGCTATAATGACCGCCCCCAAACCCGTTGTCCTGTGCATTCTCGATGGGTGGGGCCTGTCCGAAGACACCAAAGCCAACGCGCCGTATTTGGCCAATACCCCGACGTTCGACGCAATCATGGCCAACGGGCCGCATGCCACTTTGATCACGCACGGGCCCGATGTTGGCCTGCCCAGCGGTCAGATGGGCAATTCCGAGGTCGGCCATACCAATATTGGCGCGGGCCGCATCGTGGCCATGGATCTGGGTCAGATTGATCTGGCGATCGAAGATGGCTCATTCTTTGGCAACGATGCCTTGCAGGACTTCATCGCCAAGGTGAAAGCCGCGAGTGGTACAGCACATCTGATGGGTCTGGTTTCGGATGGCGGGGTGCATGGGCATCTGAACCACATCATCGCAGCGACCAAAGCCATCACCGATGCGGGCGTTCCTGTTGCGCTGCACGCGATCACGGATGGGCGCGATGTGGCCCCGAAATCGGCTTTCACCTACATTGCCGAGCTTGAGGACCGACTGCCCGAAGGTGCGCGCGTTGTGACTGTCAGCGGGCGCTATTTCGCGATGGACCGTGACAATCGCTGGGAACGCGTCAGCGAAGCGTATGAGGCAATGATTAAAGGGCAGGGACGGGCTGCGGCCACGGCCCATGGGGCGGTTGATCACGCCTATAACCAGTCAGAAACTGATGAGTTCATCGTGCCGACGGTTCTGACAGGTTATGATGGTGTCAAAGATGGCGACGGAGTCTTCTGCCTCAACTTTCGCGCTGATCGGGCGCGGGAGATTTTGCGCGCGATTGGCGAGCCGGATTTTGCTGATTTCGACACCGGTCCGCGCCCGCACCTGTCTGCACTATTGGGGATGGTGGAATACTCGGACGGTCACAATGCCTATATGACAACCGTGTTCCCAAAGCGCGATATCGTGAACACGCTGGGCGAATGGGTCGCCAAGCAAGGGCTGCGCCAGTTCCGTTTGGCCGAGACCGAGAAATACCCACACGTCACGTTCTTCCTCAACGGTGGCAAGGAAACACCGGAAGTGGGTGAAGACCGCTATATGCCGAAATCGCCCAAAGTGGCGACATATGATTTGCAGCCCGAGATGTCCTCGGCCCAGGTCACCGCCAAGTTTGTCGAGGCGATCGAGGCTGGGTACGACCTGATCGTCACCAATTATGCCAACCCCGATATGGTGGGTCACACCGGCGATCTGCAAGCTGCAATCAAAGCCTGTGAGGCGGTGGATCAAGGGTTGGCACAGGTGGTTGCCGCGCTGAAAAAGGCAGGCGGTGCGATGATCGTCACTGCCGATCACGGCAATTGTGAAATGATGGTGGATCCCGAAACCGGCGGGCCGCACACCGCGCATACCTTGAATCCGGTTCCTGTGGCGCTGGTGGGTGGGCCAAACGGTGCCACGTTGCGCAATGGGCGTCTGTCCGATCTGGCACCGACCCTGTTGCAGTTGATGGGCTTAGAACAACCGCCCGAAATGACTGGCAAGAGCCTGTTATCATGACCTTGCGAGCGCTTCTTTTGGCAGTGCTGTTTGCGACGCCGGTCCACGCCCAGACCGACCCGTCCACAGCCGCGCTGAATGCGGCGCAGATGCTGGAAGACGCATCCGTCGCCTTGACCGAGGCCGACAGCGCCCGTGACCGTGTGCGTGCCCTGACCGAAACCATTCAAGCCTATGAGGCCGGTCTGACCGCAATGCGCGACGGCCTGCGCCGCGCCGCCACGCGTGAGGCACAATTGACCACTGAATTGCGGAGCCGCGAGGACGAAATCGCGCAGTTGCTGGGCGTGTTGCAAACCATCGAAACGACCGCGCCACCGGTTCTGATGCTGCACCCCTCTGGCCCGTTGGGATCGGCCCGCGCAGGTATGATGCTGTCCGAGGTCACGCCCGGTTTGAACGCCCGCGCGCAAAAACTGGCCCACGACCTGCAAGAGGTCCGGACCCTGCGGCAGCTACAGCAAAGCGCCGCTGATACTCTGACCGAAGGTCTGACCGGCGTTCAAACCGCGCGCACGAAGCTGAGTACCGCCATTGCAGATCGGACTGATCTGCCGGTACGTTTTGTCGAAGATCCGGTTCGAACGGCGATCCTGATCTCGTCTACAGAAACGCTGGAGGGGTTTGCCAGCGGGTTGTCGGAAATCTCGGAAGGGGAGATTGCAGAAACCAGTGCGGATATTTCCCAGCGCAAGGGTGAAATTGCCTTGCCCGCTCAGGGTGTTGTGCTGCACCGCGCTGGTGACACGGATGCGGCAGGGGTCAAGCGCCCGGGTGTGGTGCTGGGCACACGTCCACGCGCGATTGTGACTTCGCCGACAGCTGCCACGATCCGTTATCGCGGGCCGCTGCTGGATTTGGGGAATCTGGTGATCCTTGAGCCTCAACCGGGGCTTTTATTCGTATTTTCGGGGCTGCAAGAGGTCTACGGCAACCCCGGTCAGGTGATCCCCGAGGGCACTCCGGTCGGCTTGATGCCTGGTGAAACGCCCGAAATCGGCGCTATTTTGTCAACAAGCAGTGATGGCACTGGAACTGACCGGTCAGAAACGCTCTATATAGAGGTAAGACAGGATAACAGCCCCGTGGACCCGGAATCGTGGTTTCGGACCAGCAAGGATGGATAAATACATATGAAGAAATTTGTGATGGCCGGTCTGGCCGGAACCGTGGCAGGAATATTGGCAACCACTCAGATCGCTGGCCCTCTGCTCGCGCAAGAGGCCGAGAACAAGGCCAGCGTCTATGAGCAGCTTGATCTGTTCGGTGACATTTTCGAACGCATCCGTGCGCAATATGTTGAAGAGGTCGAGCCCGAGGAGCTGATCGAAGCTGCGATTGATGGCATGCTGACCTCATTGGACCCGCATTCCAGCTATCTGTCACCTGACGATGCTGAACAGATGCGTGTGCAGACACGCGGCGAATTTGGCGGGTTGGGTATCGAGGTCACGCAGGAAGAGGGCTTTGTGAAAGTCGTCTCTCCGATCGACGACACCCCGGCGGATGCCGCGGGGATCGAGGCCGGAGATTTCATCACTCATGTCGATGGCGAAAGCATTCTGGGCCTGACGCTGGACAAGGCGGTGGACCTGATGCGCGGACCTGTGGGCTCGGAAATCGTGATTACGGTCGTGCGCGAAGGGGAACAGGAACCCTTTGATGTCACGATCATTCGCGACACGATCAAACTGACCGCCGTGCGTGCCCGCACCGAAGGCACCAGCGTTGTGCTGCGAGTGACCACCTTTAACGACCAGACCTTCCCCAACCTTCAGGAAGGACTGAACGAACAGATCGAAGAAGCTGGTGGCATCGAAAAGGTCAACGGCTTTGTTCTGGACCTGCGCAACAATCCGGGCGGTCTGCTGACGCAGGCGATCAAGGTTTCCGATGCCTTCCTGAACGAGGGCGAGATCGTGTCTACCCGTGGCCGCGACCCGGGCGAGGGCGAGCGGTTCAACGCCTCCCCAGGCGATTTGGCAGAAGGCAAGCCGATTGTGGTTCTAATCAATGGTGGTTCGGCCTCGGCGTCCGAGATTGTTGCCGGTGCCTTGCAGGATCACCGCCGCGCCATCGTTGTTGGCACCAAGAGTTTTGGCAAAGGCTCTGTTCAGACGGTCATGCCGCTGCGTGGCGACGGGGCCATGCGCTTGACCACGTCGCGGTATTACACGCCGTCAGGCCGTTCGATCCAGGCACTTGGCGTCAGCCCCGACATTATTGTCGAGCAACCGCGCCCGGTGCCGGATTCGGAAGAAGAAGACTCGAACCGTCCCGCCCGTTCCGAAGCCGACCTGCGCGGCAGCCTGAACAATGACAGCCTCAGCGAAGATGAGATTCGCCAGATCGAGGAAGACCGCGCCCGGGCCGAAGCCACAGCCGAGCTACGGGAAGAGGATTACCAAATGGCCTATGCCATCGATATCCTCAAAGGTCTGTCGGCCTTCAACCCGAACGGGCCGTCGCAGTAAACCAACGGGGCCGCCAATCTGGCGGCCCTTTTTCTTTGGTGGGTCAGCTTTCCACTTTGTGCAGCTTTTCCTCATCCAGCAGAATCGCCAATAAGACGCCAACAGATACTGACACAGTGGCAAAAATGAACGCCATGTTCATGCCGGTGTCAAAGGCCGCGGTGATGGCGGTTTTGACCTTTTCGGCCTCGGCCGTGCTCAGTTTGTCCATAATCGCGCGTGCCGAGGATGTGGTCAGCGTCCCGCCGTTGATGGCCCGCTGATCCGATTCCGACATATCAATCCCGGCAGCCGTAAGACGTTCGCCCAGGCTGCGCAGACTGGCCAGATACATGATCGCGGTCGCGCAGGCCACCGAGATGGCACCATAGACGAGGTGAGTCATAAAACTTAGCCCGCCGACCAACCCGGCCCGTTCCGGTTTCACCGCGCAAACCGCAGCGGTGCCAGATGGGCCAACCGTCAGCGTCGCCCCCAACCCAATCATCGCCATACCGGGCAGAATCTGAAAATAGCCCAGCCCTGCGGGCATCACGACAACGCTGGCCGCGCCGATAGTGGCGCAAAGGTAACCCCAGAACAAAAGCCGTTTGGGGCCGAAATCGTTGTACAGCTTGCCCGACAAGATGGACCCCACGGCAAGCAGAACAGTAAGCGGGGCCAACCCGAATGCAGATTGCAAAGTTGACCAGCCCAGTACCTTTTGCATGTATTGGGGGAAATACATCAACCCAACGAACGCTGCCGAGACGTTGAACATGTTTAGGCCCAGCGTGATGCGAAACTCTCGGTTCGCCATCATCTGCGGCAGCAACAGGGGCTCTTTCACCCGTTTTTCCACCTGTGGGAACAAGACGAACAGAACAGCGCAGACGAAGAACAGCATCAGCAACGGCGATGAGGTCCAGCCCCAATCTGCACCCACGTCCAACCCATAAAGCAACAGCAGAACAGCCAATGACAGTACACCCATGCCTGCAACGTCGATGTGTTCGCCTTGTTTGTGCTGGGTTTCGCGCTCCATCAGCACCAGGGCGGTGACCATCGAAATGGTCGCAAACACCACATTTGCAAGGAAGAACAGCCGCCAATCCCCCAGGTTCACGACCGTACCGCTGATCAGCGGGCCGATGACGTTACCGCATGTGACGCCCGCCAGAATAAGCCCCATGATCATGGCGCGATGTTCAGGGCGCGAGACTTTGGTGGCGCCGAAGGCCAGCGTGCAGGGCCAGACACATCCCGCGCCGATCCCCTGTAATGCGCGTGAGACAATCAGGAAATCCAGGCTAGGCGATACAAAACACATCACGGAGGAAAACAGAAAGATCGACAGGCCGATCAGCATCATCTTGCGGTGCCCGTACATGTCGCCAAGCCGTCCCCCGGCGACCATCGTCATGGCAAAGAACAGGGCATAGATGTTCAAAACCCATTGGGTGCTGGTGATATCGGTGTCGAAGCTGTTTTCGATAGCCGGAACCAGGATCAACGCGCCGGTAAAGTCGATGCCGATCCCGAACCCCGTCACCATCAGCGCGATGAGTTTAATGATGCTGCTGCGGTCCATGAGCTTGCCCAAGTTGCTGCGGGTCGCTTAAGGATGCACGGGATTCTGATGAAAAGATAGGGACTTGGCCCTAAGCAGGCTATTCGCCCATGCTCTGTGCCCGTCGAAATGCCCGTTTCAGCATATCCAGTTCCGCGCGCAATAACTCGACCTCGGCGCGAAGATCATCCGCTGCCGGTACGCCTGCGATAATGGTAAAATCGCCGAGTTTTTCGGACGTGCCTGCGTCCACGATGACAAAGCAATGCACGCCATCGGACAGTGCCTTCACGGGTACAGGGACAGTCAGTGCCCATCCGTCATCTGCTGGTGTCACGCGTACGTCTTCCAAAGGTTCGCCCAGATACAGAACCTCAACAGTCACCTCGGACTGCAAGTGCCCCTGCCAGAGGCCGTTTTCGAACCGGATAGGTGTCAGTGTCGATTGCGTCATGGCCGGACCTCTTACAAATCGGCGCGATGGTGGCGGCAGAAGGTCAGATCGCGCAGCGAAACGCGATTCATCTGCGGGTTTTCAAAGATTAGATCCAGCCAGATCTTCTCGATCCGCGACTCATTCAAGGGCAGATGTGCCAGATCGAAATCGACTGAGCAGGTGCTTGCAGACAGGTCCAGCTTGCGCAGAACCTGTTCTGCGTTGGGCCCGTGCTGTATGTTCAGACGGGCGAATATCTCAAGCGGCTGCTCGGCCTCGATCAGGGTATCCACACGCATGAGATGCTGTTTGGTCAGGCCCTGAGCAGCCTCGTACGGCAATTCCACAGACAGGGACAGGAAAGAACCCGAAAACCCGAACACCTCAACTGTCATCCCATATGCGGCCAGATCCTTGTCGCGGGAATTCCGGGTCTGCCGCATTGCGATTTCGGCCAGTGAACAGTCGTGGAACAAGGTCACCTGCCGGTCCATCTGTGCCTTACGGGCAGCCGAGGCCACACCCGGACGCGCCAAAGGCCCGCGCCACAGATCCGGTCGCCAGCACCAATCGGTGCCAAGGGGTTTGGGGAATTGGGTCGACCCAATTCGAGGTCGGGCCAGACGGCTGTCGGCCTCATGAATCAGCATCTGCAGATGCGTGCGCAGTTTGCGCGCATCATCACGCTGTTGCCGCAGTTGCGGTTCAGGTGCAGTAGGTGCGCCACGCAGGGCCTGACGCCAGCGTTCGACGGCGCGGCGTTGAATATAGCGATCTAGAAGTCTGCCCATGGCCCCATCATTCAGAGTGTGACCCTGTTTAGTCAAAGACAACGCAGGGTTTAAAGGAGAATAGACGATACTGGGGGGCAAATCTCGCGAATTTGTGACTGATGGGGCGGATAGGCAATCGATTTGAAACCTGTTAGCCCAGCCATTCTTGCAATCGTAAAGGTCAGTGCGTACCGTCTGATACCTGATTGCAGTGGATCATCCGAAAACGCATCCAATAGATTTGAGGCAAGGCCGGGGCATGGAACCCACTCTATTCGCTTTCATATGGAAACATTCGAAAAAACAACAGCTTGTGCTGCTGTTTCTGACGGTTCTGTCATTCCCGTTCCTCTATGCCTCGCTTGAGTTGCCCAAGCAGATTATCAACGGGGCCATTGGCGCGCCAGGTAATACCGTAACGATCCTGGGATTCTCGGTAACGCAGGTGCAGTATTTGATGATCCTGTGTTTCGCCTTTTTGGCCACCGTGATTGCCAGCGGGTTGATGAAAATGCGCATCAATACGATGAAGGGCATTCTGGCTGAACGCATGCTACGCCGTTTGCGGTTCACTTTGATCCATCGCACCATGCGGTTTCCGAAATCCTATTTCGCGACCACCAGCCAGGGTGAGCTGGTGTCGATGATTACTTCTGAGGCCGAACCGATGGGTGGCCTGATGGGCGACGCGATCGCGCAGCCGGTGTTCCAGTTCGGGCAGATGATGACCATCGTCACATTCTTGTTCATGCAGAGCGTTTGGTTTGGCCTCGCCAGTGTGGCTCTGATCCCTCTGCAGGCCTGGCTGATTCCAAAGTTGCAACGCCAGATCAACCTGTTGAACAAGGAACGTATTCAGGAGGTCCGCAACCTCAGTTCAGAGATTGGGGAAAGCGCGGCTGGAATCAGTGACCTGCGCACCAATGGCGGCTGGCGGTATCGGCAGGCGCAGTTCAGTCATCGTTTGGGGCGTTTGTTCGAGATCCGATTCAAGATCTACAACAAGAAGTTCTTCATGAAGTTCCTTAACAACCTGATTACGCAAATGACGCCGTTCCTGTTCTATTCGGTAGGTGGCTATCTGGCGATCACGGGTGAGGTGACAGTCGGGGCGCTGGTTGCAGCACTTGGGGCCTATAAGGATCTGAGCGGCCCTTGGAAGGATCTGCTGACCTATTACAATCAAGTACAGGACATGTCCCTGCGTTGGGAGGTTGTGACAGAACGCTTTGCGCCGTCAAACATGATTCCCGAAAAGCTGTTCGTGGGTGAGCCCGAGACCATCCCGCATCTGACTGGCGATATTGAGTTGCGAAATGTCACCGTGCGCGACGATGACGGCAAGACCATTCTGGAAGATATCGACCTGACCATTCCCAAGGGCGCGAGGGTAGCCATCCAGTCGACCCACGCTGCGGAACGAAATGCGCTGGCGCAGGTGTTGACTCGCGAGGTCCTGCCGGTGCAGGGCGATGTGATCATGGCGGGTCACAATCTGAAAGACTTGCATCAGGTCGTGATAGCGGCCCGGATCGGCTATGCCTATTCGCGGCCCTATCTGTTCGACGGTACGCTGGGCGACAATCTGTTGATGCCTTTGCGCCCGCATCCTCAGCATGAGGCCGATGCAGCCACGGCACCGACCCGCTGGCAGATCGAAGCTGCCCGGTCCGGAAACCCGACGGATTCGCTGACGGATGAATGGATTGATCCGGGGCTTGCCGGGCTGGACGATGTTGATGACATTCGCGCCTGGTGGTTCCAGCTGGTCGAAGCGATGGGTACTGACGAACTTATGCTGCGTCGCACCCTGCGCACACAATTCGATCCCAATCTGCATCCGGATCTGGCGCAGGACGTGGTTAACCTGCGGGGTACGATTGCGGAAAAGCTGCGGGAAAAAGAGCTGGACCAACACGTTTACCGGTTCGACCCGGATCGCTTCAACCCGGCTGTTCCCCTTGGTGGTAACCTGCTCTATGCAACCCCGTCTCGGGATATCACGCCAGAGTCCATGGCCGACGACCGGCGGTTCAAGAACATGCTTGGAATGCATGATCTTGCCGATGACGCCATGTCCATGGCCAGCGCCGTGATGGAAACATTGGATCAGGCCTTTGGCCGCGACGGCACCGATCACCCGCTGTTCCTGCGTCTGGGGATGTCCAAGGACATGTATCACCGTCTGCTCGACATCAAGGATCGGCGTAAGTCGAAAGGAGAAGCCGGGATTTCCGAGGATGAGCGCGCGTTGCTGCTGACGCTGCCGTTCCTGCTGACGGCTGAGCAGATTGGCCCGGATTTCCCCGAGGAATACAAGGACAAGATTCTGTCCATCCGCAAGGATCAGGCCGAACGGCTGCGCGGCGCATTGGATGGCATGTTCGTGCCGTTGTCGCCCGACAGCTACATCCCGCGCCTGACGGTGATGGAGAATGCGATTTATGGCCGGGTATCCCTGATGGCTGGTGCTCATGCCGATGAGATCGAAGACGTTGTAGCCCAGGCCGTGAACGAGGCCGGTCTGCGCCGTCGGGCCGCGTCAACCTTGTACGATCTGCCGACCGGGCTGGGCGGGAACAACCTGCCAACCGTGTTTCAAGAGCGCGCGGCGTTTTCCCGCGCGGGGATCAAACGTCCGGATATCCTGATCCTCGACAAAGCCCTTGCCAGCCACGATTCCCAAAGCCGTCTGCGCACACGCCTGCGGCTGCGTGAATTGCTGCCCGACTCGATCATGATCTTCATGGAAGATCATTTTGCCCACCCCGAGGCCTATGACCTGTTCATTGAAATCAAGGATGGCCGAATTGATGGGGTATCGCGCACCCAAACCCACCACGAAGACGGGGCCTCAGCTGATCTGAGCCGCAAGCTGCAGATCATATCCTCGACCGAGCTGTTTTCGGGGCTGGATGCGCGCAATCAGCGGCTGCTGGCATTTTCGGCACAATGGTACGAGGCTGCGTCGGGGCAGATGATCTTTTCCCGTGGGCAAGCACCCGACGCGGCGTATCTGTGCATTAAAGGGCAGGCCAATCTGGACTGGACCGATGAAAGCGGTGGCACGCGCACCATATCGATCATTGAACCCGGTCGGTTGATCGGCGATCTGTCAATTATCACCGGCGATGTCCGTCAATTGGATCTGACAGCGGCCACAGATTGTACGTTCCTGCGCATCGGGGCAGAGGAATTGCGCGCCGTGATCGAAAGCGATGCGTCGGTGGCGGTTCAGTTGTTGCAAACCGTTGCCGGGTATCTGACCACGTTGTCCACAAGGATCAACACAATCAAGCATGCATCTGACGTGTTCCCTGAAATCCCACAATCTGTCGAAGGTGAAAGCTCTGGCAACAATGCCTGACCCGGACGCATATGCCGCCCACGAAGGGCTTGTGGGCGACGCGCGCGCCCGGCCCGAACTGTGGCGCCTTGCGGCGGGTCTGGGTATTGTCCTTGTTCTCTATGTGACGTTGAACGCAGTGTTGTTTGCCTTTATCGGGCAATTGCTTCAACCAGATCAGGCGCAGGGTCTTTTGCACGGAACCTCAACGTCGGCCGCGCTGATTCTGCTGCTTAGCTTCGGTTTCCTGACATTGGGCGTGGCTATCGCCGCCCGTCAAATGCAGCACCGGTCACTGGCCGCTATCCTTGGCCCGCGCCGCCTGTTATTGCAACAATTCTGGATGGTCCTGCGGGGCTTGGTGATTCTGGGCCTGATCATGGCGGCCCTGCCACCCTATGGCATGGGTGAGACGCTGACGCAAAACCTGGCTCTGTCCACATGGTTGCTTTTGCTGCCGGTGTCGGTGATTGCGGTCCTGATTCAGACCAGCGCCGAAGAAGTGCTGTTTCGCGGCTATATCCAGCAATGCTTGGCGGCTAGATTCCGATCTCCGGTGATCTGGATGGGAGTACCTTCGGTACTGTTCGCAGCGGGGCATTATGCGCCCGGTGTCACCGGCGAGAATGCCCTGTTGGTGGCCATTTGGGCGTGTATCTTCGGCTTGTTGGCGGCGGATTTGACCGCAAGGTCCGGAACATTGGGACCTGCTATCGCGTTGCATTTCCTGAACAATGCGGTCGCGCTTTTGTTCATTTCGCTGCCTGAAACGCTCAGCGGGCTGGCATTGTATCTGCTGCCCTACGACATGTCTGAAACCGGCACATTGCGGCAATGGCTGTTTGTGGATTTCGCAGTAATGACCGTCAGCTGGTTAACTGCACGTCTTGCGCTTAGGCGTTGATTGCATTTCCTTCCGTTGCGTCTTATTTGACGTCAATGCCGCAAAACAAGGTTCCGACATGAACTGGATCACAAACTACGTCCGTCCCCGGATCAATTCGATCTTCTCGCGCCGGGAAGTGCCCGAAAACCTTTGGCACAAGTGCGATGAATGCGGCACGATGCTGTTCCACCGTGAACTGGCGGAAAACCAGAATGTATGCACCCAATGTGATCACCACATGGCAATCACCCCGCGGGACCGTTTCGCACACCTGTTTGACGGTGGTATTTTCACCGAGGTCGAAGTTCCCGCACCAACCACCGATCCGCTGCAGTTCCGGGATCAGAAGAAATACCCGGATCGCATGAAAGCAGCCCAGAAAAAGACCGGCGAGTCTGAGGCAATGCTGGTTGCCCGGGGCGAAATCGGACGCACCCCGATTGTGGCCGCCGCGCAGGACTTCTCGTTCATGGGCGGGTCTATGGGCATGTATGTCGGCAACGCCATCATCGCCGCCGCACAAGAGGCGGTGAAACTGAAGCGCCCGTTGATTCTGTTCTCAGCCGCAGGCGGCGCACGGATGCAAGAAGGCATCCTCAGCCTGATGCAGATGCCGCGTACAACCGTGGCTGTTGAAATGCTGAAAGAGGCAAACCTGCCCTATATTGTTGTGCTGACGCACCCTACTACTGGTGGCGTGACCGCGTCTTATGCGATGCTGGGTGATGTTCATATTTCGGAACCCAATGCGCTGATCTGCTTTGCAGGGCCGCGCGTGATTGAACAGACCATCCGTGAAAAACTGCCCGAAGGGTTCCAGCGCGCGGAATACCTGCTGGATCATGGCATGTTGGACCGCGTGACCAAGCGGACCGAGATGCGTGAAGAACTGATCACCATTACCCGGATGCTGATGAACCAGCCGCCAGCGGTCAAAGGCGATCTGCCCGCGCCCCAACCCGAAGAGGCTAAGGCCGAAACCCCAGCCGAGGAAACGGTCGAAGAATGACCAGCCCGACATCTGACGTCATCCTCGATCGGATGATGGCGCTGCATCCCAAGATCATTGACCTGACCTTGGACCGTGTCTGGCGTTTGCTAGCAGCTTTGGACAATCCGCAGGTCAAGCTGCCACCGGTGATCCATATCGCCGGAACCAATGGCAAGGGCTCGACCCAGGCGATGATCCGTGCCGGGTTGGAGGGCGCAGGGCTGTCTGCCCACGCTTATACCTCGCCGCATCTTGCGCGGTTTCACGAACGCATCCGCTTGGCCGGAGAGCTGATTTCGGAACCCGCTTTGACCGCGGTTCTGGATGAATGTTACGCCGCCAATGATGGCGAGAACATCACTTATTTTGAGATCACGACCTGCGCAGCCCTTCTGGCTTTTGCGCGGACGCAGGCAGATTACACGCTGCTTGAGGTCGGGTTGGGTGGTCGTCTGGATGCCACGAATGTCATACATGAACCGGCCGTAACGGTGATCACGCCAGTTTCAATCGACCACGAACAGTTTCTGGGAGATACGCTGGGCAAGATCGCAGCCGAAAAGGCGGGCATTATCAAACCCGGTGTGCCCTGTATCGTCGGCCCGCAACAGGACGAGGCGCTAGAGGTCATCGAATACACCGCCGCACGTCTGGGTGCTCCGCTATTGGTCCACGGTCAGCACTGGCATGTACATGAGGAAAACGGGCGCCTGATCTATCAGGACGAAACCGGATTGCGTGACCTGCCATTGCCCAACCTGCTGGGTGCGCATCAAATGCAAAACGCTGGCGCTGCGCTGGCTGTTCTGCGGCACCTTGAACTGGGCGATGACGCTTATGAGTCCGCTGTGTCCCGTGCCGAATGGCCCGCCCGTATGCAGCGCTTGAAATCAGGTCCCCTGGTCGAGGCCGCACCACAAGCCGAGCTTTGGCTGGATGGCGGTCACAATGCCGCCGCCGGAGTAGCACTGGCTGATCTTTTGGCCAAACTGCCAGAACGCCCGACGCATATGATCTGCGGTATGCTTAACACCAAAGACGTGACAGGTTACCTCGCACCGCTCGCGAAACAGGCCCAAAGCCTGACCGCAGTATCGATCCCTGGCGAGGCCGCAACGCTGAGTGCCGAAGACACGGCCGCTGCCGCGGCTAAAGTCAACCTATTTGCCACATCCGCCGACAGTGTTGCTGACGCTCTGAAAGCAATTGTCAGGGAAAACCCACAAGCCCGCGTTCTGATCTGCGGCTCGCTGTATCTGGCGGGAAACATCTTGCGCGAAAACGGCTAAAATCTCCGCCCGCAGGGGCTTCATCTGGCCAAAAATACCTCGGGGGAGGCGCGCAAAGCGCGGCGGGGGCAGAGCCCCCTATTTCCCCCAGTCCTGATCCTGCATTTCCCGCAGTCGCGAGGCAGTGCGTTCAAACTCGAACGTCCCTTCGCCTTCGACATACAGCATCTCGGGTTCAGCAGCGGCGGAGCAAATTAGCCTGACCTTGGCCTCATATAAGGCGTCAATCAGCGTGACGAACCGTTTAGCCTCGTTAAAATTGTTACGCGACAGGCGCGGGATGTCCTCCAGCACCAGAACCTTCAACTCATCCGCAATTGCCAGATAATCCGCCGGGCCCAACATGCGACCACACAGATCGTAGAACGTGGCCCGGGCAACTCCGTTCCGAAAGGCCGGCAGCTCGACCGACCGGCCTTTGACTTGCAAGACTAGCGGTTCTGCCGCACCGCCCGACAGATCGGTCCAGACGTCACGAATGTTCTGCCGTGCCTCAGGTCCGATTGGGGTGAAGTAGACCGGTGCGCCTTCTAGCCGGTTTTGGCGGTAATCGGTGGGGGATACCAGCTCCCATACCTGAAGCTGTTCCTTGATGCGGGCGATAAAGGGCAGGAACAACTGCCTATTCAGCCCGTCTTTGTACAAATCGTCAGGGTGCCGGTTTGACGTGGTCACAACCACAACGCCGTCTTCATAAAGCAGGTCGAACAGTCGCCCGACGATCATCGCATCGGTGATATCGGTAATCTGCATCTCGTCAAAAGCCAGCAGCCTGACCGAATTCACGACCTCTTTCGCCACCGGAGCTAAGGCATCCTCGACTCCGTCCTGACGGGCCTTGTGCATACCAGCGTGAATTTCCTGCATAAACGCATGGAAATGCACCCGACGTGCGGGAATGTCCCCCAACGCATCGACAAACATATCCATCAACATGGATTTTCCGCGCCCCACGCCGCCCCAAAGATACAAGCCCTCGGGCGGGGGCGGAGCCTTGCGGAACAACCCGCGTTTAACCGGGGCGGACAGCGCCGCGCGAATACGTTCAAAATGGGGTAGGACGGCCTCTTGCGCATCGTCCCGGGTCAGGCCGCCCTCGGCAATGCGGGCGTTGTAAATCGAAATCAGATCCGTCATGGAGTCGAGCCATAGCGCCCACGATTAGCCTTGAAAAGCGGCCATTTCCCACGACCCATCAAATTTCCTTATCCGTGACCGCAAATCTGCTGATTTGACCGTCTGCTCAAATTCGCTAACGTCCACCGAACCAATACCCCCGAGGTCCCCATGCCGCACTCTGCACGCCTGCTGAACCCGATCCTGATCGTCGGATGTATCATCATCACGGTCAGCTTTGCCGTGCGCGCGTCGTTCGGGGTGTTCCAGATTCCAATCGCCAGCGAGTTTGGCTGGCTGCGCACTGATTTCTCGCTGGCCATCGCGATTCAGAACCTGGCCTGGGGGATTGGACAGCCGATCTTTGCCGCAATGGCCGAAAAGATTGGCGATCGAAAAGCCATCATTCTCGGCGCATTAACCTATGCGGCCGGTATGGTGTTGTCGGCCTGGTCTATAACGCCGTTCGGGCATCAGATGTATGCGTGGCTGGTTGGATTTGGCATCGCGGGCACGGGTTTCGGTGTCGTGCTGGCGGTGGTCGGGCGTGCGTCGTCTGACAAGAACCGCTCGATGTCTTTGGCCATCGTCACGGCGGCGGGCAGTTTCGGACAGGTGATTGGCGCACCAACGGCAGAATGGTTGCTCAGCTTCCTGCCCTGGCAGCAGGTGTTTCTTGTCTTTGCAGCTGCGATTCTAGCCCTCGTGCTAACGCTGCCATTCATGCGCGCACCGCAAACGGTCAGCAAAGCCGAGCTGGAAGAGAGCATGAGCCAGATTCTGGGCCGCGCCTTCCGCGATCCTTCTTATGCGATGATCTTTCTGGGGTTCTTCAGCTGCGGCTATCAGCTGGCGTTCATCACCGCACATTTCCCTGCCTTCGTGACCGAGATGTGCGGTCCGATCCAACCCGGAGGTGTGCTGCATTCGCTGGGCATCACCACCACTTCGGCCCTGGGGGCCGTGGCAATCTCGCTGGTGGGGCTGGCGAATATTGGCGGCACCTTGCTGGCTGGTTGGGCCGGTAACCACTTCCCCAAGAAATACCTGCTGGCGTCGATCTATGCCGCCCGCACATTGGCGGCTGCGATCTTTATCCTCATGCCGATCACACCAATGTCTGTCATCGTATTTTCGATTGTCATGGGCTCGCTCTGGCTGGCCACGGTGCCTCTGACCTCGGGATTGGTCGCGCATCTGTACGGATTGCGCTATATGGGTACACTGTACGGTTTTATCTTCCTCAGCCACCAGATTGGCGGCTTCCTCGGCGTTTGGCTGGGCGGGCGCATGTATGACGTCTATGGTGATTACACAATGGTCTGGTGGATCGGGGTGGCGGTTGGTGCCTTCAGCGCCATTGTCCACCTGCCCATTCGCGAAAACCGCAGCGCGACGCCGGTTCCGGCCTGATCTACTTGGCTTCGTCCGGGGTCAGCAGACCTTCGGCCACCAACCTTTCCGCCCAACCCTGAGGGCCAGTGAAGTGATGCGTCTGCCAGCCCCGCGCGCGCGCCGTTTCGATATTGTCGATCCGGTCATCGGCAAACAGCAGACTGCTGGGCGGTAGGCCACAATCGTCCTCGACCATCTCATAAATCGGGGCGTGCGGCTTGACCGTTTGCATCCGGCCCGAGACGTATTGGCGGTCAAATTCGTTCAGGAACGGATAAACCGTGGTGGCATAGTCGAAATTCTGCACCCCAAAATTAGTGAGCGCGAAAACAGGGATTTTCTTTGCGCGCAGGGCCCGTTGCAGGCGAACGGAATGCGGGATTTCTGGCGTGGCCAGTTCAATCCACTTGTCGTGCCACATACGGATTTCGTCGCGCCATTCGGGGTATTTCTCGGCCCAGTCATAGATCGTGTCGGTGAAGTGGTGACCCTGATCGACCAGATCGTTCATCCCGTGCAGATCGACCTCGGCAAACATGGCGCGGCGACGGTCTTCTCCAATGGCCTTGTCATAGTAACGCTCTGGCTGCCATTCGATCAGAACATTTCCAATGTCGAAAATTACGGCTTCAATCGGCATGTTACGCCCCTGTCAAATCAATCTCTGCTTGTTCCCGACTGAACCAACCTCAGCCCAAATTTACAAGGCGGAACCGCAGCGCGCAGCGCTGCCCAGCCCAACGGGAGAAGGCGCATCATTGATGCGTCGCCGACGGGCGGGAGAGCTAACGGCGCAGTGCCGCGCGCAACTCACGTTCCAACGCATCCAGAAACCGGGATCGGTCTGCTTTGCCAAAGGGTTTGCCTCCGCCACCAGCCCCCAGCGGGTTGGCCGCCCGCAAGTCGGCCATCAGATCGCGCATCGCCAGCTGCTGGCCGATATTGGCCGCCGTAAACGCTTCACCATTTGGGCGCAGCACCCGTGCCCCGGCTTCAACGCATTTGGCGGCCAAAGGGATATCCGAGGTCACCACCACATCCCCAGGCCCACAACGCTCGGCGATCCACTTGTCGGCCTCGTCCGCGCCTTCCGCAACGATGACGACCTGCACCAGGGGATTGGCCGATGGCCGCAGCCCGCCATTCGAGACCAGCACCATCGGCACCTTGTGGCGTGTTGTGACCCGCTCGGCTTCGGGCTTCACGGGACAGGCATCGCCATCTACATACAGCGTGGTCACGCCTTCTTGGCCTGTTTCTTGGCGGGTTCTGCGGGTTTCTTGCGCACCTTGAATTCCTCCGGGATCGGCATTCGGTTGAACGCGTCCAGACCGGCGATCTTGTAGGCTTCGGCCAGGGTCGGGTAGTTGAACGTATTCTGCACGAAGTAGTCCACCGTGCCTTTCAGGTTCAGCACCGCTTGCGCGATATGAATCAGCTCAGTCGCCCCTTCGCCCACGATCTGCACGCCCAGCACCCGGCGGGTTTTCAGCGAGAACAGCATTTTCAGCATGCCATGCTCCAGCCCCATGATATGCCCGCGCGAGGTTTCGCGGAACCGCGCCACGCCAACCTCATATGGAATTTCTCGTTCCTGTAGCTCTTCTTCTGACATGCCGCAGGTGGAAATCTCAGGCACCGAATAGATGCCATATGGATACCACGGGCTCTCCGGCAGGGTGGGGGTGTCCAGTGCATGACAAGCCGCCACGCGACCCTGTTGCAGTGAGGTTGAAGCCAGTGAAGGATGCCCGATCACATCGCCGGTGGCGTAGATATGCGGCACGGTGGTCTGATAGGTCTTGCGATCCACCTTGATGCGGTTGCGGTGATCCGTTTCCAAACCAACGGAATCCAAATTCAACGCCGAGGTCGCCCCCATCCGCCCGGCCGCAAACAGCAGCATCTCGCCACGGACATGACGACCGTTGTCCAGCGAGACTTCGACATGGTCGCCCGCGTCCTCAATCTTTTCCACCGCAGATCCCAACCGCAGATCAACGCCGTTTTCACGGATCTGATGAGTAAAATCATGGATCAGCCGCTTGTCGATGAAATCCAGGAACGTCTCGCGCGGCTCGATCAGGGTTACACGCACATCCAGTGCCGAGAACATCGTGGCATATTCAACGCCGATTACCCCCGCGCCGATCACGACAAGCGAGCGCGGAATCTCGGCCATTTCCAGAAAGTCATCGCCGTCGACCACGGTCTTGCCGTTGAAGGGCACGTAATCGGGGCGGTAGGTCTTAGTCCCGGTGGCAATCAGGAATTTAGCCGCGGTCAGTCGTGTGGTCTCGCCGGCATCGGTGGCAACCTCAACTTCATGCGGCCCGACGAACTTGGCCAAACCGTTCAGGGTTTCCACGTGGTTGCGGTTGAACTGATGTTCCAGCACGTCGACTTCGTGATCCAGCGTCATGTGCAGGCGCGCCTTGAGGTCCTCGGCGCGGATCTGATCCTTGACCCGGTACGAACGCCCGTAAAAGCTGCGCTCGCGCCAGCCGGACAGGTTCAGCACCGTTTCACGCAGGGTTTTCGAGGGGATGGTACCGGTATGAACCGACACGCCGCCAAACCGGTCCTTGCGGTCAATCACCAGCACACGCCGTTTCAGTTTGCCAGCCTGGATCGCTGCGGAACGTCCTGATGGCCCTGACCCGATGATGATCAGGTCATAGTCAAATTTGCTCATCCGTCAGTCCCCGTACAGCGCTTCGGCGTGGAAGGTGATGTGATCCTCCATGAAGGTCGATACAAAGAAATACGAGTGATCATAGCCCGGCTGCAAACGATAGGTTGCCTGCTGGCGTCGTTCCGCGATGGCTGTCGCCAGCGCCTCAGGGCGCAGAAGGTCGATGAACTGATCATTGGCACCGGTGTCGATCAGGATTGGACCGTCGAAGCCAACCTCTTTCATCGTCAATGAGGCATCGTGCTTGGCCCAGGCTGTTTCGTCATCGCCCAGATATGCGCTCAGCTGTTTGCGTCCCCAATCCGCGCCGGTCGGGTTCGAAATCGGCGCGAAGGCCGAAACCGACCGGAACCGACCCGGCAGGTTCATCGCGAGCGTCAGCGCCCCGTGGCCGCCCATTGAATGACCGGTGATCGCCTGACGCTCCATGTCGATGGTGAAGTTTTGCGCCAGCAGGGCAGGTAGTTCTTCGGCCACGTAATCCCACATGTTGAAATGCGGTGCCCAGGGGCCTTGCGTTGCATTCACATAGAACCCGGCGCCTTGGCCCAGATCGTAATCCTCATGATCGGCCACACCTTCACCCCGGGGCGAAGTGTCAGGGAACACGACGGCAATGCCTTGTTCAGCCGCCCAGGCCTGCGCGCCGGCCTTCGTCATGGCATTTTCGTGGGTGCAGGTCAGGCCGGACAAATACCACAGAACCGGAACCGGGCCGTCCTTGGCCTCGACGGGTAGAAACAGACCAAAGGTCATGTCGCATTGGCAGGCTGACGACGCATGGCGGTAGACGCCCTGCACGCCACCGAAACAGGCGTTTTCCGAAAGGGTTTCCATCAAGCAGTGTCCTTAATTCTAGATCGCGTTATGGCTAACGATCCAAGAGCGCCGCGTAAAGGCCACGCGACTACGGCACGCACTTTTTTGAACGCCCTAGTTTAGAGTGTCCCAACCCAGGCGATGACCACCGGCACGGTCAGGATACTGACCGCAGTCGACAGCAGGATCGCTGCTGAGGCCCGGTGCGGTGCGACGCGGTAATGGGCGGCCAGCATGTATACATTTCCGGCCACCGGCAGTGCCGCGGCGGCAATTGCGACCGTGGCGGAAAAGGCATCGACTGGCATCAGCCACAACAGCACCACGGCCACACAAGCCGGGTGAATGACCAACTTGCAAAAACTCAGCCACGCTGCAACCTGAATGCGTTCAGCGGACTTGGACGCCAAAGAAGCCCCAATTGCAAACAAAGCCCCCGGTGTGGCCGCCCCGCCCAGAATGGTCAGAAAATCATTGAGTGCCGCCGGAACGGGCACTTGCACAGCCGACCACAGAAGCCCTGCGGAAATCGAAACGATCATTGGGTTCTTCAACAATCCCAACCCAATCAGGCGCAACGTTGCCGGGGTCAGACGCCCGTCGCGTCCCGCGTTGATCAAAATCACGATCAAGGACGAAAACACCACCAGATCAACGGTCAGAACCAGCATGACTGGCCCAATGGCGGCCTCGGACAACAACAGCGCCAGCATCGGTAGTCCCAGAAAGCCGACATTTCCGATGGCGGCACATTGGGCCTCGACCGCTGCGGTAGGAATATCAAGCCTGCGAACCCAGGCCACACCAGTTGCCAGACCATACACGGCGAGGGTGCCCAGCAGATAGCCCGCCATCAGCCGACCGTTGAAAATGTCGGCAAAGGGCAGGGTGGCAGCAAAGCGGAACAGCATCGCCGACAGTGCGAAATAGAACACGAACTTTGTCAGATAGGCTGTTGCGTCTTCCGTGAAAAAGCGGCTGCGCCCGGCCCAGTATCCCAGGCCGATGATCGCGAAAAACGGAAGTGTGCGCAGAAATATTTCGACCATGCCCAAAGTGTTAGCATCGTTTGACCGCGCAGCAAGCCCTGAACGACAACGACCGGAAGCCACGTGTTTGCGGGGCAAAAGCATTCAGAATTCACATTCCGTTACGCAACGGGACGCGCGAATCGTTGTATCTGTACTGATCGGTTTATAATTTGAGGGGAACACTAACCCTAGGAGAGCTCATGACTCAGACAGCCGCCATCCTTCGCACGGGCCGCAAATTCGATCAGGTTTTGCGCGGAGCCCGAGAAGTTTTCATGGCGGATGGGTTCGAAGGTGCCAGCGTCGATGACATCGCGCGGGCGGCGGGCGTGTCCAAGGCAACGCTCTACAGCTATTTCCCTGACAAGCGTCTGCTGTTCATGGAAGTCGCCCAGACCGAATGCAAGCGTATGGCTGAAAAAGTCATTTCGATGATCGATGACTCCAAACCCGCGCGCGAAGTGTTGACGATCACGGCAACACAGCTAACCGCATTTCTTGTGTCCGATTTCGCGCAGCAGGTGTTTCGTATCTGCGTGGCCGAGCGGGATCGGTTCCCTGAATTGGGCCAGGCGTTTTACGAATCCGGGCCTCAGAATGGCCAGCGTCATATGGTCGAATATTTGGAAAAGGCCGTACAAAAAGGCGAATTGGTTATCGAAGATGTTCAGATTGCAGCCGAACAGTTCTCTGAACTGTGCAAGGTTCGCTTCTGGACCAAAGCCGCGTTGGGCATTCAGACCAATTTCAAACAATCCGAGATTGATGAGATCGCGTTGCACGCAGTGGACATGTTCATGGCGCGTTACGGCGTCTGACACTTAAGCACGTATTGATGCTGGATGGATCGGGACAACGATCTTAGAAATACCTGCGCCCAAATCGCGGGCGCAGGCAGCCGTAATCACTCGATAAAGGTCTTTGCCAACCGATCGCTGATGGGTTGCGACAGATAGCTTATGACGGCGCGTTCGCCGGTATTGACGAACAAATCTGCGGGCATGCCGGGCACCAGTTCTAATGCGGCCACGTCGCGCGGTTGTTCGGCATCCAGCTTTACCCGCGCCTTGTAATAGGCTTCGCCGGTGCGTTCATCCTCAAGCACATCGGCTGAGATGTCGAAGATCTGCCCCACAGCTTCGGGCACGTCCGCTTGCGCAAAGGCCGACAGGCGGATGCGCGTTGATTGACCGATCCGCAGCTTATCGATGTCGCCGGTCTTGACCCGTGCCTCGACGATCAGTGCCTGATCGGCGGGGACGATATCCATGATTGGCGCACCCGGGCGGATCACCCCGCCATTGGTTGACACTTCCAAATTCACCACGCGTCCGCTGGTCGGGGCCAGAACCTGTGTTCGCTTCAGGCGCGCCAGCGTGCCTGCGAATTGCGGTCGGACCAGATCCAGCTGTGCCTCAACAACAGCCAGCTCCCCGGCGAGGACCTCATCCCGCAGTTTTTGCTGGCTGAGCAGGGACAGCTCCAACTCCTGCACCTGATCTTCGGCCTGGGCGATCTGGGTGCGCAACGATGCGTCAACGCCGGCCAGGCGTTCCAACTCGATCTGCCGTGCGCTGACCCGCGTAACGGCGACAAGACCCTTGTCTAACAGTGTCTCCAGGTTGGACAACTCAACCTGCGTAATCTTGATCTGGTTGCGGGCCGCGTGGCGCTGTTCAGCCAGACCCGAGATCTGGTTGCGTAGGCCCGTGATGCGTTGCGCGTTGATCTGCGCTTCGGTCCGGCGGGCGCGGGCTTCGGCGTCAAATAGTTGTTTCTGGGTCAGGTAGGGTGAGACCCAGTGCAGGCGGTCCATTCCTTCGCGGAACCCAGCCAAGGCGGTGGTTTCTTCAAACTGGCTCTGCCCGCTCATTTGCGCCAGCAGGCGCGCGCGGCGAACCGACAGCTCACCCAACTGGCTACCCTGAACGCTAAGATCCACGTTAATCTCGGTGCTGTCGAGCTGAACCAGAGGTTGCCCTGCCTGCACAAATTGGCCGTCTGTGACCAGGATCGACTGAATAATGCCGCCGTCCAGATGCTCGACCGTTTTGCGTTGGCCCTCTACCACAAAGGATGCAGGTGCAACCACGGCCCCGTCCAGTTTCGAGGCAAAGGCCCAATAGGCGCTGCCGCCGACAAAAACCGCCAAGGTGAACAGGCCGAACAGGACATAGCGGGCGATGCCAGGGGAACTGTCTGAAATCTCTTTCAGCTGTGCCTCGTGAAATCCCACCGCAGTGCGAGGGGCTGAATATTTAACCAGGTCAGTCATTGGGCCGCTCCTGTGATCTGAGTTTCATCCTTCCGGCTGGGTGCCGGTTGTGTTGGTTTGTCCAGAACGTTGCGGCGATTGACTTTCAGAACGTCCTGCTTGTCGCCGAACTGGGTTTGATTGCCGTTGCGCAGCACCATCACCTTGTTCGCCGCCTGCAGCGTGGCTGGGCGATGGGTCATAACAATGGCAATCCCACCGCGCTCCTGTACGGCCAGCAATGCATCCCGCAGGGCCTGTTCGCCCTCGGCATCCAGGTCCGAGTTGGGTTCATCCAAAACGAGAACAAACGGATCACCGTATAGCGCGCGGGCCAGAGCCAGCCTCTGACGCTGACCGCCAGACAGGAAAAAACCGCGGCCAAGCCTGGTTTCGTATCCGTCAGGCAAACCGCTGACCAGTTCGTGAACCCCTGCTTCGCGCGCGGCACGCAAGACCTCGGCATCGTCGATCGCAGTTGAGAACCGGGCAATGTTCTCGCGGATTGTGCCATCGAACAGCTCGACATCCTGCGGCAGGTATCCAATCTGTTTGCCCAGGTCTTCCGGGTTCCACTTCGACATCGGACTACCGTCGAGCAAAACCTCTCCCCGTTGCGGATGCCAGATACCCGCAAGCATCTTGCCCAGCGTGGTCTTGCCCGAGCCGCTTTGGCCGATCACAGCCAGAATGTCCCCGGCCTTGAGGCTGATATCAATCGCCCTGATGGTGGCATTGATCGCAAGTGGCGGTCCTGCCTGAGCGATGCGGACGTCCATCGATTTGAACGCGCGGGGAAGGTTCAGGTTTGGAGGCGCCTCGGCGAAGTCTTCGGTCAATTGTTTGATCTTGCTATAGGACCCGCGCGCAGCCAAAAACGTACGCCACTGGCCGATCAACTGATCAATCGGTGCAAGTGCACGGGCTAGAACAATCGTGGCGGCAATCATGACGCCTGCGGTGGACTCGCCGATCACGGCCAGCGCCGCGCCCATCCCCAGAACCGCCGATTGCAGACCCATGCGTATGGTCTTGGACAAAACGGAAAAGCTGGCGACCCGATCAGCGGCGCGGGTTTTGTGCTGGTGCGCATCGGTCTGAAGGGCGGTCCAGCGGCGCACAAGATCGGATTTCATACCCAGCGCATGGACCAATTCGGCATTCTTGTCGCTGATCTTGAACAGCGCGTCTGACCGCCCCCGTGCCTGCGCGGCCTGCTGCATCGGGCCTCGGGATCGGGCGTTGTTGATCAGCGCCATCAATGTCAAGGTCAGCGCGCCGGCCAGACCCAACAGACCCAGAAACGGGTGCAGCACATAAAGAACCATCAGATAGATGGGTATCCACGGAGCATCGAAAAAGGCGGTCAGGGTGGTGCCGGAAATGAATTCGCGGAACCCGTTCACATCCCCGACCAGGTTTTCGCCTGCCTCAGCTTCTCCTTGGACCCGGCGGCGCATGGCGGCCCCCAGGACGGGCGCGCCGACGCTGAGTTCGAACCGGGCGGCCAGGCGGCCCAGAATGCGCATCCGCATCAGGTCGAGGCACGCAATGACGATGAATACCCCCGCCAGCAACACGGACAAGGCGATCAATGTGTCTATGTTCTGGCTGGTCAGAACCCGGTCATACACCTGCAGCATGTATAGCGGCCCGGCCAGCATCAAGAGGTTCAGGAACAGGCTGAAGACCGCAACCGCAACAAAGCCTTTGCGCAGCGATCCCCAGGCGGTTTTGATGGGATTGGATTTCTGGAACATCGGATAGCCCTTTCCGGTTTGGCAAGCGGGGCGGCCACAAGACCGCCCCGCTGTGGATCGCTTAGGCGACGAAGTCGTCTTCGGTCAGGTCTGCGCTGTTGATGCCGGCCAGACGGACCGAGCCTTCGTTGCCAAAGGTGATCAGGGTGTCATTGCCATCCTGCGCAACATTCACCGCACCGCCGAAATCGGGGCCGAGGTCGCCGAACTGCAGTTGATCGCGACCGATCTCAAAGTCCTGGATCACGTCATTGCCGAAGTCTTCACCGAACGAGAACGTGTCTCGTCCCAGCCCGCCGATGAGGATGTCATCACCGCCTTCGCCCGAGATCAGATCTCCGCCCGCGCCACCATTCAGCACGTTGGACAGATCGCTCCCGACGATGACGTCGCCGTCATCTGAGCCGATGACGTTTTCGATGGACTGCAGCACGTCAGTCTCGAACTGGTTTTCGACAACGTCCTGACCGATGACACCGGTGCCCCCGGTCGCATTCACATCCAGCGTTGCACCTGCGTCGACCAGAGTGTCCTGCACCACCGGGCCGTTCACGCCCGCCGGAGCATTGTGCAGATGGATTGCCGAAACAGTGCCCGGGATTGGGGTGCCCAGCTCTGCCTCGCTGATGCCAACAACGCTCAGTTCACTGGAATAGGTGACCTCACCAGTGTTCAGGTTCTGCGTGATGACAACGGTGGCCTCTCCGGTCGCTTCGCTGTTTGACAGCGGCCCTGGCTCTTGCGCCGCGTCTAGACCGCCACTCAGGCTAACGGTGCGGATACCGTTTTCGGTCACGTCGCTGTCGACCGATAGCTGCCCGCGGATTTCACCCGCTGGGAACTGGTTGGTGTGGATGTTGTAGTAGAGGTTGCCTTGAACCGCCTGCTCAACAAAACCGGCACCATCGGCAATGTTGGACCCGAACTGATCCGGTGCCGCGACAACCGCATCGGTGACCGAGATGTTGAACCCGGTATCGCGGGTGGCGGTGCCATCGCCGTTGGCGTCCAGACGAACCTCGACCGCGACGTCCAGATCCGAGAAGTCGGCCGTGTCGATGCCGTCTCCACCGTCGATGAAGTCATTGCCCAGGCCGCCGGTCAGAACATTATCGGCATCGCCGGCAATCAGAACGTCATTACCTGCGCCACCGTCGATGTCACCATTGGTGGTGCCCAGATCGACAAAGATATCGTCGCCATCGCTCAGCAGAACGTTACCGTTGATCACGCCTTCATCGTCGTTGACGATGGTGACGGTACCGGCATCCGAGGCGTCGATTGCGTTGACCGTGCCGCGGATTTCGCCCTCGTTCAGGACGGCACCGACAAGGTTCAACCCGCCATCAACGCGCAAGCCCGCCGCAGCGTCCGAGTCCTCGGACCCCGCGATCAGACCTTCGTTGACGACAACTCCGGCAAAGGACGCGTCATCCTGGCTGGTGAACAGGCGCAAGCCGTCGCCCACCTGGTTGCCCTCTGTGGCGTCTCCGCGACCTTGCAGCGTGCCTTCGTTCACGACAGCGGCCGAGACCACATCCCCAGACACATCACCGGTTTGCAGCGAGACGGCCGAGCCGTTATTGCCTTCGCCTGCGTCAACCAGACCGGTGTTGGTAAAGGTATAGTTGTCGGCGGTACCATCGGCGTACACGGTGCCATTGCGCTGGTTACCGGTGCCCAGAATGGCACCTTCGTTGATGACCTCGAGCCCTTCACCGTCGATGTTCAGCGCGCGGCTGTCCGAGGTGACAGTGCCCCGGTTGACGAAAGACCCGCCTGAATGATCACCCGTGCCAAAGTAGACACCGTTCTGACCACCCGCAAAGACGCCGGTTTCTTCGTTGACCAACTGGCCCTGAAAATTGACGTTGTTCACTGCGCGGAATGCACCAACTGTTCCATTCGCGCCCTCGGACGTGACCGAGCCGGTGTTGGTGATTGTGCCGGTGAACAGGGCAGGGCCAAAGCCGCCGCCTTCCAGCCGGGCACCTTCCAGACGGATGCCATCTCCGGCGGTGCCCAGACCAGCGCCTGCATTGCCGCGACCGGCAATCGAGCCTGCGTTGGTCACCTCGACCTCGCTCTTGCCTTCGGCAGATAGGGACAGTGAAACGCCAGCGCCTTGGTTGCCTTCGCCTGCATCGATCGAGCCCGTTGCCAGGTTGTTGATCGAGAAATCAAACGCGGTGTCGTCGGCGTAGATTGTACCGTTGCGCTGATCGCCAGTGCCCAGAATGTCACCGCCATTGACCAGATCAACACCCGAGCCGTCGATATTCACCGCGCGGCTGCCTGATTGGATGGTGCCAAAGTTCAGTACATCCAGATCATGTTCGCCTTCACCGATATAGAGACCGTTGCGTGGGCCTTCGATCACGCCGGTCGAGGTGTTCAGAATCTCACCTTCGGCATTTGCGCCATTGACAATACGAATGCCGGCAGCGGTGCCTTGGTTGCTTTCGGTCGAAATCAGACCGCTGTTGATGATCTCGGTTTCAAGAATGGCACCTTCGGCACCGTCATCGATGCGGATACCGTCTCCGGCCAGACCTGTATTTGCCGCCGCCTGACCGCGGCCCTGAATGGTCGCGCCAAAGCCATTGAACACGTCGGTTTCCACGCGGTCTCCGACCTCATCACCGACCTGCAGCGAAATACCCGCGCCCTGATTGCCCTCACCGGCGTCAATCGTGGCGCCCGAGAAGTTCGAGATCGAAACATCCTCGGCGGTGCTGTTGGTATAGATCGTGCCGTTGCGCTGATCGCCGGTGCCGATGATGTCGCCAAAATTGCGGACATCAATGCCCTGACCCTGAATATCAACCGCACGACTGTCCGAACTGATCACGCCGCCGCGGAAATTATCCAGGCTGCCAGAGCTGTCAGGCCCGGCAAACTGCACCCCGTTAAATTCCCCGGCAATCTCTCCGAAGTTTCGGACTGCGGCGCTGCCGGTCACTTGCACACCGGTGGCCAGAACTTCGGGACCGTTATTTGCCTCGATCCGGCCCGAGGCAAAGTTGAAGATGTCGACATCTTCACCCTGCGCCTGCACGGCGGCCACGGCGTTGTTGGTGACAATCTCGCCAAAATTCAGCAAGCGCGAGAAATCGTTGGCCAGCACAAATGCCGGAGTGTCATCGACAACCGTGCTTTGGAAAAAGTTGTTCAAAAGGGTTTGGCCATCGCGGCTGGTCTCTTGCGCCAGTGTGGACGTGGTCAAAAGACGTGCGCGTAAGCTTTCCATAAGTTGGGACAGCATGGGGGACTCCATCATGGGTTTGCGTTATGCGGTCCGCCCGTTGGTCTGGGCATTCCACGTAGCAAAGGGGTAGTCACCACCACGGCGCAGCTAAAATTCATCCTTCGAATTGGCGGTATAACCAATGCAAATAGTCACGGATGGCGTGATACCTGGCCACCGAGATGTGTTTTATTTCAACAGGTTGCGGATCGTGGTGTTGCTGAATGTACTTATTCAATGGCGCGGATTGACGGTTTTGTCAGTGATTGTGATGCCGATTTCCTGCAGCGGCGCGCCGGTTGGCGTATGTAAAGTGCATCCCCAGCGGGATCGGGAAACGGATCACGGACCCAAAACCATGAACTTCAGAGACCTGGAATATGTGCTTGCCATTGCCAGACACGGCCAGTTCAGTCAGGCGGCCGTAGCCTGCAATGTCTCGCAGCCTGCTTTGTCCAATCAGGTAAAGAAGCTGGAACAGGAATTGGGAACGGATCTGTTCCTGCGCCTGAATAATGAAGTGCGCCCCACTGCCTGTGGTATTCGCGTGATCGCCATTGCCGAACGCATCCTGAAAGACGCTCAGAACATCCGCGATACCGCGACCCAGTTTCGCAACCCCGAGGCGGTGCCTTTCAATATCGGAATGACACCGACACTGGCCCCCTATCTGACGCAGTATTTTTCCGAGCTGTTCAGCGCGCTTTTTCCAAACATGCGTGTCACCATGGTCGAAGACCTGCCACAGAACATGTTGCAGATGGTCGAAGATCACACGCTGGACGTCGCGTTGGTGGCAAAGGTCAACAACAGTGCAGCGCTGGATTTTACCTCGATCTGGTCTGAACCCCTGTTTCTGGCCGTGCGCGAGAGTCATCCGCTGTGCATGTTGCCGTCTATCGTGCCAGAAGACGTGCCGGTGCATGATTTTATCCGGCTTCCCCATAGTTTTGGTTATGAACTGGAAGACCGGTTGCCTGAATCCGACCCCTTGAACCGGGCCAGCAAGCGGTTTGATCTAAGTGCGCTTCGGTTCGAGACGATCTGCCGCCATATTTGCCACTCGGACGATTGCACCATCGTCTCGGCGTTGGCGGCGGAACAGTTCAAACGGGATAAGTGGCCTTTGTGCTTTGTCCCGTTCGAAGGTCCGGGAAATCTGCGTAATTTGGGCGCAGCAACGCGTCCGGGCTGTCCCCGCCGACCGCTTTTGGACCGTATCGGGGCCTATATCAATGAACGGCCTCCTGTCGGGGTTACGCCCACTTTTTCGCAGTGACCGTCAACTGATCTCTTGTATCTTGACCTGCGATGGCGGCCGGCACGCTGTCATGTAGCAAGACATGGGCCGTTAGGTCATGGTGATTATCCTCTTGCCCGAACGACCCAAAAGGCCGAACTTTTGGGGGTATCCGCCTTGTTAACGGGTTGCTCAAATTAGCGTGTGCAAGTCAGTTGACAATGGATTTTGTATTTTGGATACATTGGGCAGAGATATCGCTATGACACGAGTCGTCTAGGAATGCTCTGACCACAAAGAGCAACGCGAATGTCTGAATAAATTCATTTCTGGGAGACCCACATGAAACTGAAATTGATGGCCGCAACTGCTGCGATCGCCTTGTCGGCTGCCGCGGCACAGGCAAACACTCTGGTGTATTGCTCTGAAGGATCGCCCGAAGGGTTCGATCCGGCCCTGTTCACCGCCGGGACGACTTTTGATGCGTCTTCGCACCCGATCTACAACCGCCTGCTGGAATTCGAAACCGGAACGACCAACGTCATTCCCGGCCTGGCCGAAAGCGTCGAAGCCAGCGATGACGGTCTGGAGTACACGTTCAAACTGCGTCAGGGCGTCAAGTTCCATTCCAACGACGAATTCACCCCGACCCGTGATTTTAACGCCGATGACGTGATCTTTTCGTTCATGCGTCAGAAGGACGAAGGTCACCCGTTCAATCAGGTATCCGGCGGCACCTGGGAATACTTCCAGGGTATGGGCATGCCAGATTTGGTCGAGTCCATCGAAAAGGTCGATGACTATACGGTAAAGTTCACTCTGACCAAGCCCGAGGCGCCGTTTGTGGCCAACATGGCGATGGACTTTGCCTCGATCCTGTCGGCTGAATATGCCGATGCGATGATGGCGGCAGGTACACCTGAAAAGCTGAATACCGCGCCCATCGGCACTGGCCCGTTCTCGTTCGTGGCCTATCAGAAAGACGCCGTGATCCGTTATGCGCAGAATGCCGATTACTGGAAAGACCCGGCGGACGTGGAAAACCTGATCTTTGCGATCACCCCAGACGCTTCGGTGCGTTATCAAAAGCTGAAGGCCGGCGAATGCCACATCATGCCGTATCCGAACCCGGCTGACATTCAGGCGATGAAGGATGACGGCGACATCAACATGATGGAGCAGGAAGGCCTGAACGTCGGTTATCTGGCCTACAACACCACAATGGAGCCGTTCGACAATCCGAACGTCCGCAAGGCGTTGAACATGGCGATCGACAAGAACGCCATCATCGACGTGGTGTTCCAGGGCTCGGGCCAGGTGGCCAAGAACCCGATCCCGCCGACCATGTGGGGCTATAACGACGCCATCACCGACGACGCCTATGATCCCGAAGCAGCCAAGGCTGCTCTGGAAGCCGAAGGTGTTTCCGATCTGTCGATGAAGATCTGGGCGATGCCGGTACAGCGTCCGTACAACCCGAACGCACGCCGCATGGCGGAGTTGATCCAGGCGGATTTTGCCAAGGTCGGTGTGGATGTTGAGATCGTATCCTATGAGTGGGGCGAGTATCTGTCGCGCTCGAAGGAACTGAACCGCGATGGCGCTGTTCTGCTGGGATGGACCGGTGACAACGGCGATCCAGACAACTTCCTGGCCGTGCTTCTGGGCTGTGACGGTCGCGAAGCATCGAACCGCGCACAATGGTGCCACGAGCCGTTCGAAGATCTGATCCTGAAAGCCAAGCAAACCACCGATCAGGCTGAACGCACCAAGCTGTATGAGGATGCTCAGGTCGTCTTTAAAGAGCAGGCGCCATGGGCCACCATCGCACACTCGGTCGTTTACATGCCGATGAGCAATAAGGTGCAGGGCTACAAGGTGCATCCGCTGGGTGGCCACATCTTCTATGGCGTGAGCGTCGAATAAATCACCACTCACTGACCGGAGCCGCCCAATTGGTGGCTCCGGTTTTCTATTTCTGGAGGTCGGCGCGAATGCCGGATTTGTCCGAGTACCGTCAACTGGCAAAGGACATGTCAGTAGACGCCGTGGCGCTGGTGCCTGGCCCGAATTTCACCCGCGCTTTGGGAAAACCCTTCATGAGCCACGAACGGCCTTTCGTGGTCGTAATCCCAGCCGAAGGTGCCCCGGCCGCGATTGTGCCAAATCTTGAGCTGGGGTCATGGGCGCTGGTCGGGTTCGACGGCGCTGTCTTCGATTGGCGCGATCAGGCAGGCTATGACGATGCCTTTGCCGCGCTGGCTGCGCATATGCCCCTGTCGTCCCTGGCGGTGGAAGGGCAGGTGATGCGGGTCTTCGTATCCAAGGCGCTGAGCCGCGCGCTGCCCAACTTGCGCATTGTGGATGGCGAGCGTGAGATTTCCGGCCTGCGTATCATCAAGACAGATGAAGACATCGCGGCGCTGCAGGCGGCAATTGATATCTCGGAACGGGCATTGCAGCGGGTTATCGAAGACGTGCGTGTCGGCCAGACCGAGGTTCAGATCGAACAGGCCCTGATCCAGGCGTTGTTTGCAGAAGGTGCTGCCTCGCTGGCTTTTGCGCCGATTGTGGCCGCGGGCGATAACTCGGCGCAGCCGCATGGTAAGGCGCGGGCAGATTACAGGATCAAACCTGGCGATGCGCTGCTGTTTGATTTCGGTGCCCGCAAACACGGCTTTGCCGCCGATATTACCCGGACCTTTTTCGTCAAAGAGGTCTCGGACGAGGGCAGGGCGGTTTACGATACAGTCCTGCGCGCCAATCTCGCCGGTTTCGAGGCCTGCCGCCCCGGCGTGACCGCGCACGAAATCGACGATGCGGTGATTAGTGTGCTTGAGGCTTCGCCATATGCCGACCGCATCCGCACCAAGACCGGACATGGTCTGGGCCGGGACGTGCACGAGGCGCCGTATATCATGCGCGGGAATGACCAGAAAATCTTGCCCGGAATGGTTTGGACCAACGAACCGGGCCTTTATGATCTGGACAATTTCGGCGTTCGCATAGAAGATGACGTGCTTGTTACACGGGATGGCTGCCGGTCGCTGACCCGCTTTCCCAAAGATCTCACAATCATAGGTCGCTGATGTTTGGCTACTTACTCACACGCCTTGGCATGTTCGTTCCGACATTTCTGGGCGTGACGCTGATTTCCTTCATGTTCATCCGGGTCCTGCCCGGTGATCCCATCATCGTCATGGCCGGTGAACGCGGCATGACCGAGGAACGCTATCAGGAGATGGTCGAGAAGCTGGGCTTCGACAAGCCGGTCCTGCAGCAATACTGGGACTACCTTGTCGGCGTCCTGCATGGCGATCTGGGCGAAAGCTTTGTCACCAAAAAGCCGGTCTGGGATGAGTTTTTTGCCTTGTTCCCGGCCACGCTGGAGCTGTCGCTTTGTGCGATGATCTTTGCGGTGGCACTGGGATTGCCTGCTGGCGTGATCGCGGCGGTGAACCGGGGCAAGTTCTTTGATCGGGCGCTGATGTCGTCAGCCCTGGTCGGGTATTCGATGCCGATCTTCTGGTGGGCGTTGCTGCTGATCATCGTGTTTTCGGGCAATCTGGGCTGGACGCCTGTCTCGGGTCGGATCGACCTGCTGTATTATTTCCCCAGTGTCACCGGGTTCATGCTGATCGACAGTCTGTTGTCAGGGCAGGCGGGGGCGTTTGGATCGGCCGTACGGCACCTGATCCTGCCGACGATCGTACTGGGCACCATCCCACTGGCGGTGATCGCACGTCAGACACGCTCGGCCATGCTTGAGGTTTTGGGTGAGGATTACATCCGCACCGCCCGCGCCAAGGGTCTTGCGCCGACACGGATCAATGGGCTGCACGCACTGCGCAATGCGTTGATCCCGGTGATTACGGTGATCGGCCTGTCGGTCGGTACCTTGCTTGCCGGGGCGATCCTGACCGAGACGATCTTTAGCTGGCCCGGCATCGGCAAGTGGATGGTCGACAGTATTTTCCGCCGTGACTATCCGGTGGTGCAGGGTGGCCTGTTGATGATCGCTGTGATCGTCATGCTGGTGAACCTGCTGGTCGATGTCCTTTACGGCGTCATCAACCCCAAAATCCGGAGGCGGTGATGGCTGAACTATCCGCAACCCCACCCAAAACCGAAGACCGCCCCAGTGCATTGCGCGAATTCTGGTATTATTTCAGTGAAAACCGCGGCGCAGTTATGGGTCTTTGGATCTTTGCCGCATTTGTCTTTTGCGCCGCCTTCGCGCCCTTGCTAGCGCCCTACGATCCGACAGAACAGTTCCGAAACCACATCTTACAGCCCCCCGCTTGGCAAGAGGGCGGCAGCTGGGCGTTCCCATTGGGGACCGATCCGTTGGGCCGGGATATGCTGTCGCGCCTGATCATGGGATCACGCTATTCCTTCTTTGTCGGCATTGTTGTGGTCTGTGTGGCTGTGACCGGGGGTGTGATCATCGGGCTACTGTCCGGCTTCGCTCCGAAATGGGTCGATACGCTGATCATGCGGGTAATGGATATCATTCTGTCCTTCCCGTCACTGCTGCTGGCACTGGTTCTGGTGGCCATCCTCGGGCCCTCGCTGACCAACGCCATGATCGCCATCGCCATCGTGTTTCAGCCGCACTACGTGCGTTTGACCCGCGCCTCGGTGCTGTCAGAGCGGCAAAAGGACTATGTTACCTCGGCCCGCGTGGCTGGTGCCAGCAAAGCGCGGCTGATGTTTAAGACCGTGCTGCCCAATTGCCTGGCCCCAATCATCGTGCAGGCGGCGCTGTCCTTCTCGACCGCTATTCTGGATGCTGCAGCCCTTGGATTCCTGGGCATGGGCGCGCAGCCGCCCACGCCGGAATGGGGCACCATGCTGGCCGAAGCGCGAGAGTTCATTCTGCGTGCATGGTGGGTCGTGACATTCCCCGGCCTAGCCATTCTGGTCACCGTGCTGGCCATCAACCTGATGGGCGACGGTCTGCGCGACGCGCTGGACCCGAAACTAAAGCGGAGCTGACGACATGAGCCTGTTGGACATCCGAAACCTCACCGTCGAATTCGCCACCGCTTCGGGGAAATTCCGCGCCGTGGATGGCGTAGATCTGTCCGTCGACAAGGGTGAGCTTATGGCCATCGTCGGCGAAAGCGGCTCGGGTAAATCCGTGTCGATGCTGGCGTTGATGGGCCTGCTGCCATGGACGGCCACGATTACCGCTGATCAACTGAGTTTCGAAGGCATCGACCTCACCAAAATTTCGGCCCGTGATCGCCGTAAAATCATCGGCAAAGACATCGCCATGATCTTTCAAGAGCCGATGTCGTCGCTGAACCCCTGTTTCACGGTTGGTTTCCAGATCAAGGAAGCCTTGCGGATTCACTTGGGTCTGAACCGCAAGGATCGCCACCAGCGCGCTATTGAGCTGTTCGATCAGGTTGGCATCCCAGCTCCGGAGAGCCGGTTGAACACGTTTCCGCACCAGATGTCGGGCGGGATGAACCAGCGTGTCATGATCGCCATGGCCATTGCCTGCAATCCCAAGCTGCTGATCGCGGATGAGCCGACAACAGCGCTGGACGTGACCATTCAGGCACAAATTTTGGACCTTCTGGTTCGGCTGCGGGACGAACAAGGGATGGGGCTGGTGCTGATCACGCACGATATGGGCGTGGTCGCCGAAACCGCTGAACGGGTTCAGGTGCAATATGCCGGCCAAAAGGTCGAGGAGCAGCCGGTCAAAGACCTGTTCCGAACCCCGCGCCACCCCTATACGGCGGCCTTGCTGAGTGCATTGCCGGAACGGGCGACCTCGAAGCTGTTGCCAACGATACCGGGCGTGGTACCCGGTCAGTTTGACCGGCCCAAAGGCTGCCTGTTCAGCCCCAGATGCCAATATGCGGACGACCTCTGCCGATCTTTGCCACCAACCCCGCACAGCGCGGAATTTGGCAGGGCCCGTTGCCATTATGTTGAAAAGATAACCGCCGGAGAACTGGCATGACCGCCCCCATCGTTCAGGCCAGCGCATTGGCCAGATTCTATTCTGTCAAGGGCGGGTTGCTGTCGAAACCGGCAACGGTCAAGGCGCTGTCAGGTGTGGATTTTGACCTGCAACCCGGTAAAACACTGGCGATTGTCGGAGAATCCGGCTGCGGAAAATCCACTCTGGCACGCGTGGTAACGATGATCGAAGAACCGACCTCTGGCAGCCTGACCATTGATGGGGTCGACATCACCCCTTCGAAATGGGCGCAAATGCGCGAGACGGTGCAGATCGTGTTTCAGGACCCCTATGGTTCGCTCAACCCGCGTCAGCGGATCGGGCAGATTCTGCAGGAACCGCTGGTTATCAACCGCCCCGACATGTCCGCCGCTGATCGTGAGGCCCGTGCGCGTGAGATGATTGACCTTGTTGGTCTGCGCCCTGAGCACTACGACCGCTATCCGCACATGTTCTCGGGCGGTCAACGTCAGCGCATCGCCATTGCCCGCGCACTGATGTTGAACCCCAAAGTGCTGGTGTTGGACGAACCGGTCTCGGCGCTGGACGTGTCGATTCAATCACAGATTCTGAACCTTCTGGTCGAGTTGCAGGAGCGTTTGAACCTAGCCTATCTGTTCATTTCGCACGACCTGTCGGTGGTAAAACATTTCGCTGATGACGTGATCGTAATGTATTTGGGCCGCGCGGTTGAAAAAGCCCCAAAAGAGCTGCTGTTCGCCGCGCCCCGTCATCCCTATTCCAAGGCACTGCTGTCGACGACCCCCCGTGCCGACCCTGAGGCCCGTAAAGAGCGGATCAAGTTGGAAGGTGAATTGCCGTCCCCGATGAATATCCCCAAGGGCTGCGCTTTTGCGCAGCGGTGCTGGTTGGCCACCGAAGAATGCCGCGCTGCGCCGCCCGAGTTGAGCGGAGACACGCATCAGGTCGCTTGCCTGCACCCGTTGGACTAAACCCGCTTAATCGGTTTTGCGCGTCGCCGTAATCATGGCTAGCAATTGTTCTTTGGTGCGCTGGATATGCCGGGTCAGCAGATTGCAGGCATCATCGACCCGGCCCGCACGGGCCAGCGACAAAAGCTCGCGGTGGTCTTTCTTGGCGGGTTCGCGTTGCTCCATGACGCTTAGATGCATGCGCACATAACGGTCTGACTGCACGTTCACCCGCTGAAGGATTTCGTTGCTCAGCCCGCGGCCGGCAGCGGCGTAAAGCGCCATGTGATATTCATTGTTCAAGCTGCCCCAGCGGCCCACATCATAGGCGTCATAGGACTTTTCCATCGCGTCCAGAATCCGATCGCATTCGTTGAAATCGGCGGTGGTCATCTGCTGAATGGCGCGTTTGAAAAGATCCACCTCAAGCAAGACGCGCAGGTCGAAAATCTCTCCGATTTCGGACAGGGAATGCGATGTAACCGCTGCACCTCGGTTGTTGGTTAGCTGCACGAGGCCCTCGGCATCCAGCCGTTTCAGCGCCTCGCGGATCGGCATGCGCGAGACGTCGTAATCCTCGGCCAGTGCCTCTTGACGAATGGTTTCACCTTCGGCGATTTCACCACTCAGAATCCGCTCGCGCAGATCATTGGTGATGACGTCGGGCAGGCTTTGTCGGGGGATCGCACGCGTTCTGGGCATTCACATCGTCTCGGGTACTGGAAACTTGTATCCAAAATACAAAATGCCTGCACAATTTCCAAGCCCTTTGCAATAAGGATAACAATTAGGTGTCGCACAGATTCTGACGGACCATGAGCGGGGATTTCTTTGGTACGAAAATGGCTGTCTGACGGTACGAGACGATATACAGAATTATTGACGTATTTATCTATGAAACAACGGCGGCGCTTAAGAAAAATGGACGGGATCATGAATACATCCGACATCCGCAACGAAGGCATGCGCATCGGGGGGCAGATCGTTTTTACCGAGGCTACGGTTCCCGTTCACTACCCCTATACCAACGAGGTTATCGGCACGGTGCCAGCAGGCACCGCCGAACACGCACGAAACGCTTTTGAGGTCGCTGCAAGTTATACCCCCAAGCTGACCCGGTACGAACGCAGCCAGATTCTGCAGCGCGCAGGTGAATTGATCGGTGAAAAACGCGACGATCTGGCGAAGTGGCTGACGCTGGAACTTGGCATCTGTCATCAGCATGCGATTTACGAAACCAAGCGGGCGCAGGATGTTTTTCAGTTCGCCGCAGCCGAAGCGCTGCAGGATGATGGTGAGGTGTTTTCGTGCGATCTGACCCATAATGGCAAACAGCGGAAGATTTTCACCAAACGCGAACCGGTCAAAGCTATCAGCGCGATCACCCCCTTCAACCACCCCCTGAACATGGTCAGCCACAAGGTTGCTCCGTCGATTGCCACCAACAATTGCATGGTCTGCAAACCGACCGAACTTACCCCGCTGACGGCGCTGGCACTGGCTGACATCCTGTACGAGGCAGGGTTGCCGTCCGAGATGTTCCAGGTAGTTACCGGCTGGCCACAGGACATTGGTGATGAGATGGTCACCAATGAAAACATTGACATCATCACCTTCACGGGTGGGGTGCCGGTGGGCAAGATGATTGCCGAAAAAGCGGGGTTTAAACGGCAAGCGCTAGAGTTGGGCGGCAACGATCCCCTGATCGTCCTGAATGATCTGAGCGAGGCCGATCTGGACCGAGCCGCAGCCATCGCCGTGACAGGGGCCACTGGCAATTCCGGGCAGCGTTGCACCGCGATCAAACGTATTCTCGTACAGGACAGCGTGGCGGATAGATTTGTGCCGTTGGTTCTGGAAAAGGCCAAGGCCATTCGCTTTGGCGATCCCCAGGACCCTGAAACGCAACTGGGCTGCGTGATCCATTCCGAGGCTGCGGAACTGTTCGAAAAACGTGTTTACATGGCTGAAGGTGAGGGCGCGGAAATCCTCTATCACCCCGGTCGTCAGGGCGCGCTGTTGCCGCCGATTGTCGTCGACAAGGTTCCCCACACCAGTGAGCTGTTAATGGAGGAAACTTTCGGTCCCATCATACCCATCGTCCGCGTGCCGGATGATGACGCCAAGGTCATGGAAATCTCAAACGGAACTGCGTTTGGCCTATCCTCGGGCGTCTGCACCAACGATCTGAACCGCGCGATTGCCTATATCAATGGCCTGAATGTCGGGACTTGCAATATCTGGGAACAACCCGGGTACCGGATCGAAATGTCGCCTTTTGGTGGCATCAAAGACAGCGGCAACGGGGTCAAAGAAGGGGTCATCGAGGCGATGAAATTCTTCACCAACGTCAAGACCTATTCCTTGCCCTGGCCAGAGTAAGAGTGTTCAACCCTGCACCACGTCCTGACGCTGCACGCCCAGCCCTTGGATGCCTAGTTCCATCTTGTCACCGGGTTTCAGATAGACCTGAGGAGTCCTTCCCATACCCACACCCGGTGGTGTTCCGGTTGAAATCACATCCCCCGGCTGCAGTGACATGAACTGCGACAGGTGCGAAATGACTGTGGCCACGCTGAAATGCATCGTGTTGGTCGAACCATCCTGATAGCGATGCCCATTCACCTCAAGATACATCGGCAGGTTCTGCGGATCGGCGATCTCATCCCGGGTGACCAGCCAGGGTCCGATGGGGCCGAACGTGTCGGCCGACTTACCTTTGACCCACTGTCCCGAGCGGTGGAGCTGAAAATCCCGCTCGGACAGATCGTTGATCACACAATATCCGGCTACGTGGTCCAGCGCCTCGGCTTCGGAAACGTATTTAGTGTGCTTGCCGATGACGACGCCCAGTTCAACCTCCCAATCGGTCTTGAGCGAACCGCGCGGGATTTCGACCGTGTCGTTCGGCCCCATGATCGCCGAGGTTGCCTTGAAAAAGACCACCGGTTCAGCGGGCAGGTCCAGACCGCTTTCAGCTGCGTGATCGGCATAGTTCAGGCCGATACAGATGAATTTGCCAACATTCCCAACACACGCCCCAATCCGCGGATCACCGTCGACGACAGGCAATGTTCCAAGGTCGAGCCCACGCAGACGCGCCATGCTTTCATCGCCAAGCATCGCGCCAGTTACATCGTCAACAATCCCCGACAGATCGCGGATTTTACCGGCCTCATCCAGAATACCTGGCTTTTCCGCGCCACCCGGCCCATAGCGTAACAGCTTCATATCCTGTTCCCTTTCAACTCAGTTGGTCCAGCCGCCGACGACGGCAATAGGCTGTTCGATGCAACCAAATCACCGCCGCCTTGGGCGTGCAAATGACAAACCGGCGCGGGGCATACTTCAGGAACGTGCGACCAAGGGCATGTTGTTCTTCGGCGCGCCGGGCTCTGATCTTCGCAACCATAGGTATATTTACGCCGGGCTGCTTTTTTCTCATTTCGTATTTTCTGCCTATGTATGTTAGGCTCTGGGGTGTATATTTTCTGATATTAGTTAAAGGTAGTTGATCCATTGTCAGACAAGTCCGACAGCGTATTCAAACTGCGCCCACTTGAAAAAACAGATCTGGAGGTAATCACACCCTGGTTTCAGGATATCGAGGACCTCGGCCGATTTGACCGTACATCGCGGATTCCGTTAAATCTTGCGCAGACCGAAGACGTTTGGCGCGATGCATTCAGTGCGTCAGGCAACAGCGGGAAGTGTTGGTTCGTTGTCGAATCCAATAGCGGACAAGTGGTGGGAATTGTTGGGCTCGAAGCGATTTCCCTGGTCAACCGCGACGCGATTATCGCCATGTTTGTCGAAAAATCGGTGCGGCGCCTGGGCCTTGCCATCAGAGCAACTGCTCTGGTGGCGGATTTTGCATTCCGTCAACTTGGCTTGAACAGGCTGACCTCATATTACCGGCAGGATAATCATATCAGCCGCGACCTTGTTGAAAGGCTGGGGTGTCAGGTCGAAGGAACCATGCGGCAAGCCTGGTTTTCAGACGGAACGTTTCATGACATGATTGTGGTTGGACTTCTCCGTCAGGACTGGATGAATACTCGTCAGACACTGGCAAAAAGCATTAGCTCAGAAACAGTTGTGACTTTCGGAGCGAACGGGTGCCCAAGCTGGTCTTGGCCACCACAGGTTGATAAGTGTGACTAACGGGGTGTGCAATTGCTCTGCAAGCGCAGAGGCACATTTTGCTATAAGGTGACCATAGGGTTCGAACGCAGCCCCTAATACGAGTTATGAATGTGAACACCACGGGTCCAAACTCTTCCATAACGCAGAAGCTGGGTGCAGTCTTGTTTGCCGATGTCGTCGGGTATTCACGCCTGATGAGCGAGAACGAGATGGACACGTATAACGCGTTGAAATCGTTGATTTCTCATCTTGAAGAGACCTGCGCACGTTTTCAGGGCCGGGTGGTCGAGGTGCGCGGCGATGGTATTCTGGCCTTGTTCGAAACCGCCACCAGTGCCGTTGAATTCGGGGTCGAACTGCACCGCATCGCCAGCCAGCACAATCAGGATCGTGCGGAAAATCAACGAATCAATTTTCGCGCTGGCGTCCATCTTGGCGAAATCCTGATCGACGATCGCGGCATTCATGGCGACAATGTCAATATCGCGGCGCGCCTTCAGGAAATTGCCGAACCTGAAAGGGTTTATGTAAGCTCTGCCGTTTACGATCAGGTCTGCAACCGGCTGCGCTATGGCTATGAATTCCTCGGCCCCCAGCACCTGAAAAACATCCTTGCGCCCGTCTCGACCTATTGTGTCCGCAGCGAAGTCGCTGGCGCAACTATGGCCGGAACGATGCGGCCGGATATGCCCGGGAATATTCTGGAACGTCCCGACACGCCCTCGGTGGCGGTTCTGCCCTTCAGCAGCAATGAAGGGGACGAATCCGACAGCTGGATTGCCGAAGGGCTGACCGACGACATCATCATGAACCTGTCCAAGTTCCGCAATCTGTTCGTAATCGCGCGGAACTCGTCCTTTTTCTTCAAGACGCAGGGGATGCCGCCGAAAGAGGCCGCGCAAAAGCTGAACGTGCGGTATATCGCGCGGGGCAGCGTGCGCCGTTCGGCCAGCCGTATCCGGATCTCGGCGGAACTGATCGATGCCTCAACCGAACGCACCATCTGGGGTGAGCGGTTTGATCGTAAAATCGACGATATTTTCGACATTCTGGATGAGGTGACCGAATGCATTGTGGCCGCTACTGCGGTGATGATCGAGTCGCATGAAAAGCAGCGGATGATCCAGTCGGTCCCATCCGACCTCGAGGCCTATGGCTCTGTTTTGCAGGGCCAGTATCACATCTTCAAATACACCAGGAATGACAACCGGAAGGCGCAAAACTTCTATCAGAATGCGCTGGAACGGGATGGGGGCTATGCCCGCGCCGCTGCCGCGTTGTCGCGGACGTTGAATATCGACTGGCGCTATTCCTGGTCCGAAGATCCTACGCAAGCGCTGGATCAGGCGCTGACTTTCGCGCAGCGCGCGATTGAACTGGACCCCACGGACGCGCGCGGGTTTGGTGAATTGGGGTATGTCCACCTATACCGCAAGGAACACGACGCAGCGCTGCAATCTTATCAGCGCGCGTTGGCATTGAACCCAAACGACGCAGATATGCATTCCGATTTTGCTGATGCGCTGGCGCATTCGGGGGACAACCAAACGGCGATTACACATCTTCAGCAGGCGATGCGCTTGAACCCATACTTCCCGGATCAATATCTGTGGCATCTGGGGGGCGCGTATTACAACCTGCGCAGGTATGAAGATGTCATCGACGTCGTCAACAAGATGAACAACCCGACCGAGGGGCAACGGATGCTGGCGGCAAGCTATGCCCAGCTTGGCCAATTCGATATGGCCCGTCAGATCGCGGATAAGCATCGCGCAGCACATCCAAATTTTTCATTGGCGCGTTGGGGAACCGTTCAACCGGACAAGCTGGAAGAAGACACCCAGCATTTTGTTGAAGGTCTGAAAAAGGCCGGGTTCTGATCGGCCATGAAAAAGGGCGCGTTCATTGCGCGCCCTTGTTTGCTGGCTTGAAGTTGGGACTCAATCGCCACCGCGCGCTTTTGCACCGCTGACTTTTGCTCCGCTAACCTTGGCACCGCTAACCTTTGCACCCGAGACTTTCGCCCCGCTAACCTTGGCACCGGAAACCTTCGCCCCGCTGATCGCCGGGCTGTCGAAGCCGAAATAGATATCCAGCAGAACCTGTTCGAACTGACCCGTCATCACGTCCATGCGCATGGTCTGATCGGCTTTGTCGTAATTCCAGACTTTGATATCGTTTGCGATTTGAAAATCTGCGGCGGCAACGCCGCCGACGGATGGTTCAGTGGGCGCTCGGGAAGCAAGATTACCCGGCAGGTTGTTCGCACCGTTCACCGGCGTACCGTTTCCGTGGACAAGAAAAATCACGGGCTCAGGAAGGTCATAGTAGGTTCCCTCGTAGGCGAAGCCGTAAATTTTTGCGAACTGGGCTTTGTCGTTGCCCGCATCGGCGAACTGTGCGTCCAAATGTTTATTATTGCCTTTACCATTTTTGGGTTTGGCATCGTATTCTAGGTCATCAAGGACTCTTCCAAATATCAGCACTTCAGAAAAACTCAATAAAGTCTCCGGCATGAAACTATCTCCCAATTTCGGGATATATGGTGTCACAGACCACATCTCCCCCTCTACACGGTCCGTAAAAGTCTGAACCGAAAATGCTTCCAAAAATCATCCCATGATTGCATGCCATAAATCCTTGTAAAAATAAAGAGTTTTAGACGCTAACCCGGCACCTGCGTGCGCACGGAATGCGAATGGCTGTCTTCTCCCGGGTCTGGTAGGTGGGGGCCGGCCGTTGTCAATCCTATGTCGCGCATGCGGAAATTGCCTTCGATGATACGGCGGAAGGCGCCACCGGTAATCTCTTGGTCGACAGCCAAAAGCGCCTTTTCCACTCCGAAATAGCTTAGCATATCGGCGTCCAGCCGCTCCCATGCGTCGGCCAAGTAGGTGCCCAGATAATCGCGCGCCTCAAGCAGGGCGGTGCGGAACCCTTCGGGGTTTTGGGCGTATCGTTTGTCAAAAATTCCTTGCATCACCTGGCTGTACTCGGGTGTGCCTTCCAGTTGATCTGACAGGTTTTCCTCTTCGGCCGAGATCAGGCCGTGTACCAGCAACCTCTCGTGATAGATATCGACAAAGACATCAAACATCGCGCCGGTCAGGGGTTCCGACAGGGCATGTTCGCTGGACCAACCGGCAGCGAATTCCGACAAAGAGCGATCATTGGCGGCAATCCGGATCTGTGCGTTGTCCGACAGTTCGGCAAAACGGCTGAGGCGGTTGAAGGTATAAAGATTACCTCGGGTGTTTTCGAGTAACGTGTCCACCACCGACCCGAAATGCAGTGACGCCAACAAGGCCACCAGATCAGCTGCGGATTCGTGGAACCCGTAATACTCGCCCGAAGCATCGCCATCCGTCGGCATCCCGATCACGCTATAGATAATGGCATGGCCGATTTCATGCGCGACCACGTCGAAATTCAGACTGTAGGGACGGTATTCATCCCCGTGTTCATGGGTGCCGCCAGTTTCCAGAAAACCCCAACCGATATGCGCGTTGTCGAGGCTGGGCAGAAGTGACAGTTCCAGACGGTCGAAGTCGCGGGCAAAGTGCCATGGGATCGGACGGTCGAAATACCCCTGCCAAACATCCATGGTGAAATGGGCCGACCCATAAAGATGCGCTGCTTCGAAGGAGGGGTCGGTAGGATCGATATGGATGAAATTTCCGAACTCATCTGGCATGGCGGGCGGTTGGATATAGCCATCCCAAGGGGGCAGATACATGCCGGGCCCGTTAGGCCCCGGTACAATCGCGCCATACGGCGTGGTTTTTCCCACCGGGTTCACCGTGTACATGCGTGGCCCAGACGGTCCGGGACCGACACTGCCCTGAGGGGCAGAGATTTCGACCAGTTCCAGCGGGGCGTCAGGCTCAAGAAAGGGCGACTGTGGATACAGCAGAAACCGGGTGCCGGGCTCTTCGTCTTCGATCTGTTCGGGGTAGTTCACAAAATGCCCTCCCGTGTTGTGCCCGGTCAAATCCGGCGACCTGCTATTCGGCGGCTCCGGTGTCGGCACCTTTATGGCAATATAAAAACTCGGCTTCTATCAGGTCATAAAACGCGTCGCGCCCGGCCAGACCAAGCGCCACTGCGTAGGAGTCAAGATCATCAGGCACCTCTTGGTCAAGACGAGATTCAAAATACCACATCAGCACCCGCAGACGATCCACCCCGGAAGCGCCCGCCGGGATGGCGCTTTGTCCCTTGTTGGCGGCCCGATCCCGCAACTGGGTATATTGACCCGCGCGACGTAGTTCCGACAGCAATTGTGTGTCCAAATAGCTCGCGCGCGATGCGACGGCGGCGTCGATCCGCGCAGCGTCGGCCAGCATAGCCTCATAGCTTTCGGGGTTCAGATCGTTCGCCTCAATCCACGCCATCAGGTCAGACCGCCGTGATAAACCTGTTGCCGCCCTATGACCGTCCATCTGCCGAACCAAATCAGCGCGTGCAGGAGTACGATCCCGCCTAAAGGCATCTTCGCGCGACAACAGCGCCAACGCGGCGCGGTCTTTCAATTGCGCGTATAAGTCAGGGTTCAGCCGCAGCTCGTCAACAATGGCGCGGTCTGTGCTTGGCTCTCCGGCATCCACACGCGCGCGCAGTGCTTTCCACATCAGGGTTGGTTCGGTGCGTGTCGCCTGGGGTGGGGGGTGGGGTGTTTGGGCCAGATGCTTTGACATTTGGGCCAACATGGCGCGGGCGTCATCCGCCTTGGCGTCGATACGGCCCGTTGGCAGCCAATCGGAGAAATCAGAGACACCGGGAAGATCCAGCGCCGCAGCGATAATGTCTGCCCATATGCGCTGTCGATAGTGCAATGCCTTGGCACGTTGCAAAACTTCAGACGCCGTATCCGGCGACAGAACGCCTGCGGCTTCTGCTTGCGCCACAGTTGCGCGGATCGACACCATCGGTTCGCTGAGAGGTTGGAACCCCAGCTCGGCCGGGCTGTGTAGCACGGCAACCTCATCGTCATCCTGCAGGACATCGTCGTAGTAGTCCTGAAAGATCTGACCAACCCCGATCATTCCGAAATCAGCCAGTTCAGCCGCTCGCAACGCGCCCATACTGGCGCTGCCAAAGACCGGAATACCCTGTTCGATCGCCCATAGGATTTCCTTGTGCCATACCGATGGAACCCCTTCGAAAAATCCGTCTATGATCCCGATTGCGGTCGGTTTTTCGCGCGCGACGCGGTAGACGTCGCCTTGTCGAACGGGTGGCAGAATGGTTGCATCCAGATGTTCGGCCACTACGTCAGACGTCAGGGTTGGTCCCACAAAAACAACTGCCGTCATGCCAAACCATCCATTATGCGCTGTGCCCGGGGGCCGGGCACATAATCCGGATCGTCATGCGGAGCCTCCAGCCCGGGGATCACAGCCCGGATCACGGCGATATCAATTTCAGGCCGCGACAGATCAACCGTCACCACCTGTAAAATGCCTACAGCGGCAAGCCGTTGCAGCAGCAATTCCAGGTCTTCGTCAAAGGACCCGGTCACATGAGACGGACAATCGTCAAATCTTTGATCCGCTGCGGCACTATCAATTAAGTCACGCACATAGCGCCCCCGATCCATCTTGGCCTGATTGGTGAATTCCTCTGGATCCAGATCATCCCGTGCGCCAGAGATATAGGTAAGTCGCGTCTGTGCCGCCTCGGTCAGGGCCCGCAGCAAGGCGATCGCACGGTCTGGGTGGCAACCATCACCAATACCGATATGGCCGGGCTGTCCGCCTCCTTCGCAAACCACACAGCGGAAACTGGCAATACCTATATCTGAAGTCGTGTTCCACAACCCGATCTCAAGCCCGGCGGTGGCAATCATTTCGATGGCCTGACGACAGCGCGGGTCATCCACAGTGTCTGGATCAAGGCGGGGGGCGCTCGCACGGTGATGCCACAATGTTGTGGCGTCCCGTTCGATCAACTCGCAGATGGCGTGACAGCTGGCCTCGGCCACGTTGTTGCCCGACGCCAGACCGTTGGTCGTGCGAGGAAATGCAGCCTGACCACCAACCGGGGCAGTGGTATAGTCGGTATCGACCATCTCAAGCGGAACCCAGCACGCGTGACCCGTACCCAGATCCTGGCCTAAAACCCACAACATGTTGGTATGCGGATCGAAATGCCCGCCGGTCACACGCGGTAGCTTTGTCACCTCAACCACAGTCGCTTCTTGGGCCAGTTCGGCATATCTGGCCAGACGCTGAGGCAATTGCACCCGTTCGGCATGCCAGGATTCAATCGCTTCCATCACGCCCGAAGCTTGAGCCGCGCGCAGTGACAACCCTTTGCCCAGTGACACCGCGACCGACCGAGAATTGGGCCGGGCAACCATCACGGTGGGCAATCCGATCCGGTCCAGGCCAGTCAGGTTTGCGATCCGGGTGATGCCCATATCCTTTAGATGAGGTTTAACAATTTGCAGAGTGTGCTCAGGATCGCGCAGCCGATGTGTGTCCAGCACATATTGCTTCTGCGATCCATCGGGCATGTTACAAGCCTTGTCTGAAATTTACGCTCGACGTGAAAATAACTGCGCCGGGCCAGTCCGTTACGGCGCAGGATGATAGATCATACCCTATCGGTCAACCGCTGCGGCCTTTGGACCTGTCGGGAGCTGCCGCGTAATTTTGTCTGGCCGTGTGTCCTGTATGTCGTGCCGCTGGAGATTAAAGTGCGTTGTCCAGTTTCACGCCCAAACGTGCCTGAATTTGCTGGCTGAACCCCTGCGTGATGCGGTCGGCGATCATTGCGATGATGGCCATGCCTATCCCGGCAGTCATCCCGACCCCGAAATCGCCATCTCCGAGGCCGATATAAATCTGCTGGCCCAGATCGTCAGTTCCCACCAGGGCGGTAATCACCAACATTGAAATCCCGAACATGATTGTCTGGTTTAGGCCCAGCATGATTGATGGCACCGCAAGTGGCAATTTCACCTGCCACAGCAACTGCCGGGGCGTCGTTCCGATGGCTGTTGCCGCCTCGATTACGTCATGCGGTAGGTTGCGAAGCCCATGTTCGGTGTATCGGATCGCCGGAACAATCGCATAGACGATGATGGCCAGAAGAGCCGTGAATTCACCAATCTTGAACACCATTACAAAGGGAATGAGGATCACGAATAGCGGCATGGTCTGCAGCGTGTCGATAACGGGCCGTACTATGCGGGACACTGTGTCATTCTCGGACGCCCAGATGCCGATGGCGCTGCCGAACAGAAATGACAGCAGAACGCCTACGCCGCAGAGGTACAAGGAAATGACCGACGGTTCCCAAATTCCGGTCAGAAGCAGAAAGGCCACCCCGGCCAACGCCCAGAGCGCGAGGTTCTTCCCTCCGGCCTGCCAGGCCAGGGCCAGGATAACGGCGCAAAGCGCAATCCAGGCCAGCCCGGTCAGGCCGGAATACAGAACCAGCCCGAACAGGATCACCCAAAGAGCTTGCAACTGCTTGCCTTTGAACGCGAAATACCCAGCTATTGCCACGACGATCAGTGCATACCCCGTGGTCACGGCGGGTGTCATGGCAAAACCCCAGGTAAACGGGCTGACGGCCTGAGACAGCCCGATCTTGATCGGCAGCATCAGGTAGAACAGCGCGACCCGTTTGATTGCCTCAAGCGTGGTACGGAATTCGACAAAGATCCACTCAAGCCCCGCGTTCATAGCCGGGGCGGGGTTCAACAGCCACGCTTCGGGCCAGTCCTTGAGGGGTGGGAAAACCAAAGCCAGCAGCCAAGCAACGCCAAACAGCACGGCGCAGATGATCCAGCCCTTGGCCCCGCGTTTAGCTGAACTGGACTGCACCGCGAATCCCCAGGTGATCCGGTCCAGCACCATGGCCATCAGCGCAATCACGATCCCGGCCAAAAGGCTCTCACCGAACTGCGCTTTGCGCATAGTCGACAGCACCTCCCAGCCGATATCATTGGTGCCGCCGATGATCGATGCGATGATCACCATGGACAATGATGCCATCGTTGTCTGGTTTACTCCCAGCAGGATTTGCCGCTGCGCTGTTGGAACACGCACGCCCCAGAAAAGCTGGGTTGGGGTGGCGCCGCTCATCAGGCCGGACTCGATCACTTCGTCCGGAACGCCGCGCAGGCCAACAATGGTGTTGCGCACCATCGGCGGGAAGGCGAACAGGATCGAGGCGACCAAACCGACCGTAGTGCCAAATCCGAACAACAGCAGGATCGGCAGCAGATAAGCAAAGGCCGGAACTGTCTGCATCAGGTCCAGGACTGGCATGATGATCCGATAGGCTCGGTCAGAAAGAAACCCCCAGGTTCCCAGCGCAAAGCCCAGTGCCACCGCCATTGGAATCGAAACAACCACAAGCGCGAAAGAGTTCATGGACTGTGTCCAGAACCCAAACGTGACCATGTATAAAAGGCTGAGGGCGGTAAAGATCGCAAGCCCCCGACCCCCTGCACGAAGGGCCAAATAGACCCACAACACAAACCACGCCACCCATGGCACCGCATGCAGAACCGACTTGGCCAGAAGGATGGGCCAATCCAACAACCAGGAAATGGCTTTGAAGAACCAGCCGAAGGTCACCACAAACCACCGCATCGCGATATTCATCGGGTCGGTTACCGGCAGAACCAATGCATCAGGATAGGTGACCAGTGGCCCAAGGCTTTTGGCAAAGACGACGCAAATGGCCACAAGCACTGTGACCGCAAGCCAGACCACCAGCGATCTGTTCGAAACTGCATCCATTAGGTCAGTCCTTGACCGCTGAGGCGTCGGATACACCGCTGGCCAAAGCGGCAATCACATTCTGGCTGGTCATGTGTACCAGCGCGTCGTTGTCCTTGCGCACGGCCACCCCGTTGTCGTGTGAGGCAAGATAGGGCAGCAGATCGGCCACATTGGTTGAGGCCGGAACCTCTTTGATCCCGCTCGGCGGCGCGTTGTCCGAGGCCACATCGCCCGCCGTCAGGATCAGTTCCCACGGGACGTCATTGGTGAATTCACGTACATAATCGTCGACGGGGTTCAGGATCAGATCGACCGGGCGTCCGATTTGTACCACCGCGCCGTCCTTCATGATTGCCATTCGATCGGCAATGCGCAGCGCTTCAAGAAAATCATGGGTGATGAAGACGATGGATTTGTGCAGCTCTTGCTGTAGCCGCAGAAACTCGTCCTGCATCTGGCGTCGGATCAATGGGTCGAGCGCGCTGAATGGTTCGTCCAGAAACCAGACCTCGGGCTCCACGGCCAATGACCGTGCAATGCCGACACGCTGTTGCTGCCCGCCCGACAATTGGCTGGGAAAACTGCTTTCGCGCCCTTCCAAACCGACCAATGAGATCACGCGCTCGGCGCGCTCCAGACGCTCTTTGTCGTCCAACCCTTGCAACTTCAGGGGAAAGGCCACGTTTTCCAGAACGTTCAGGTGCGGCATCAGGCCAAAGCTTTGGAACACCATCCCCATCTTGTGACGGCGAATGTCTATCAGTTCCTTCGCCGAGACCTTTAGCAGATCCTCACCATCCAGCAATATTTCCCCGGCGGTGGGTTCGACCAGACGGGACAGGCAGCGCACGATGGTGGACTTGCCCGAACCTGAAAGCCCCATGATCACAAAAATCTCGCCCGGCATGACATCAAAGCTGACATCGGTCGAGGCGACAATGCCGCCGTCATCGCGAATGTGTTGAGCCAGGGCCTTGGCCTCGCTTGGGTCCTGACCTGCCACATCGATGTTGCGCAGATGTTGATCCGCCCCTTTACCGTAAAGTTTCCAAACATGTTTGCAGGACAGTTTCGGGGTGCTGGTTAGGGAAGATGCAGTCATTTAAGCAGCCTTAAAATGGGTGGAGCACATATGTCACGCTCCACCATGGTCAGAGACGGGTTACTGTTTTGCCGCTGCAACCCAGGGCTGCCAGACGTCTTCGTTTGCACCCATCCACTCGGCCACGACTTCTTTGACTTCGCGCCCGTTCTGATCCACTTCCAGGATCAGTACGTTCTGTACGTCGTTGGTCAGGTTCATCTGCTCAACCATCTTCATCGCATCCGGATAGGTCGACGCGAAATCTTTCGAGACGATCTTGTCGACAGTCGCCTGCTGGAAGCCGCACGCCTCGCCGCGTTTCTGGCTGGACTCGTCGCAAGTGCCATGCGGCGTGTCCCATTCGACCCAGTTCACATCGGTTTCGGCAAAGACCCAGTGCGGCTGCCACATCATCATCAGGATCGGCTGCTCGGCGGCCACGGCGCTTTTCAGTTCGGCCAGCATCGCCCCTTCGGAGCCGCCCGGAACCGGCTTGAACGGCAGGTCGATCAGCTCAACCAGATCGGCTGACCGAGTGCCCCAGTCTGCCGGGTAGGTGATCAGACGACCATCCGGGAAGGTATCCGCGGCGGCAAAGGCCTGCGCGCAGTCATACAGCGCCTCATAGGCCGGTAGACCCGGGCATTTTTCGGCCATGTATGGCGGATAAATCCAACCTTCCTGCGGCTCAAGCCCCAGGCCGCCAACAACAATGATATCCCCGGCCTCAACAGCCTTGGGGTAGATGTCGCCGACATTGTTGGTCCAAAGCTCAGGCTGATAATGCAGGCTGCCTTCGGCAATGGCGGCCAGCTGCGGCACGGCACCGGCGGTCACGTACTCGACCTCGTGGCCTAGTTGTTCGAACAGCGCCCCTGCAAAATGGGCCGAGATATGCTGACCGGTCCATTCGTTGACAGCAATCTTAATGGGATCGGCCAGAGCAGCGCCCTGGCTTAACAGCAGTGCTGCTGAAGCCAGCAAAGCAGGCTTCAGAGTGTTTGAAATAGTCATTGTGTGACCTCCGTTGGTGGACTGGCCATTTTGGCCTTTTTTGTTTGCTGTATCGAAAAACAGTACAGTTGCAGGTATTTGGCCCAACATACTGCTTTCTATCAACAGTGTATTTGTTAGCTCTTTCGAATGCGATCTTCACTTGCACCAAGTTGAGCATGAACGCGATCCTAACATGAGAAAACAGACCATCAAGGATTTGCACCGTAAGTAATTGATGTGCCACACGGCTTCGGTTCTTTTGCGCATCACTACACGATAAAGACCAGTACTCTGCTGATGATTGGCCAGCCCGACCCAGATACCAATAAGACACGTTTCGGTATTTGTTTTGACCACCAAACCCGATCTACAAATAAAAATTCTTGAATTGTTAAGAAATCGAAGGTTATTTGCCTGCTGTACGTTCGTTTTTTGTTTTTTACGAGTTTTCCATGCCGACAGCATTTACCGTCTTTTCCCTTGGCAACCAGCAAATCTGGGACACGGCTGAAGGCAACCAAACCCTTTCAACCGGCGCAGTGAATTCGTCCCTTGGCACCTATGGGTCTGCGGGAAATCCTCTGTTTGACAGCAGACAGACTTTCGCCGAGGCAGGGTCTGGTTTCAGCGGCGGGGATTCTACGGCCTATGATCTGGACAACAACGTCTCGAACGATCAGTTCAGCATCGACGGTGGGTCGCCGCAGTCGTTTGATGCAGCAATGCAATTCGATGCTGTCATTACATATACCGATGGCTCGACCGTAAGTATTACAGCTGTTGTTTTTCAAGATACCAACGGCAACACCTATTGGGCACCGGAATTTCAGGATAACGCGGATCAGGACGCGATCGACGCAAGCGCGATCGAGTCGATTCAATTGGTCTCGCCGATCTATGCGAACGGCTTCAATACCGGATACTCGCTGTTCGGGGATAGGGCCGATTCCGATCCGTTGTGTTTTGTGCGGGGGGCGTTGATTGCCTGCCCGGACGGGCCCAGGCCCATCGAGTCCCTGAAAGCGGGAGATCAGGTGCTGACCATGGATAGCGGCGCACAACCAATTCGTTGGATCGGTCGACGCACGATGGCGGCTATTGGAAAATTCGCACCCATCCGAATCCGCGCGGGTGTTTTGGGCGCCGAGGACACATTCGAGGTCAGCCCGCAACATCGCCTTCTGTTACAAGGCGCCGATATCGAGTTGCAGTTTGCCAGCCCACAGGTTTTGGCAGCAGCAAAGTATCTGGTCGACGGTGACGGAATATCTGTGCGCATCGGTGGCGAAGTCGAATATTTCCATCTGCTTTTTGATGATCACCAGATTGTCTGGGCCAATGGCGTCGCGTCAGAAAGCCTTCTTCTTGGCAAAGCGGGGACAGCCACGCTGGATGAAGAGGATGTTTCGGAAATCCAGACGTTGTTTCCAGAACTTGATTTGCCATCAGGGCGGGGTCTTGAGGCTGCGCGCCCGGTTTTGAGATCTTATGAAGCGTCGTTGATGGCCGCAGGGCGTTCAACGGAAAATCCAGGTGCCCTTAGAAAGATTGCTTGAGGCGGCGGAATAATTTCCTGTTTTAGCATGGCATGGATCGGGGAATATAAGCCTCTGCGTCTTGCGGATCAGGATTAAAACCCCCGAAATATCTCTCAATTTCAGGCGAGTAGAGAAGTAGAAGCGCGAACGTGCGATATCTCGCAAATGCCTGGCTATGCGCAACAGGGTAATTCATCGCCTTTTTGGAAGTCGCGGTTTTGGTCGAGTGACCTGTATTAGAGAGCTTTCCGCAAGAAACGGGTCGCGGTGCTGGGGGCGCGCGGACTAGTTTTTTGGGAGAAGCATTAACGAGGAACCGGCAACAAATGACTCCGCAGCCCATGCCATCGATGGATTTGAAGGCCACTGCCATGCTGCTGTTGCTTGCGGCCGTTTGGGGCGGGTCGTTCTTCTTCGGCGAGGTTGCCCTGACCGAAGTGCCGCCACTGACGATTACGCTGCACAGGGTGATCTGGGCGGTTCCTTTTCTTGCACTGATCGTCATATTCAAAGGATTGAGCGTGCCACGCACCCCTCGGATATGGGGCGCTTACCTTGTTATGGGCGCGCTCAACAATGCCATCCCATTCTCGCTGATCTTCTGGGGGCAAACGCAGATCGACAGTGGACTTGCGTCAATTTTAAACGCAACGACGGCAGTGTTCGCAGCAGTTGTGGCTGGTCTGCTTCTCAAGGATGAGCCGTTGACGCCAAAGAAGATAGCAGGTGCTGCGCTAGGTATATTGGGTGTGGCCTTTATCATGGGGCCAAGTGCGTTGACTGAGTTCAATCCCAGCAACCTGGCGCAGTTGGCTATCCTTGGGGCGACACTTTCCTATGCTTTTGCCGGTGTCTGGGGCAGAACTGCCCTTTCAGGCCAACCGCCGCTTGTGAATGCGCTTGGTATGCTGATTGGCAGCACCGTGCTTATGATCCCAATTGTTCTTGTGATGGATGGCGCCCCGAATTTTGCTCTGTCTTTAGGCGTTTGGGCTGCGCTTCTTGGGATGGCCGCGCTGTCAACGGCATTGGCCTATGTTCTTTATTTTGCAATTCTTGCGCGTGCGGGTGCGGCCAATCTTCTTTTGGTGACGCTGCTGATCCCACCGTTTGCTATCGGTCTTGGCGTGACATTCCTTGGTGAAAGGATGGAGCCGAGCGCGTGGATTGGGTTCGCCATCATTACTTTGGGCTTTGCCGTGACCGACGGTCGACTTTTTTCACGCATCGTCAAAGGCAAGCCCCAACGAGCGGGATGAGACGCATCTTTGAATTTCATTGCATAAAGGCAGGCGCGAGAAACACGAAGTTCGAATATGGATAACTTCTACACTGGGATGAGGGAAGTTTCAGTGCAACAGGACACTAAGAAACATGGAAATCGCCCAGCGACGCTTAGCCGGAATAGGCGTGATCGTGTTTGCGGAGTCGATTGTGCAACAATTTGGCCACGCCAATCACGATGAGTGCAGCCAGAATGAACAGCCAACCAAACAGGATATAGGCCCCCAATGCCATCAGGATAGAAGAACCGGAATATAAGGCAAATCCGCCAGCACATAGGCCAACAAGGATGGCTATTCCGAAAATTCCCATCATTTCTTTCGGCCCTCCGGCTGTGACCTTGGTCGTGTCCCCCTCCAAACTGGCAAGAGTGGTGCCTTGGAGCGAGTGCCCACGATGATTCCGCGCCTAAATCATGGCAAAACTGTGAACCACCTTGGGTTAAAATTTGATTATTGTTACCTGACGGGGCAACGCCCCACTACTCGTTCGACACTGCGTATTTTTTGAGGCCAAAAGAAGCCTGACCCAATTATTCCTTAAATTCCGTGCTGCGGCAATGCTTTCTGAAAAAGACTTGGAAAAATGTGCGAAGGTTTGCTTGACATCATATAGATCTGTTGCGGGATTGGACCAGTCGCACTGCGCATGCTTAGCCCGGGCCTCAGGCTTGTTTCACCTGTGACAGGACAAAAACACCAGCGATGACCAGCCCGATGCCAACGATTTTTTGCAGGTTCAGCGTCTCGGAAAACAAGAAATAGCCGACGACAAGAATGCCGACCATCGCCAATCCGGTGACGGCCGGGTAGGCGATACTCAGCTCAAGGCCGCGGATGGCGACAATAAAGCTGCTCAGCAACAGCAAGCCACTGATCAAACCAGCCCAGGCCCAGGGCGAAACCACAAGGGCGCGAATATCGAAAGGTCCTGAAAGCTGTTGCACAGCCAGTTTGAACGAGACGTTTGTGCAAATGTTCGCGCAGACCGCAAATAGTAAGGCAGACCAGTATAACGACATTGTATTCTCCTTCGTTTTCGCGGCCATCATCAAAGGGTCAGGTATTTCGCAGTCAGGGTCACCAAAACAAACGCGCCGCCGACCATAAGACTGATCCTGTCGCGCAGGGCAAACAGGACCGGATCGTCCGCGACCCGCCCGCGCCGGGCACCGACCCAGATGCGGTTGCCCCAGTACAGCAACAACAGACACAGTAGCCACAGGATTTCGGGTGTCCGGTAAATCTCTTTTACCTCGGGGCTGTTGATATAAAGCGCCAGAATGACAACGGCCGCGGTGATATTGGCCACACCCAGGCTGAACATGGTTTCGCTGTCGGTATAAGAATAATCCCGGCCATGGACATTGCCGTCTTCTTCGGGTGCTGCAGCCACCTCGATATAGCGCTTCAGGTAGCCGAGGCTGACAAAGACGAACATCGAGAACGCCAGAAACCAGGACGACAGCACGATTCCGGTGGCCGCAGACCCGGCAATGACTCGCAGCGTGTAAAGCGATGCCAGCACCATCACATCCGCCGTCGCGATCTGTTTGAGCCAGAAGGAATAGGCCATGGTGATGATCAGATAGGCGATCAGCACAACTGCAAAGACAGGCGGCAGAAAAGCCAATGTCAGGGCAAAGGCGATTAAGGGCAGGGCGATCGCGCCGACCACGCCTGCATGCAAAGACAGATCACCGGATGGCAGCGGACGGTGCCGTTTGCTTGTGTGCTGGCGATCAGCCGCCAGATCGACCAGATCGTTTAGGAAATACACCCCCGACGCACAAAGGCTGAAACAGATGAAGGCGAGAAGGGATGCAAGAACCGATGAAAAAGGCAGATGCTGCTGAGAGGTGAAGATAGGCGCAAAGATCAGGGCGTTTTTTGCATATTGATGGGGCCGCATGGATTTGAGAAAGGCCCGCCACAGCGGCGGACGTGATGTGATGACTTTCTCGGCTGTGCCTGCCGCCTGCGCTATTGCCACGTCGGATTTCGGTGCATTGACGAATATGCCTGACGCAGAGGCGGCCCAGATCGGGCTGTCGGCTGTACTGTCTCCGGCATATGCAAAGGTCTCGTCCCCGGCATCATCGCGTATGGCGGCCAGCTTGTTGGCGCCTTTCAGATTGTGGTCAGTATCTGTTGCCAGAACCGTGTCGAATATTCCCAGATGCGCGGCCACCTTGTCGGCATAGATGCGGTGCGAGGCCGTGGCGAGAACCAGCTGCCTGCCATCCGCTTTTTGCTGTTTCAGGTACTCAAGCAGCGAGGTTTCGTACGGAAGCGCCTCGGCCTTGAGGCCGACCTCGTGCGCGATCCGCTCTTTGGCGTAGGGAATACCTTTGAACAGCCATAGGATGACGGGAAAGATGTTAAGCGGGTTATTCTTCAGAAATTGAAGGATAGCCTCAACAAAAAGATCAGTTCTGATCAGGGTCCCGTCCAGATCAACAAAAATTTTCTTGGGCTTGTCACTCATTACCAGAATTCTACTTTTAATTGTTACCTCATTGAAAGAATGTAATTTAATTTACTTTGTTACTGTTCTGAAAATGCCGAATGCGATGCAGGCGATTGACAGTTTCAAAGCTTGACGAGTCTTCCTCCCGTGGCCGGTATCCCTGCTTTTTCAAAAACGTTGCGTGTGTCGAAGACAAGAGCCGCCTCTTGGGCAACCAGATCGTAGTCCGGGGCACTGTGGTCGGTGATAACGGCTACTGCCGCATAGCGTTTCAGGTTTTCGGCTGTCAGCGGCTGGGATGTTCGTCCTGCAAGCTGCGGGAATTCCCCGCCTTCGGGCAGGCGTGGGAAATAGGGATCGTGATAATCCACCTCGGCCCCCAGCTTTTCCAGCTCGTCCAGCAGAACCAAAGCCGGGCTGCGGCGGGTGTCTTCGACATCCCGCTTATAGGCGATACCCATCAGCAAAATCTTCTGTCCAGTCAGTGGTTGACCGGTTTCCGCCAGCGCAGAACCGTTGCGAGCCGTCAGTTCCGCAGCGATCCGCGCGGCCAGCATCTGCGGGACCGCGTCATTACTGCTGCGTGCTAGGTTGATGATCGGCGTATCCGATCCCGCATCTGCGGCGCGCCAGGCCAGATAGGCCGGGGACACAGGAATGCAGGCGCCTCCGATGCCGGGGCCGGGATAGAAGGGCATAAAGCCAAAGGGCTTTGTGGCTGCAGCCTCGATCACCTCCCAGACATCAACATCCATCGCTTCAAGCGCGGTTTTCAGTTCGTTGACCAGGGCGATGTTTACGGTGCGAAAGCTGTTCTCGACCAGTTTCACCGCCTCGGCAGTAGCGGCCGAACTGACCGGCACGGCGCTGGTGACGATGGCGCGATAGAAATCCTCGACCAGTTGCCGCGACAGCGGATCATCGGCCCCGACCACTTTGGGAATGCTGTGTGTGTCGAACTTGTCATTGCCGGGGTCTTCACGCTCGGGCGAGAAAGCCAGAAAGAAATCACTGCCCGCGCGCAAACCACCTGCTTCGAGGATGGGCTGGACCAGAGTTGTTGTGGCACCGGGCCAGACGCTGCTTTCCAGCACCACCATCTGACCGGGGCGCAATTGTTGCGCGATGGTTTGGGCGGCGGCAGCGACATAGCGCATATCCGGGTCCTGCGCATCGGTCAGTGGGGTCGGCACGCAGATCAACACGATATCTGCATCGGCCAGTGCCGCAGGGTCCTGCGTGGCGCGGAACCGGCCGCTGTCCACCGCCTGCGCGATCCGGTCTGAGGCCAGGTACGATATGACCTGATCGCCCTGATTGATCCGCGCCACCCGGTCTGGGTTGAGGTCAACGCCGGTTGTGTCGAACCCCTCATCATAGGCGGTCAGCGCCAGTGGCAGGCCGACATAGCCCAAACCAACCACAGCAACCCGCGCGTCGCGCGTGGCGATAAGCTGCCCGAGGGACTGATGGTGCGAGGTTTCGTAGTTCATAATTTACCCTGATCTTACAAAGTCAGACTGAAATCAATTCACGGTATGGCTGTCGGAAATTCTAACCTCTTCCACGGATAGGAGGAAGGGGGTGCGAATCCAACAAATTTGTCAGCCTGGTTCCAGACTGCCGTACCGCGTTTCCAATAAGGGTTCAATTCTTAGGCGGACACAGAATTGTTGCGGGAATTTTGAAATAGGCGCACCAGGGAAAAAATTTGTTACTCCGGGCTTAGCGCCCTCCGAAACGATGCCTCGGCCAGTTCCGCACCTTTGTCCCAGCTAAAGTTTGAGGCTTGTGCCAGCGCCTTTTGCGACAGGTCTTTTTGCAGCCCGGGTTCAGTCAGTAAGCGGATGGTTTGATCCGCAAGGGCCTGGCTGGATAGGGGGTCGAAATAAAGCCCGCCATCGCCCACCACCTCGGGCAGGCTGCCGCGATCCGAGGACAGAACGGGGGTGCCGCATGACATCGCCTCGAGCGCGGGCAGGCCGAACCCCTCCCAAAGCGAGGGGAAGACCAGCGCATCAGCGGTATTGAGCAGGGCGGCAAGTTCGGGGTCATCAATCTCTCCGGTGAAAATGATGCGCTCGGACCGGGAGGCATCAGCGGCGGCACTGGCCTTGAGGTCCTCGATATTGTCCCAGAACCGCGCCCCTGTGGTGCGCCCGACAATAGCTAGGCGTGTGTCCGGTGCTTTCCGAAGGATCTGAGGCATGGCTTCAATTAGGCGCAATACGTTTTTATGACGGTTGAACCCGCCCAGATAGACCAAAAGCGGTGCGCCCGCGGGGATGCCATAGGCCTCTCGGGCTTTCATCAAAACCCTATTGTCCTGAATAGGCTGAAAGATATCCTCGGCCCCTTCGGTGATCGTGTCAATTCGCGCGCGAGGAATGCGCAGAATACTTGTCAGGTCGTTTGCCGAGGCGTCCGAGATCGTCATCACCCGTGTTGCCTGCATCTTGGCCAACCAGCATTTGGCCTGCCACAGCCGGAAATTCAGGCGTTTTGGAAAGATCAGGTCGGGAAAGCGTTCAGGGATCGTGTCGTGATAACAGACCACCGTGGGGCGTCGGGACGGCAGCGGAAAATAGGAATAAACCGCCGGGTAAAAGAACACGTCGCAGTCGATGCGCCGGGCCGCCCTGGCCATTGTCAGCAGATCGGCCCCGCCCCGCGCTTTGGCCCCTGATGAGGCCTCGGACATCGATAATTCAGAGCCTGCAATGCGAGTTTCGACACCTTCCGGCACGGGGCGTGTCGGTTCCTGATCAAACAGGAGCGTATAGCGAAAGCCGCTATTGCGGGCGGCCAGAGCAGCGACCAGATTCCGGGTGAACCGGCCAAAACCGCGTTCATTGTCCCAGGGTGTTACGTCAATGGCGATGTGGGTCAAAGGTCTTGGTTCCTGATAACATGCAGTAACTGGTTAAAATTAAACTATTTTCCATACCTGTTGCGCAGATAAGCCTGAGTGGCCTCCAACCCGGAGTCGAGGTCGTATTCCGGTGCATAACCCAGTCTGGCCCGCGCATGGTTGATCTGGCAATGCCCCTTGGTCGAGAACAGATCCAGCATATAGCGATCTGGGTAAACCTCGCCCTGTTGCGGCAGCCGTTGTTTCACCATTTGCACTATCCCCTCAAACCTCTCGCGACCGATCCAGCCTCGGGCAGCGGCACTGATCCGGGCAGCCAGCGGCGGTGTGTCGGGGATTGCGCCGGGTTCCTCGGGTGGCAACCCTTCTGCGAGATCGGCCAGCGGAACATAACGAATGCTGCCCCGACCGATGATGTTGGCATAGCCGGTCAACAGAGAGGACCATGAAAACGGGCGCGCGCCTGAAATGATGAACCGTTCTTGTCCAAGCCCCTCCAGCACTGCGGCGCGCAGCATGGCCTGAACCAGATCGTCGACGAACACTGCGTTGCACAGCCCCTCGGGTTCGGGCAGCACCACACTGCCTGCGGCCATCCAATCGGCCAGCCGGTCTGTCCAGAGCATGCTGCCGGGGCCATACACCAACGTTGGTTGCAGGATCGCAACCGGGAAATTCCCTTGTAGCAAGGCCTGTTCCATCGCCATTTTGGCTTGGCTGTACGGTGTGCCTCCGGCTTGGGACAGGGGGCTGTCTTCGGTCAGATTTTCCTGTGGCCAGCCGTCATAGACGACAATGGAACTGATATGGATGATCCGTCCGACCTTAGCAGCTTCGGCGACCTGTCTGAGGGTGTCGAAGGTTGCAAGGTTTTCGGCTGCAGGCGCGCGCATGTCATAGGCCAGATGAAACAGTACGTCCTGATCGCGCAGGGCGGATTTCATCGCAGCCCCATCGCCAAGCGATCCTGTCACGACCTTTGCGCCCATTGCCGCAAGTGCGTGCGCGCCATGGCGGCTGCGCAACAGAACGGTGACCTTGGCACCCGCATCCAGCAAGGCCGGAACAAGCCGTTTACCGACAAAACCGGTTGCTCCGGTCACGAAGACCGAATTGCCATTCAGGCGGTCCAATCCGGTGATGCTCACAACTTCAAATCCCCTGTGATCCCGTTTTGTCGGCAAATGTCATCTTTCAGAAACCTAGCGTGGAGGCAGCGTCTGTGCTACTCCGCTTATAGGTGAATTGTTGTTAAAGATGCCGGGTGTAACCCTGTTGCGCACCCGTGATTGTTAATGAGGAATTGAATGAAGATCGGTGTGATCGGGGCGGCCGGAAAGATCGGCCAAATGCGGGTTCAGAACATTCTTGAGTCTCCTGACGCTGAATTGGCGGCGGTTCTGGACTTGGAGTTTCATCGCGCCGTGGCTGTGGCGGATGGCGCGCCTGCCTTTACCGATCTCGACCGGTTTTTTGCCACGCCGATGGATGCGGTGGTGATCTCGACTCCGGCGCATATACGTGAACCGCTCTGCCTGCGGGCCTTTGCCGAAGGCCTGCATGTGCTGACCGAAAAGCCGCTGTCCCCGACCGTGGAAGGGGCAAGGCGGATCGTCGATGCGGCGAAAAAGGCTGGCAAGGCTTTGGGGGCCGGGTTCAACATGCGCTATTACCCGTCCTTCGCCCATGTGAAAGAGGTCGCAACCTCGGGCGAGATCGGAGAGATCGACCATGTCCGCGTATATGGCGGCCATGACGGGTTGGGCCATTTCACCCATGATTGGGAATATCAGGCTGAATTTTCCGGCGGCGGTGCCCTGTGGGATGTGGGCATCCACATGACCGACATGGCGCGTTTCATTCTGGGTGAAATCACCAGCGTTTACGGTGTGGCCACCAACACGGTCTGGAACGTGCCGGGGTCCGAGGATAACGCGGTGGCGATCTTCAAGAACCCCGATGGTATTCCGGCGATCTATCAGGCCTGCTGGAATGACTGGAAAGGTTATCAGAGCGTGATCGAGGTTTACGGATCGCGCGGCATGGTGCGCGGGGCCTATGCGCCAATGCAGAACCTTGTCATCACCATGGATAAGCCGGGTGGCGCGCCCAAACGGGTGCGCAAGTTTTATCCGGAAATCATGGTGCGCGAGAAACTGAAATCCTGGAAATCGACCGCTATCCTGTCTTTTGGCGACGAACTGGCCGACTTCATCCGTCTGACCCGTGGTGAAACTGGTCTGAACTGCGCCGACGGTCATGCAGGCCTGCGCGCGGTCGAAATCGCCGCCGCCGTGCCGGAAAGCACGCGCAGCTGTCAGCCGGTTGAACTGGACAATCTTGGGGACATGACAATCCAATGAGCAGCGATCCGACCCTTTCCATCGTTCTGACCATCGTGCAAGGCGGCAGCTATGTGCGGGATTTTCTAGAAGCCGTGCGCAGTTTCGACGACCCACCGCCGCTGGATGTGATCATTCCCTATGACGCCAGCGTCGCCGATGTGGCTCAATACGCCGATGACTATCCCGAAGTGCGGTTTCTGGATCTGGGCGTGATCGACCCGATCCGCCCGATCACCTCTGAGGCGGGCAAGCACGAGCTTTATGATCGCCGCCGTTCAGCCGGGCTGGCCGCAGCCACGGGCGACATCATCGGCATTCTCGAAGACCGGGGTCTGCCGCAATCCGACTGGGCGCGCACCATCGTGCGGCTTTATGCAGAGACCGGAAAGAACGTAATCGGCGGCGCGATTGAATGCATGGAGCCGGTCAGCCCCTTGAACTGGGCTTTTTATGTCACCGATTTCGGCCGCTACGGGCGACCGTTTGAAACCGGCCCGGCAGATTGGGTATCGGACGTGAACTTGACCTATAGCCGCAAGGCGCTGGATGAGACGCAGCACCTGTGGAAAGACCGCTATCACGAACCGATCGTGCACTGGCACCTGATCGAACAGGGTGAGGAGCTATGGCTGTCGAACGAGGTGGTCGTGCATCACCATCGGCCCAAGGCAACTTTCCGAGAATTGCTGCCCGAACGCTTTGACTGGGGTCGTCTGTTCGGTGAAATTCGGGTGCGCAATCAAAGTAATGCAAAGCGGTTGATGCTGATCCTGGCGGGGCCGCTGATCCCGCCGCTGCTTTGGGTGCGTCACTATAAGCTGCAGGCCAGCAAGGGGCGAGGGATGCGGTACCTCAAGGCATTGCCTTACGTCATGCTGCTGTCGACGGCATGGACGCTTGGCGAGGTCTGGGGCTACATCACCAAACGCCCCTGATCTGCGGTCACTTTTGGCGACCTGCCAGATCGTAATAGGTCTTTTCGAATTGGCGATGCACCCAATCCGGGTTGAACCGGTCTTCGCGGCTGCGTTTCAGGGCGTTTTCCGCAAGGGTGCGGCGGCGGTCTTCGTCTGACAGGACATCCGCCACGGCTGCGCAGATCGCATTGATATCGCCGATGGGTACAACCGCGCCAACACTGTCGTCAATCAGCTCGACTACCCCGGAACAGGCGGTGGCGACCGCCGGGGTTCCGGCCTGAAACGCCTCGGCGATGGTGAAGGGCAGGGCCTCCCACCGCGAGGTCAGCAGGAACAGGTCTGCCGCGCGCAAATGCCGGATCGGCTTGTCCGTGCGGCCAATGAAACGCAGGTGCTTGCCCAACCCCTTTTCCTGCGCCAGCGCATGCAATTGCGTTTCGTCCGGCCCGTCACCCGCAACGATGAAACGAAAACCTGGATGGGTGCCTTTCATCCGCGCGACGCAGTCGATCAGAATGTCGATCCCTTTCTGCGGCAGCAGGCGGGCCAGTGTGACGATCACCCGGTCACCATCCCCAAGCAGTTCGGCGCGCAGGCTGGCAATGTCTTCTGCGCTGTCCTGAGGCGGGGGTGTGACGCCCAGACCGATAACTTTCAGCTTGTCCTGTGGTACCTTGCCGATGGTGGCCAGATCCTCGGCCGAGCGGTGACTGGGCGTGATCACCAGATCGCATTTCGCGGCAATCCCTCCGAATGCGGCAATTCGCTCGGGCTCGGACCCGTGATAGGTGACGGCAAGGGGGATACGCCGCCCGGTGCGGGCCAGATTGGCAACCAGCGCGGGGGCAGATTCATGGCAGTGGATCAGATCGACCGGATTGTTCGCCAGCCAGCGCCGCAAACGCCAGGCCGCAACTGCCGTATGACGCAGCCGGTTGGCGATGCTGCCGCCATCGCCAGCGACAAAGCGGGTGGGCAGGTCAAGGAAACCCGGCTGCTGATCAGGCCCGGCCCAGATATCGGCGGTGCCTGCCAGCGTGACGCGATGATCGTTTGCCTGCAGCCACTCGCTCAGCCCTAGGATATGCCGGGTGATGCCGCCCATACCGAACTGGGTGCCCATTTCGACAACATGAAGGGGGTCTGAAGAGGAAGAGGTCTGCATCTTAAGCGGGATCGAGCCAATTTTCTGAACTATTCCCAGATCATAGCATGCGCACAGCATTTGCACATGCTGAGGTCATGGCCCGTGACAGCCTGCGTATGTTTGCAGCATGTCCGCAACACCGGTGGCTATCTGAGTGTCCGTATGGCTTGTTCCTTTCGATTGTCGCAGGGATCGTGTTTCATACCTTAAAGTTATTGGTTGTTTGGTACAATTCACATGCAGTCGCTGCGCATTCTGATGTTCACCACATTTTACCCGCCCTATTCCTTTGGCGGTGACGCCATAGGGATTCAGCGCATGGCCCGGGCGCTTGTGGCGCGCGGTCACGATGTGACGGTGGTGCATGACGAAGACAGCTATTTGATCCTGGGCGGCAAGCCGCAGGCCGAGGGCGACCCCGATGGGGTGCGGCGGATCGGGCTGCGCAGCCGCAATGGCATGATGTCGAACCTGCTGACCCAGCAGCTGGGCCGACCCGTTGTACACGCCGCCCGCATCCGCGAGATACTGGCTGAACGGAAACCGGATATCATCTGGCACAACAACACCTCTCTGATTGGCGGGCCCGGCCTGTTGCCGATGGGGGAGGGGTTAAAAGTATATGAGGCGCATGAGCATTGGCTGGTCTGCCCCACCCATGTTCTGTGGCGGTACGGGCGCGAGCTGTGCGACGCGCGCCAATGCCTACGCTGCGTGCTAAATCACAAACGTCCGCCGCAGCTGTGGCGCTATACCGGCGCGCTGGACCGGGCGCTGGATCATATGGATCTGATCATTGCAAAAAGCGAATTCAGTCGCGCCAAACATCGCGAATTCGGATTACGTCAGGACATGCAGGTGCTGCCCTATTTCCTGCCCGATCTCGACCAGAATGCCCTGCCGGAACCAGCGGCCCATGATCGTCCTTATTTCCTGTTCGTCGGGAGGCTGGAAAAGATCAAAGGGCTTCAAGACGTGTTTCCGGCTTTTGACCGCTATCCGGATGCCGATCTGCTGATCCTGGGCGACGGTGACTATGCGGATGAGTTAAAGAGCCAAACCGCAGGCAATGACCGGATTCAATTCCTGGGCCGCAAAACCCTTGAGGAGCTTAACGCCTATTACCGCGGTGCGATCGGGTTGATCGTTCCGTCGGTTTGCTATGAGACGTTCGGCATCATCCTGATTGAAAGCTTCCGTCTGGGCACGCCGGTGATTGCCCGTAGGTTGGGCCCATTCCCCGAGATCGTGGAACGGGCCGGGGGTGGATCGCTGTTTGAAACCGAGGATGATTTGATCGAGGCGATGCGTGAATTGCAGCACCAGCCGGACCAGCGCGGGGTGCAGGGAACTGCGGCGCGCAAGGCCTTTCTGGACATTTGGCATGAGACCTCGGTGCTTGAAGCCTATGGTGCGGCGCTGGCGCGTGCGGCGCATGGAAAAGGTGATCGGGCGCTTTCTGCGGCGCTGGAGGCCGGTGCGTTCGAGAACGGAGCGCGTGCAGCATCACTTGCATGAACAGAGCGCTAGAGGGTCAGCGTGCCAATTCGATGGGCATTGGCCATGACCGAGAAGGTGATGGTTGTGGCTGGGATGCTGGGCAGGCTTGAGGCGTCAACAAGATGCACCCGTGACAACCCTTTGGGTCGCCCGAGGATGTCGGATTGCCCCGAACTGGGCACTTTGGCCATGGGAACCGAGCCACCGACGTGAAAGCTTGACCCCACATCACCCGGACGGCGGGCAAAGGTCAGCGGTGCAAGCCCTGCCAGCTTCATGACCTGTGCAAGTCGAGAGGTAGCCCGCGCCATGACCGTTTCGGTTTCGTCATTGGGGTTCACTGTTGAGGCAAGCCGCCCGTCGGTGGCCAGAGTCAGGTTGATCCTGGCAGAATGGGCCGAATGCAGGAACGCTTGCGCTACGATCAACCGCCGCGCGAGCATCCGCCATAAAGGGGCAGAACCGGGCAGTTTTGAACCATAACTGTTGATCAGGTCATGGGCGTAGAACTCGTTCCAGGTATAGACCTGTGTGTGGACCAGATGGGGCGAGACCTTGGGGTCGTCTAGTTCTATGAATATCTGCGGCAGGGTGTGATAGGGCCTTTGATCCGGACGGCGCGGCACGCGCCAGCGATGCAGGCTGGGCAGAAAGAAATGCTGGCTGTCCTGTAACTGCAAACTGGTGGTTGGCTCTGGCGAAGAGGCCAGAAGCAAACGCGCCGTTTCCAGAACCCCGGCGGCGACAAAGACACGGGTCGCTTTCAGGGTTTCGCCATTGTCCAGCGTAACTGTGACGTGGTCGGTATGTTCTTCGAACCGGTGGACCAGACCGGTGCGGATTTGAAACGCAGAGTGATGGCGCAAGTCATCCAATGTTTTTTGGGCGGAATAAATGTACCCCCAAGGGCATCCATGCAGACACTGGCCGCAATACTGGCAGCCGGGATCAACGGCCAATCGGGACATCCCGATAGTGGCCCCAAAGTCTGACAGACCGCTTTCCTGTTGCTCCAGCATCTGCAACATCTGCTGCGCCTGTGGGGACGGGTTCAGCGGCACCCGATCCCGCATCGCAAGCACGGGAAACAAAGCCTGCAAATCGTCCTGTCGACCGCTTATCGGAAGGAACTGGGCGACGGCCCGGTAATGCGGTGACAGGTCCTCAATGCTGATCGGCCAGTCGGCGATATCTTCGGCGCGGTTGGGCAGAACCGCCGACCCCCAAAGGTTGGACAACCCGCCAGTGGCATGCGAGGCCCGCAAGCCGATTTGATCCGGCGACACCAGTGTCTTGGCGCCCGGCACCATGGCAAAATCCGACCCGAACCGGCGCACCTGTCCCGGCGGCGTGTCGAATTGCGGAGCCTGCCAGATTTTTTGGTCATCAACAGACCAGGTGTCGGGATCCGAAGCCGCCAGCTTGTCACGGCGGTCTTGCGCCGAGGCCTCCAGCCTGCCACCCGGGTCCAGCATCAGAACCTGACGCCCCCGGTTCAGCAGAGCCATGGCCACAGACACGCCGGAAAGCCCGGAGCCGATCACCAGATCAGTCACAGGTGAGAACCTGACGGCTCATGCAGAAACCGGGGACTGCATTTCGGTGATGATATCTTCGATAGTCTGCTGCAGCGTGCGCATTGGGCGGAATCCGGTGACGCGCTCCAGCTTTGAAACATCGGGCAGGCGGCGCTGCATATCCTCGAACCCCTCGGGATATACTGCGTCATAGGGAACATAGCGGATTTCCGAGCTGGACCCGGTGATCTCAATGACCTTTTCAGCCAAGGCGCGGATTGTGATTTCTTCGTTCGAGCCGATATTGAACACTTCGCCTTTTGCCTGCGGTGCACTCATCAGCAGCCCCAGTGCCTTGACCACATCGGCCACATGACCGAAGCAACGCGATTGCTCTCCACTGCCATGCACCATCAGGGGCGCGCCCTCCAGCGCGGCTTTCACGAAATTCGGCAACACCATGCCATAGCGTCCCGTCTGTCGCGGACCGGTGGTGTTGAAAAACCGCAGAACCGTGACCGGTAGACCGGATTCGCGCGCATGGGCCAGCGCAAGAAATTCATCCAGCGTCTTGGCACAGGCATAAGACCAGCGCAGGTTGCGCGTGGCACCGATGGTCAGATCGTCGTCTTCTTGAAATGGGAATTTTGTACTTTTCCCGTAAACCTCGGACGTAGACGCAACAAATGTATAGGTCTTGCTCGGCAAGGCCGCATCCAGAACGTTCTCGGTGCCCGCAACATTGGTCAGGATCGAGCGGCTGGGTTCATCCATGATCAGTTTGACGCCAACGGCGGCGGCCAGATGAAAAACAACATCAGCCGGACGAACCAGATCGGTGACCATCTGGCGATCCAGAATTGAGCCTTCGGTGAATGTGAAATTCGGGTGGTCCGCAACCGAGGTCAGATTTGCCAGCCGTCCGGTCGAAAGATCATCAAAGACCGTGACCGTGTGGCCATCCCGGATCAGTCGTTCCGTCAGATGAGAGCCTATAAACCCGGCGCCACCGGTAACCAGAATATGCATTTGTTCGTACCTGTTACTTGTTGAAAACCAATTTACCGGATCGTACAACCCGCGCTGCGTATCCGGCTATAGTCGCAGGCGGAAAAATCTGTTCACCACGGTTGCCCGCGTATGGCCGCGCGCACCCCCCGCAGTGTCTTGCGCGCCGCCAGATAGGTTTTTCCGTGCCCCTCCAGATGGGCTTTCCAGCGGGTGATGTCAGTAAAATAGAACATCTCGAGCCGGGGTAGATCGTGGATATCGTCCCCTGCTTTGGCCACGCCCAACCGGGTGCCGACCGAAGTGTCGTAATGCTGCGCGATCTGTCTGAGCACGCTGTTGTTCGACGCGCCGTAAGGCGGTGCGAAATGCCGGACAGGTTGGCCCAGCCTCGCGGCAATGTCCTGACCGGATCCGCTTACTTCCTCTTCCAGCATGAGCGTATCCAGCGTGGTGAGATCAGGATGGCTGACACTATGCGCGCCAAAACAGACCCCTTCACCCGCCAGGGCTTCGATCTTGTCCCAACCCATCAGGGGTCGGGGCGGGATGTTGCCTCCGGCCCAATGGTCCATACCGCCCATCAGACCCGAGGGCAGATAAACGATGGGGCAGAAGCCATGTTCACGCAGGATGGGCCAGGCTGTATCGGCGAAATCTTCAAACCCGTCATCGAAACTGATGATGACCACACGCGGGCCGGGCGGGTTGGCCAACGCATCGGGTGTGACCACCGGCAGGCCGGATGCCGCCAGCGCCTGCATCTGGGCCTTGAACACCTCGGGCGCGATTGAGGTCGGCCCCAGCGCATCCGAGATCGAATGATACATCAGGATATCGGCCTGCCAGGCGGTCATGGGTCAGTCTTCCACCACATGAGTGGCAAAGACCTCGCGATATTTATTCCATTTCGCGCGGTCGACCTGACCTTTGCCATTGATGCAATCCGCCGCGCCATAGGCCATGGCAAAGGCGTGGTGGGTGTTGTCATGGGCGAACAATCCCTGACGTCCAAATACGAGCAATCCGTCCAGATCTGAAAGCCACTGATCAACCGTATCAAACCGCGCCTCGTACCCCACGTCGTAAACCGGATAGGCGTGGCTCAGCCGCCGGGTTTCGCAACGGCGGACCGGAACGGTAACCGGCAGGCCCAGCTGGTCCAGCCATTTGGTGAACTCCTGCCCCAATTCTTCGTCGGACATGGACCACCACTTTTCATCCGGATCACAGGGCAGCTCGGCGCACAGCACGGTCACGCCCTTCGGTGCGCCACTGGCGTTATAGTTCTTGGGTTCCGACATCCGGCTGATCGGGATCGACAATTCCGGAAAGTAATGCGCGTCGAACTCGGTGAATTGGTCTGTCTCGAGCACCAGATACAGCAGGATCATGCCCCTAAACCGGATGGCGCGGGCGGCCTCGACCACTTCCGGCGGAGGGGCGTCGATCAAGCGCGTCAACCCGGTCAGCGGAATGGTCGACAGGATCAGATCGCCGGTCACATGCCGATCGCTGTCGCCGTCGCGGATCGTCAGGCCGGTGATACGGTCGCCGTCGCGGTCAATCCCGGTGATCTCGGTGTTGAACATGAAGGTGGCACCATTTGCGCGCGCACTCTCCTGCATCGCGTCTGAGATTTGTCCGAACCCTTTGCGTGGATAGAAAAACCGCCCCGCTGTTTCGCTGCGCAGCCCCGGCACCAGGCGCAGCATCTTCATCAGGATCTTGCCAACCGATCCGCTGCCGACCCGGCGCTCGGCCAGCTTGACGGCCAGCTTTTCCGGATCCAGCCCCCAGAGCTTACGCACGTAGGGGAAATAGAAATTGTCCGAAATCGTCGGCCCCAACCCATCATAAAGCACGGTGGAGAATGTCTCGGGGCCCGTGCTTTTCTTGCGGAACGGCTTCAGCACCATGTCCCCGATCAGTGACGCGGCAAAGGGCTTGGGCAGGCGCATCAGCGCGTCGGTCAGTTTCAGCGGGAAGTGAATCCATTTACCGCCCAGCCGGATACGCCCATGCCGTGGGCGCAGCTGCAGATCGTCACCCAAAAGGGTTTTCACATCTTGCAGAACCTCAGGCTCTGCCGCCGGATGAAACCGGTGGGAGCCATAGTCGCAGATCACGCCTTCGACCGGGAATGAGGCTGAATTGCCGCCTGCAATGGGGGCCCGTTCGATCACGGTCACCTTGGCCTGTCCGGTCAGGGCGTATGCGGCGGCCAGACCTGCGGGTCCGGCACCGAGTATGATGATTTCAGGCTTGTCCTCGCCTGATGGTCGGGAAACATCCGTCACTTGCACTCTTCCTTTTGGGAATTTGCCGGAGTGCTGAACCGCATTCCGGACATTGTCAGAACCAGCGCGCCAAACCCGCCCGCTGTAAACAGAACAACCTGCCAGACCAGCCCGGCGGCTACGACGGCAGGCGCGCTGGCACCAAAAGGGGCCAGAAAGCCCGCCAACGTGGCCTCGCGTAGGCCCAGCCCGTTCAGCGACACCGGCAGAACTGCGATGATCTTGGCCAGCGGCCAGGCAAATATCCACGGCCCCGCGTCCACATTGACACCTGCCGCGATGGCCAGCCACCAGGCCAGCATGACCAGCAACAGCTGGATCAAAACCGACGCAATAAAGGCGATGGCCAGTGTGCCCGGTTTGCGGCCCAATCCGGCCAGCGCATCAGCCAGGCGATGGGCAAAGCCCTTACCAGGCAGAGATGGGATATAGCGCCAGGGCAGGGGCAGCAGGCGCGGCAGTGCGATCATGCCCGCCAGCGCCGCAAGCAGGACCAGCGCCACCGGCCAGATCATATGCCCGCCCTCGGCACGTTCCCATGTCAGAACCAGACCCAGGCAGGACAAGGTCAACAGGGCCACCATGTCGATCAGCCGGTCAACGGTTGCGCCCGCGACGACCCGTGCCCCGTCTTTCATCGCCGCTTGTGCCATCCCGGCACGCACCGTATCGCCCCCAATCGCGCCGGGCAGGCACAGATTGGCAGCCAGCCCGGCAAAATGCGCCCGGATGGACAGCAGGGGCGGAAACCTGCGGCCCAGCAGCAGCCACCATTTCAGCGCCGCCCCCACATGGGCCAGCAGGAACAGGACCAGCACGCTTAGGAAAACCCAGATCGGGATCGCCTTGAATGCTGCCACGATGGCCTCGGCTGGAAGGACCAAAAACAGGATCGCCAGCACCAGCGCCGATCCGGCCAGCCGGATCAGCCAGCGCCGTTGATTGGGATCGGAAAGCATGCCGCGGCTCATGTCAGGGTCTGAGGTGTAGCCGCGAAATCATGTCGGCGATCAGCCCCAGCGACCAGATCATGATCGCCGCCAGGAAGGAAAACACCGCCGTTTCGCTGAGGTTCCAGTAGAACATGTCGATAATGAACTTCACCGTGCCCAGCGTGAAAAACGCCAGACCCAGCGGGATGAACACCCGCAGCGGGTTGAACAACGTGCTGATACGCAGGATCAGGATGATGAAGTTCAGAAAGTCGATCGGCCGGATTTTCGATTTGCCCACCCGTTTGCCATATTCGATCGGCGTATAGATCATCCGCTTGCTATTCGAGGTCATGCACAGTGTGATCGTGGTGGTGAACGAGAAATTCTGCGGCAGCAGCGGCAGGAACGGGATCAGCTCGGATTTGCGGAACACACGCAGCCCGGAATTGAGGTCATTGATCTTGCGCTCGGCCAGGAATGAGGCAAAGGCGAACAAGAATTTCTTGGCCGGTCGCCTCAGCAGCGGCACGTTCTTCATTGCGGCGCCCCGATCGCCCACCACCATGTCCTGATCGCGGCACATGGCCAGCATGCCCGGCAGATAGCGCGCCGGATAGGTGCTGTCGGCATCCAAGATGGCCACATATTCATACTGTGCCATCCGCACCCCACGCTTGAGGCTGGCGCCGTAGCCGGAATTGACGTCGTTGAAGGTGACGGTGGCGCCGCTGGCCTCGGCCTCGGCGCGGGTGTTGTCCTGGCTGGCATCGTCGACCACGATGATTTCGTACGGAATACCCAGCGGTTCGAGATGGGCCCGCACATCTTCAACAGTGCCACGGACGGCGTTTTCTTCGTTATAGGCAGGGATGACCACGCTCAGGCTCATGCCAGATGTATCCGGCGCGCCGGTTGGGATGTTGTCCGGGGTGATCTGCTCGGCAACCTTGTTCATGAAAATGAAATCCCTTTGCGTACTTAATGTGTATTGCGCCCTGCTTGGCATGCATGCTGTTCAGAGCGCGACGGGCTCAATTCCCATCGCTGCTTATAGTATTCAAACACAGACAGGCTGGATATAGACAATAATTTTGACAAAATTCGGTCTTTCCGGGGTCTGGTTGCCGGAATTGACCAATGCATGCGCTTACCCTGTAATGTAAAAAAGCCAGTGATGGTTTCAATTATACCCCGATGAGCCCTTAGGCCTCGGTGTAAGTTTACCATGATATTCGGTCATTTTTGATGAGGGGCATAATGTCTGGAGTGTTTCCAAATAGGAACCTATGCAAAGCTATGCGGCGCTTTGATCTCAGAATGCTTGGAAAGTCATGCAATGCAACACATGCGTCCTTGGCGGAATGTTGAGACGTTGGCAGGATATGCCCAGTGTCCACGACTATTGTCCGAGGGGTTTTGAGAATGGGAGCAGGCTGGCCGCAGTACCAAGAAGCGACGGGTGATCTCGACAGCAGTGTTTCCAAACCGCTACGCTTTGATACAGAATGCCCGCGGTTTCGCGGGGCAATAAGTCAGTGGGAAGGGTTTTGATGTCGCGGGGGCGACGTTTCACCAGCGGCGTTGCCTGGATGTCTTTCGGCGTCTGGGCAGAACAGGCATTCAATTTCATTATAATAGCCATTCTGGCGCGGTTGCTTGGGGCCGAGGCCTTCGGCCTATTGGCAATGGCTGCTGCCTTTGTTTTGTTTTCCGAGTTTCTGGTACGCGAAACCATATCCGAGATTTTGCTGACTCAGGACACGCTGACACCTGAACGGCTGAATTCGGTCTTTTGGCTTTTGGGGCTTCTGGGCGCTTGCCTGACCGCGTTGATTATTCTGGGTGCGGGGCCGGTATCGACCTTTTATGACGAAGCTATTGCCGGGCAATTGCTGATCGGGTTGTCGCCAACGGTGCTGATGATCTCGCTCACGGCGGTGCCGGTGGCGCTTTTGCGGCGCGAGATGCGGTTTCGTGTTCTCGCTGTGCGCGCGGCTCTTGGTGCAATCGTTGGCGGGGCTGTCGGGATCGGTATGGCCCTTGCAGGATACGGAGTCTGGAGCCTGGTCGGTCAGCGGGTAGCGATGACCGCCACGAATATCCTGATGGCCTGGGGCGCCGTCTCGTGGCGTCCCACCTTTCACGTGTCAGGTCACCAGATGCGGCAGGTTCTTCATTTCAGTCACCGGGTCATCGGCCTGCGCGCGGCTGAACTGGCGGCGGTACAGTCACCTGCGGTTTTGATCGGCGCGATGCTGGGCCCGGTTGCAGCCGGGTACTATGCGATTGCCTGGCGGGTTGTGGAGACGGCCTCATTTCTGACTATCACGCCGCTGCGCATGGTCTCGCAGCCCGCTTTTGCGGCGGTAACGCGCGGCGGAGGGCGCGCGTCTGAGATGCTATTGGACGTCATGCGCCTGACCGGGTTTGTGACCTTTCCGGCCTTCGCCGGATTGGCCGTCTTGTCCGAGCCGGTACTGGTGTTTTTGTTTGGTGAGAAATGGAGCCCCGCAGCGCCGGTTCTAAGTCTGATGTCCGTTTTCGGAATGTATCTCTGCACAGAAAGGGTACAGCAGACCTTTTGCCTGGCATCAGGCCAACCCGGCAGATTAGCCGTGCTGTCGTGGATCGAGGTGGTGCTTGCGACCATTGCGATCACGGTTGCCGCCCCGTATGGCGTGCCGGTAGTCACCGCCGCCTTTACCACCGTCTTTCTGATTATGTGGCCGTTCAAATTCGCCAATCTGGCCGTGATTTCAGATCAGCCTGTTTCCAGATTGGCCTCACTGCATGTCCGGCCTCTGATCTCGGCGGGGATCATGGCGGCGGGGGTTGCGGGATGTCAGGCGGTTTTGGGGGATCAGGCAAACATCTTGCGTCTGATTGTGGGCGTCGTGGCGGGTGTGGCGATCTACACCTGCCTTTCATTTGTAACGATGCGAGACCGGTTTGCGGTGCTTAAGGATCTGGCCGCTCGGGTCTGAGATTACCAAATAGGATTGCCCATTCGGAACGTGACTTTCTGTTCCGTACCATCGGGTTTTTTCAGGTAGGCAATGACCTCGTTTCCGGACTCGAGGGGCTCAAACCTGAAACGGCCCAAGGCTTTGTCCCCATCCCGGGCCAGATCAACAGATTGTGCTGTGGTCCCGTTGACCTCAACCAGGGCCGCACTGACATCCGGTGCGCCGATACGCAATTCAATCTCGATCAGGGTATCGCGCCGCAGCGGTTCATGTAGGACCAGCTGTGCCACCGCGCCGTTGGCATCAACCGGATGCACGCGGGACGGGACATATGCGTCCGGGTTCACGCGCCAATATACAACCGCAAGAATACCCATCAGCAACAGCAGATAGATCCAGCGTACAAACCCCATCCCGCGCCAGACGCGCTTAAAAGACCCCTCTGCTTGGGAAGGCGGGGCCAGACGGGCCGCATAGATCAACGAACCGGTAAAGGCGAGGCCTGTGGCCACTAACCCCAGAACAATCCACAGCGCCATGGAAAATGGTCCACCCCAAGTTCCGTAGTGCAGCATCTCCATCAACAAGTTCACACGAGCAAGCCCCCGGAAGTCAGCTGGCGTGTAGATGTCAAGAACCTCCAGCGTCAGCGGATCAACGGCTACGGTGGTCTCGCCGCGAAAATGTGAGAAGTCCTCATGTTGCCCGATAAACTTTAAACTGCCGGCCTTGCCACCGGGAAGCGTCAGGGTGACCGGATGAAAGCCTGGAAGCGCGGCCCGAGCTTTTGCTTCGGCCGCATTGATGACGGTTCCGTCAAACCCATCGGGCAGGGCAGCTTCGCGTGGGGCGGTGGGTTGGAATTTCAGTTTTCCCCCTTCAATCCCCAGGCCCCCCAGCAGAAAAAAGAAGCTTGTTATGGCAATCAAAAAGACCAGCGGTGCCGCCCAGAGAGCCGTCAGCCGATGGGCGCCGCCGGCCCACATTCTAAAGCCGCCCGCGCTGCTGGGCCATCTGAAAAATCCTTTCCAAAAGCGCCGGTAGGTGATTAGCCCACTGACCATCTGAAAAAGCAATGGGATGGACATCGCGCTAATGAGAATGAACACAAATCTGTTGTCGATCAGGAATGTATCGTGAAGCCCCGCAAGAATGGTGCTGAATCCTGGATCGCCTGTCTCATAAACGACGGTGCCTGTGGCGGGGTCTGTCCAGTAACTGACGCGCTCACCCCATCCTGTGTGCCCAAATGTGCGATCCACCAGCCAAGACTTTGGATGCTTGAGGATAACAAACGCCTTGCCTTCGGGATGTGCGGATTTGATCCCATCATAGATTTGGCCGAAACTTGCTGTACGCTCGTCTTCTTGCAGGGTCGTCCAGATCTCCGGCCGACCTATGGATTCGATCTCGAACCCTGCCACAAGCAACGTACCTGTCAGAAACATGAAGGTGAAAAAGGCGGAAAGAAATAGTCCAATCCAAGTGTGAAGCCTGAACAACTGGTTACGAAATTTACGAGTCATATGAAGTCAAGCTCCGATGAGACCCAAATATGATAACTCAATTGGCTTGTCTTGAATAGCATTCAAGCTGCTGAAATTGTGTTATAAAGCGCCGATTTTGGCAGTTTTGAACAGCAAGGGTTGATAGGATTTCATTGAGAGCCCTGCAATTTCGGATGGTCCCTGGAAACATTGAAACCACGTCTATCACGGATACGGTGCAACTAAGATCAGGCCCTGATTTCCGGTCAGTTGCGGCTTGACGTTGAAGGCGCTTCTGCGGCGAAATTGAACTCCAAATCGTCTCGTGAACCGTCTGTCTCGGTGCCAGTTCAAGAACACCACTGACGGCATGATCTTCGCAGTCTTCTAGGGGCGCGGAGGCATCGTCCGTCAGAACGCTTATACCAAAGAGAGGTTTTGGCGGCGATTATCACTTAGTCGGACGCCAGTGTGACAGCGCACATCACCCGAAGTTCAGACACGCAGAACCTCTGAGTGTGTAGTTCGTATGTGACTACTAGTTGGAACAAAATTGATGCAGGTTTCCTGGATAAATCCGCACTCGGGTCCAGGGAAATGGATTTAGGTCTGTGGCGTTAAACACACTGCATTTTAAAACATTTCTGCGGATTGCCTGTTGCGCGAATCTGCAAGGGCGCGGGATGATATAAGTGTGACCGAACCGGCGGTGGGTAACCGGAGATTGTAGTTGTTAAGCAAAGATATGATATGAAAACCATTTCAATTGTCTCGCCGTGCTTTAACGAAGAAAGCAACGTTGCGGATTGCTACAAAACCGTCAAAGAGATTTTCGACAAAAATTTGCCTGGTTACAGGCGAGAACACATCTTCATCGACAATGCCTCAAGCGACAGAACCGTAGAAATTCTGCGGGAGATTGCTGAAAAAGATCAGGATGTGAAGGTCGTGGTGAATGCCCGCAATTTTGGGGTGTTCCGGTCGACGTTCAACGGGCTGCGTTACGCCAGCGGCGACGGTATTGTTGTCATGCTGCCGGTTGATCTGCAGGATCCCCCCGAAATGATCCCCGAATTTGTCGAGCTTTGGGAAAGCGGCTATGACGTGGTGGCCGGCGCGCGCAGCACCCGAGAGGAAGGGTTCCTGATGCGCAGCGCACGTGGTGTTTTTTATTCTATTGTCAATGGGTTGTCAGATGTATGGTTGGAGCCGTCGGTGGGCGAGTTTCAACTGATCGACCGTAAGGTTTTGAAGGCGGTGCTGTCCCATAACGATCACTACCCTTATATCCGCGGCATCATCGCCAGCTGCGGCTTCCGCAGGATCATCCTTCCCTATGTCTGGAAGGCTCGGAAAAAAGGTTTGTCCAAACACAGCCTGATGGCCCTGACCGATCAGGCGCTGAATGCAATCTTCTCATTCACGCGGGCACCGATGCGGTTCTGTACGCTCAGCGGGCTGGTGATTGCGATCAGCTGCATCCTGTTTTCGATCTTTTCCACGTTGCTCTATTTCGTCGACCCGGATCAGGCGCCGCGCGGGACCACGACCATTATCGTGGCGCTGTTTTTCCTTTCGGGGATTCAGATGCTGTTTATCGGCATGCTGGGGGAATACATCACCTCGATCCACAATCAGGTCCGAGGCGGCCCGATTGTTACCGAACAGGAACGTATCAACATCGAAGGCCCAGCCCGCGATCCAGCAATGCTCAAAGATGAGCATACGGCATGAGGGCTTGTTTGGTGCCGCTGCGATGGTGCGGTGTTGCTTTTGCCCTGTGGGCCTGCGCAGGACCGGTCTGGGCCGAGGAGCCTACGGTTACGAATGCCACGCTGACCGAGATGCGTATCTGGTTTGCCGCGATGACTGCGGCAGCGGTGCTTTTGCTGGCAGTTTTCTGGTCTCGTAGGCAATTGCTTTTTGGTCTTTTGGGGGGCGCGGTGCTTTTGGGCAGCGCGGCCAGGCTGTGGCTGACGCAGCCGCTTTGGTTTCCTAGGCTCGAGATTTCGACAGACCCGCCAGAAAACCTGATCATGCTGGCGATACTGGCCGCACAGGCGGGCCTGACGTTTTTCGTCCTGATGCGTCCTGCCGGTCGGGCGGCAATACGCTGTCTTTTTGCACAGGCAGGGGGATTGCGCCTAGCCCTGCTGGTGGTTCTGATCGCCGCCTTCAGCATTTCCGCAACGCCCTACATCAACTATGGCTACTATACCGCATTTGGGCTGCAGATCGGCGTCGGAGGTGTATTATCCCTTGTCCAGATTGCCACGCTGGTTGCGGTTTTTACCGTCTCTGGTCCTGATCATGCCCCGCGCCTTCCTGTATCTGGCCTTGCCATCTTTGCAACTTTGGTCAGTGCAACCCTCGCCTGGACGGCCTTTGATCGCGTGCCGCATGTGGAAGATGAGCTGTGCTATCTTTTCCAGGCCCGTATCTTTGCCAGCGGCGCTTTATGGAGCCCGGCACCACCCGAGGCCGCCCAACCCGCGCTGGACTACTTTCTGCTCGATATCCGTGACGACCGGTGGCTTTCTGTCTTTGCGCCGGGCTGGTCGGCAGTCCTGTCCCTCGGGGTGCTTATTGGGGCGCCCTGGCTGGTCAACCCGCTGCTGACCGGGGCTTCGGTTTGGCTGACCCATGACATCCTGCGGCGTACGGTCAGCCGGGAACGCGCTGATCTGGTTGCCCTGCTAATGGCAACGTCTCCGTGGGTTCTGGCGGTCGGCGCGTCATTGATGGCGCATTCGGCAACGGTCTTCATGGTGCTTGTTGGCCTGTGGTGTCTGCTTCGGGCAGGTTCGGGATCGACATTGCGGGACATTGCACTCGCGTTTGTCGCCGGGTTGGCCCTGGGTTGGGTGTTTGTGATCCGGCCGCTTGATGGAGTTATCGTGGGTGGATTGGCGGGCTTGTGGCTGCTTCGTCGTCTTCCCACCGGGGGTGGGCAGGTTGCAACCTATACGGCGGGCGGGGTTCTGTCCGGGTCGGCCTTTTTGTTGTTCAACTACGCCTTTACGGAACAGTTTTTGCTGACGCCGCAAGCCGACTACTTTGTCCGCATCTGGGGTGACACCGGCAACGCCTTTGGGTTCGGCCCAACCGTCGGCCCGCCCGAGAAAAACTTTGGTGCGCTTGATATGTGGCCCGGTCACAGCCCGCTGGAGGGGCTGGTGAACATGTTGCACGGGTTTGCGGCGCTCAACATGGAACTTCTGGGCTGGGTTTTTGGCTCACTCATCCCGGTTTGGGTTGCCTTGCTCTGGCGCAACAGCTTGACAAAGTTCGATTGGGCGATGCTTTTGGCTTTCTTGACCATCATCGGCGCGCTGTTCTTTTACTGGTTTATCGGCGGGTTCTATATCGGCCCGCGTTACTGGTACACTGCGGCGCTGCCCGCGCTAGTTCTGGCCGCGGCCGGAATTGAAGAGATCAACCGCCGCCTGCCGGAAAAGCACCGAGGCCGCCTGGGCAACGTTGTCTTGTTGTTGTGTGCGGTTTCAGTTGTGAGTTTCACGTCCTGGCGCGGGGTTTCGAAATATCAGAACTATGGTAACTATTCCGGCGACATAAGGCGGATGGCGCAGGCCGGCGATATCGGAAATGCGCTGGTATTTGTGTCCGCACACCATAACATCGGGTCTGCGCTTTACCTCAACGATCCGTTTCTCCCATTGGATAAACCGATCTTCCTGCGCGATCTGGGGGCCGAGCAGAACGCGGCTGTGATCGAAGCCTTCCCCGGGCGCGAAGTTATCTATCTCGGGGATGCCAACTAGCCCGGGGTGCGTTCGCCGAGGGCTGCGAAATTTGACACATGGCCGACGTGTCAGATTTTCTGTTGCCAGGGAAAGCGATCGGTCAGCGCCCGGGAAATGGCGATGAATGCCAGGATGGCCGCCGGCAGCACTATCAGTCCCTGTGCAATGATCGGCTGCAATCCAAGTGACAGCAAGCCTTCTAACGATAACGCATTGAAAGCGTAAACCATCACATAGGACAGAATATAGTGTGGCAATCGATTCAGGCCCTTAGAGTCGAATACAAGCCGGGCATGGGTAATGAAATTCCATAAAACCCCAACAGAAAACGAGATTACCAACGCGACCTGCGGCGGTAGGCCGGACAGGCTGAGGATGGCAAAAAGTATGTAGCCGAACGCAGTGTTCAATATTCCGACCAACACAAAGCGCATGAAAGAATTCCGACGGGGTGCAAGCCATTTTTTCACAATGCCCTTCCTTCGGCGCGCAGGATATCTGCCACCCCCGAATTCAAGTTATGCTGCGGTCTAAAACCGACCTTGTCGCGCAACCGGGTCACGTCCGCCTCTAACAGGTCCGGATCGTCCGGCGCTCGCGCAATTGCGCCCAATTGGATCAGATCGGGGTGATGCATTTGGGTTGCGACCTCTGCAATCAGGTCCCGCACCGCGATTGCGGTGCCGCTGGCAACATTGACCGCGCCGACCTCATCGGTATCCAGCAGGCTTGACAACGCGCGGGCCAGATCGTCGACATGCAGAAAGTCACGCTTTTGCAGCCCGTCGGTACATTTCACTGGCTGACCCGCACGCAGGTTTGAAATCAGATCCCCAAGCAGCCGCCCTGGCGGCTCGCCCGGCCCGTAAACGAAAAAGATGCGGGCCCAGGCCAGCGAAAGGCCAAGCGCGTCCTGCCCTTTGCACAGCGCCAGACCGGTCCCGGCCTTGGCTGCCCCGTAAAGCGTGCGGGGTCGCAAGGGGCTTGTTTCTGTCAGGGTCGCCTCAGACCAGTCATATTCGGCACAGCTTCCTGCGCAGACCGCGCGTTGGCCGCCTATGCGTGCAAATTCCTGCACCAGATGCAACGTGGCTGCCATCCAGTCCAGATTGACCGGAGAAGCCCAGCGATCGCGCGGCCCGTCATGCCATGCCAGATGAACCAGATGGCTGGTTTGGGCTGTTTCAAGGGCTGTTGTTGTGGCGATGGGGTTCAGCAGATTGCAGATGATGTCGCTGCCCGGGTTCCGGCCCAGTGTCACGACTTCATGGCCTGCCCCCGCCAAAACCGATGCTGTCGCACGGCCGATCAAACCGGCCGCTCCGGTCAGCAGAACCCGTGCCATCAGCTGATCCTGACCTCTGGCACGGCCGTTGCGAACCGAGTGCCGCAGGCCTTGAGGTCGGCCAGCTGATCGATGACTTCGTCCCGGATGTTCCAGGGCAGGATCAGAACATAATTGGGTGGTGTCTCGCGCAGCGCCTCGACCCCGTGTACAGGAATGTGGCTGCCGGGCAAAAGCGTGTTCTGCTTGGCCGGATTGCGATCCACACAATATGAAATCAGATCAGGCCCGATCTCAGCATAGTTCAGCAATGTATTGCCTTTGGCAGCCGCCCCATACGCGGCGATAGTATCACCGCGGGCCGCGACCTCGCGCAGGAAGGCAAGCAGCCCGTCGCGTACCGCCTCGACCTGACCAGTAAAGTTCATATAGCCTTCGGGGCGGTTGAACTGCGCCGCCGCCTCATCGGCGCGGACCTTGGCAAGGCCGGGTCCTTCAGGGTGATTGGCCCCTTCAAGACAGGCAAATACCCGCAACGAACCGCCATGAGTGGGCAGTTCCTCGACATCGAACACGCGCAGGCCGGCTTTGGCGAAAATCTTTTCGACCGCCAACAGCGACAGATAGGAATAATGTTCGTGATAAATCGTGTCGAACTGCACTTCGTTGATCAGATTCAGAAGATGCGGAAATTCGACCGTATAAACCGCCTCACCGGTTAGCAAAGTGGCAATTCCGGCGACGAAATCATTGATATCGGGCACATGGGCCAGAACATTGGCCGAGGCGATCAGCGATGGCGGTTTCTCGGCTGCGGCGACCTTCTGGGCTAGTGTTTCGCCGAAATAATCGACCAATGTGCGCACGCCTTTCTGTTCGGCGGCGGCTGCCACGCTGCCCGAAGGTTCGATGCCCAGCACCGGAATGCCCTTTTCGACAAAATACTGCAGCAGGTACCCGTCATTCGAGGCGATTTCGATCACCAGATCATCCGAACCCAGTTGAAGACGCTCGACCATCTTGTCTACATAAGATCTGGCATGGGCCAGCCAACTGTCTGAATAACTAGAGAAATACGCGTAATCGCCATTGAATATCTCGTCAGCGGGCACCGCATCTTCGACCTGCACCAGATAGCAATCGTTGCAAACCCAGGCATGCAGCGGGTAACGCGGGCATGCCGTGTTCGCGCGTTCGGGCGGAACATAGGAATTGGCCAGTGGCGACAGCCCGAGATCGACCAGTGTTTGGCTCAGCGGTGCGCCGCAGTGTCTGCAAGCAGGTTGTGTCATTGCGGCATCCTCCAGCGCAGGTCCTCGCTCAGCACGCCATTGTGGATATGTTCTTCCAGCGCTTTCAGTCGCATCAGCGGTGAGGATCTGAAATCGGGGTCTTTGAAATGGATTTCACTCAACAAGTGCAGCAGATCGGCAATTGTATCCGTAAGCGTTTGGACGGGCAGATGTTCAGGCGCCAGTTGCTTATACAGCGAAAAGTCGACCTTATACGAACGGTTGTCAGGGGCAGCATCGGGATTGATCGAATAGCTGGCCCCTGGCACGGCTTCAGCCACAGCCTGCGCCAGATCGCGGATCTGATAATTCCACGCATCCGATCCCGCATTGACTGCCAACCATTGGCCCCCGGCATCTTCGGTCCGAGTGATCGCCCAGTCGATGGCTCGGGCCATGTCGCGCACGTCGATGAGCGGCCGCCACGGGCTGCCGTCACTCAGTACGGTGATCTTGCCAGCGGTGACGGCGCAGGCCGCAAAATCGTTCAATACCAAATCAAGCCGCAACCGGGGCGACGGCCCGCAAGCGGTGGCAAAGCGCAGCGCAGTGCGCAGCATTCCCGGCGTGTTCATGGCCTCAAGCGCCCGCTCGGTTCCGATTTTGCTGCGGGCATAGGCGGTCAGTGGATTCAATGGCGCATCCTCGGATCGCGCGTCGCCCTCGGCAAATCCATATACGGAGCAGCTGGAGGCAAAGACAAACCGCGATACCCCGGCTTCGGCTGCCAGGTGTGCGGCCTGTACAATGGCGTCCTGATTGATTTCCGTGGTAACGGTTTCAAACCGCGCACCCATCGGATCATTTGAAACCGCCGCCAACGCAACAACTGCGTCGGCCCCTTGGAACAACGAGGAATCGATGTCGCGGATATCAGCAATGATCTGCTGGTTCAGAAACCGTTCGGGCCACGCATTATGTGTGGTCAGCCGGTCCGAGAAAAACCCGGGATCGACCCCGACTAAGTTGGCGTTGGGCCAGGATTTCCGCAAAGTGGCGGCCACAATAGGACCGATATAGCCCAGATTGCCCAGCAGGATGATTTTCGGAGAAGGCCTTAGCGTCATTCCCAGACCTTCCATGGGGCATTGTCTTCCTGCCAACGCTCTTCAAGCTGGCGGCGATCGCGGAGTGTATCCATTGGTTGCCAGAACCCTTTGTGGCGGAACGCCATCAGATCGCCGTCTGCAGCCAGGGACTCAAGCGGATCGCGTTCCCAAATCTCACTATCCCCATGCAGCAATTCGCCGACCGACGGATTCAAAACGAAGAACCCGCCATTGATAAACCCGCCATCGCCGCCCGGCTTTTCGGCGAAACGGTCGATCCGGTTGCCGTCCAGTTCCAACGCCCCAAAGCGTCCCGGCGGGATCACCGCAGTCAGTGTTGCACGTTTTCCGTGGTTTTTGTGAAACGCGATCAGTGCGCTGATATCGACGTTTCCGACCCCGTCCCCATAGGTCATGCAAAAGGCCTCTTCATCCTTAAGCAGATGCATGACCCGGCGAAGCCGCCCGCCAGTCTGGCTGTCCTGGCCGGTATTGACCAGGGTCACGCGCCAAGGTTCCGATTTGCTGTTCGCGATCTCAAGGCCACCATTGGCCAGATCAATGGTGACGTCCGAACTGTGCAGAAAGAAGTTCGCAAAGTATTCCTTGATCACATAACCCTTGTAGCCAAGACAGACGATGAAATCCGTGACCCCATGGGCGGCGTAGATCTTCATGATATGCCAGATGATCGGTTTGTCCCCGATCTCGACCATAGGCTTTGGTATCCTGACGGTCTCTTCGCTGAGCCTTGTTCCGAAACCACCAGCCAGAATAACGCACTTCATAAAATTGCTCCCTCTCCAATAAGGGGTCAGCCATCAATCGTTAACTACGAACGTCAGTCGGCCACGACCTCGTTCTCAATAAACACCTACATGCAGTAGGCGGGAGCACCTTGCCCGTGTCAAGATTCAGTGGATAGTCAGGTTCGGCACTTGGCCATCGCACCACAACTGACCCTCAAAAGCACACAATGAAGACAAATGGGGTGTATTGTTGATTCAGAATTTTGGGCGGAAGCGAAGTTACGACACCACCACTCTTGTCCTTTTCTCCGCTCGGGCTGTTCTCTTGATGCCGTAGGATGGCGCGCTTAGTTGCGACCAGACCTAAAGTTTTTCCCAGCACAGGCGAAAGAAATTCATGTGTCGATCAGGGCCTGACGAAATAGTTCATGTAACTCAACCTGTTGGAAGGTGGCGTCGATCGTTTTACGCGACACCCATCCTGAAATCGGGAGGCATTTTTCCGAGAGGTCTGCTGTTAATGCACGCGATCTGGCGCAGTGCCTGCCTGTGGGATCAGCAGCCCAATATCATGGCAGGACAGATTGCATTTTGCCGGGTACGGATTGGGTCCGTGAAAAGCCTGGGCATATTATTTGGGCCGATCATTAGGAATTTGTTATGAAATGGTGATAAGCTCTAGTAGTTTGTAGTCAGTTTTTTTCGAGTATACGGGTGTTAGTCATTTGCAAAAAGATACCGTTCCTGTCGTAATTATCGGTGGCGGGCCTGCCGGGTTGACTGCAGCCCACGAGCTTCAGAAACTTAGTGAAACGCATGTTCCCCAGGTCTTTGAGGCCTCGGACATGGTTGGCGGCATTTCACGCACCGAAACTTTCAATGGTTACCGTTTTGATATCGGAGGGCACCGGTTTTTTACCAAGGTGCGCGAGGTTGAAGATATGTGGCACGAGGTGATGGGAGATGATTTCATCACCGTGCAACGCCTGAGCCGCATTTTCTATCGCGGCAAGTTTTATGATTACCCGCTGCGTATCTTCAATGCCCTTGGCAATATAGGCCCCTATGAGACCTATAAGATCATCGGCAGCTTCGTGAAATGGAAGATCCGCCCTAAAAAACAAGAAGATACCTTTGAAGAATGGGTCATCAACCGTTTTGGCGGGCGGCTATATTTACATTTCTTCCACAGCTACACCAAAAAGGTCTGGGGAATTCCGCCGTCAGAAATTCGGGCGGACTGGGCTGCGCAGCGGATCAAGAACCTGTCTTTGCCCAAGGCAGTCTGGAACGCGATTTCCGGTGCCAATGACACCGCCAGCCTGATCGAAGAGTTTCAGTATCCCCGCCTTGGCCCCGGTATGATGTGGGAAAAGACCCGCGATCTGATCCGGGAAAGGGGTGGCAGTGTTGAGACACATTCCGAAGTGGTGCAGGTCAATCGCGACGGCACCCGTGTGACGTCGATTGATGTGCGTCATTGGGACGAAAACGGCGACAAAACGACCGAACGGGTAGAGGGCGATGAGTTCATCAACTCAATGGCCGTGCGCGACCTGATCCATGCATTTGATCCGCCGCCGCCGCCAGAGGTTGTCGAGGCTGCCGATCGCCTGAGATATCGCGATTTCTTGATTGTGACTTTGATGCTTGATCACGCCGATCCATTCCCAGACAACTGGATTTACATCCATAGTCCCAAGGTAAAGGTCGGGCGCATCCAGAATTTCCGCGCCTGGTCCAAGGAAATGCTGCCCAACCAGGACACCTCGTCCATCGGAATGGAGTATTTCTGCCAGAAGGGTGACGGGCTTTGGTCGTCTTCAGACGCGGACCTCAAAGAATTGGCTGGCCAAGAACTGGAACAGTTGGGTTTGGCCAAGGCTAGCGATGTCATCGATTTTACCGTGATCCGGCAACCCAAGGCCTATCCGGTTTATGATGGTGATTACAAAGAAGCGCTGGATATTGTCAGTGATTGGCTGAAGACGTTTGAGAATTTCCAGACCGTCGGCCGCAACGGCCTGCATCGTTATAACAATCAGGACCATTCGATGTTGTCCGCCATGTATGCGGCGCGCAATATTCTGGGTGAGGAAAACGACGTTTGGGATGTTAATGTCGAACGGTCCTATCACGAAGAATTCGAGTCAAAGCCTCGAAAAAAAAGGTCTGAAACCGCGTTTGAGAAAGGAAACCGTACTCGAATGAGCGGATAGGCTTTGAACCCGCCTGATTGTACAGGAGCTTTTGGGCGAACAGCTTTTTGAGTTCGAATTGACAGGTTGACCAGAACCGTGAAGCAATTTCGATATTTTATCTTGCTGGCAATTCTGGTCGGTATTGTCCTGGCCGGGCAGGGTATCGCCCCTCAGATTGCGGCAAAAGCTGCGCTGGCGGACGGAACCTCTCCCTATTTCATCGCAGAAGATGCGTTGTTCCTGTATGTTTGGGTGCCGTTGGTGGCGCTGTCGGCGTCGGCCCTTCTGATTGCGCCAGGCCTGCTTTTGGCTTTGGGTATTGCGGCGCCAGACGAACGTTTCGAGTTTTGGTTGTTAAAGGGATTTACGTTCTCTCTTTTCGGCGTGTCCACAACTTCGGCCGCGGTACAGGCCATCAGCGGTCTGTCACTAATGGGACCAACATTTATCCTGCTGATTTTGCTGCTGTGCTTGCCCGGACTCGTTTTGATATCGCGCAGGCCGGCACCTAATATCTTTAAGGGCAGGGGCTGGGATATTGCCGGTATGATCCTGCTGCCTTTGCTGGTTCTGCTCGTGCTGGCACCGAAATTCTATTGGGAGGCCTTGAATGATGACGGCGCGCACGGCTTTCTGAGCGCAGCATTATTTATAACCCGTGGCGTGCCCTTCTGGCCTCCGGAAATCGGTCCGCTGGGCAGTTACCCATCGCCGAAGATGATGAACGAAGTGATCTTGCAGACCGGGTTCATGCGGCTACTTGGCCCGTCCGAAGCTATTATCCGATTTGCATACCTACCAGGCATCTCAATTGTATTTGGGGTGATGTTGGCTTTTGTCCGTTCATCAAACAACCGCACAGATGTGTGGTCTGTTTTCGGGCTGGGTGCAGCCCTGCTTTTGTTCTCTTTCGTGATGGCGTTTAACCCAACCTACAATCCGTATTTCGCCGATATTGCCATGCCAATGATGCGGGAACCTTTGATCATTCTGGGGGTGTTGGGCTTCATACTGTTCTTCTTGGAAGCCAAAATTGGCTGGATGGCGGTTGTTTCGACACTCGCGTTATTCACGGCACCGAACGGTATTTTGCTGATTGGCTTCTTTCTTATTGCATACCTTCTTGTTGAGCGATTTCAGCCGATCCGTCAGGTGTTTTTGGCTGGGCTGATTGCCGTTGGCGTTGTTGCGCTAAGTTCCCTGATGGGGTTTGCGCTGGAAAAGGCCGGATTAACCGGATCCTCTGATGAGTTTAGTTCGGGTGCCATTCTACGCCGACTGCGATTTGTCACGCTTTTTGATACACAGCGCTTTTTGTTTTGGTTGCTACCTTGTGGGATTTTGCCGGGACTGGCGCTGTTGGCGTGGCGCTGGCAGGATACGCTGTCCAGAGCGCTGACACTGACAACCGTGGTGTATGTTTTGTTTTTTTATGTTCAAGCCTATCGTATTCTACCGCATCACTTTGCCCCGGCCACCTTGCTGCCGTTGATCGTTTTTTGGCGATTGCGGCCGGTTCAGGCCGCTCCGGCCCCTGCTTTCGCTATGGCGTTGGTCGGGCTGGTCTTGAGTACCTGGAGCAGCTGGCCCGAGACAATGCGCCCATTCACTGTGACACGGGATCTGGGGCATCGCATCGCCATTGAAACCGAGTCTGATCCGTTTTTCGACTTGGACGAAATCCGAATTGTGTCGGCTCTGATCAGAGGCGCTTTTCCTCCAGCCTGGTCCGAGGAAAAACTGCAGGATCAATATGTGGCTGGCGTTATTTCGGTCTACGTGCATGCGCGCATGCCTGCCCCTACCGATGTCAGAACGGATTATTTCGTTCGCATGGCCTCGGAACCTTTGGGTGCCAATGAAACACAACTGGGCGAGGCCGTAGAGGGCAGGGTCTTAGTGACGGACCGTATGTCTGCATACGAAAAAGATATCCATAATACAGACGCCCCGATCAGTATTGCGCCTGCCTATCACGTGCCATTCGACAGAATCTTTGGGCGCGAAGCTCCGGGCGCGCCACGTCAGGTTTGGGATCTCGCAAAAATAGCCGGCCTCAGATAGTCAAAAACCTTGGGTGATGGGCCTGCAAACAGGCCGCCCGCCGAGGTGCCCTCCTATTTCCGATAAAATGTTTCTTGGTGTTCGTCGTAGTAAAGCACGGGGCGGCCAGGAAAGGCCTTGACCACGGCATCATTCACTGTGTCCCCCAGATCCTTTGCAAAAACTGGTTCGTCCAAAGGAAACCACGGATCATTGAAGAACTGAGCCGAAGCGGGCTGGCCTTTGGGAGTGATAAAGACAAGCGGTTGGGCGGTGCCTTCTGTTTCGGGCAAAACCAGATAACGATAGTGATCGTCATAAGCACGGTGGTCGTGATATCTTGTGACGCCCCGGTAGGACAGAAAGACCGTCACAGAAAACAAGCACAAAACAAGAAGCACGACGTTTAGTTTGTCTGGTGCGGATGCAAGGCCAACAGTTTTCAATTGGTTGCCGGATTCCAGAAATCCCCTGGCGCTTAGAAGCGCCAAAGGAATGATCATCATGAACCAATATCGGGGACCGACATAGAAAATGGAGACAAACCAATACAGGGTGTGCGCCAAAGCAACCACGATAATGATCGCAAGCATCATCCGATCTGTTTCGTTAGTGCGGCTATAGATCAGTAACGCCCAGACAAATACAAGCGATCCGACACCCCAGCCCATGAAATCAGTATGAAGCGCGCTGATGGTTGTTAGCGTGTTTATGATCCCCTCAAACAACGAATGCTCATGTGGTCGCAACTCCATGTCGCCCCAACCTTGTGGGGAGCCGATATTTTGGCCAAACCCAAAGGCGTTAGACCCATCAATCCAGGTCCGGTGATAATAGTCCGACAATGTTGTCAGCAGCGGGTCGCCAGTGAAGTAGAAATTGTAGAAAAAGATCAGGCTTCCGGTTGCCACACATCCCACGCTGTAGCTGATCACGGTCAGGGGATGGCGTAAGACACCCCCGCGCCATAACAAAAACAAACCCGTTAGAACTCCAAGTAAGAGGCCGTCGAGATTGCGGGTCAGGAACAACCATCCCAGCGCCAAGCCGGCAACGAAGACCGACAATATAGCCCCTTTCAATCCGCCTTCTTCAGCGCGCAGGATCAGAAGCCACGCCAGTAAAAGCAGAAACAGCGCGAATGTATGGGCCATCAAGGTCGCCGACATCGCGATGAACCAAGGGGAGGTCGCCAGGATCAAGGTGCTGATGCTGGCCGTGCGCATGTTTGTTAACCTTTGCATCACGCCCTGCGCCAGAAAGATGGAAGCGGTGCCCAGGATCGGATTAACCAGCCAGGGCGCCCCGAAAAGAACTCCCACTGCCAGAAACGCAGGCCAGCCAGGCGTGAAGACCGATATCCACCGCCCGTTATGGTGATCAAGCAGATAGTGTTCGAAGGCCTCTCGGGGGCCTTCCGGCATAGCGGGCACATACAGGGCGCCACTCGCATAGGTCTTGGCCTGAAACATATAGGCAAGTTCATCCTGAACATGCGGCACCCGTTCAAAGGCGAACCATTCCAGCACCAATGTCGCAATCAGAAAAACAGCGGCCATGCAGCCTGCCCATCGCCAGCCCGCGGGCAGAGTAACCCCTTTGGGCAAGGTGGCAGCCAATGCGATCACCGTCACCAGGTTGATGACCACAAGGATCAGCCCCGCCGCAAGCTGAACGAAATAGACGTCGATTTCGTTTTGGCGAAGATGGTCGAGGATCGGTATGCTGAACGCACCGCTGAGCAAAAGGAACAGAGTAGTGCCTTTTACGCCCAAATCGCTGATAACCTGAGAGAGTTTGCTGTTACCGGAATTTCTGAACAACACAAAAGCCGAAAGGGCACCCTGTCCGAAAATTATAGCATACATCGCCATTTCGATGGCCGTTCTGGGCGGCAGGCGTAGCGCCGGGTACCAAAGCGGTTGTGTCACATAAAGCTGCGATGCCCCGCCTACAAACAAAAGCAGCAGCATCAAACCCGGTACCGTCAGATCCCACAAAACAAAAACGGAAAAGATAATTAGCGCCAGTGCCACCATCAGCATCCACCATTGCGCCAGATCGCGGATGCCGGGCAGGGTGCCCTGTGCTAAAATGACAAGTATCAGCACTGCGACCAGCCCGGCAAACCCAGCAAGAGCAATGCGCCAAGGACGAGACGGCGCAGGCGAAGATTTCAGAAAAACAGTCATGCGCGTGAAGATTGGTTTGAAGCGTTGGCCTTCTGTCTGTTCAGTTGCAGAACTGTATCAACGACCGCTATTAGAAACAGCAGGGCGCCGATGGTTGCCAAACGCGAGCTTGGAAAGATCTCGACCCCGTCCACATGGAAGGCCCAGATATTGACAAGGTTCTCTGATCGCCAGATTAGCAAGGCGCCAAGCCCGGCGAACAGAGTGCTGACGATCCGCCCCCTGAACAGCAGTGTAAGCGGGGCGGCCAACAGCACAAAATCATAAATATGCAGCGGCGCCAGCGCGACGATAGCTGTGCAAGCCAATCCGAAGACCTGCCAGGTATATTTGTTGGCGTCGCAGGCGCGCGTCAGCCGGGCAGGGCCATGACACAGCACCACAATGATCACGAGTGTGATGATCGTTGCCACAGAGCTGCCAATATCACGATCCGTAACTTCCCAAATGATCAGCCGCAGACCCGTCATGGATTGTGGAAGGTTGGCAATTGTAAAACCGTCATAAGCGGCCAGATTTCGAAAGAAATCCAAAATGGTACTTGGAGCGACCAAAAGCGACGGCACTGTCAGCAGGGCGGAAAGAAACAGGGCCATCAAAACCACTTTCCGAGAGTGCGCATCAAACAACAGGTACAGGACCACAAATGGCGCTCCGATCTGCGGTTTGAGCAGTACCAGCGTCAAACCGACGGCTTCGAAAAAGAGGCGTCCGCTGACGCGGCTCCACAGCATAACGGCAATGCCAAGCCCTGCAATCAGCGTCGTCTGACCAACGGAAAACAGGATCGCGGTTGCTTCGAGGATCGCCATAAGAAAGAACACCACACTGAAAAGCGGGAAAAAAACCTGGCCTCCCGTGAACTCGTCGATCATCTGGGCGCGCCCTGGAAATGCGGTGGTAAAGGCGCTGGTCAACATGCCGCAAATTGCGATGACGATCACCAGACCGAAGATATTCCAGACGACACTCGCTGTGTTCAGATCCAGCGCCCCCAAAGGCGCCGCAAAAATCCACCAAGTCGGTGGGTATGGCCATAGAACCGGGACATGTCCGACCTCAATATTGGCTTCGCCATGCTCCAAAAACGTTGGCCCGTAGGGGTTTACGCCACCGTGCCACATGTCACCCGCCACCCAGATGAACCGGAAATCATACCCTGCGGGAAGGGCAGACAGTTGCGTGATCTTCAGCAGCAGATAAGCCAATGCCAAGGCACACATAAGCAACGAAAGACAAAGGGTGACGCGCCGTGCAATAACGGGGCTGATGAACAATCGTCGCGCATTGCCGTCCGGTGTCATTCGCGACGAGGCTGTTGCTCTGTCAATGTCGTCCATAAAAAACTGTCACCATTAAATCACCGTCGTCCGGTATTAATTGTGATCAACCAGACAACAGGCCTATAAAACACAGGCCTATCCTAAAGCATGCTGCTCAAAATCAAAGTATTGATGGTTGCACCTTGGTAGAAATGCAAAACGTCAAGTGCAGCATGCACATTCTGCTGGATTTGGGGGAATTGTTGACAGAAGCGCGATCAGGCCCGCCAGGAGCTTAGATCGCGGTCCAACAGATGTTCCAGATTTTCGATTTCCGGCAGCAACCTTTCACGCAGGATCGCGCGTGCCCGGTCTGGCATTTCCACCTCGCGTTTGAGGTTGAATTGGGACAGGCGGTCCCTGATTTTCCAGCGCAGTTCCTGTGACATGACACGGGCGATCATTCCGGTGATCGGGTTTGGTTTCATCAGGAAATCCTGAAACAGACGGCTGCGCGGAACACCACCTGCATTTACCCGCGATGACAGATCGGGTTGGAAACTTGTATCGGCACGGATGAAAGTGGTGATGCTGTCGATGACGTCTTTGGGGTCTTCCTGGAATTCTTCGTAGGTACGGATCAGGAATTGCTCGCGGTCGAACAGTTTGAAATAGCGTGACAATTGCTGTGCATATAAGGGAAAGCGCGAATATCCGAACAGGGGCTGCCAGCCTGCGGCAAGCCGTTCGTCTTCGGCGTCCAAAGCGGCGGAAAAATCCTCGAGCGGTTCGATCCGTTGCTTTACCGCATAAAGGTAATGGGACAAGGCCTGGTCAATTGGATTGCGCAGAATAACCACCATGCGCACCCGGGGAATACGTTGGTGAATGCGTTCGGGCGCTTTGGGTGCGTAAAGATAAAGCGGGGAAGCTTCACCGCAGACCACGCCTGATTGCGCATCGGAAAACAGGGCATGATAGTCAGCGATCTGCGTGACAGAATTGTTGACATAGTCCGCGCCCGGGCCAGAGAAATTCAAGGTTTCGCCCTCGAAAGCAAAGAAGTTTGGCTCTTTGGCTGACGGCATGAAGATACTCGGGTTTTGCCGCAGATGGCTGTACAGCGCCGTTGTACCGGCCCGCGCGGCGCCAAGGATCAGGAAATCCGGCATCCGTGCCTCAGGGCCCGAAATTTCAGTTTCGGGTGACATGGAGTTTCTGCTTTTGCCCCAGAACGTGATACTCGAACAGGCACCAGACATAGATCGTGGCTGAATAGACGTAATATACTTGGTGATACAATAGGCATTTAAAGGCAAACCACGCCCCGCCATGCCCGGCCATCGTGCGCACCAGATCGAAATTGGCGACCAAAGCGGCCACAAGCAACAGCAAGGGCAGGGCCCATGCACCCGGCCAGAAGAGCAGGGCCAGAACCGACAGCAACAGCAAACCAGCAATCGCGGCCCGGACCCGTTCGGCCATCGAGGTGTTCAGATCGTCTGTCAGCCCTTCGCGTGAAATCATCAGCCGGGCCCAGGGCAGTGCGCGGCAATAGATGTCGGTGCTCAGGCTGTTGCGCATGGTCCAGACCTTCAGATGTTTGCCCTGCAACTGCGGCTCGACAAGGATGCGGTATCCGGCAGTGGCAATTCGATACCCCAGCTCGATATCTTCAATCGACGGGACCTCATAGGTTTTCACGTCGAATCCACCGACCTCAAGGAAAACGTCGCGCCGGATGGCACCGCACCCAGCCCAGAAGGTCCGCGCCTCGCGCCGTGCGCGTTGGTGGTGATAACGGTGCAATAGGTTTTTGTAGCGCGAAAACCAGGACTGCCCGTCTGGTGCATCGTCATACGAGCCGAAAACGGCCGCGACATTGTCTTCGGACATGGCACGGCGGATATGTTCCGGACCGTCAGGCCAAGCGATGACGTCGGAATCTACGAACCATAGTATGTCGCCCGTCGCGTGCTGCGCAGCCAGATTGCGGGCCGCGCCCGGCCCACCATTTACAGGCGTTGTCAGGACCGTCGCCCCCATCTCGCGCGCAAGCGCGGCCGTGCTATCCGGGGATTGGTCATCCACAACCAGAACCTGCTGAACTTGACCGGCATTCAGCAGCTCAATCAGAGGTGTCAGAACGCGGGGCAACAGATGCTCGGCATTGTAGGCGGGCATAACGACACTGATGGACGAAGAATGATCCGACATCATAAATCCCCTTTGGTGGCGACGCGCGGGACAGCGGGCCACTTTATGACAAGTAGAAAGGCTGCCGTGAACGGAAGCAGCCACATCACGCGCGCTCCATATCGGTCTGCCGGCTGTGACACCCCGCCACAAACTAGCGCATTGACCGCAATTCCAATCAGAATGAACAGGGCAAACAGTTTTACATCACGCGGCACGCTGCGCGGGGTCAGCAACAAAACCACAATGATCGCAAATGAAACGGCATAGACAAAGCCGTGCAGCGCATTAACCGGCGTAAGCCAGCCGCGATACTTGGACAACCGGCCGCCTTGAATCAGATGCAGCTGAGAGTCGTCCAGTCGTGCTAGATGACGGGCATTGTCCAGCGCCTGCTCTGTCGGGATTGTCATCCAAACGCTGTCGCGCAAAATTTGGCGATAACCGTTTTTGGCCAGCGCCCAAGATGTGGCAATAGGCCGGGAAAGAAAAACGGCCTGGGCGAAGTCACGCTGGGAGCGCGCCACCTTTTTCTGGTCTTCCGCTGACATAAGCCGGAAGGATCCAAGCTTGGGCGAGCGCTCGAAAATGATATGCGATACTGTCATCCGATAGGGATCATCAGACCATGAAAGGGCCTCGTGCAGGGCGCAGGTCGGTACGTTCGCGTCGGGGCAGGCGTCATTCAGGTAATCCATGCCCGGCCCATCCACAATCAGCCGCGCGGTGATATGAGGCGTATAGACGACCTCTTTGTTTGTTTTGGTTTCCACGGCGATCTGAAAGGCTTTGCGCTCGGCCACTGCAACCGCAAGCACGATCACAAGCAATATCACCGCCCGCCATCGCCCCCGTGCTTTCATGAATAAGGCGGCCAGGATCACAAAAGGCACCATAAGCCCAGCGATTGCCAGATGTGACGGGTGTGAAACGACCGAGAACACCGCCAGACCTGACATCACAAACAGTTCCCAGCCTCGCATTGTGCGACCGACCGCCGTCAGCGCAGCGATCACGATCAGCAAAACCGGTGCGAATATGTCCGGCATCATATAGGCGATGTAAAACGGCAATGAGGAAAGGGCCGCGGCCAGAAGCGGCACAGAGGTCAACAAAGATGTGCTGTGGGACTCTTCCAAGGACCGGTTGGTCGTCCGTGCCAGCAACCAAACAACCAGAAATATGCCCGCCAGATGAAAGATCGGAACGGCAATAAGGGCTCCGGCGCGAAAAAATATAGCCATGACAATACCATAGATCAGCGACCGGGACCCGGTTGCGGTATTGTCCTGATCCGCAGCGCCACCTCCACCTGCGCCGCCACCCTCGCTTATCGTTGGCAGCAAACTGTTCAGCGCCACGTTGCCCTGTCGAATATAGCTGCCAGTGTCGAAGTAGTAGAGAGGCCCGCCATTGATCAAAAGCGCGGACAAACAGGCCAGCACCGCCGCGGCAAGCAGCAGAAATCCTCCAACTCGCCAAGATGGCCTATCAGAGGAAACCGATACGTTCATATCCGTTCTACAGCGCTCTCCGCCGCCACAGCTATGCGCCGGAAATAGGCGATTGTTGCTTCCAGCCCTTCTTCCAGCGGTACGTGGGGTGACCACCCCAGCTGTTCTTGGGCCCGGGTGATGTCAGGTTGGCGCTGGATTGGGTCGTCCGGCGGCAACGGGCGCTGCACCAGTTCAGATTTCGAGCCGGTCTGACGGATCACGGACTCGGCCAGTTCACGGATGCTCAATTCCACCGGGTTGCCCAGGTTAATTGGCCCGGTCACGTCATCAGAGGACTCCATCAGCTTGATCAGCCCGTCGATCAGATCGGAAACGAAGCAGAAGGACCGGGTCTGACTGCCGTCACCATAAATGGTGATGGGTTCTCCGTTCAGGGCCTGCATGATAAAATTGGATACGACACGCCCATCATCTGGATGCATGTTCGGCCCGTAGGTGTTGAAGATCCGCGCCACTTTGATCGGCAGGTTGTGCTGGCGGTAATAGTCAAAGAACAACGTCTCGGCACAGCGCTTGCCCTCGTCATAACACGAACGCGGTCCGATCGGATTGACGTGGCCGACATAATCCTCGGTTTGCGGGTGAATTTGCGGATCGCCGTAAATCTCGGATGTCGAAGCCTGCAGAATTCGTGCGCCCACCCGCTTGGCCAGCCCCAGCATATTGATCGCACCATGCACAGCCGTCTTGGTCGTCTGGACCGGATCGTGCTGGTAATGGAACGGAGAGGCCGGGCAGGCCAGATTGTAAATCTCATCCACTTCGACATACAGCGGAAAGGTTACGTCATGGCGCATGACCTCGAAGCGGGGATTTTGCAGCAGGTGGTGCAGGTTTCCGCGCCGACCTGTGAAAAAGTTGTCAACACACAAAACCTCGTGGCCTTGTTTCAGCAGGGCCTCGCACAGGTGCGAGCCAAGAAAGCCTGCGCCACCCGTAACCAGAATCCGCTTAGCGGTTAGATGCATGTCGTTGGGATCAAAATCAGACGCGTTCATCAGCGCTCTCTGCAGTTATAATCCGACCGGTATTGCTTCGCGTCGGTTTTCTAAAACGATCAGGCACTACAAACGAATAAAACAAAGAATTCGGCTGCAATATTGAGCGCCTGCACTCAGTATGTACATCGCGGTTGAGGCTACACGAAATTTGGGAGGGGACGAAGGATAAATATGCGCGCTATGCGGTTTTTGTGGTTTCCGGTTGTATGAGCCATGTTTCAGAACCAGTTACTTGAACTGGACAAAACAATTCTACGCTCAGGTCAGGATTGTTCCGAGTATGTCAAAAAAGACCTCGTTAAGCCTTTGGGGGCCTCGCGGGGGCATATTCGGTGTCGGATCACCTTAACGGTGAGACTGCGGTTGCAACAAAATTAGCCACTTAGAGGTTTGAATTTTTGAGACTCTAGAAACCACTATTTTCTAACCGAACAAATAAAAAGGCAGTCCATCATTTGACGCGCTGAGAACGGCCCGAAAGAGCCCTAAGCTGACATTAGTTTTCCATTCAACCACCACGTCTCCACCTCGCCCATTCCCTTAACTGCGACGGTTCCTCGTGGTTCGAACTCATATTCACCCGCAAGCTCTTACATAACCGCCGACGTTACCTGAATACGGCCGGGCTCGCCGTTGCTTTCCATCCTTGACGCCGAATTAACCGTGTCTCCCCAGACGTCGTAGAACGGTTTTCTATTCCCTATAACGCCCGCAACCACGGGTCCCGCATGCAGACCGATGCGTATCTGTAGCCCCTTTGCGAAGTCGGGCGACATCTGGGCCACAGTTATTTGCACATCCAAGGCCATCTCGGCGACCCGGTGCACGGGATCGTTGCAAGGGTTCGGCATTCCCGCCGCCGCCATGTATGCATCTCCAATCGTTTTGACTTTCCCCAAACCGTGCTTTTCAGCAAGTGAATCAAATGCACTAAATATCTTGTTTAGGAACGCAACGACGTCTACCGGCGGTAGCTTTGCGGCCCTTGGGGTGAAGTCCACAATGTCAGCGAACAGTATGGCTACCTGCGGCAGTTTATCTGCGATTGTGCCACTGGGTTCCACCTTTAGCCGCGCTGCGATGTCTTCAGGCAATAGGTTATACAATAGCGCCTCAGACCTAGCATATTCGGCTTCCAGCTCCACTCGTTGAGCCTCCACCTTGCCGTAGAGATTTCCCAGACGCTCACTGGCGACGTTTACATTGTTGGCAAGTTCACTGAGTTCGTCGCGATTGGGGACTGTGACGCGCGCGTCAAAGTTTCCACCTGCAACAATACCGAGAGCCTGAACAATACGCCGGACTGGCCAAATCAGCGAGGAAGACAGGGAATATCCAAGAAGCAACGCTATGCCCACGGCAATGAGCGCAGCTGTAAGGACATTTTGACGAGAGACCAAGAAGGCTTGGGCCGTCGTCCTAGCGCTGGCGGCCATCTCCCTTTCGATATCTTGCACAACGGTGTATACGTCTCTTTGGATCGCACGCAGCGGCTCAAAGAGGTTTTCCATAGCGTAAGGTGCGGCGACCAGTTCCCCCTCGTCTTCGCGTAAGCGTTGGGTCTCTGCAGCATGTGGGGGCGAGATTTTTAAGCCCTGCCTGAAAACGCGCAATGAGTTCAGCGTCTGGCATACCTGGTTGGCCAAAATTTCGCACACCTCTGTTCACGAATAGCAGAAGGTCGTCAACCCGGTCATCAACAGGAATTCCAAAGAAGGCTCCTGGACCACGTCCAACGACTGATTGGGGCATGTAATGGCCTATCGTCAGGACGATGAGGTCGCCGACATACGCGTGGATCTGGTTGAAAAATTCGATGCGTTCCTGGTTTCGGATCATAGATTCGGTACGGGTGTTGGCCTGTTGCAGAGAGTTCAGGCCAAAGAGCGCAAGCCCAACAAGCAAGCACGTTATTCCTAAAAACGCGATTAGCAATTTGGTGCGAACAGACAGCCCAATCGACGCAACGCCTCGAGTTAGAATGTTGGGCTTTTCGGACATTGTAAGAATTGTTCCTCGAATACGAACTCGAAACAACATTGGCTTCGATTATGCCTTGCTGGTCAGGGTTCGCAAACTGCATATTTTTCTTGAGCACCTGCAAGCCGTTTACAAATTGCTAAAGCGCAGTCGCGGGGAACGGTGGCTTTGTCCGCATTTCGGAGTTTGAAATACCCGACGATGAAGGTTCGGTTTGGGCTGACTGCGGTCCTTTGGAGTAAAAATGCGGATGGCCGCAAAGTCCCGCTCATCCGCCTTTCGCATTCTAGTTCTGAATGTTTGGATTGCGGGTACGATAGCAGATATCAACCAATCTGCTCAAAGTCGGCTCTGGGCCGTTAGAGGCTGGAGGGGTTGCGGGAACCCGACCATAGTGGCGCTGGAAACTGCGAAGGTTTCTCAAGGCAGGTTTTCTGATGTTTTGAAGATCCTGTGCAGCAATGGGACGAGTTATTAGAATTTCTGTCGACCCTTAAACACCTGTGTCACTCTGTGAAAATACGTCTGGGCAATAAACTATTGAACGAAACCACGCGATAGCGCTGGCACAAACGTCACAACCAGTAGACCAACTAGCATTAGGGCGATGAAGGGTAGGGCGCCTAGAACGATCAACCCGAACCTCTCGCGGAAAGCGCTCATGGCGACGATCAGGTTGATGCCTATCGGGGGGGGTAAGTAGCCCGATCTCGAGGTTGATGATCATCACGATGCCCAGATGCACGGGCTCGATGCCATAGACCCGCCCCAGCGACACCAGAAGCGGAGCCAGAATCGCGATGGCGGACATCATGCCCCTTAGGCAGCCGACAATCAGCAGCAGCGCGTTCATCGCCAACAGAAAGGTGATTTTCGACGTGATCGCCGACCGCACCCAATCTGCCAACTGGGCAGGGACCTGGTGTGAGATCAAAAGCAGGTTCATGCTGAGTGCGATGGCGAGGATCGGAAAGATGGTACCCAGCGTGATTGAAGTTTCGATAGCTGTGTCGCGCAGGTCCGCCAGAGTCAGTTCATGGTAGATCACGCACTCGACCAGAATGGCATAGGCCGGCGCCACGGCGGCCGCTTCGGTCGGTGAGAAATAGCCCGAATAGATCCCGTCCATCAAAATAGCCGGCATCAACAAGGCCCAAATGCCTGCTCGCAGCGCAGATATCAGCGCGCAGGTGAATACCGTTGCCGTGGCAAGTGACGGATGGTGAACAGGGAGTAGGGTGAACGATAGGTTTGGGCCGTCTTTATCCCAGCCGTTTCGTGAACCTCAGAGTGGCCGCCAACAATCCGAATGCTGCAAATCCGATCATCCAGAGAATTCCCCAGCGTAACTCGTATAGCGAAGCATCTCGCAGGACCACGCCGCGGATCATGTCCATGAAATGAGTGGCGGGCAGGACCTGAGCAATCATCTGGACTGGTTGTGGCATGCCGTCGAATGGAAACATAAAGCCCGACATCAGGATTGAGGGCAGCAGGACAAAGATGGTCATCTGCATCGACTGAAGCTGGTTCTGGGCCAGAGTGGAAATGACCAGTCCCAGAGAAAGGCTGGCAACAATGAACAGCAGCGTTACTACCAGCAATACACCCAGCCCACCATTGATCGGGACATCGAACAGGACATGCCCGAGGCCGAGGATGATTGCGACCTGTAGCAGGCCCAGAAAGATGTAGGGGATGATCTTGCCTATCATCAGTTCGATTGATTTGATAGGGGTGTTGATCAGCATCTCCATATTGCCCCGTTCGCGTTCTCGGACGATGGCAGCCGAGGTGAAAAGGATCATCGTCATCGTGAGGATGACTCCGACAAGACCTGGCACGATATTCACCGCTGACCGCTGTTCGGGGTTGAAGTAGAGCGTGACCTCAAACGTGGGCACTTGTCGGTTTGGTGGCTGCTTCAGAAGTTCGGTCAGCGGCATTGATCGCAGAGACTTGATTGCGCTGGCGACCATCGTGTCCGAGCCATCGACGATCCAATGGGCAACAGGCCGACTGCTGGTCTGATCTGTCGCGTTGGGCAGTCCCAGCCCGACGGACGGGCTGCGCGCAAGGCGTTGGCTCACGTCCTTAGGAATGATCAGCGCGGCGCGTACTCGGGATTCGGTGATAGCGCGCTCCGCCTCAAATGGTGTGGCCAGCTCTTCGGTGATTGTCACGACTTGCGTGGCCTGAACGATCTGAGCAAGCGTACGAGACAGTTCGGTTCTGGCTTCATCCACCAGGGCGACAGGCACGTGCCGCAGGTTGGTGTTGATCGCATAGCCAAACAGCAGCAGCTGGATCAGCGGGATCATGACCACCATGGCAAAAGTCATTCTGTCCCGTCGCAACTGAAGCAGTTCTTTCTTGAGGACGGCGGCGATGCGACGTGGGGAAATCACTGTTCAGGCCCTCGTGTAGCGCTGACAAACACATCTTCCAGGTTTGGCCTTTGTGGTGTCAGGGACAGGTCCGGGAACGCGCCAAGCTGGGCGCGTAGCATATCGACGGGCCGAGGCTCGGACTTGTCGACCAGCACGCGTAGTCGCGAGCCCACTTGTGCTGTCGAAAGAACCTTGGGCTTGCCGTCCAACTCATGTTTGACCTTTCGCAGGTCCGGCCCCTCGACTTCGACCACATCGGCCTGCAAATCGTCCATCAACTGGCGCGGGGATCCATCCGCCTTTTTCACCCCGTGTTGCAGGATGGCCAGCCGGTGACAGCGCTCTGCCTCATCCATGAAATGCGTGGATACGATCATTGTCGCACCCTGATCGACCAGATCAAACAATTGTTCCCAGAACGTCCGACGTGTTTCTGGGTCAACGGCCGATGTCGGTTCATCCAGAAACAGAAGCTTTGGGCGATGCATGACGGTGGCGGCGAGGGCCAGCTTTTGCCGCTGACCGCCGCTCATGCTTCCACTTAACTGATGGACATTGGTCGTCAGGTCATAGGTATGCAGCAGTTCATCAATCCGATCCTTGGCGGATTTCACTGGAATGCCGTAGATTTCCGCCGCGAACCGGAGGTTTTCCAGCACCGTCAGGTCCCGGTAATACGAGAAGATCTGGGTCATATATCCGATCTCATTCTTCAGCGGCTCTGCCGCCTCGGGCATCGACCGACCCAAAACCGAGATCACACCACTACTGGGGGTCAGCAGCCCGGTCAGCATGCGCATGGTCGTGGTCTTGCCGCAGCCATTGGGACCAAGAAACCCATAAATTTGGCCGGTTCGGATTTCGAGGTCCAGATTGTTAACGGCAGTATTGTCCCCGAACACTCGGGTCAGACCTTTCGTCGAGACGACTACGTCGCTCATGGCATGGGGACCTGCACGGGCACTCCGGCAGGCAGGTCCGGGGATGCAGCGGGCAGATCAATCTCGGCCAGATACACAAGCCGCGTGCGGTCGTCCTTGTTCAACCCGTAGTAAGGTGTGAACGACGCGTCGTCGCTGATCCATCGGATCACACCGGCCAGCGGCTCGATAAGCCCGTCAACGCGTACTTCGAGCGTATCGCCGGGTTTCAGATTGACGCGATGCGGTTCGGGGACATAGACGCGCGCATAGGGCGTTTGTCCGGTGACCATAACGGCAACCGGGCTGCCGGACGTCACACGCTCGCCCAGATTCCAGGGCAGTGAATCCAGTACGCCGTCGCGGGTTGCAACTACCGTCAGGTCATCCAACACGGTTTGTTCGGCGGCAACCGAGGCTTCTGCTGCACGCACGTTGGCCTCGGCGACAGCGAGGTCTTCTGGGCGGGTGCCGTTTCGCAACTCTTTCAGAGACTCCTGGGCGCTGGCCAATTCGGCCCGAGCGGAATCGCGAAGTGCTAAGTCATTTGCAACCTGTGCTTCGGTAACGACCGAATTTTCCACCAGCGTGGCGTTTCGATCATAGATGGCTTCAGCGTCGGCGAGGCGCGCGACTGCGCCTGCGACTTTGGCCTCAGCAATTGCAATCTCTTCCTCCCGCGGTCCGACCTGCAGCTTCAAAAGCGTGGCCTGTTCTTTTTCAAGTTCGGCCTGCGCCAGAGCCAGCTTTGCGCTTTGCAGCGTTGGATCAAGCTGAACCAGCGTATCGCCGGCCTTGACTATGGTTCCTTCTGCAACCGGCAAATCGACCACGATTTCGCTGGCCGTCGCGGTCAAGGCCACCCGGTCGCGGGCCAATACGCCCAAGGCAACGCTGGTATCGGACCCAGAGCACCGGTCCAGAAAGGCAGGCAATGCCGCCACCAGTATCAAGGGTATGGGGATTGTCATATTCAGCAAGGCTACCCTCCGGTTTCTGGCCCATGAATGGGTTGGGCTGGTCGTTGAACCATACAATCAGGAAATCCAATTTGTATATATCGACTGGCCACTACACGAGGTTGGAGCGGTCTACGCAGGCAGGCGCGCCAGCCACTCTTCCAGCTTTTGTCCGATCAGATGGGGATTTTCTTCCTGCGGGAAGTGAATACCCTTACCAATATCCACCACTTCGAGATTCCGGATGGTCTGGCGGCACCATTCAACCTCTTTTGGCCCGATGGTGCCTCCGGGCGTGGCGTGGAAGATCAGCATCGGGATTTGGGTCTCACCCAGCCAGCGACTATAAGCACTTACAATGTCATGCACATCCGTCGGCGTACCATCGATCGGTATTTCGCACGGCCAAACACGCACCGGTTTGCGGCTGCGCGCGGTGGGGAATGGCTGGCATAACAAGTTTGCAACCGGACACGATCATGCGGGATGACGGGGACGCTTCGAATGCCGTATTCCAGCAGCCCTACTTCACCACGCTGCCTTTCCTGGTAGGGCAGACGGATGCGGTTGCGGCTGTCCCCAAGCGGCTGGCAAAGCAAGTCCAGAAATTGACCCCACTTTGTTCAGCGCCGTTTTAGCCGGATTGCGGTTTCCCCTATTACCTGATCCGCCACGAGCGTAGCCGCTTTAATCCAGCGGTTAATTGGTTGAGGGAACAAGCATTGGAGATCACCAAGTCCGGCTGATCAGATGTTCGAGCCGGGATGATGGTTTGCACGTGAGAACTTCATAGTAGGTAGAGGCCATCCAAATCACCACCCGCTCTTGGGTCCTAACGAAACCACAATCCATAAACGGTATGTCTGTTGGGCTGATCTGCAACATCGATGGTTACCATTGCATCTCTGCCTAAAGCCGTGCTCAAGATCTTCGACTAACTTCCTGCTTTGCAATTGCAGCGAACGGCTTTGGCGGGCCGCACCGAAGAGAAGGTGACCAGGGTCGAACGGCTCGTTATTATTAAATTTCAATATCTTAGGAGATGGCCTAGGCATCCTCGAGTTCGACGCCGAGATACCGGGCTGTACTGTCCATCTTAGTATGGCCAAGAAGAAGCTGAACAGCGCGTAGGTTTCCGGTCTTCTTGTAGATCTTATTGACCTTGGTTGTCCTCATTGAACGGGTGCCGTATGCGCTCGCCTCGAGACCAATGGACATGACCCATTCACGGACAATCCAAGCGTATTGGCGTGTCGAGATGTGCAGACGTTCCGGAAATCGGCCCGACCATCAGCTCGTCTTCCATCCACTTCTCAACAGAGGCTCGTGCGCCTTCGGATATCTCAAAGCGCACAGGTTTCTGCGTCTTGCTTTGAATTACTGAATCCCGTTCCTTGATCTGACCCGATGACATGACATCGGCGACCTTCATCTTCACCAAATCGCGGCCGCGGAGCTTACTGTCGATTGCCATGTTGGAGAGCGCAAGATCGCGATGGTTTTCAGCAAGCTCGAGGCGAACTCGGATTGCCCAGACATGTTTTGGTTTCAGTGGTCGCTTCTGGCTGACGATGCGTCCTTTGTTCCAGGCTGGGCGAAGAGCACGAATGGCAGGTAAGTATGGGGTTTCCATGGCTGACCCTCCAATCCGCCATGCCCGCCCACTACAACAACCCGACATTGACGCAATACAATATCACAGGATACTGCGTTTGCTCCAATGGCAGCTGTGAGCACTAACCACCAATTGCTGCGCTCTGTGTCAACGACCACAAACCGGGTTAAAGCTGTCATTGGAGTCGGCTTAGACAATTCAAAACCGTCATTCGCGATAGTTAATCTGAAATCACCGAGGCTTCTAGTTAATCGCATCGTTCCGGCTTAGCGTATTTGACGACTTGGAAAACTTCAGAGAAACACAAGATTTTTAGCCCGTACGACGTAGGCCTGTTTCAATATTGAAGAGATGCGATTTAGCCGGCTGGATCGAAAACTGCATGATAGAGTTCTCAACGCTCAGGATATGAACACCCGGCAGGCTGGCTGTGAAGCTTTCGTTTGTGTCAACAAGTTCACAATGCAGGAGAGTATTTGCGCCAAGCGGTTCAGCCAATTTGGGGCGCACGCGGATGGCTCCGGCGTCTTCGGCGATCAGATGCTCCGGGCGGACACCCAATTTGACTGGGCCGTTGGGCCCACTAGCCTCAGCAATGCGTTGATCGCCCAAAGTGACCCATCCGTCTTTGATTTCCGCATCCAGGATATTCATCGCCGGGCTGCCAATGAACTGTGCTGCAAAAAGGGTGCGCGGGGTTTCATAAACCTCGAGTGGGGTGCCGATCTGTTCGGCAACGCCACCATTCATCACGATCATCCGGTCCGCCATGGTCATCGCCTCGACCTGATCATGAGTAACGTATAGTGCCGTTATACCCAGCTTCGACTGAAGCTCTTTGATCTCAAGGCGCATTTGAACGCGCAGTTTGGCGTCGAGGTTCGACAGTGGTTCATCAAAGAGAAACACCGCCGGTTCACGTACGATGGCGCGCCCCATCGCGACGCGCTGACGCTGCCCGCCAGAAAGTTCTCGGGGTTTCCGATCCAACAGCGGTTCAAGTTGCAGCAATCTGGCGGCTTCCAGCACCTTGGCTTCAATCTCACTTTTCGGCAGCTTGGCTATCTTGAGCCCGTAGCCCATGTTTTGACGCACAGACATATGCGGGTAGAGAGCGTAGTTCTGAAACACCATCGCGATGTCGCGGTCCATCGGCTCTTTGTCGTTGGCGCGCTCTCCCCCGATTAATACGTCTCCAGCGGTCACCGTTTCCAATCCTGCAACCATGCGCAATAAAGTGGATTTTCCACAGCCTGACGGTCCGACGATGACTATGAATTCGCCATCAGAAATGTCCACAGAGACATCGTGGATCACCTCAGTAGGGCCAAAGCTTTTCTTGATATCTTGTAGGGAAACTGTTGCCATTCGCTATTTCTCACTATCGACAAGGCCGCGAATAAACAGCCGTTGCATGCCCACGACAACGATCACTGGTGGGATCATCGCCAGAATTGAGGTCGCCATGATCGTTGGCCAGTGCGCAAAGTCATCTCCGCTTGGGAACATCTGCTTGATGCCCATCACGATTGTGTTCATCTCCGGGTCCGTCGTGATCAGTAGCGGCCAGAGGTATTGGTTCCAGCCATAGATAAAGAGGATCACAAAAAGAGCAGCGATGTTTGTGCGGCTCATCGGGACAACGATATCCCAAAAGAACCGCATCGGACGGGCACCGTCCACGCGTGCAGCCTCTGCCAGTTCATCCGGGATGGTCAGAAAGAATTGCCGAAACAAAAACGTCGCCGTGGCCGAGGCGATCAGAGGAAATATCAGGCCGGAATATGAGTTCAGCATACCGAAGCCGGCCACCACCTCATAAGTGGGTACGATACGCACCTCAACAGGCAGCATCAGCGTCAGGAAGATCAGCCAGAAAAAGATGCTCCGACCGGGAAACTTGAAGTAGACAATGGCAAATGCCGAAAGAAGGGAAATGACAATTTTGCCCACTGCGATCCCGATGGCCATGACCAGACTGTTGAACAGCATTGTCCCGACCGGCACGTTGATACCCGAGAAGAGTGCGTTCTTATAGTTGATCCAGAGTTGATCACCCGGCCAGACCGGCATGGGTGGGCGGATGATGTCTGACTGGGTCACCGTTGAGGCTACGAATGCCAGCCAGATCGGAAAGAAGATCACCAGCACACCGATGATCATAAACACATGGGTGAGCCACAGCCCAGTGCCTCGCTTTTCGACCATGCCGTGAATTTCGCGTGCCATCAGTAATGCACCCGTTTTTCAATAAACTTGAACTGCAGGATCGTCAGCAGCCCCACCACGATCAGCAAGATGACTGATTGAGCAGAAGAAGATCCGAGATCCTGACTGACGAACCCGTCGGAGTAGACTTTGTAGACGAGGATTGTAGTTGCCTGTTGCGGCCCACCTCCGGTGATCGTGTGAATCACGCCGAAAGTTTCGAAGAAGGAGTAGACGATATTGACCACAAGCAGGAAGAAGGTCGTGGGCGACAAAAGCGGCAGCACAATTGTCCAGAACCGCCGCCAGAAATGCGCTCCATCAATTGCTGCGGCCTCGATAACCGATTTTGGCACGGCTTGCAGGGCAGCGAAAAAAAACAGGAAGTTATAGCTGATCCGTCCCCATGCAGATGCAACGACAACAAGGCCCATTGCCTCTGTCCCGTTCAGTACATGGTTCCAGTCGTATCCCAATTGTCCCAGATACCAGGATACCACGCCGACGCGGGTGTTGAACATGAACAGCCAGAGCACACCCGCGACTGCAGGTGCCACAGCATAGGGCCAGATCAGTAGTGTGCGGTAAACGCCGGACCCTTTGATCAAACGATCCGCAATGACGGCAAGAAACAATGCCGGAATCATCGAGCACAACGTAACAAGGATCGAAAAGATCGCAGTGGTCGCAAAAGATGCTCGGTAGAATTTGTCCGACAGTAGGTATTCAAAATTACCAAGGCCCACATACTGCATGGACAGGCCAAAGGGGTCGGGAATGAACAACGATTGCCAGATCGCTTGGCCCGCCGGATAGAAGAAGAACACTGCCGAGATTACGACTTGCGGCGCAATCAGCAGCAGCGGCAGCACCCAACCGCGAAACTTAACCCGTTTTTCCATCAGACCCCTTGGCTAAAAAAGGTGGGCCGATTGGCCCATCCTTCGTATTGCCTTAGTTGTTTGCCGACTCGAACCGGCGTAGCAATGCGTCGCCGCGTTCCTTGGCGCTGTCCATCGCTTCCTGAGCGGTCTTGTCACCTGCCCAGATGGCCTCAAGCTCTTCGTCGATGATGCCGCGGATTTGATCGAAGGACCCAAGACGCAAGCCTTTGGAGTTCGCCGTCGGCTCCTTCGCAGTCATCTGGATCACAGCCACATCGGTACCGGGGTTTGCTTCGTAGAATCCGGCGTCGCGGGTTGCTTCGCCCGCTTCTGCAGTGATGGGTAGATAGCCGGTGTCCTGATGCCATTGCGCTTGCACGTCACTGGACGACAAGAAGCTCAGGAATTCGCCAACACCTGCGTATTCAGCGTCTTCATGGCCTTCCATGACCCAAAGAGATGCACCACCGATGATGGTATTCTGCGGACCGTTTCCGACGCCTTCCCAATAGGGCAACGGCCGTACGTCGAAATCAAACTCTGCTTCCGCCTTGATCCCGGCATAACCAGCCGAGCTTTCGGTGAACAGCGCACATTCACCAGACCGGAAGTTAGCGCCACCTTCATTGCGGCGCCCAGTATAGATGAACTTGCCGTCTTTCGCCCAGTCACCCATGGCTGTCAGATGTGCGACCTGAGCTTCACCGTTCAACATCAGTTCTGTATCAAGTCCGGCAAAGCCGTTGTCCTGACTAGCGAATGGCACGTCATGATAAGCCGAGAAGTTCTCGAGGTGAATCCAGCTTTGCCACGCTGTTACCAACGGGCATTGAGACCCACCAGCCTTGAGGGCCTCCAGCGTTTCACCCACTTTCTGCCACGTCGACAGATCCGTGTCCGGATCAACACCTGCGGCTTCAAAAGCATCCCGGTTCACCCACAATACCGGCGTGGACGAGTTAAACGGCAGCGACAGCATTTCACCGTCGGTGGTCGTATAGTACCCTTTGACAGATCCGATGTAGGCGTTTGGATCAAACGTGGCGCCGCTTTCAGCCATTACCTCGAAAACAGGCTTGGTCGCCCCTTTTGCGGACATCATCGTAGCTGTTCCGACTTCAAATACCATGAGGATATGCGGTTGCTCACCGGCGCGGAATGCAGCGATTCCAGAGTTGAGCGTTTCGGAGTAGTTGCCCTTGTGGCTTTGCACGACGACATAGTCGTTTTGGCTTGCATTGAACTCTTCAACCTGTGCTGCGACCAGCTCACCCAAGCGGCCGGTAAATGCGTGCCAGAATTGCACTTCGGTCTGTGCGATGGCCGCAACTGGCGACAGCATTGTGGTAATGGCGAGAGCGCCGAGAAATGATTTTTGCATTGTTCCTCCCTGGCACCGCAGCGGTGCATAGTCTTTGTGCTGGGACTTAGTTCCCATGCATATTGTTCGATATCAAAACGATACACCCCTTCGAAAATTTATCAAGAAATGACTCCCCGGTCCTATGAAGCATCACATTCCGACATTTTCGCTTTGTCCAACGGTACACTTGGCGACGACCGATCAGTTCAGCTTGGATCGCGGAGTATTTGGTAAACCCAGGGAACCTAAAATTGCTTGCCCGTCACATTGCACTCTGTGTTCGACACAGTGCTGCATTTGCGATTGGAATGTTGCGAGATGCGGCCATCTCATGGGTGCGCAAACGGAACAATTGATATCAGTTTCCTGCGAATTGAGCGTAAAACCATTGACCATGCACGGAGCGTCTACAGAACAGATTCTCGCCATAGCCGCCGTTCGCAATAGTATAATGGCGCCCAAAGCGGACGATGGTTGATAGGAAGCGAAAGCTCGCTTTGTCTGCATTGCGCTGGTTCAGCAAGCCTCTGATTTTGTGCTCGCAGCGAATGGCAGGCTTGACGGGCCGCGTCGCAGCGTCGGATGGTTAAGCTTAATGACTGGTATGGGCCGTTATTTTCCTGAGTTACTACCAATCAAAAATGGGTTGATACACGAAGTTGACCGCTAGAGTGCACAGGGCAATGGCGCACAAATTAAGACAAAACCCTGCCCGCGCCATGTCGGTGATTTTAAGATCAGGGTTCGAAAACACAATTGCATTTGGAGCCGTTGCGACTGGCATCATGAAAGACATGTTGGCTGCAAGGGCGGCCGGTACGGCCAACAAAAGCGGGCTCCAATCGAACCCGACGGCAACGGCAGAAACCACCGGAAGTATCGTTGCCGCCGAGGCTGGGTTTGACATGATCTCGGTCAGAAAGACCATCATCACAACGACTAGAAACACCATGGCAAAAACCGAGATGTCAATTGCAGATACCTGTTCTCCGATCCAATCCGCCAGCCCGGTGATTTGAAACGCCAAAGCCACGGCCAGCCCACCTCCGATCAGGATCAATACGCTCCACGGCAATTTCACAGCGGTTTCCCAATCCAGCGCAAATTTCGTCATATCTGCGTTCACCGGGATCGTGAAAAGCAACAAAGCTGCGATCAACGCTACGCCGGTGTCCGTGATTGGTAATCCGGTGAAATGTGTAATCTGGTCCCCGAAAATCCAACCGGTTGCAGCCAGAACAAAGACCACTGCAACGGTCTTTTCCGCGCGGCCCATCGGCGGAAGCCGTTCCCGCTCAATGTGAACCGCGTCGGCAAGGTCGTTTTCCGCCAAGCCGTCGCACCGAAACAAGACAAAGCTCAACAAGGCCCAGGCGATGAACAACATAACCATTGTCACCGGAAGACCGATCATCAGCCAGTCAACGAACTCGACCGTTATGCCGTATTCGCCGGACATGATTGTCGCCAGTAAAGCATTGACGGGTGATCCGATTAACGTGGCCATTCCCCCAATCGATGCGCTGTAGGCCACGGCAAGCATAAGGCCGACAGAAAACCGGCGCAGTTCACCCGAGGGCGCAACTTTGCTTTTAATGAAGTCGAGGACAGACAGTGCAACGGCATACATCATGATTGTTGCGGCCGTATTCGTGATCCACATCGAAAGGAATGCCGTGGCAATCATGAAGCCCATGGTCAGATTGCGCGGCCCCGTACCAGCCCTTGAAACGATTGCAAGCGCGATGCGCCGATGAAGGCCGACAGCTTCAATCGCCATGGCCAGCATGAACCCACCCAGAAACAGGAAAATGAGGGGATGGCCATAGGCCTGCGTGACCGCACCAATCTCGGCAACTCCAGCGAGAGGCATGACGACAACCGGCAGTAGTGCAGTGGCGGCTAGGGGTATTGCCTCACTAAGCCACCATGCAACCATCCGCGCCAGCAAGGCCAGCAATGTCCAGCCCGCCTCGGACATTCCGGGCGGTGGATCAAACGAACGAACGAGGAAAAACAGTATCGGGCCGGACAATAGCGACAGGAATACACGCCAACGGGAACGGACCGACTGGACCTGAAGCTCCTGCATTAAACCAACCCTCGGCGTAACAATCCCGACGATATCTCAACGCAGCATTCATGGCTGCGCCTTGTGTCAGATTAGGGCAAACATCTGGCATTTGTCATCCGCAGGTTTCTTGTTTGGGTCTTGCAGGCGATGAACCAAACGGTTTGAACAACTTAAATTTCCGCGTTTTCCAGACCGGTTATGCTGGCCTCAAGCAATGTCTTTAGCTTTGGGCGCCATATTTCAGTCAGGGCGTCTTCGCGTGTCACCAGTGAGATGTTGCGAAACAACGGCTGCGGCTTACAAGGTAGGATAAGAACCTTATCAGCGCCATACCGCAATACGTCTGTTTTTGGCAAAAGCGCGTATCCGATGCCGCTTTTTACGCAGTTTACGATTGCCTCGATACTGTCGAGGATAATCACTTCCTTCGACTTCAATTGCATCTGATCGCGGTATTGGGCGATCAGCTTGCCGACGCCTGACGATGGAATGAAATGTAAAAAAGGGTGTGATCCGGAAAGTCCGCTCAGTCCTTTTACCTTGCTGTTCAACGGTGCCGCGATCACCATTTCCTCACGGATCAACGTTTCGCAGCAAAGATCAAATGTCGCATCTGCGATTTCAGTTACGATAGCGGCATCCAATTGACCGTTTCGGACCTGCTCGCACAAAGTCTCTGACAATCCGGTGCTGGTGCTCAACATTGTTTTTGGAGCCAGCTGTTCAGCCGTTCCAAGAAACAGGGGCAGAATGCGAGCAGCAGCAGAGGGGACAAACCCGACCCGGTACGTTCCGGTCAGTTGATCGGTAGGCACACATCTTGATTTCAGTACTGAGTAGGCATCAACTATTGTCTTGGCGTCCTGAGCAACCCTCACTCCGAGTGGCGTCAGTTTGGGCGGCCGATACCGGCGATCAAACAACGCTGTGCCAAGCTCTTCTTCCAGCGATTTCATCTGCATGCTGACAGCAGACAGTGTCATGTTGCGCACTTCTGCGGTTCGAGAAAATGAGCTGTGCTGCGCAATCGCAACCAGTGTTTCAAAAGCTGAAATCTGCATAAGTTCAATAAAACTTAATTTAATCACAATGTAAATTCGATTGAAAATAACATGCGGACTCTCACATAATTGTGAGTAGAGAGGATGACCCAATGCTTGATCAGGGAACAAAGACGTATCAGGAAATCGCCCGCGAACTTGCTCCAGGATTTGCGGACCGGGCCGGTCACTGGGACGAAACCCGAACCTATTGCTGGGAAAACGTACGTGAACTGACCGACGCCGGACTTATGGGCATGACAATCCCGCCCAAGTTCGGAGGGCTCGGCGCCTCATACCTTGACGTGGTTTTGGCCGTCGAAGAAATCGCCAAAGCCTGCGCGTTGAGTGCCAGGATCGTCGTCGAGGCCAATATGGGTGGCATCAGCGCGATCATGGCCTATGGCACAGATGAGCAACGAGATTTTGTGGCCCCGCTGGTCCTGTCGGGGGACAAGCCTGCAATCTGCATAACTGAACCCAACGCCGGTAGCGCGGCGACCGAGATGCAGACAACAGCCCGGCGCATTGACGGGAAATATCTGATCAACGGCAGCAAACACTGGATCACGGGCGGCGGCGTTTCGAAGCTTTACCTAATTTTTGCGCGTGTTCTGGATGAGGACGGAACCGATCTGGGGATCACCGGTTTTCTGGTTCACTACGATCCCGAAAACGGTATCGCCCCCAAAGGGTTCGATGTGGTCGGTCGCGAACGGACCATGGGACTGTGCGGAATGCCGGAAACTGAGCTTCGTTTTACCGATCTGGAAGTTGATGAGCGTTTCGCGCTGGTCACCCCATCGGGAATAAAACGTGGCTTTGCCGATCTGATGACCGCTTATAACAGTCAGCGTGTCGGGGCGGGAACGGTGGCCATGGGAATTGCAGCGGGCGCGCTAGAGCATGCGAAAAGATACCTGCGCGAGCGTCATCAGTTCGGTCGCCCCTTGCAGGAGTTTCAGGGTCTTCAATGGATGTTTGCAGACATGGACACGGCGGTCCATGCGTCCCGTCTGATGTTGCACGAAGCCGCTGGAACCCTTGGTTCGACTGGGTTTCCCGACATGACAATGGCAGCTCGGGCAAAGGCCTTTGCGTCTGAACAGGCGATCAAAGTTGTCAACGATTCCCTGCAGATTTTTGGTGCGCGCGGATATGGCGCGCAGGAACCGATCGAGCGCATGTATCGCGACGTGCGTATGTTCACCATCGGCGGTGGAACCGCACAGATCCTGAAAACACAGGTCGCAGGCAGTTTGTTGGGCATTAAAACACCGCAAACCAGAGACGGGTACGCGAACCTTGCGGATCGTAACCTTGCGCAGGCTCAACGTTCAGAGCACGTTCTGGTTGAACCGAAGGCGGGTAGCTTCATGGCATAAAATGCTCCCGCAAGATTCAGCGGGACCATAACCACTAAGGCAGCAACGGCACCCTGCAGTTGAGTAATGCTGCCCACAATTACTGCTAGAACAAGACCGAAGGCACCGCCTGCAAGGTTGGCCAGCGTAATGCAATACGGGCGTTCAGCGTCCGAGGTCGCGTTGACGATATAGACCGTTCTACTCACGATTACCCCTTGCGTTGCGACAGCCAGCAAGAAGAAAACCCCGGAGTGGGTAAGCGGCATCCGCAACGGTGCGTAGAACTGCAATGTCAACGCCCCAATCGCAGCAAGACAGGCAAAAAGCCCCGATAGGGTCATCGTCAGTCTATTCGAGTTTTTGCTGATCCGAGGCCAGACCACTCCACCGACGATCATTCCAAAGCTTCCCGCGATCACAAATACAGCAAGGCTGGGAGCAGTATGAGGGTGCAAGGTGGAGGCGTGAACTGCAAAGAATGGCATTGCCACTTCAATCGTAACAAGCAGCACGCGGGCTTTGAGATACTTGCGAAACCAGCTTAGTTTCGACACTGTCTGCAAGCCTATACGCAGTTCGTCGAAGTAGTTTCGGAGCGGGTTCGACTGGTCATCCATGGCGGCATAGGCCTGCCGTGATTTTGCGGGCTCACGCAGGAAAGCAATTGCAAGAGAGGCAATCAGCAGCATTCCGATACCGATCAAGATGAGCTCGGTTTGGGCTTCACGTGGTGTCTCAACCTCGAAGAACAGCATTGAGCCAAGAACCAGAAAAATGACAAGGAAACCTGTGACGGAACCACTGAAAAACAGCAGTCGGGCGCGCGAACTTTTGATTAGTGATCGACCCAGCAAATCCTGAAAGGCGAGGTTGTTGATCCCTTTGCTCAACCCGATGACGGCCGCCGTCAGTAAAAAGATGACAACTAAAGCACCTGAAGATACGTCCAGGATCAAAAGGGAAATGACGAACAGCGCAGCAGCACTGGCGGTAGTAGTAAGGGCAACAATCCACTTTGTCCGCGATACAAGCGCGACCAGCGGTGCGCCGGATATTTGCGAAAGAAATTTGCAAAACTCGACTGTCGACAGCAGTAACCCCGCGAAAAGGAGCGGGCCGCCCAAAGATGCATATATGAAGGGCAGCACCAGTTTTTCGCTGCTCAGTTCATAGCCAATTTCGCGGGTGACGCTCTGCGTCAAAAGAACGCCGAAATTCCAGCGGTTTTGCCCGGCAACTAACCGTTCGCTCATCCTCCCTCCGGTCTAACCTATCCTATTAGCTAAGATGTTCTGAGTCCAATTAGACCAAACAGACCACGTTTTGAGATGATTGACAGTCGGGTGCTAATTCCGGCCCGGAAGCGAAGCAGAGGCGCCTTGTCCTGATGGCACCGATAGAGACACAATGAAAAGTTGCCAACTTCGCCGGATAGTCCGTCCTGTAGCGTCCGCAAGCACGTCTTTCAGCTCGGAGAAAGTCATCAAGCGCGGACCAGTTGCATTTGGCTGACTTCTCAGTGCAGAACTCTTTGACGCGTATGCGCCGGTCTTGTTGGTGCTTGCGGATCATGACGATTGGTTGACCATGCAGCGTTTGCTCAAAAGGGTCCCGTTAACCATTAAATGCACGGACACCTAATTGGGTTCTACAATTGGTCCGACCGGCCAAGTAGTTGTATGCTTGACGCGCCCGGTGCAAGGGGAAGCAGATGGCACTCTCGATCACCAGAACAGCAAACGACGTGCAAGATGGTACGATGACAGCGCAATCGCTTGTGGACGCGGCATTTGACAGTGCGGAGAAATATCGCGACGTTAATGCCTTTATTTCGCTCAACCGAGACAGCGCGATGGCCCACGCGCGCCGGGTCGATGAATTGGTTGCCCATGGCGATAGCGCGGGGCGGTTGGCCGGTGTTCCCCTAATTATCAAGGATAATATCGATGTTGCAGGGCTTCGTACCACGGCCGGAACCCCGGGGATCGATTATGTCGCGACAGAATCCTCCACGGTTGTTTCTCACCTGATGTCTGAGGGCGCAATCATTATCGGCAAGGCAAACATGCACGAGCTTGCCTTTGGCGTGACCTCCAACAACACTGCGTTTGGAGCCGTGCGAAATCCGGCTGATCTGACGCGCATCCCCGGCGGGTCTTCGGGCGGAACTGCGGCTGCGGTCGCCGCCGGCATCGTATCAGGAGGGCTTGGCACAGATACGGCCGGATCGGTTCGGGTCCCGGCCGCTCTGACCGGCGTCGTCGGCTTTAGGCCAACGACCTGGCTCGTGGATCAACGGGGCATTGTACCTTCTGTCCCAACCTTTGACGTTGCAGGACCAATGGCAAACACGGTTGAGGACGTTGCGCTTCTCTACGCCGTGATGACGGATCGACACATGCCGGTCGCCCGCCAGATAAGCGGACTTCGACTGGGGATGCCAAATTCCTACATGGAAAACCTGTCGGCCAGTGTTGCCACTGCTGAACAGGGTGGTCTCAAAAGGATCGAGCGGGCTGGCGCCGCCCTTGTTGCAGTCGACATGTCAGCGATCAGCGCAGCAGCTTTTGAAGTTGGATTTCCAGTCGGCTTCCATGAAATGAAAAGCGCGATGACAACTTTTCTCTTGCACCACAAGCCTGGCCCAAGCTTTGAGAATGTTGTCGCCAGAATTGCAAGCAAGGACGTGAAGGACACTTACCTCAACGCTGTCCTGGGCAACGATGCGCCGACAGAAGACGCATATCGCAATGCAATCGCAAGGATTGACGGCATTCGGAGCGAGTATCTAAAGCTCTTGGTTGAACACCGTCTGGATGCTCTGGTGTTTCCCACTGCACCACTAGAAGCGCCGCCAATTGTGGGCTCAGATGAAACCGTCTTATTGAATGGTGAGCGTGTGCCCACATTGCCGATCTTCATGCGGAATGTCGCCGCGGCCGGTGTATACGGTGCCCCCGGGATATCGCTTCCCTTAAAGGGGCCGGATAGCAACCATCTACCCGTTGGACTTGAGATCGACGGACGCCCTGGCGAAGACCACGCATTGCTTGGCATTGCTCTAGGGGTCGAGGCAGCGTTGTTACAAGTTTAGAGGATCACTCTGCATGTTCGGAAATGGGCGAAACGGTCGACCTCTTCGACCTTGCGTGAATCTCCGGCTTGTGAAACCGCGTTTTCAGATTCACTGTGGCCGACGCGAATGGCGCAATCTTTACCGCGTTGCAAATGAAATTTACACGGCGGTGCAGCGTTTTTCGTGCTGCAAGCGCGCGCAGCGAAAAACAGGCACTTTTCCTGTGGGCTCATTCGAGACATTTGCCGTAACTTGAATGAAGGGTCGCTTATTTTGTGTTGGGTCAGAAATGCTTGACGATTGGGTCAGAAATGAATGACGTGATTGGCCGATTTATTGAGGTTTTGTCTGTCGATTGAGTCAAATATCAGTGACGTTCCACATATCCTGTTGAACGTCACACGAACTTGACCCAACCGTCACAGTTGGACCAGAAACGGGGTGAACGTTCGACATCGGAAGGCACCCTCGATGTTGGACATCAATTGATTTTGGCCTTCGCGTCTTAAACTGACTCAAATTTCCCATTTTAATACTCCCGCAGAGAATTTCGTTTGATCTGGCTTCCCTTTTGGAAAATCAGGGCTGATTTGCAGATCAGACAGCGAAGCTGCCTGTTTCTGCCGATCTGCCACGTGGCGAACGCGGGAGGGGGCGAGGCAATGCTATTCGATAGGGGTGGTGCGGCCCGCAGGCACAGCCGAGGACACGGCCCTGTCTAAGAGGGTTGCCCGAGGGGGAGGGCCGCGCCCTCACCCTGACGGCCAGGGGCGTTTGGCTTGTCCAAATCCCGCGGGCCCACGAAGGGAAAGTGAGGGGAAGAAGGCCTGCCGCCATTTGCGATTGAACCATTTTGTCAAACCGCAAAAAGCAAAAGGGGCCACGAAGCCGCCATTCGCTGCGGTTGCATTGTTGATCTTATCTAACGACAGCAATGCTCAATATGCTGTCATTCAATGGAAACGCCAAAAACTCGAGCTGACACCAATTCTCATTCCTGCATTTGAGTTATGGCCACCTGAAATGCGGGCAATGCGTTTTCTATCATTTCGTCAGTAGCGGTAAGACAAATACGAAAGTCCGTTGGGCGGTCAAAGACTGTTCCGGGCATCACGTAGATTCCACTTTTTTGAAGAAATTCGGCGAAAGCACCGCTGTCTCCACCCGGGGCCTGCCCCCACAGATAGAAGGTACCCTCTGGCTGCGTCATCCTGTATCCCCATTGACCCAATGCACCAAGCATTCGCTCGCGGCGACGAGCTAGTGCAGAAATGTCGATTGAGACGTTTTCAAGATCCGGCAGCGCATAGATCAATGGAGCGTCTGGAACATTCCATCCATCCGCCATCTGTACGGCAAACCGCAGAGCTTGAAGCTCTTTTCGTTCCGCTTCAGGTAAGGTTGGAGAGATCGCAAGGTACCCAAGGCGCAGCCCCGGTGCGAGGAGAATCTTCCCGTAAGAATAGTCGATCAGCGTGTGCGGGTAGACAGCAGCAGGAGTCGTAAAGCCCATGCCGTCAAACCGAATGCGGCGATAAGGTTCGTCGGATAGTATCCAAATTCGATGACCGATCTCGGCAGACTTGACCTCGAGTAGGTCGGCCAGCTGTTGCAGATCAGAACGCGAATATATGCGACCTGTCGGATTGTGCGGCGTATTGACAACCAAGATCCTGGTACGTGGCGTAATGGCACTGGCAATCGCCTCAAGGTCGAGGTCAAAATTGTCTGGATCCAGAGGCACCTGTACCTCTTTGGCGTCGGCAGCGGCCAGCATCGGCCCATAGCAGAACCAGCCCGGCAATGGCACGATGCATTCGTCTCCGGGCTCAAGAAGCATGGTGAAACACATCTTGATCGCCCCAAAGGCGCCTTTGGTCAACGCAATGTCTTCCGTCTGGAAAGGTAGACCCAACTCCTCAGATAACGCGTCCGCCAGAAACGCACACGGGTCTGCTTCATTGGTCTTGTACGCGAACCAATCGACGCTCTGAGGTTCGGCGTGTGTCTTCAGCGCATCGATGAGTTTGGGTAAAGGCATTTCGTGCGGGTTGCCAAATGTGAAATCAGCGACCGCAGGTGTTTCTCTCACCGCTGCATGGTAAGTTGTAAAGAAGGATTCGACTTTCCGGATTGATCGCGCGGCTGCTTTGGCGCGTCGGGCAGTTGCAGACATAGAATTCTCCCCACTACGATTTCGGCTGTGCCAGCCTACCAAAAACAAATTAGTAAAAATCAAAATAGGCGTATCAGAAACACGTTAATTTTGCAGCATTATTCGCTGTTGGCTTGCGCAACGCCGACACTCATGTTGTGAAGTTATTTGCCTCGGTGCCGGTATCCACCAAACGAACCAACCCAACGTTTCTGCGCAGTACCCAAACTTTTTGAAGACTGGCACATGCAAAATTGTTGGGCTGAAGATCGTGTTCGCCAGATCAAGTAAACAAGGGTGCAATTATGAAACTCAGGTCAGTTTCCCATTTTTGCAACCGCTTCTAATGATCGTTTTTGGTTGGATGCGGTCGCCGACCTGAGCATTCCCTTTGCCGCGAGGCAGACAGGTTTCAAGCCGTGGGGCAGCGGGAATAGCGGCGGTTGATGCGTTGTTCAACGCGGCTCAGGTCGCTGGTGACAGGTTCGCGGATCAATTGGCCCGTTCGTTTCAAGGCCAATTGCGGTGCTTTCAATTTTGGCGACGGCTGAATCGGGGTGCCACTACGGACAATCTCCTCTGTTATTGAATATCAATTCACACAGGCCTTAATCTCGGAGTTGGATGTTGGTGTATCGAAAATTACCGACTCTGTTTTAGTGCTCTAATTTGTTGGAAAGGCGTGTTAATGACGCGAACTGTATTGGTATTGGCCATTTTGATGCTGGCGGGATGCGTGTCAACTGCGCCTCCTCCCTCAGCACCCATCCCAAAACCAGATCACGTAAGCACCCCGGTCAATTCACAGCAGGCACAAGTGAGATTTCGTCAAGTAGCCTCTCGAGTTGAGCCCGCGGCAGAGCGAGAATGTCGCCGCCGCACTCAGGGCGTGAATTGCGATTTCCTGATCCGCATTCATTCAAACACGCAAGCACCCTCTAACGCCTATCAGAGTCTAAGCAAGTCGGGGCGCCCGGTAATAACAATGACCCAGGCTCTCATAAAAGATGTGAACAATACCGATGAACTCGCATTTGTTATGTCGCATGAAGCTGCTCACCACATTCAAGGGCACTTGGCGCGCCGTGCTCAAAACGCGGCCGCTGGTGCGATCATTTTTGCCGGTCTGGCAACAATCGCCGGAACTGGAACGAATGACATTGCCGCAGCACAGGATCTTGGAGCCTTTGTTGGTGGGCGCAGCTACTCAAAGGACTTTGAGCTGGAAGCTGATCGGCTAGGCACGGTGATAGCTTACAAAGCAGGATATGATCCCATCAAAGGTGCGCTCTACTTCGCACGAGTTCCCGATCCTGGTGATCGCTTTCTAGGGACGCACCCACCTAACGCTCAAAGATACTACGCGGTTCAAGCTACAATGGCCCAGATCGGAGGTTGATTAACTTGAAGTTCAGGTCTTCACTAAACCGCGAAGCTAAAGTTCGAGCATTCCTTGATTCCGCTGTTGCCGCGAATGACCGGCCCGACGGACCGCGCTGCAGCACTGCAATCACCGGCTACCCGGCAGCTATGGGCCGTTGACATTAGTTCGGGCTGTATTGGGAATAAAGGGAAAGTTGCGCATTCTCGAATGCCGAACCTAAGTGCGGCGAAAGGACAATTCTAAACCCCGGAAAATGGCACTCTGAATGGCTGCATTGCGTCGCAAGCTGCCTAGTGCACGGGCAGCATCCCAATTCGACGGAAATGTCTGCTCAGGGCTCACTGCTGCCATTTGCTTCGGTTGGCGCCGATTGGACGTAAGAGCCCTTACCGACCTTGATCACACCTGGGTCTTTTGTTCATGCGGCAAGTCGCGAACCACGTAAACCGGACATTCTCTGAGTGGTACGCAGATGGCGGTGATACGTTGTAGGAGTGCAATGGCGTCGGAATGGTCCCGTGTTAGACTAAGAACTCAGGTTTGGCGTTTGTGAGATTGCAGATGATAGTCAAAATTTGGGTCAACTGCCCATCCGAGAAAGTCGCTGACCAGATCGCTGACAGGCTTCTTGAAGAGCGTTTGGTTTCCTCATCGAACCGCTACACTGCAACTAGCAGTAAATACCTCTGGAAGGGAAAAATCGTAACCGCGCGGGAGGTCCCACTTCTGCTGAAGACCCGAAAAGAGCTTTTTGACGTTGTCGTTGAAGCGATCCGCAGGATGCACCCTTATGAGACGCCCAGTATTCTCTCGATTGATGTTGACCAAGCCAACGGTGAATATCTTGAGTGGATGATTGAAAGCACGCGCGAGATCTAACCAAAGCTCAAAATAACGGCCAATAACCGCTGTATCTTTGGGCTCACTACCGACTTTCTCTGCGGCGAGTTCGGACAAGCAGATGAGCCCTAAGCCGCCGTCGACCTAGCTTCCTTCCTTTGCATGTGCGGCACGTCGCGAACCGCATATTCCGGACATTCAGAGCTAGGTGACAAATGACGGCTTTGCGGACAAAGCCGCCGTTCAGTTTTTGGGTGGTTCGTACGGATCAGGCGTTCCCGGTGGGATTGGAGGGTGTTCCTCGAAAGTTGCAATGTGCTCCTGCAACTGCGGCAGCGCCTTTTCGGCTGCCCATGTGTGCGGGAAAAGTACGCTTTCACGCTCGTGTGGATCATTCAAAAGGTTGTAGACCCGTGGTGTGTCGAAAGACTCCGTTGCACCAAAAGCAGTCGTATTCTCTTTGAAAAGAACTTTCCAATCCTTCCACTTTACTCCGAATACCTGCTCACCCATGTAGACGATCACGCCTTCTCGGTTTGAGTTTGGTTGGGCACCAAGGAAGAACTTTGACTGGTCGACACCATCAAAGGCCCTGTCATCAGGCACCTTGCCCCCTGCAAAAGCTGCAAGTGTCGGATAGAGATCCATTGAGTGGACAACATCGTTGCTTTCTGAACCGGCAGGGATCTTTCCCGGCCACTTGATTGCAAAGGGTACACGCATGCTTCCTTCGAGGCTGGTGAACAGAGTGCCGCGCCAAGGCCCGGCTGTACCATGTACAGCAGGAACCGGCGAGACGTTGGCATTTCCAACCGGAAGAGCTTCGGGGCCGTTGTCAGCGGTGAATATCACCACGGTGTTGTCGGAAACGCCTGCCGCTTCAATCGCATCAACGATGCGTCCGATATAGCTATCTGTTTGAAGCAGAATGTCTGCCCAGACGCCGTTTCCAGTGGCGCCATCAAACTCCTCGGACGCGATATTTGGATAGTGGGTCTGCGTATATGCAAGATAGATGAAAAACGGCGCGTCTTCGGAACTCTTCGCTTCGATAAAGTCGATAGCCTTTTTCGTCAGTTCGCCGTCTATCTCGCCGCGATAGTCGAGATCGTAGTCCCGCGCGATGGTTGCTGGCTCGCCTGCAACACCCTGCATCACAACAGGCTCTTCCAAGTTGGCTTCAGCAAATCCCGGAAGCGTGCGCCAGACTGTAACGTCAGTGGTCTCAACTCCGTAAAATTCGTCGAATCCTTGATTCGTTGGATAGCGTCCTTCGGTCCAGCCAAGGTGCCACTTGCCGTACATGGCCGTGTTGTATCCCACATCCTTTAGCATCTCCGCCATCGTGATTTCCCACTGAGTTAGGCCGTAGACGCCGCCGCCCAGTGGGACTGTGTGGTTGCCGCTTCGGATACCGTATCGTCCTGTCATGGTCGCTGCACGGGACGGCGTGCACTGGCTTTCCACGTTGAAGTTTGTGAGTCGTAGCCCCTCCGCAGCGAGGGCGTCCATCTCGGGGGTCGCTGTACCTCGGATTATGCCGCCTCCATTGAACCCAGGTTCGCCCCAACCAAAATTATCTAGAAATATGAATACGATGTTGGGTTTATCTTGAGCTGAAGCGCCCGTGGCAAATAGAAGAGACAAGGACAGCAGGAATGTTCGCGATAACCACTTCATAACAACGTCTCCAATCAAGATCACGGACTCAAGACTGACGAACCAAGTCACCAGTCGTCAATAACGTCGTCTCATTGCTGTACTTTTTCACCGCGGCTGAGCACCAGAGGTAAGGGCGAAGCTGCGGCCCCGGACTAGTCGAACCTCTCCTGAGATCTTTTGAGCTCATCTAAGAAAAACCGTTGTTTTCCTTGACGAACAGTCGGCTCAGATGTTGCCATAGGCTGGCATTAAGCGCGTCTGGGAGGTTCAAATGAAGTTTTTTCTGACGACATCGACAGCAATAGTTTCCGCAGCATTCATATCAAGTTCTTCAAATGCTCAAGAGGCCGTACAAGGCGGGCAAGTCGGAGAGATGACCATATCGGTTGATGATATGCGCGAACCCGCGCCCGCTGATTTCTCACCTTATGCAGGTCGAGACTTTCCTACACGACCTCTGTGGGGTGACACTCACTTGCACACGTCAAATTCGCTCGACGCGCGAGGGTTTGGCGTCATCCTGAGCCCAGACGATGCTTATAGATTTGCACGCGGTGAGGAAGTCACTACGTCGCACGGCCTTCGGGTGCAGTTATCGCGTCCCCTCGACTGGCTTGTCGTATCCGATCACTCGGACGCCATGGGCGCCATGAATGAGATCGTCGCAGGGAATTCTACCCTGATGCGTGATCCAACACTTCGAGACTGGAACGAACGTCTAAACGCCGGTGGAGATGTTGCTCTCGGCGCAACAATGGAAGTCATAGAAACCTTTGCGGGTATAACCGGTGATGCTCTTCCCGAGGCTGTTTCAGATCGCAGGTTCGTACAATCCGTTTGGGACGAATTCACGCAAACTGCGGATCATCACAACGACCCCGGCGCATTCACTGCGTTCATCGGGTACGAATGGACGTCCACAGAAGGAGGCAACAACCTCCACCGCAACGTGATCTACCGAGATGATGCCATTCGCGCACGGCAGATGCTGCCATTCACAACCGCAGAAACTTTTAATCCCGAACGTTTGTGGGACTGGATGGAAACTTATGAACTAGAGACCGGCGGCCGTGTACTTGCCCTTGCCCACAACGGCAACGTCTCAAACGGCCTGATGTTTCCGGTGGAAACCAACCCGGAAACGGGCGAGCCTTTGACCGAAGACTACGCAGTGCGGCGTGCTAAGTGGGAGCCGATGTATGAGATCACCCAGATCAAGGGTGACGGAGAAACTCACCCTTTTCTCAGCCCGAACGATGAGTTTGCCGACTATGAAACCTGGGATAAATCCAATCTGGGTCCGACGCCCAAAGAAGACTGGATGCTTCAGTACGAATACGCGCGCGAGGCTTTGAAGAATGGTCTCAAACTAGAGGCTCAGCTCGGCACCAATCCATACAAGTTCGGAGTAGTGGGCTCGACTGACAGCCATACGGCTTTGGCAACGGCGGAAGAAGACAATTTCTTTGGCAAACACTCCGGTGTCGAGCCGGAACCTGGCCGTTGGCAGCATGTCGTTGGTGAGTTCGATGCCTTGAGGATTCTCGGGTGGGAAATGGCAGCCTCTGGCTATGCAGCGGTCTGGGCTCAGGACAACACACGCGAAGCCATATTCGACGCCATGGAACGGAAAGAAGTTTACGGGACAACCGGTAGTCGCATCGCGGTTCGTTTCTTTGGTGGTTGGGACTTTACGGAAGCTGATGCAAGGTCTCGTTTGCCCGCAGAAATAGGATATGAAAAAGGCGTTCCGATGGGTGGGGACCTCGCAGACGCGACAGAAGGCGCGGACGCCCCAACCTTCTTGGTTGCTGCGCTGAAAGATCCGTTCTCCGGCAATCTCGACCGCGTTCAGATTGTGAAAGGTTGGCTAAATTCCAGCGGCGAAACTGAAGAGCGGGTCTATGACGTGGCTTGGTCGGGAGACCGAGAACCTGATGCGGACGGCAACCTGCCAGCGGTGGGGAACACCGTGGATGTTGCAACGGGCACATTTACCAATTCTATAGGGTCTCCAGAGCTGATCACTGTTTGGAAGGATCCTAATTTCGATCCTTCAGTTAGGGCTTTCTACTATGCCCGTGTCTTGGAAATTCCCACACCGAGGTGGACAATTTACGACTCCGTTCGGTTCGGAGACGAACTACCCGCGGAGGTTCCGACGTCAACGCAGGAACGCGCGTACACTTCGCCAATTTGGTATACGCCCGAGAACTGAAAGGCACCAATGGTATTAGACTAATTTCATCAAAAGGTAGTCACTGGGTGTTGAAACCGCACGGCTACTTTGTCCGCACAACGAACGGCTGCTCTGAGCTCATTGTTACTTATGCTGCGGAAGTCATGAACGGCTGCTTTGGTGGAGGTTTGATCGAATACAGTCAAATTGTGCAAAGGCGACCGTTGTGGCCGCTCTTTGCGCTCGTCTCCACGGCTTTAGCTATGAGTGCGTGACTTTTCAGGATCATAGATTGGGTTAGCGGCGATTGTCGCTGTTGTTTCTAGTCCTTCGCTCTTAACGCTCAAGGTTGTACCGACGGTCAATCCGGTCTGAACATGGGCCAATGCCAGCGACTTGCCCAGGCGGTGCGAATAGCTGGGGCTGTTGATCAGCCCAACGCTTTCTCCGTTCAAGGACAGCGTTTCGCCACCTTCGACCATGTCCGAATGGTCGATATCGAGGCATACATTGGTGATCTTTTCACTGCCTAGCGCGGCCAATACTGCGGATTTGCCACGAAAGTCAGGCTTGGACTTGCTGATGGTAAAGCCCAGGCCCACTTCCCAAGGGGTGTTGTCCTCGGTCATGTCGTAACCGTAGAACAAAAGGCCTGCTTCGATCCGCACCTTGTCGAGCGCGGTAAAGGAACAGGGCATGACGCCCGCTGCGACCAGTTTGTCCCAAATGTCGGTGATCACGGACCCATCGGCAAAGATCTCGTACCCGCGTTCGCCTGAATAACCGGTGCGCGAAATGCGACAGGCATGGCCGAACAGCGTCACGGGCGCGTGCTCGAAATAAGCCAGATCGGCCAGGTCGATATCCGCATTTGCGTTTAGGATTTCCAGCGCGGCTGGTCCCTGTACCGACAGATCGTGCAGATCATCGGTAAACTGAACTTCGACATCACGGCTTTCCGCCGATGCCTCAAGCAGCGCCATGGTGTCGCCTGAACCATGCACGATCATCCATTCGTTACCCCCATTGTTCGAAACAATGGCGTCATCCGCGATCCCACCCTGTTCGGTCAGTACGCAGAGATAAGCCGCCTTCCCCGGAGCGAGTTTCGAAAGGTCGCGCGTGGTCAGATGATCCAGCACCTCCTGCGCTTCTGCGCCCCGCACCATCACCTTTTTCAGCGGCGACATGTCGAACATGCCAGCCCGTTCCCGGACCGCGTCATGTTCATCGTTTGGATCGGTGTTGTATGTCCAGGCCGTGCCCATCCCGTTCCAATCCTCAAGCCCCGATCCCAGGGCCGTGTGGCGCGAGGCAAGGGCAGAAGTGCGGCTGAGATCTTCGGTCATGGCGTTCCTTTCTAGTACCATTCGTCCGGCATCGCGGCTTTGCGCTCTGACACGAAGTCTTCGAGTGCAACTGCTAGGCCGGGTTTCATTTCGGGTTGTTGATAGCTGTCCAACATCTGCCGCCATTGTGCGGTGGCGCGTTGATCGGCTCTGAGCGATCCGTTTTCCGACCAGGTTTCGTAAGGGCCTGCGTCGGATATCCGGGGTTCGAAGTTCGCGGTTGTGTAGTGGCGAAGTGTATGGCTGGTGGACAGGAAATTTTGTCCCGGACCTGTTTCGCGATAGGCATCGCGGCCGAAGGATTCGTCGTCGGTGTCAAACCCCTGCAAGAGCTTTAGCATTGCTCCGCAATGGTCGAGATCCAGAATGAATTTTTCATATGACATGACCAATCCGCCTTCGAGCCAGCCTGCCGCATGCCAAACCTGATGCGCACCGGACAAAAGCGTGGACCATAAAGCACCCGCGCTGTCCTGCATCGCCTGACCGTCCGGTGCGTTGGAAGATGTGATCTGCCCGCCGCCAGAACGCACGGGGACGCCAAGTCGACGGCCCAGTTGAGTCAGCGCCATTGTGGTCATGTTGGCCTCGGGCGAGCCAAAGGTCAGTGCGCCGGTGCGCAGGTTCATGCTGGAATGGAAGGATCCGAACACCACCGGACAGCCAGGTTGGACCAGTTGCGAAAGCGCGATTCCGACCATCGCCTCGGCCAGGGTCTGCGCGGCTACAGCAGCGGGCGAAAGCGGGCCCATCGCCCCAGCAAATATGGCAGGCGAAATACAGACGCATTGGTTCGCTTCAGCATAGATGCGCAAAGCGCGCGTCATGGTATCGTCATAGATCAGTGGCGAATTGACGTTGATGTTCGCCTGCATCACCGCGTTGCGATCCATGAAGTCGCGACCAAAGACCAGCCTTGCCATTTCGATACTGTCACGCGCCCGTTCAGGGGCGGTAACAGATCCCATGAAAGGCTTGGCCGACAGGGTCAGATGCGCCAGCATCATGTCCAGATGTCGTTTGTTCACAGGCACATCCGTCGGTTCAACAACTGTCCCGCCAGAATGGTGAAGCGCTGGCGTGCTATAGGCCAGCTTCACAAAGTTGTGGAAGTCTTTGAGCGTGGCGTATCGCCGACCATTCTTCAGATCACTGACAAAGGGAGAACCATACCCGGGCATCAGCACGACGTTATCGCCCCCAAGCGTCACTGTTCTGGTCGGGTCCCGGCCATGCAACTGGAATTCGCTGGGGGAGGTGGCGCAGAGCTCGCGGGCATGGCCCGGCTCGAACCGCACCCGCTTGCCGTTGATCTTGGCGCCTGCAGCCGCGAGCAACTCCAACGCTGTGGCGTCACCATGAAATTCGACGCCTATTTCGCGCAATATCCAGTCCGCCTGATCTTCGATCCGGGACAAAGCAGCTTCGCTCAGCAAGTTGTACGCAGGTATCTTGCGGCCAGAGAAGATTACGCTTTCCACAGGTGTATTGTGACGCGTCAAGCGCCCTCGACGTGCCTTGGTACGCTGAATGGTTGACGCGCTACCCGTTATACCTGCGTTCAATTCTCCCAACGTTACATCTCCAACCTTCAAAGCTGAATCTTATATTGGGCACGATTGCAGGTCTGAAAATCGAAATTTTCTTTTCATTGTGTTCAAAAAATTTGTACGGTTTTTTATGCCCACTCTGTTTCACCATCATGATCTGCTTCGCTTGTTTGCCGAAATCGCCAAGCATTCCAGTTTTTCAGCTTCGGCAGAAGCGCTCAACATGACCAAGGGTGCGATCAGCTATCAGATCAAGACGCTAGAGGTTGATCTTGGGATGTCGCTATTCAAGAGAACGAGCCGGGGGGTTGTCCTGACAGGCGAAGGCCTGAAGCTGTTGGCGGCCTGCCAGACCCGATACGAAGAGATCGAAGCCGACATTCAAGAGTTAAAGGGAATGTCCTCTCAAACCTTGACAGTCGGTGTTTCAACCTATTTCGCCGCCCGCTGGCTGTCGCCGCGACTGATGTCTTTCATGCTAAGCTACCCGGACGTGCAACTGCGCATTCAGCCTATGATCCAGTTCTCGGAATACGAAATGCAAGACGTTGATCTTGCGATCAGATGGGGCGATGGCCGTTTCGGGGACGACGTCGCGACACCGTTTTTGCCCCTGCGCTCCTATCCTGTTGGCGGCGCTCACGCGGTTGAGCAGATAGAAAGGCACGGAGTGAAGGCGGCGCTCTCGCACTTTACATTGCTCCGCGATCGTGACGACAGCAACGCATGGTCTTGTTGGCTGGACGTCGCCAACCTTCCGCAACAAACACGAAGAGATGCACTGATCGTGGCTGATCCGAATGTTCGCGTGCAGGCTGTGATTGACGGTCAAGGCATTGCTTTGATGGATGATCTTGTCAAAAGCGAACTGGAGAGCAACAAATTGTACCGCCTTTCGGATGTCGAACTCCCTGACTACGGCTATTTCATTGTCCGCCCGCAACGTTCCACCACCACAGAACCCGCCCAAGTGTTTTCTGATTGGTTGCAATCTCAGGCCTAGGTGGCCGTTCACCAGTCTTTGATGATCGTCGGCATTGTCCGCTCACAAGCCATCCAGCCCTGGACTGTGAACGACCGCTTTATGCGGTTTGCGGTCCGCTGCATGTGCGAAAGGTGGAAATAGGATCAACGGCAGGTTGGGGCTCTTTCGACCAGTCAGAGCACATCGCAGACAACAGCAGCGTCGAGCCCAAATCGACCGTAAATTCCGACGTTTTCCGCTGATGAAACGTCCCAAAATATCCATCTCAAAAACCGCCTGCGTCCTATATTTCCGGAGGTTTGGAGGAAAATTGAATGGCGACGCGTGGGTATTGTCTGTGTAAAAAAACAAGCTGGGTCTACCATAGTGATCAAACATGGGCATGCTATTGCCACTGTGATGACTGCCGTCGGAATTGTGCCGCGCCGGTGGTTGCGTGGTTCGGTGTGCCAATAGAGAACTTTGAGTGGACCGGTGATAAACCCCGTACTTATGAAAGTTCCAAAGGCGTTTTCAGGCACTTTTGCGGGACGTGCGGGTCACCGATTGGATTTGAAGCCGATCACTATCCGGGTGGCATGCACCTCTACGCTGCGTCGCTCGAAAACCCGGAAGATTTCAAACCGACTTTTCACGTCAACAAGCAAAGCAAGTTGCTTTGGCTGCAAATGACGGACGATCTCGACGCGTTTGAAGGCACATTGCTACACACCCCGAACGACCCAGCCGGATATTAGTAGATGGGGAAGCGACCTGATTTTCACAATGGCAGCTTTGTTCGGATTGCGGTCCGCTGCATGTGCGAAATGCGGAATTGGGAAAATCAGGGCTGATTTGCAGATCAGGCGCCGAAGGCGCCTGTTCCTGCTGATCTGCCACGTGGCGAATGCCTACCATTGCACTTGCAGCATTCGCTGACGCGGAAAGTGCATAGGTCTGCCACGAACTCTTCGCAGCTTTGTGGCCCAAGTCGTCCAAATTGCTTGCTAGGGATGTCGTGGTGGGCGGATTGCCCACCACTTGCTTCAAAACGCTTAGATCTTCTTCTTGGCCATGGCGTTATAGACAACGCCGCCGAGGATTGCACCGATGATCCAAGCATAACCAGACAGAATTCCAAGGGCCGGGACCCAGACTGTGGCGACAGAGAATACCGATGCAATGCCGAACGCGATTAGTGCCGAGTCGTTCCAACCATTGCCATAATGATACTCACCCCCCTCCATGTTGTAGAGGTCGTCGCGGTTCAGTTCTTCTTTGCGGATCATGAAATAGTCCACGATCATGATCCCGAAGATCGGTGCCAGTGTTGCGCCCAGCGTATTCACGAACCCGGCGATGCCAATATTTGAGATTATGGCCGTCCACAGGCCACCGATGATCAGTGCAAAGACTGATGTGGCCAGGCCTGCCTGACGGAAGCTGATTTTCCCAGGGGCGAGGTTTGCGATGCCGTTCACCGCAGGGATGAAGTTCGCGACAAGATTGATACCAACCGTAGCGGCGAAGAAAGTGATGGCGGCGATGATGCCCAGCAAAACGCTATCGGTCTTTTCAACGATCTCGGTCGGGTTGATGATCTCCTCACCGAAGACTACGGCCGCACCACCGGTTGTCAGCAGCGCCAAAGCCGAGAACAGGATCATGTTCAACGGCAAACCAGCGAGGTTGCCCGCCTTCATGGACGCCTTGTCGCGGGAATAGCGTGAGAAATCCGAGAAGTTGATCATCACAGCCGAGAAGTAGGCAACCATGGTGCCAAAGATGGCGATAAAGCCTTTGACCTCAGAGCCAAAAGTACCTTCTGGGTTGGCGAAGATCGTTGCAGTTGCGCTCAGAAGCTGCCCGTCCGAACGCTGCCAGAGAACAATAACAAGGCCGATCATCACCGCATAAACGAAAGGCCCAGCGAAGTTGAGGAACGTTTCGACCCAGCCCATGCCGCGCCAGAAAATGACGATGTGAAACACCCAAACGATGAAGAAGGCGAACCAGTCGATGCCAGATAGGCCCAGCATCTCGGCCCCGCCTTCCGCGCCGGTGATCGAACGGATCAGAAGTGACAGCGCGGTTGAGGCGAAATAAACCTGAACGCCGTACCAGAACACGGCGACCGTGGCGCGTAACACCGCTGGTAGCTTGGACCCTGCTGTGCCCATGCTGGCGCGTGCCAGAACCGGGTAAGGAATGCCGTATTTTTCGCCCGGCGCGCCGGACAGGTTCACCATCCACATGACGAACAAACCGGCCACAATAAGCGCCAGAAAGGCGGTCCAGCCGCCAACGCCGTATGAGATGAACAGCGACGCGACGAGCGAATAACCGAACAATGACTGGACGTCGTTTGCCCAGATGTTGAATATCGCAAACGCGCCCCATGTTTTTTCGTTGGGTGACACCGGATTAAGCGTATCGTCTTCCGGATCTGTTGTGCCTGCACTTTCGGCAGATGTTGCTGCGGTTACCATAATGGTCCTCCCGTTTTGATGCCCGGGGTATGCCCCCGAAGTTTGCGACAAAAGCCGCCTTTCGCTTCGGGCGTGTGGCCCGAACCGTTGCCGTCGCAGGGTTGCGACGTTCATTCACATTTCAGCCTGCCACTGAGACAAATCCTCCCTGGCCGACCACGCCTAGTGGTGATCGGTTTCGCTGCCTTCAGGCATCGAAATGGCTAAGGTCTCAGCCGGTCAGCGCTTTGCAATTGCCCAGTAGAACACACCTCCAAATCCTGCGCCGATCACCCATGCAAAGCCTGAAAGTGTGCTCAGCAAGGGGACCCAGACTGTGAGAACGGAAAATATGGCCGGAAGGATGAACGACACGATTGCCGCCATGTTCCAGCCATTGCTGTAAAAGTAAGGCCCGTCGCGCGCCGCTGAGAACATTTGATCAACATCCAGCTTGCCGGATTTGACCAGATAGTAATCAGCGATGATGATGCCGTAGACCGGGGCTAGAACGGCCCCCAGCGTATTGACAAAGCCCAGAATGCCGATCTGACTTATGGTCGACACCCACAAACCGCCGATCACCAGCGCATAGGCCGATGTGATGATACCTGCGACACGGAAATTGATCCGGCTGGGCATCAGGTTAGCAAGATCGTAAGCGGGCGGAATAAAGTTAGCCACAAGGTTGATCCCAACGGTGGCCGCAAAAAAGGTTACTGCCGCCAAGATCGTCAACGGCAATGAATCGATCCGCGCGATGATCTCGGTGGGATTGGTCAATGCCTCGCCCCAGATCGCGACGGTTCCTGCGGTCACGATCAGGGCGATCAGTGAAAAGAACGCGATATTGATTGGCAATCCCAGCAGGTTGCCCTTGCGCATTTCATGCTCCGAACGCACGAACCGTGAGAAATCCCCGAAATTGATCACGACGGCGGCAAAATAGGCGATCATCGTGCCGACCACGGCTGCGAATGCGCCCAGCTGACTGCCTTGATAGCTACCGGTTCCGCGAAAGATCGTTCCAAGCTCGCGCCATAGATCATTACCTGCCTCAATCCAGATCATAACGGCTAGCGCCACCATCACCGCATAGACGAATGGCCCCGCGAAGTTGAGGAAACCCACAATCGGATCTATCCCGTTCCAGAACAGGGCAATCTGAAAGGACCAGACAGCCAGAAAGGCAACCCATTCTATTGCGCTGAGACCCAGAAAGACCGGAGGCCCTTGTGTTCCGATCAATGCGACCATGGCCAAGGCAAGCGCAGTCGAGGCGAAATAGGTTTGCACGCCATACCAGAAGATGGCCACGACGGCGCGGATCAAAGCCGGGAAATTCGCGCCCCGCACGCCCATACTTGCACGGGCCATGACCGGGAAGGGGATACCATATCTCACGCTGGGCTTGCCGATCAGATTGACCAATCCCATGACGATGAACCCGGCCAGCACGATGCCTGCGAACACGGCCCAGCCATTCAGCCCGTAAGTCAAAAACAGAGAGGCGGCCAATGTGTATCCGAACAAGGATTGCACATCATTGGCCCAGACATTGAACAACTCAAACCAGCCCCAATCACGCTTTTCAGCGGGAACCGGCGCCAAGTCCTCATTATAGAGGCTGGCATCTCTGGGCGCTTCTGTAAAAGAATGCTGCATTGAGTCCCGGTCACTCGTTGAGTCGATTGTCATTGCACAGGTTCAGCGCTATATTCGTGCAGAACTGCGTGCAAATAATCGTTCATAATGGCGTGCAAAAGTCAAGAACTTACTATGAACCTAATTCTATGAGCTTGATTTAGAATGGTAAAAATCGGATATGCGCGGGTATCTTCAAAATGGTACCGAAGCGAGGTTCAACTGAGCGAGCTGAAGCGACAGGGATGTGATCGTGTCTGGAGCGACACGGCGCAGGAGGGAAATGACAGGGAGGAAACTCTGGAAGCCTTCCTGTTGGACGTTTCTGCCGGAGATGTCATTGTGGTATCGCGTCTTTCAGCGATTGCTGACTCCATTGCTGAACTGGTCAATTTGTTGCGGCTGATCCACGAAAAAGGGGCGGACTTTCGATCCATGGCCGAGCCTTGGATCAATACTGAAGGCGGGCGGGCTGAAACAGTTCTGGAGATCTTGTCTGGTGTCATCGACTATGAGCTCGGGCTCGCTGATCTGGAAAGCCGCACCGTGGAGGATCGCCCCAGATCCTTCGGTCTGAACAAAGGCCGCCCCAAGAAACTGACGGCAACGGAGCGCGAGGAAGCGCTTTCATTGCTGTCCATGGGCAAGACCGCCGCGGAAATAGGCCGGATGTTGGGCGTGAGCAGATCGACAATTTCGCGACTTAAGAACATGCTGCCTGAAACAGGTTAGTTTGAATTTCTCGTTTTATCAGACGAAGTACTGGCGCAGTCACGAGACCGTGATTCACAACTTGCCCTTCGGGTGGTTTGCAACCAGCAAGAATAAACCTCCAAGCCAAAGCCTATAGTTTTTAAATTGAGCCCTGGCTAATATCCTCGCTCTAAAGTGAACGCACGGTTTGGTTTTGCGCAGCACAGCCGCGCCGGTTTTTTCAGCTTCCGGACATTCAGGGCTAGGTGGCAAATGCCCGATGTGCGGATTGAGCGGAAATTGTCTGCAGATTTGTGAAGTACCGCTTTCGCTTTTAGAGAAGATTCCGTTGCCTTTGAACGGACGGTGATCAGAGTCCAAGTTCTTCTCTCAGACGCGACAGGCGCTGCATAGCGTTGTACTGCCAACCTGGTCGATAATCTTGGCGGTAGGCGCTCCCACCTGACAACTCAAGAAATGGACGCCCCTCCAGGATGGCAAAGTGCTCACGCGACCCATCAAGCGCGTGGCTGTTATGAAGATTCAACCAGGCCAAACTTTCAATCTGTGTAACAGGCCGCAGCGTGTCAATTTGTGTCGTGCCAATATCAAGGCGCTCAAGTGAAGGTATTGTTGCGATGGGCGACACATCAGACACCCTGGTATCATGAAGGTAAACCAGCTTCAGGTTCGGCAAGCCCTGAAGCGGTTTGAGATCGGAAACCCGTGTCATGTTAACGTCAAGATGTTCGAGCGTCGCGTTACCTTCCAACCCGGTCAGATCGCTTAAGCTGGTTCCCCGTGCATTCAGGTATTTTAAGTTTGGAACATCGCCGATGTTGACTGGCAACTTCCGAAGCTCGACAAGGTCGCTGAAATTTAGGTTATTGGTTCCGGCAGAAATTGCATCTGTAACCCGCTGCTCGGCTACAACAAGCTGTTGGTTTGCAGTTCTCATCAGCTTGTACTGCCATGCCGCAAACGCGGCTGAGGCAACAACAAGAGGTAATACAATTTTCCTCATACAACGGGTGGTTACTGGTCCAATGTGGTCAAACTGTGACTGCTGCGCTTGGGACGAAAAGCAGGCATTCATACAAGTCTCAGCTCCCTCCGCTAGAGTTTATGTGTCGTCTTTTCTCTTCATCGACTCCAAATTTCGGAGGACTGCAACCAGAGCCAATGGCATCAAAAATTTCTCTTCGGGCCGGTCTTTAAATCCACGGCTTCAGATCAAAGAGTTGGCGACCAACGCGGATGTTCGTCGTCAACGACGAAGGCGTGCGTGTGCGTCCGTTCCCCCCGCAAGTGTGGGTGGTCCAGTGGAAGATTTCCGTGAGTGTGCGTAAGCGTTTCAGGGTCGTCACGAGGCCAAAGGCGCAGGGCGCAAAAAATGCCAATGGCACCAGTCAAAGCAAGAGCAAGCAACGCTTCAACGGTACCGTGCCAGGTCATCAGCCATCCCGACAAAGGGTAGGCGACCAGCCAGCAAACGTGGCTAAGTGCGAATTGCGCGGCGAACAAGGCGGGGCGGTCGGCTTCGTGAGACGATCGTCGCAACAAGCGGCCAGAGGGTGTTAGTACCGCAGAATAGCCGATGCCAACAAGGAGCCACGCCCCGAGTAGGATGGGCCATGTTACGCCGAAACTCATCACCAGTATCGCCAGTACCATAAGTGTAGCAATCGCCATGGTAGCTCCCGCAATCATCACAGGGCGATCAGCTATGCGATCAAGCAGGCGCGGTAAGACAAGGGCGGACAACATGGAACCTGCCCCAAATGCAAACATGGCCCAGGCCAACGCGCTTTCTGACAGGCCTAACGTGCCGCGTACCAGCACAACCGAATTCACAAGTACCATCGCCCCAGCAGCGGCAGCAGTGAGGTTCAAAGCGAGCAATCCGCGCAATCGTGGTGTCGCAAGATAAATACGGATGCCCCGTGTGGTGCGGTCGTAGATACCTTTGCGTTCGGCAGTTTCGGGATTGGGTAACAGGATCGAAACCACCAGCAGAGCTGAGGCAATAAAGCCAAAAACCGTCCCGAAAAAGAGCGTGTTGTAGCTCAATACGGCAAGCAGCAAAGCTGCAAGGGTTGGGCTAATGATGTTCTCTAAATCATAGGCCAGCCGCGACAGCGACAATGCGCGGGTATAGCGCGCCTCGTCCGGCAACACACTTGGGATCGTGGCCTGAAATGCCGGAGTAAATGCCGCCGAGGCTGATTGTAGCAGGAAAATCAACACGTAGACCTGCCAGACCTCCGTTACAAAGGGTAAACACAAAGCTGCCCCCGCGCGCACCAAGTCAAGCGCGACCAACACTGCACGGCGGGGGAACTGGTTCACAAAAGCTGCAGCTATCGGTGCCACGCCAACATAGGCGATCATCTTGATCGTATAGACTGTTCCAAGCACCATGGCGGCCTGATCCCCGGCTAAATCGAAGGCAAGCAGGCCAAGTGCCACGGTGGCCAGCCCTGTTCCCAGTAGTGCCACGGCTTGCGCCGCGAAAAGGTGGCGAAAGGTGCGATCTTTCAGGATGTCAAACATTTTAGAGGTACCGGGAAATGGCGCGCAACTCGTCCAGATCATGGGAACTGCCGTTGCCCAAACAATGATCCATATGGTCGTGTATTAATACCCGCTTGGCATTGGTCACGGCTTTTTCGACGGCGTGCAGTTGTTGGGCGACTTCAACGCAAGGTTTACCGTCTTCAATCATCGCAATAACAGATCGCAGATGCCCCTCGGCGCGTTTTAGCCGGGCTATGAGTGCCGGATGGCTTGCGTGAATTTGTGATTTTGTCATATAAGCCGAGATAACCCCCCGGGGAGGATATAACAAGGTCGCAGAGGCACCTGTAAGCGTGAGAGCAGTTCAGAGATATGCGCAAAATGCGATGGCAGCTTTGGTCTGCCTGTCTTTGATCGTCTGGTCGCTTCAGCCAAACTCGGACCATGTTCCGACATTGATCGAAACCGTGCAGGAGCATTTGCAGATTGTTGCAGAGCACGGGCATACCCACGGCTTTGAAGAAGATTTAATGTGGGCGATGCACGGGCACAGTCATGACGGTGCCGATCATGACCACAGCCAAATGGTTATGCCGGAATTGGGCGATGCCCTTTCACTGGCGTCACTCCCAGATGACTGGACGTTCGACCGGGTGCCGGGCGGCCCGTTCAAAAACAACGGTATAGAGCGACCTCCGCGCGTGTGACGTCGCCCCATTTTGGGGTTTTCGACATCACATAACAACGGAGATCATCCATGAATCTTACTATTCGGGGTCTGGACAGGCGCGCGACGCTCCTGCTGGCTCTTGTCACAACCAGTCTGGCGCTGAGCACGTCTCAGGTGCTGGCTCATAACGTCACCGAAGGCGACGCAGGCTATATCCAGGAAATCTGGGGAGTGAACATCATCCCCTTCATGTATCTTGGGGCCAAGCATATGGTCACAGGATACGATCACATCCTGTTCTTGCTTGGCGTAGTTTTTTTTCTCTACCGAGCCAAGGATGTCGGCATCTATGTCAGTCTCTTTGCGTTCGGTCACTCGACGACAATGCTGTTGGGAGTGTGGTTCGGTTGGGGCGTAAACGCCTATATCGTCGACGCCATTGTTGGACTTTCAGTCGTCTACAAGGCGCTCGACAATCTTGGCGCGTTCCAGCGCTGGCTGGGATTCCAGCCAAATACCAAAGCAGCGACGCTGATTTTTGGTCTGTTTCACGGCATGGGGCTCGCAACCAAGATCCTCGACTACGATATCGCTCCGGAAGGGCTTCTTGCCAATCTGTTGGCGTTCAATGTGGGTGTGGAGCTTGGCCAGCTTACGGCCCTTGCGATCATCCTTATCGTCATGGGGTTCTGGCGGAAAAGCCCGTACTTCTTCCAACAAGCTTACAGCGTAAACGTCGTCATGATGACCCTCGGGTTCATCCTGATGGGCTATCAGATCACCGGCTATTTTGTCGCCGCATAACGGAGTTCAGAAAATGTTCAACACAGAAAGACCAAGTCTTGAGGAACTTCCAAGCTCGGCACAGCTTATCCGCTCGACCATCATCGCAGGTGCGTCCGCTGCCGTGATACTTGTCACGGTGGTTCTGCCGGCCGAATACGGGATCGACCCGACCGGTGTGGGCCGTGTGCTGGGGCTGCAGGAGATGGGTGAAATCAAAACACAGCTTGCGGACGAGGCCGAAGCAGATCGAGAACTTGAAAACCAGGATCAGTCGAGCTTGATGAACGATGTCCTTGGCCTCTTTATCGGATCGGCACATGCGCAAGAGGCCGAGGTCTGGCAGGATGAAACCAGCTTTATCCTCACTCCGGGAGAGTCGGCTGAGTGGAAGCTGCTCATGGAAGAAGGCGCGACAGCTGAGTATCGTATGGTTGTGACAGGCGGCCGGGTGAACTTTGACCTGCACGGTCACGGTGGCGGGCAGTCGATCACCTATGAGAAGGGGCGTGGCTCGACCGGAGCCGAAGGTAACATTGAAGCGGCCTTTGCAGGTGAGCACGGCTGGTTTTGGCGCAACCGCGACTCGGGTGATGTATCAGTGATGGTACAGGTCCGCGGTGACTACAGCGAGATCATCGAATAAGCAAAACCGGCCGCCGCGCAGATATCTTGTGCGGCGGCTTTTTTTGCGCCGATCGAAGCTATTGGGGATTTCTGATAATCCGCAGTCCGAAGTGTTACGCGGGTGCGTTCTTTAATGACGCCATCAGGTTGTGGAACTTTTCCCCCTGCACAGCGACATGTGAGCGCAACGCATTTGCCGTTTCCTCGGGATTGCCATTGTCGAGAGCACGCACAATGTCTTCGTGCTCGGACATCGACTGTGCCATGCGGCCCCGAAAACGAAGCTGTTGCCGCCGGAAAGGTTTGAGCCGTCTGTGCAGCTTGGACGCTTCCTGTTCCAAAAATGAATTGCCGGACTGGTTATATATGATTCGATGAAACCGCTCGTTTTCCACGTAGTACGTGTCAGGGTCTCCAGCATCGACAGCCTCCTGACATCTTGTGTTGGCGTCAGTTAGCTCTTTCAATGCTTGATCTGAGATGCGCATAGCGGCAAGTCGGCCGCAAACGGCTTCGAGTTCGGCCATGACCTCGAACATCTCCATAAGCTCTACAGGGCCAGGCTGCCGGACAAAAGCACCCCTGCGCGGTATGAGGTCAACCAGCCCCGACAGGGCAAGCCGCTGAAATGCTTCTCGAAGTGGCGTTCTGGATACGCCAAATTGCTCGGCCAGTTTGACTTCATCCAGACGGTCACCATCCGAAAATGTCCCGTCAAAGATCAGCTCTTCCAGATCCTGAGCGATGGTATCGGCAAGTCGTTGGTCCATGACGTTCTGTTTTACTCACGATTGGGTGGGAACTCAAGAATTCAAATCTTGTATACAAAAATATTGACTTGAAAAACATAACGGCCCTATGCTTCTGTTCATCCCCGGCAAGCCCGGGTTTGAAAAAGGGAGGAGAAAATGAAAGCCATGTTCAAAACAGCTGTAGCTGCATTGGCGCTTGCATCCGCGGGCACACTGGGTTCCGCAGAAGAACTGCGCCTGTCTCATCAGTGGTCGAACAAAGACATCCGTCATCAGGTCGCACAGATCGTGGCCGATGAAGTTGCTGCGGCGGATGTCGATCTGGAAATTAAGATTTTCGGCTCGAAATCGTTGTTTAAACCGCGCGAGCAGTACAAGCCGCTTAGCCGAGGGCAACTGGATATGACCGTTTTGCCGCTCAGCTATGCCGGAGGCCAACAGCCCGCCTATAACCTGACTTTGATGCCTGGTCTGGTGAAAAACCATGATCACGCTGCCCGTTTGGCCGACTCTCCGTTCATGGAAGCGTTGGAAGAGAAGATGGCCGAAGATGACGTGATGGTGCTGGTCCACGGTTACCTGGCCGGTGGCTTCGCGGGCAAAGATAAGTGCATCACCAAGCCAGAAGACGTAGCCGGTCTACAAACCCGAGCGGCAGGCAAGTCGTTCGAACAGATGCTGGCCGGAGCTGAAGCCTCGATCGCGTCAATGGCATCTTCGGAAATCTACAACGCGATGCAGACTGGTGTTCTTCAGGCTGCCAATACCTCGTCCTCGTCCTTTGTCAGTTATCGCATCTACGAACAGGTCAGCTGCTATACCCCGGCAGGAGATGTGGCACTGTGGTTCATGTATCAGCCGCTGCTTATGAATAAATCCACTTTCGACGGGTTGAGCGAAGATCAGCAGGCCGCACTGCTGGCCGCGTCTGAGAAGGCGCAGGCCTACTATCTGGAAGAGGCCAAGAAGCAGGATGCCAACTCCGCCAAGGTGTTTGAAGAGGCTGGCGTCGAAATCGCCGAAATGACACCAGAGGATTTCGAAGCCTGGCGCGCGCTTGCGATGGAAACCTCTTACAAAGCCTTCGTGGAAGAGGTTTCTGACGGGCAGGCCCTGCTGGACAAGGCTTTGGCGGTCGAGTGACCCTCCCTTGCCTGGGCGGCCCTGCTGCCGCCCGGCACCTGATCTCAGTTCTGATCTTCAGATTCAATTGCATCTCAATCACAGGAGGCGCAAATGGCCGGCCATAGCTCTGCCGTTGCTTCCCACACCGGGAACAATCCCTTTCTTCGCATTGTCGCTGCGCTTTCAACTCTGGCCGGATGGTGTTCCGCAGGCATGATCGTCGCCGCCGTCGCCATCACCTGCCAGATGATCGTTGTGCGCTTTGTCCTGAACGGCTCGACCATCTGGCAGACCGAAGCGGTCATCTATCTGGTCATCGCCGCTACACTGGTTGGGTTGCCTTATGTGCAGCGCCTGCGCGGTCATGTGAATGTCGACCTGATCCCGATCTCGCTGGCACCGCGGGCGCGTTTTTTCATGGCGATCCTGACTTCGGTCCTGTCCATCGCCATCGTCTCGGTCATGCTGTTCTACGGCTACGAGTATTGGCACTTCGCGTGGGAGCGTGGCTGGAAATCCGACACCGTATGGGGTGTGCGCCTGTGGATTCCCTACCTGTCAATTCCGGTCGGCTTTGGACTGCTGCTGTTGCAGTTAATCGCTGACCTCGTCGCCGTCCTGCTTGGCATCGATAAACCCTTCGGACTGGAGTAAAGCCGATGGATCCCCTTCTGCTCGGCGCTATTGTCGCCATCGCTACCATCCTTGTTCTGTTCTCGGGTGTATCGGTTGCCATCGGTTTGCTGATCGTCTCGGCCGGTTTCCTGATCGTCTTCGACGGCCCACGTTCGCTGGAACTGATGCCGGAAATCCTGTTCGGCAAACTGGACAACTTTGCCCTTCTGTCGATCCCGATGTTCATAATCATGGGGGCTTCGATAGCCTCGACAAGGGCAGGGGCAGACCTGTACGAAGCTCTTGAACGCTGGCTGACCCGCGTCCCCGGTGGGTTGGTCGTATCAAACCTTGGCGCCTGCGCCCTGTTTGCGGCCATGTCGGGCTCCTCACCCGCAACCTGTGCTGCCATCGGTAAAATGGGCATCCCTGAGATGCGCAAGCGTGGTTACCCGGATGGCGTTGCCGCCGGTTCCATCGCCGCAGGTGGTACGCTGGGCATCCTGATCCCGCCCTCGGTCACCATGATCGTTTATGGCATCGCCACCGAGACCTCGATTGGCCGTCTATTCCTGGCCGGTGTGATTCCGGGCCTGATGCTGGTTGGCTTGTTCATGGCCTGGTCGCTCTATTCCACTTGGAAGTCCGGCGACGCCACCCGTCTTGGTTCTGGCAGCTACACTTGGGGTGAGCGGTTCGAAATCCTGCCGCGTGTTCTGCCCTTCCTTGGCATCATTCTGGGCGTTCTCTACGCAATGTATGGTGGTATCGCCACGCCGTCGGAAACGGCAGCCGTGGGTGCGCTGCTGTGCCTGATGATAGCGATGATCATCTACAAGCTTTGGAACCCCAAGGACATCTGGGTCGTACTGCGCGACAGCACCAAGGAGAGCGTGATGATCCTGTTCATCATCGCCGCCGCCGGTGTGTTCTCGTACATGCTCAGCTCTCTGTTCATCACGCAGGCGATTGCCGAATGGATCGGTACACTTGATGTGAACCGCTGGGTGCTGATGGGTGCGGTTAACGTGTTCTTGCTGATCGCCGGGTTCTTCCTGCCGCCCGTGGCAGTGATCCTGATGGCCGCACCGATCCTGCTACCAATCATCACCACCGCTGGTTTTGACCCGATCTGGTTCGCGGTTGTGCTGACCATCAACATGGAAATCGGTCTGATCTCCCCCCCTGTCGGGCTGAACCTCTACGTGATCAACGGCATCGCGCCGGACATCTCGCTGAAAACCATCCTGACCGGCTCGCTGCCGTTCGTGGCCTGCATGGTGATCGCGATTGTCCTGCTGTGCCTGTTTCCGGGTCTGGCGACATGGCTTCCTGATCTGGTGATGGGGGCAGCGGTATGACCCTGCTTGCCGATCTTCTCTCAACCGTGTTCGAGCGGCGCTATCGCCGCGACAGCGCAGCGGCCTCAGATGGCCGCCCGCTAACTGAACTGGCCAACGCGTTGGTTGGGTCAGCGGGGGAGACCTCGGGGTTGGCTTTGGCGGAAGAGATATTGACCCGTTTCGAAAAAATGGAAGATGACGAAAAGCTGGAGTTCTTCCGGTATCTCGCCACCGCCATGAATATCGATCCCGAAGCGGTGCGCTCATCGCTGGACGCGTACGAAAACGCGCCTTCAAAAGCGACTTACCGCACTTTCGCGGCTGCAGCTGAACCCGCGCGGCAGGAGATGATCCGCCGCCTGAACCGTGTACCCGGTGCCACAGGTACGCTTGTTCAGATGCGTGCCGACCTGCTGCGGTTGGGAGGTAAAGAGCCGGAGCTGCAAGCGCTGGATCTGGATTTCCGTCACCTGTTTGCCAGTTGGTTCAACCGTGGCTTTCTGGTCCTGCGCCCGATCAATTGGGAAAGCCCGGCCCATATTCTTGAGAAGATCATCGCCTACGAGGCGGTACATGCCATCGACAGTTGGGATGACCTGCGCCGCAGGTTGGAGCCCACCGATCGGCGCTGCTTTGCCTTCTTCCACCCCTCTATGCCGGACGAGCCACTGATCTTTGTCGAAGTTGCGCTGAACAGCGGAATTCCAGGATCGGTTCAGGCTCTGCTTGCCGAGGACCGCGACCCTATGCCAGAAGAAAAGGTAGATACTGCTGTGTTTTATTCGATCTCGAACTGTCAGGCGGGGCTCGCCAGCATCTCTTTTGGCAATTCACTGATCAAGCAGGTGGCCTCGGATCTGGCGGCGGAACTAACTGGGCTGAAGACCTTTGTCACCCTGTCACCCATTCCGGGCCTGACCAATTGGTTGGTGCAGGAAGGCATCGAGTGGGACATCGAAGAACCCGATCGGATGAAGGCGCTGGCGGCACGATACCTGCTGAACGCCAAGGGCCGGGGCAACATGCCATTCGATCCGGTGGCGCGGTTCCACCTTGGCAATGGTGCGATGGTCCATGCGGTTCACGCCGATGCTGACACGTCGGACAAGGGGCGCACCCAGTCCGGCGGCACCATGGTCAACTACCTCTATGACCTGGCCCGCGTTGCCCAAAACCACGAGAAATTCGCCAATTCTCGCGAGGTCATCGCCTCGCCCGAGGCTAAATCGCTTGCAGCGTCGGCCTCTCTCACCACGACACAGGAAAGGTAACCCTTATGGCCAATCCTCTCTATGACGGTTTGTTCGGCAATCATGCTGGTAGAGACACGCCTTTTTTGCATCTGCTTGGCGGGGCGACCGTTACGCATCACGACTTTTTGCGCAGAGCTGCGCAGATCGCGCATGTCGCAACCCAACTGGGTCTGAAACCCGGTGACCGGGTCGCGGCGCAGATCGAAAAGTCACCCGAAGCGCTGGCGCTCTATGCGGCCTGCGCGCAGGCAGGTCTCGTGTTTCTCCCGCTCAATACGGCCTACACGGTCGATGAATTGACATATTTCATTGAAAACAGCGGGGCTTCGCTGATCGTCTGTGACGCCAGAAGTGAGGAGAAACTCACCCCCGTCGGGGCGCAGCTGGGAGTGCAGTTGGAGACCCTGAATGCTGATGGCAGCGGCAGCCTGATGGATCAGGCCGCAGTCATGCCAGCCAGTTTTGAAACCGTTGACCGCGATGGCGATGATCTGGCGGCGTTTCTCTATACCTCGGGCACGACGGGCCGGTCGAAAGGCGCAATGCTGACCCAGAACAACCTGTTGTCGAATGCACAAACGCTGGTTGCGGAATGGCGTTTCACATCCGACGACGTGCTGCTGCACGCGCTTCCCATCTTTCACACTCACGGACTGTTTGTGGCAACCAATGTCACACTGGCTGCGGGCGGCAGCATCATATTCATGCCCAAGTTCGATCTGGATGAAATCATCGGGCGGATGCCACAAGCTACGACTATGATGGGTGTACCGACTTTCTATACCCGTCTGCTGGATGATGATCGGCTCACAAAGGAACTGGCCGAACAAATGCGCCTGTTTGTTTCCGGTTCCGCGCCTCTGCTGGCGGAAACGCATGTGCAGTTCGAGGAGCGTACTGGCCATCGCATCCTTGAACGCTATGGCATGACCGAGACCAACATGAACACCTCGAACCCTTATGATGGCGACCGCCGCGCGGGCACGGTGGGCTTTCCACTGCCGGGGGTTGAACTGAAAATCTGCGACTCTGATGGCAATGCCCTTCCGCAGGGCGAGATCGGAGAGATCGAGGTGCGCGGACCCAACGTGTTCAAGGGCTACTGGCAGATGCCCGAAAAAACCGCCGCCGAACTGCGTGAGAACGGGTTCTTTATCACCGGTGATCTGGGCCGGATCGACGAGGATGGCTATGTCCATATCGTTGGCCGCAACAAGGACCTTATCATCTCGGGTGGCTATAATATCTATCCAAAAGAAATCGAGCTTTTGCTGGATGAACAGCCCGGGGTGCTGGAAAGCGCCGTGGTGGGTGTGCCGCATCCCGATTTTGGCGAAACAGTGTTGGGTGTGGTCGTCGCTGAACCAGGTGAGACCCCGAACCTTGAAGAGATGAAGATCGCGGTGTGCAACAGCCTTGCGCGTTTCAAACATCCCCGGCAGTTGATCGTGCTGGATGAACTGCCCCGCAACACCATGGGCAAGGTTCAAAAGAACATCCTGCGTGACCAATACAAGGACCTGTTCGTGGCCGCGTAAGATGACACTCCCCGGTCTGTCAGCCCTCTTCTCGACAATGCTGCGGGCCAAACTTCAACGGCCTGAAGGTACGATTGCTTTACTATTAAGTCGTTGATTTTTTTATTACTTCAGGAGCTTGAACTTAAATGTATCCAAATATCCTCGTTCCGATCTCGCTGGATGATGACCGCGACACGGCGCGCTCTGTTGACGTTGCGCGTGCGCTCAATTCCGACGATGGTCAAATCACCTTCTTGCATGTCGTCGAACATCTGCCTCAATACACGAATAACTTTCTTCCCATTGATCATTTGGAACGTGTCAAAGCCGTCGCTTCGGAAAAGCTGACGCCTTTGTTAAATGGCTTGACGAATGCCCGGATCGAGATCGTCGAAGGTCACGCAGGCCGCGGTATCATCGACTATGCGGCATCTAACGGTGCCGAATGCATTGTGATCGCAAGCCATCAACCTGGTCTGCAGGATTATCTGCTTGGATCTACTGCGGCACGTGTTGTCCGGCACGCACACTGCGCCGTTCACGTGATCAGGTAACGTCTTAGATCTTGTTGATGTTCGAAGTCACATTCGAATGCGGACTCTTACCGAACGCCTTGGCTACTGTACGATCTACAGGAAAGGCGACTTTCGGCATGCTGCACTGCGTCATGCTAACGCACTGCCAATGTCCGCAATAGGCCGTTACTACTTTGGGACGTCATGGGGCACGGAGCTGACATTCGCTGCCGTTGCCAATTGGAACGTCGATTTCCAAAAGCCGGACGCTCAGATCAGCCAACTATGAGAGAGTTTCAAACTTACGTCTGGCGGGATTGCCAATTGCAATGCGCAACAAAGATCAGCGGTTCTGTCGCAAAATTTATTCCTAATCGTCTTTCCCGCCGCGACTCTGATAGCGCGCGGTCTGGTGCTTTAAGAAAGCGGTCAAAAACATAAGCTCCCAGATCGGGATAAGTTTGCGAAGAGCCATTTTGAACGATGTCGTTTCCTGCAAGGAGATATCGCAATTAGAGACGTGGCCTTTGATCGAATCCTGCATTCAGATCTAGAAAACAGGAGACACGTCAGATGAACACTCGCACTGCTTCGCGCTCAGGTGGACGCTCGGCGCGCCGTGCCAAGCGCACTGCCCCGAACTTTGAAATGTTGCCTGGCCTGACACGAGGCATTCCCTTGTGTGAAGTGATGGACCACGCGCAGGTTGAACGCATCGACAATGCAGCCATGGACATTCTTGAGAATGTCGGCGTCCAGTTTCGCGACCCGATCGCCCTGGAAGACTGGAAGAAAGCCGGTGCCAAGGTGAACGGAGAATTGGTCTACCTAGACCGCAACTTGGTGCGAGAACTGATCTCGACCATACCGTCTCAGTTCACCTATCACGCTCGAAACCCCAACAACAACCTCAAGCTAGGTGGTAAGCACTCAGTCTTCGTACCGATGACTGGCGCGCCGTTTCTGCGTGATTTGGACGATGTGCGTAGGAACCCGCTGTTGGAAGATCTGGCGATGTTCCACAAGCTGAGCCACATGATGCCTGCTCTGCACAGCTCGGCTCACCACATCGTCGAGCCCTACGATCATCCGATCAGCCAGCGGCATCTGCGCATTACGTACTCGTCGATAAAGTACTCGGACAAGATGTTCATGGGTATGACCACCTCACCCAAAAACGCCGAAGATGTCATGGATATGTGTGACATCCTGTTTGGTAAAGGGTTCATCGACGACCATCCGGTTACCACAGGTAACTGTAACGGAAACAGCCCTTTGGTCTGGGATGAAACTATGCTGGGTGCAATGCGCGCCTTTTGCCGTCGCAACCAACCGGTACTGTGCTCACCCTTCGTTCTTGGTGGCGCGAACACGCCCGCGTCAGTACCCGCCACAGTGGCGCAGTTGACCGCCGAGGCGCTGTCTGCGCTTGCCTACACGCAGGTCATCCGCAAGGGCGCGCCCGCGATTTGGGGGCACTACTTGTCCACCGTTTCGATGAAGTCCGGTGCGCCTATGGCAGGTACGCCCGAGATCAGTTTGATGAACTTCATGATCGGCCAAATGGCACGGTTCTACGATGTGCCTTGGCGCACCTCGAACACTTTAGGCGGGGCCAAGACCTTTGACGCTCAGGCGGGTTATGAATCGGCGACCACACTGAGTGCGGTTGTGCACGCGGGTGCAAATTATATTTGGCACTCAGCGGGCTGGAACGAAGCGGGTATGCATTGCTCGGTCGCCAAGTTCATTGTGGATGCAGAACAATGTGCAATGGCATATCGCATGGCCGAAGGTCCAAAATGGGGCGATTTCGATCAAGCCATCGCTGCGGTTCCCGATGTTGGGCCGGGCGGTCACTATCTGGGCCACCCGCACACTCAAGAAAACTTCCAAAGTGCCTTCTTTATGCCGGAACTCTTCGACAATAACTCGATCGAGCAATGGCAGGCCGAAGGAAGTGTTGAAATCACTGAACGTGCCCTGAAACATGCGCGTAAGCTTCTGGCCGAATACGAAGAGCCCAAGCTGGACGAAGGCAAGAATGAAGCGCTTCTGGATTACATTGCCCGACGTGAGCGTGAGATCCCCGCCGCGGACGAACTAAACCAATCCTACTAATCACCTTTTCCCTCCCCGACTGGCTCGCCGTACAGGCGGGCTTTTTTGTCGCCAATTGACAAGTCGGAGGTCGGAGTCGTGTATGAAGTAGGTAGAGTGATCACTCTACTTTGTTGCCATGATACCGATTCAACAGCGCATAGCTGAAAGCCTGGAAAGACAGTTCGCCGAGATGGGGTTTGCCACGCAAGGGGTTGAAGCTTTGCGTGCAGGGGCCGACGTTTCGTTGCGTACTCTATACAAGTATTTCCCAAGTCGCGAAGCGATGGTGGTTGGTGCTCTCGACCACCGTGATCAAGCTTATTCCGAGTGGATTGATGGAGGTCCAGAAAAGGGCGCAGACCATGTGCTTTACCCGTTGCTCCGCCTGGGGGACTGGCTAAATCAGGTGGCCAACACAGGGTGCCTCTTCATGAATGCACTGTCGGCCTATCCGGAAAGCACTGCAATCCAAGACGCCGTCCTGCAACATAAACTTAATCTGCGAAATCATTTCATAGTGCGTTTGCACCACGTGGCCCCGGACTGCGATGCGACTACGTTGGCCAATGAGATGATGCTGCTGCACGAAGGCCTGACTGAAGCAGCGCGTTTGTTTGGACAAAAAACTGCGACTCAATCCGCCCTGCGGAGCGGCCGCAGCGTTCTATTGGCCGCCGGGATCGAATGACCCAGCGGCTCACTCACTCTCGATAACTTGATGGGGCAACCGATGAAATTAACCGAAATCCACATCTATCAGCATGATCTGCCTGTCAAGAATGGCCCCTATACCATGGCCAATGCGCAGGTCTGGGCTTTGGACAGCACTTTGGTCAAGCTGGTTGCTGATAACGGTCTGGTGGGGTGGGGTGAAACTTGTCCGGTTGGCCCCACTTATGCCGAGTCTCATTCTGCAGGGGCCCGTGCGGCACTATCTCAGATGGCTCCGGGCCTGATCGGGACTGAGGCGTTGCCGCTGCCTCTGCATCGTCGGATGGAGGGGCTGCTGAACGGTCATAATTACGCGAAGGCTGCCGTCGATATCGCAGTACATGATCTGCTCGGCAAATATCTGGGTGTTCCAGTTTGTAGCCTGTTAGGCGGGGCGGCTACTGACAAGGTACCATCCTACTATGCTACCGGTGTCGGTGAGCCGGACGAAATCGCCCGTCTGGCCCGAGAGAAGCTGGCCGAGGGATATCCCCGTTTGCAGATCAAGGTTGGTGGTCGCCCGGTTGAGATTGACATCGAAACCATCCGAAAGGCCTGGGAGGTCGTCAAAGGATCAGGCATGCGTTTGGCAGTGGACGGCAACCGGGGTTGGACAACCCGTGACGCCCTGCGCGTCAGCCGCGAATGCACCGATGTTCCTTTCATCATGGAACAACCCTGCAACACGATCGAGGACTTGCAGAAGATACGGCCACAGGTCAGCCATGGCATCTACATGGATGAGAACAGCACCAGCTTGAACACCGTCATTTCGGCAGCGGGCACCGGTCTGGTGGATGGTTTCGGCATGAAGGTAACCAGGATTGGTGGTTTGCATCCGATGCGCGCTTTCAGGGACATTTGCGAGGCCCGAAACCTGCCGCATACCTGCGATGACAGCTGGGGCGGTGACATCATTGCAGCCGCTTGCACCCATATCGGTGCAACGGTTCGACCTAATCTGCTGGAAGGTGTCTGGCTGGCTGCACCGTATATCGAAGGGAACTACGACCCCGAGAACGGTATTCAAATCACGGATGGCCATATCGACCTGCCCACTGGTCCGGGGCTGGGCATTCTTCCGGATGAGGGCCGCTTTGGTGCTCCGGTTGCATCATTTTGAAGTGAAGAGAGGACACAATGGATCTGAACGGAAAAACAGCATTGGTCACCGGAGCAGCGGGCGGTATCGGTGCAGCACTTGTGACGCGTCTGCGCGCAGAGGGTATTCGCGTCGCGGTTGCTGATCGTGATGTCAGCGGCCTAGAGGCTGAAGCATATCTAGCCGGTGATCTGTGTAATGCCGCCTATGCCGATGCGTTGCCAAGGGCAGCGGCTGATCAGCTGGGCGGTTTGGATATCATTGTCAACAACGCGGGCGTGATAACTCGCGGGGCAGTAACCGAGACCTCGGATGACGATTGGTCCCTTTCACTTGGCGTGAATGTCGAGGCTCCATTCCGAATCTGCCGTGCTGCGATCCCGATTATGGCCAACAATGGCGGCGGAGCCATCGTGAACACTGCCTCGTGCTGGGGTCTGCGCCCGGGTCCAGATCATGCGCTCTATTGTATGACCAAGGCGGCAATTGCATCGCTGACGCAATGCATGGGTATGGACCACGCCTATCAGGGCATCCGTATCAACGCGGTCTGCCCGAACGAAGTGAACACACCGATGCTACGTTCAGGCTTTGCCAAGCGCGGGTTCGACCCGGACTCAGCCGTTAAAGAGTTGGGTCATACCGTTCCTCTGGGCCGCATTGCCGAGCCTGAGGATATTGTTGATGTAATCATGTTTCTAATCTCGGACGCGTCGCGCTACGTCTGCGGCACACTTGTTGAGGTCAACGGCGGAAAGCCTGTGTCATGATGCGGTTCGATGGCAAGGTCGCGCTGGTTACTGGCGGGCGCAGCGGGATTGGGCAGGCGATTGCCCGGCGGTTGCGGGAGGAAGGTGCGCAGGTCTTTACCGCGCAACGCGGTGAAGACCCAGAGTTTCAGGGGGTTACGGCGAATTTCACCGATCCTACCAGCCCGGCGCAAGTAGTGGAAACGGTCTTGAACCGGGCAGGAAAACTGGACGTTCTGGTAAACAACGCTGGGATGATGCAGGAAGCCAGTGTCGAGGATATGAGCCTTGAAGATTGGCAGCGCAACCTGTCTGTCAATCTGACTGCACCATTCTTGTTAATCCAAGCCGCCTTGCCGCATCTGCGCCGGACCGGGGGAAGTATTGTCAATACCGGATCTATCGAAGGTTTGGGCAGCAATCCTGGCCACGCGGCCTATTGTGCGTCCAAAGCCGGGTTGCACGGCCTAACCCGAGCGGTGGCCGTAGACCACGGCCACGAAGGGATACGCTGCAACGCAGTGGCCCCCGGCTGGATCGACACCGATCTAAACCTGAATTTCATTGAAAGCATGGAAGATTCTGCCGCATTTCGCCGCGACATCGCCAATATCCATCCGGTTGCACGAACAGGTCGACCTGAGGAAGTGGCTTCTCTGGTAGCTTTTCTGGCCTCGGGGGATGCCACTTTCATCACCGGTCAGGTCTACACAGTTGATGGGGGAAGAATGGCCCAGCTAAGCTTGCCCGCAATGTAAACTGTCAAACGAAAACACCGCCCAAAAAGGGCGGCGTTTGGTTCATTGAGTTTGCAAGTTTGGTTATTCGGCGGCCTGCGCGCTTGTGTCTCCATGCTTATCGCGTAAGCCATCCCGAAAAAGAGCTTTGCCAAGGGCAATGCACATCAGGCCCATGACCATCGTGAAGGGTAGGGCCCCGATGATCATGGCGTTGCGAAGCGCGTCCATCGGGTTGTTCTCACCCGCCGCTAGGATCAGCGCACCGATCACGGCTGTCAGGATCACACCCCAGATAATACGATGTTTGATACCCGTCTCCTGGCTGCCGCCCGACATGATCGTGTTCATCACCAGAATGCCCGAGTCCGCTGAAGTCACCAAGAAGGTCATGATCAAGATCACGCACATCACGTTCAGCATCGAAAGTAGACCGCCGTCCAACATGTAAGACAGCGTCACGAACAACTTGTTGGTATTGGATGCGCCGATGATCGCACCCTCGGCGGTTCCTGCCAGCTCGAGATCAATTGCGGTACCACCCAGAACGGTCATCCACGCAAAGCAGACCAGCGCCGGTGCGAACACGCAGCCCAGGATGAATTCGCGCACGGTGCGGCCCTTTGAGATGCGCGCCAGAAACAGGCCCACAAACGGTGAGAACGCAATCCACCAGGCCCAGTAGAAGGTGGTCCAGCCAGCTTGCCACCCAAACTGTCGACCTTGTTCACCCGCTGTATAGGCTGCAGCTAGGGTTGCTTCGTCCAGCTCGGCCGCTGCACCTTCCAGCCCACTCTTGAAGCCGTCAAAACTGCCCCAGGCGTTGGTTGCGCCTCCCATCAAGTCAGCCGCATGGGCCTGCGCTTCCGCTGGCAGCGCTGCGGCAAATGCTTCTACAGACAGTGGGCCAAAGGACACGAAGCTGAGCGAGATATAGTGCAAGATATAGTCGATCATCGCTGAGCCATATGTGGTCATTGCGAAGACGAACGACCCGAACACGACAAATGTTCCAAGCAGGATGATTGAAAGGACAAGGTTCAGGTTGGAGAGGTATTTTACACCCCGTCCCACACCAGACACCGCTGAAATGATCGACAGCCCCATGATCACGACCAACCCGGCTATCAGACCTACTTTACTGGGCGCAGGGACGTCACCTCCCAAATCCATGATCCACTCAACTCCGGTGATGGCGTAAACACCGTCGATAAATTGACTAATGCCATAACCGATTGTGACGGAAACACCCAAAATCGTCGCTACTACGCCCAGAACGTCAACCACATGGCCTAGAAAACCGTTCATCAGTTTTCCAAACAATGGTGTCAGTGCCGAACGAATGGTCAGCGGCATATTCCGAGTATAGGCGTAGTAGGCCAGCGAAAGGCCCGTCACCACATAGATTGCCCAAGCGTGGAAACCATAATGCAGATAGGTGTATCGATACGCCGATTGTACCGCTTCGGGCGCGTTAGCTTCGACTTCGCCAGACACCACGACAGGGTTGGATCCCCACAAACCGAGCGGTTCGGCGGTGGCGAATACCATCAGGCCCACGCCCAGACCGGCGCCGAACATCATCGAGAACCACGAGAAGTTTGAAAACTCGGGTTTTTCGCCTGGCGTTCCCATTACTCTTCTGCCGGTTGATGGAATGATGGCCACAACCGCTAGAAAGTAGAAAAATAGGCCGACAATAATGATGTAGAAGCTGTTGAACACTTCTAAAAGCTTGAAGTTCCAGCTGCCGAGGGTGCTGTTGGCATTGGCCGGAAAGACCAAAGCCCATAGCACCAGGGCAACCATGATGCCCTTACTGATCAGCGCAATGGGCACACTGTAGTTCTCGTAGAAACCGGCTTCGGCCGTTTCTATCTCTAAGTTTGTAAATGGTTCTTTGATCGACATAGTTAACCTCCGTGTCGCTGTCCTTCGCCATTTTTTGGCTGTTCTTATTGGTCAGTTCGTAGAATTCGGGTTTATTCTTCGGATGCTTTCCACTCTTTCCAACGCAGGACCGTGTTTGCGCCGATTTCGCGGAAGGGTTGTGGTGGAAGACGTTTTGGTTGATCCTCCGCCTCGAAGTGGCGGGTGATTTCCGAACTGTGACCACAGGCCAGCTCCGCTGCTGCGATGCCAGTCAATGTGCCACGCGTGGTGCCAAGACCGTTCTGGACGCAGCCGGAATAGACACCTTGTTCGACTTCGCGCGTCACCGAGACACCATTCAGGCTCAAACACAGGTGGCCTGCCCAGTGATGCTGCATTTCCATTCCCGCCAATTGCGGAAAACGCTGATCGAACTTGCGCTGCATCACTCGAGAGGCTCGCGCCAGGTCGTGTGCCGTCGCTGTCATGCCAGGGCGCAGCGCCGCGCAAGTTCGCGTAATGATACGATTGCCGCCTTGAGCGGTATCTATCCGTCGCATCGTGGTACCCATCGGATCGGACGGGGTAATCCCCCAACGGGGTTGGCCGCCCAGTTTGGCCAATGCTCCGACGTCCAATTCCGGCGTCATCGTTGCAAATAGGAACAGTTGCATCAGGCGTCCGCGCTCGATCCCGAAGCTTTCCAAGTGGCCGTTGACCGTAAGGATCACTGTGCCGGTACTGACAGACCCTTGTTCGGTGCGCACAGTCCAGCTGAGACCATCGCGCTCAAAGCCGGTTACGGGGCTGCATTCGTAAACCGGAGAATCTTGTGCCCACAGCCCCGCAGCAATCCCGCGGATATACCCGGCAGGCTGCAACATGACGGTTCCGGGGGTATAAAGTCCCGAGTTATAGTGGCGCGACCCCGTCAGTTCATACATCTGTTGCGGGTCAAGCACCTGACTATCTTCACCCAACGAGGCCAAGTGCTTTGCGTAGCTATGGTTATTAGCCTCCGCCGTTGTGCTGGCGGCACCGTTCACTTTGCCCGCGGGATCAAAGAAGTTTCGATCGATATCAAATTCTTCGACAGCGGATCGCGCAAAATCGATCGCCTGACGGTTCAGATTGATCATCACTCGGTCATCGCCGGACCCCGCATAGTCATCAGAGGCCAGGTCATGGGGCAGGTCGATCATGAAGCCCGAATTGCGCCCGGCTGCGCCTTCGGCGACGCGCCCTGCCTCCAGCACCACCACCTTTGCGTCAGGCTGCAGCTGTTTCAAACGCCGCGCGGCCGACAGGCCAGCAAAGCCCGCGCCAACGATTACGAAGTCCGCGGTGGTTTTATTGTTTAGTACAACCGCAGGGGGCTGGGCGCCAAGAATGGCGCTCCAGGCGGCCGGTCCGCGATGGACCGGCAGGCGCTTTGCGGCATAGGACGTCAATCGACGGCCTCGTCAGCGTCATCGGTCAGATCAATCCAGATGGTTTTCAATTGGGTGTATTGATCATGGGCGTGAACCGAATTGTCGCGCCCGCCGAATCCGGACTGTTTGTAGCCTCCGAAGGGTGTTGTGATATCGCCCTCGCCAAAGCTGTTCACTGTCACCGTGCCCGCTCGGATCGCCCGCGCACCGCGAATTGCGCGTTTGGCGTTTGCGGTGAAGATCGAGGCGCAGAGGCCGTACTCGGTTTCATTGGCGATCTTGATTGCTTCGTCAAAGCCCGAAACCTCGATGACCGACAGGACGGGACCAAAGATTTCTTCCCGGGCCAAGGTGGCGTCGTTGCCCTGCACTTCGACGACCGTGGCCTCGACAAAGCCTTTTTCGGCCTTGCCGCCGATCAGCACATTCTCGGCCTGATCTAGATAACCGCAAACTTTTTTGAAATGGCTTTCGCTGACCAACGCACCCATGCGGGTTTCTGGATTCAGAGGATCGCCGATGTTCCATTGTTTGGCGTGATGCGCCACCCGTTTCAGCAGCTCCGCCTTCACATCTTTATGCACGATCAACCGGGACGAGGCTGAGCAGTTCTCGCCCATGTTCCAGAACGCTCCGTTCACCACGTGCGCAGCCACACGGTCGAGGTTTTCGGCATCGTCCATTACGATGGCGGGGTTCTTTCCGCCCATCTCCAGCACCACTTCCTTGGCGTTGCTTTCCGCCGAGTAGGTCAGGAACCGTTTGCCGGTGACAGTCGAGCCGGTAAAGGACACCATATCGATATCCATGTGACGGCCAATCGGCTCGCCCACGTCCGCGCCGCCACCGGGCACGACGTTCAACACGCCGCGTGGTAGGCCGGCTTCCATTGCCAGTTCGGCCAGGCGCAATGCGGTTATCGTCGTCTCAGCCGCCGGTTTCACGACCACGGAACAGCCCGCCGCCAGAGCAGGCCCGATCTTCCACGCCAGCATCAATAGGGGAAAGTTCCAAGGCAGCACCAGCCCGACAACCCCGATGGGTTCACGCACCACCATGGCGATGTGATCATCGCTGGCCGGCGAGACCTGATCATAGATTTTGTCAATCGCCTCGGCGTGCCATTTCAGGCAGTGGATGGTTTCGGGCACGTCCACGGTTTCGCAGTCATAGATGGTCTTGCCGCTGTCGATGCTCTCCATCACGGCCAGTTCGCGGGCATTTCGGGTCATCAGCTTACACAATCGGATAAGCACATCCTTGCGTTCGGATGGATGCATTTTGCTCCACCGCCCGTCGTCGAAGGCCTCACGCGCCTTTTCAACAGCAAAATCCACATCGGCCGCGCCGCAGGCTGCGATGTCAGTCAGTGTCTCACCGGTGGCAGGGTTCAGGGTGGTGAAGGTGTTACCCGAGATCGCTGGACGGAATGCCCCGTCGATAAAAGCTCCGGTCGGCAAGGTCAGACCCGCGGCGATGGATTGGTATTCGTCTTGTGTCAGTAATTCCATGCCTTAGCCCTCCGCCACAATTTCAGCGATTGTTGTCTTCAGCACGCGCGTCACCTGTTCCAGCGTGCGTTTGTCGTCCTTGTTCAGGCCCTTCAGCGGAGGGCGCATGATGCCCGCGTCAATCCCGTTCATGGTGACGCCGTGTTTGATGGTCTGGATGAACTTGCCGCCCTGTTCCAGCACATGCATCAGCGGCAGCATGGCCGACATGATACGGCGGCCCTTGTTGAAATCGCCTTCGACGACGCAGGCGTTGTACAGTGCTACATGCTCGGCCGGCAGGAAGTTCGATCCACCACAAACCCAGAACGGAGCACCCCAGGCGAAGAATTCAAGCGCTTGGTCGTCCATGCCACAGCCCAGCTGGATATGCGGATAGTCGCGGGCTAGCAGATGTACACGGTTAATATCGCCCGAGCTTTCCTTGATGCCGCAGAAGTTGCGGCTGCGGCCAACGCGATTCAAAAATTCCTCGCCCATCATGGTGCCGGTACGGTGCGGATAGTTGTACAGCATCACCGGCAGATCAGCCGCCTTGTCGATGGCCAGTGCGTTCAACGCGTTTTCGCGGTCTGTAGGAACCGAATAGGCCGGGCTGGCCAGTAGAATTGAATCTGCCCCGATCTCACGTGCACCAGAGGCCAACGCAATCGAATCCGGCGTCATCAATGCGCCTGTGCCCACAACCAACGGCAGGCGTCCCTTTAACCGTTCGTGGGTGAATTTGGCCAGCTCCAGGCGTTCAGTTACCGTCTGGGCATAGTTCTCGCCCGTCGAGCCGCCAGAGATGAGCCCGTGCACACCGTTTTCGATCAGGTATTCAATCACGTCCGACAGGGCATCGAAATTGACGCTGCCATCGTCGTGATAAGGGGTCACTACCGGGGTATAGATCCCATCAAAATTGAACAGGGGGTTCATTTAGGTCCTCATGCTGGGGTTTTTCGCGCCATAGTTCCCAGCGGCAGGTCAAGCCCAGTGGGCGTGACAAACAGCTCGATTTGGTCGCGGGACAAGTTCCAATGATCGATGGCCAGCTGCATTGAAGCCGCTTCATCACCCGCCTCTATAGCGGCGATAATGGCGTCGTGTTGAGCGCTGGCAACAGACAGATTGTCGGCCATGACTTGATCCTTGGGCCGATAGAAGGTCATGCCAATTCGGGCATGGTCGATCAGCAGCCGTTTGAACGACGGCAGCAGATAGATGTTATCGGCCATATCGCCGGTAATCTCGTGGAAAAGGTTGTTGGCCATCGCCCGATCCGCACTCGAACCCGACCGCAACGCGGCTTTGAATGCCTCTTGCGCTTCTTTCAAGCGCGCAATCTGTGCAGGTTTGGAATTCTTGGCAGCCAACTGAAGAATGGCGCCGTAGATCATCGGCGCCGCCAAAAAGAAATCTCGCAGCGTGGTGTAAGACATCTCTGACACGCGCGCGCCGCGGTTCTCTCGCAGGTCAAGATAGCCCTCACCTGCCAGCTGGCGGAACACTTCGCGCAACGGCGTGCGCGACAACTCGAATTCTTCCGACAGAGTCGCCTCGTCCAAATCGACACCTGGGCGCAACTCAAGGGTCATGACCGCCACCTTCAGGTGTTCATAGAGTTGCTGTTTTCTGCGTCGTGACGCGTCTTTCATGTTTGATCTCCTGTTGGATCCTTCGCGCCATAGAGATGACTGAATCACCGCTGTGAATCCACTGATTGGACATATAATAAAAAAATACAAATTGTACACAATAAAAAAATGTGCAGTATGCAACGAGAATTTTGGGTTGGGAGGAGCCGGTGAAAAACTTTCAAGATGACGCCGTCATCGATTGCCGGAATTTATGGAAGATCTTCGGAAAGCGTTCCGCAGAAGCCATGAAAGCCGTGCAGGAACAGGGGCTTGGAAAGCTCGAAGTGCGCGATCGCTTTGATTGCGTCGTAGGTGTTCAGGACGCTACGTTTACCGTTGGGCGGGGTGAAATCTTCTGCATCATGGGCTTGTCCGGCTCGGGCAAATCCACACTGATTCGTCACGTAAACCGCCTGATCGAGCCGACATCCGGTCAGCTATTTATCGAAGGTCAGGACGTCAACAAGCTGAACGCACGCGACCTGCGGGAGGTTCGGGCCGAGAAGATCGGTATGGTTTTCCAGAACATGGCTCTGATGCCTCATCGCACCGTTCTGGACAATGTCTCATTCAGTCAGGAAGTGCGCGGTCATGACGTGAACGAGCGTCATGAAAACGCTATGCGCGCTATTGATGCGGTGGACTTGAATGGCTGGGATCAAAAGTACCCCGACGAATTGTCCGGCGGTATGCAGCAGCGTGTCGGTCTGGCCCGGGCGATTGCGGCGGATCCGTCGATCCTGCTGATGGACGAGCCGTTTTCAGCCCTTGATCCACTGATCCGTCGCCAATTGCAGGACAAGTTCATGTCGCTGTCGGCCGAGATGAAGAAAACCACCCTTTTCATTACCCACGATCTGGATGAGGCGATCCGCATAGGCGACCGCATCGCCATTATGAAGGACGGTGCGCTGGTTCAGGTCGGTACGCCCGAAGACATCGTAACCAACCCGGTTGATGACTACGTGGCAGACTTCGTTGCGGGCATATCCAAGCTAGAGCTGATCTCAGCTGGCAAAATCATGGAGCCGGTCGAGGCCTTTGAGCAGCGCCAAGGCCCGGTCGATCACGACCAATGGCCCGAAGCACACCCCGATCATTCGCTGGACGACTTGGTAAACCTCTCGATCGCTACTCAGCACCCCGTTGTGGTGAAAGCCGATGGTAAGCCAATCGGCATCGTCACCAAGAATGCGCTGTTGCGCGGCATTCAGGGCGAGGTCGACGACCCCGCGTCAATGAAACACTGAGAGGGCATCATGGCAGACACTGAATTCAGCATTCTCGATCCCTTTTCGTCTGTGGATCTGGGCATCGCCGAAAGCGCTGATGGCGTAAAGGGCTGGGCCATCGCGAACCGGGGTATCATTCAACCCATCAAGAATTTTTTCAACGAAATGATCGTTGGGATCGACACAGCACTGAACGCGGTACCGCCGTTGATCATGCTGGTCATTCTGATCTTGATCGCGTGGCAGGCGGCAGGGCGTCGTACTGCCATTCTGGTCGGCATCTTGATGACCGCTCTGGGCTTTTTGTCGCCAAACGCTTGGGGGCTGGCGATGACCACATTGGCCATCGTTGTCTCGGCGGTGATCTTGTCCTTCTTCATCGGTCTGCCGCTGGGCATTCTGGCGGGCAAGAATGATCGGTTCGAAGCCGCCATTCGCCCGATCTTGGACACGATGCAGACTATTCCAGCCTTCGTTTATCTGGTTCCGGTCGTCATGCTGATCGGCATCGGTAATGTCTCGGGTGTTGTTGTCACGATCATCTTCGCGCTGCCGCCGTTGATCCGCTTGACCTCGTTGGGCATCCGGGGGGTGAACCCTTCGGTGGTTGAGGCCGCCCGTGCTTTTGGAGCCAACCCCCGGCAGGTGTTGTTCAAGGTCGAGCTGCCGTTGGCAACTCCCACCATTCTGGCTGGGGTTAACCAGACGATCATGTTGTCGCTGTCGATGGTTGTGATCGCCTCGATGATCTCAGTCAAAGGGCTTGGAAACGAGGTACTGCGCGCAATGGGCCGTCTGGACGCAGGCAAGGCGCTGGTGGGCGGCCTCGGCATCGTGATCCTGGCTATCGTGCTGGACCGTATCACTCAAGGCATGGGCCAGTCGGGTCGCGAACGCGGACACCGACATTGGTACGAAGGCGGGCCGGTCGGTGCCGTTCTGCGCCTGATCAAAAAACCTCGATCCGAAGAAACACCCGAACCTCAAAAAGCGAACTGATCTATTGGGAGGACCATTCATAATGTTCGTCAAATCAACTCTGGCCGCGTTTGCCGCCACAACAATCCTGGCCACATCGGCCCTTGCTGCCAGTGACAAACCTGGTGAAGGCGTTACTGTCCGCCCGGTTATCCAACCTATTGCGGAAGAGATTTTCCAGCACCGTATCCTGTTCCGGGCGCTGAACGATCTGGGCTATGACGTGGCTGAGCCCGAAGAGGTACAGGCACAGACGCTGCATCTGGCCTTGGGCACCGGAGATGCGGATTTCACAGCGGTACATTGGAACGGCCTGCACGATACCTTCTTTCAGGAATCGGGCGGTGATGAAGTTTTGGAAAAAGTCGGCACGCTGATTGATGGTGCGCTGCAAGGCTATTTGATCAACAAGGCCGCATATGACGCAGGCGTTCAGAATCTGGGCGATCTGAAAGACCCCGAGAAGGCTGCACTGTTTGATGCCGATGGTGACGGCAAAGCGGATCTCGCGGGGTGTGTGCCCGGCTGGGGCTGCGAGCGTGTGATCGAGCATCAACTGGATGAGTTCGGTCTGCGTGACACGGTGAATCACAACCAAGGTGAATATAACGCGATCATCGCTGACACTATCGCCCGCAGCGAAGGCGGCGAGAACGTGTTGTATTACACTTGGACCCCGTACTGGGTATCTGGTGTTCTGGTTCCGGGCGAGAATGTTGAATTCCTGGCTGTTCCCTATTCGTCGCTGCCGGATGACGCCGCAGCTGAGACCACCTTTGAAGGCAAGGATTTGGGCTTTGCTGTCGACAGCATCCGGGTTGTCGCAACTGATGAGTTCCTGGGGGCAAATCCGGCCGCTGCCAAACTGTTTGAAGTCGCCAAAATTGACATCAATGACATTTCGGCACAAAACAAGAAGATCGCGGACGGCGAAGACAGCTCAGATGACATCGACCGGCATGTCGATGAGTGGATTGCGGCAAATCAGGCTGCCTATGATAGCTGGCTGGACGCTGCTCGCAGTGCTGCGCAGTAACCTCTAGGGAATATCCCTGCACTTGAGACTGCGCGGTTCGTCCCGCGCAGTTTTGCTTTTAAAACGTAGGCCACCATGTCCAACCCACAGCACTTTGTCTTCCTGCTCATTGAAGAGTTCTCTCATCTGGCGTTTTCCTGCGCGATTGAGCCTCTTCGCATTGCAAACCTTGTGCAAGGTGAAGAGCTATACAGATGGTCAATTCTGTCGGAAGACGGGAAAACCGTCACCTGTTCCAATGGCATTAAAACAGTGGTGGATGGCGGTATTTCGAGTATCCCCAAATGTGACCGCCTGTTTGTTCTGTCAGGCATTAACATGCAAGCGCACGTATCGCGTTCACTGCTAGCTGGGCTCAGGCGTGAACGTGCCGGTGGCACTCAGATCGGAGCGCTGTGTTCTGGTGCTTGGCTGCTGGCGGAAGCGGGGTTTCTGGACGGCTCCGACGCGGCAATCCACTGGGAGTATCACGACAGTTTCATGGAGGCTTTTCCCGAGGTCAATCTGGTGCGCAGCGTGTTTACAGTTGATGGGAAATTCATAACTGCGTCCGGAGGAACGGCCACAGCGGACCTGATGCTTCATCTCATTGAGCAGCACCACGGTCATGATCTTACCGTCTCGGTCTCCGACCAGATGGTCTATAATGCCGTTCGCAATGCTTCTGCGGAACAACGCGTGTCGATCCAGTCTCGAAACGGAATGCGCAATGCCCATTTGGCCAAGGCGATCCATATTATGGAAAAGTCTATTGAAGCGCCAGTTTCACCGTCCAAAATCGCAACGGAAATCGGGATATCAACGCGTCAACTGGAACGTTTGTTTGGCAAGTATCTGAACGCGTCCCCCAAGAAGTACTTTATGGATATGCGCCTTGACCGAGCGCGCAAGCTGCTGTTGCAGACAGAAGCTTCGGTCACAGAAGTCGCATTTGCTTGCGGTTTCGAGAATCCAGGCCATTTCGCGAGAGTGTACCGCGCGCATTTTGGGGTTACCCCTCATCTGCAAAAAAATAAGATCGGATGACTTATTGTTCAATCATAAATGGAGGGTCGGGTAGAAAAGTTTGCGCGAATACTTGATTTACCGGGAACCGTACATGACAGCTGAAAGAAGCGGGCTTTCTCCGGTAGATCGTTAAAAACTTTTCCTCCGGCGACACGCGGCAGCGTGCCGCATCACCAGGAGATGGTTGGGTCTCCCCAATCAGAGTATTGGACGAACCCGCCACTTTTTTACGGTGGTCTTGTTCAACTGCGATACCATCCGGCATGAATGAGCTCGGCTCTCCGCCGGGTGTCGCGGCCGAGATGTAGTTGGGGTTTCAGGGAGTGCTCTCGCCCCAACCTCCGTTGCCATAGTCTGGGGTCAAGCAGACCATCACACTGTCAAACTCGCGATACATCCACCCGCTAGACGGTTCAAATCTACCGCTTGAGTATGGCAGATGCAGTTCGATCCGATCTGTTGCAAAGTTTTGACAAACGCGTTGGTGCGGCTAGGGTCAGGATGCATTGATTTCCACCGCGCTGCGTGATTCACGGCTCCGAAAACGGAGCGATGACATGAGCGACCTTTATTGGCTAACCGACGAACAGATGGCCAAGCTTACCCCATTTTTCCCGAAGTCGCACGGCAAGGCTCGGGTTGATGATAAGCGGGTGTTGAGTGGGACTATCTTCATCAACCGCAATGGTTTGCGCTGGCGGGACGCACCTTCTGAATACGGACCGCACAAGACGCTTTATAGTCGGTGGAAGCGTTGGAGTGAGAAGGGTATCTTCGCTCGGATGATGGTCGGTTTAGCCGCTGAGCACGGCGAGAAAAAGACGGTAATGATCGACGCGACCTATCTCAAGGCACACCGCACCGCGACCAGTATGGCCGCAAAAAAGGGGGGCGTGGCCGCCTGATCGGTAGAACCAAGGGGGGCATGAACACCAAGCTGCACGCCATCTGTGATAGCCAAGGGCGTCCGCTCAACCTGTTCGTTACCGCCGGGCAGGTCAGCAATTACATCGGTGCTCGGGCTCTGCTCAGCAGTATTCCAAATGCGGACTGGCTGCTCGGGGATCGCGGCTATGATGCTGACTGGTTCCGAGACGCGTTAAAAGACAAAGGGATACGCGCCTGCATCCCCGGCCGTAAGCAACGCAAGACCCCAGTCAAATACGACAAACGCCGCTACAAACGCCGCAACAGGATCGAGATCATGTTCGGCAGACTCAAGGACTGGAGGCGCGTCGCAACCCGCTATGACCGCTGCCCCAAAGTCTTCCTTTCTGCCATCGCCCTCGCAGCAACCGTCATCTATTGGTTATGAATATTGACCCTAACGACATAATCCGCACCGATAGGGAGCTACAGAATTTGATCCATTGATTGGGCACCGACTACTCACCGAAACAAAACAGTCGTTCGACCGAACCAGTCGGATGACCGCTTCGAGCCTATAACGGACCGACACCGTAAATCGAACTACTGTTGTGTCGAGTACCAAATCGGCGAAGTGTAGGCGCGTTCCTGCGTTGTTAAACTGACGCCATCCGGCATGTCTATTCCGAACTTCACTGCATCATACGCCGTCCAGCGAGGGGTCGGAATTTCTATAACCCGGGCATAATAAAATGCGCTTTCCGAGGGATCGAAATCCGGGTCTTCCCACACGGTTCCGAGCTCAGAGGCTCCAATTGTGTTGGTCCACGAGGGGATAGAGAGGTCCACTGTGGTGCCTACTGACGGCAACTTACCAGCGGTATCTGGTTCGCGAGAACCAGACCAGGCCACGTCGTAGACTTTTTCCCGTTGCTCTCCTTCTGCATCTAACCAGCCCTTTACGATCTGGATTCGATCCAGGTTTGCTCCCATCGGATCACGAAGCGCATATACCAGAAAGGAAGGTGCGCTTTCACTAGGGTCAAGATCGCCACCCATCGGCACACCTTTGGTGTATCCCACAAGCGCCAAGTCGCGCCGTAAGGCATCTTCTTTGGTAAAAGAATATCCTCCAAACATACGGACGCGCATTCTGGGCCCTGTTGTTGCGTAGGTTTCACGCCGATGCATCGCATCCCAAATGGCTTCTCGGGAATTCTCCTGCGCCCATACTGCGGTCAGACCGCCAGTAATGTATTGCGACGAAAGCAGCGCAACAGCCCCGTCAGCATAGGTCTTACTGACATGTTGGCTGCGCTCTTCGCTGGGCTCGTAACCGGTGAACTTCCCGAAGAAATTGTCGTTATTTGGAGCCGTTAAACCTGTGTGTGTGTCACTGGCCCCACCCAGGCCAAACTTGAACGGGTTTACTCCCAAAGCCTTTTCCAAAGATAAGCCTCGAAGTAACCCGGATCGAGCGTATTCACCGTGCAACATTGCTGGCTCTTTCGGAACCGAAGCATCCAGATTGCCGTAATCCCATGTTTCGAAGTCAGCAAATTCATCATCAGGTGATAGGAACGGGTGGGTCTCACCATCTCCCTTAATCTGCGTTGGTTCGTATAGTCTTTCCCATTTGTTTCGCGCTTCTGCGTATGCGGGATCTAACGGCACCCCATCCGCGAAGTCATCGACCAACGGGAACATCCAGCCGTTAGACAAGTTCCCATTATGTGGAATAGCAAGAACACGCCCGCCTGTCGTTTGTTCATAGCGCTCCAACCACTTCCAAAGATCACGAGGGTTAGGTGAACCCACAGGTGGCGTTGTTGTATAAGGCAGTATCTGTCTTGCGAGCTCAGGGCCGTCGCGAAAGACCACGTTTCGGTGCAAATTGTTCCCTGCAACGAGAGAGGTCCATTCATAGGCGATAAAGGTGCTGAACACGCCCGGATCATTGTATTCTTCCGCAGCATCGATAATGTCGTCCCAAACACGCGCGTACGCGGGATTGCCTGGTTGATAATTTAACGCTGGCGAAACCTGCCCTTGAGCAAACGCCGCAGTAAGTTCAAGCGCAGCCGCTAAGGCGGATTCCCCGCCTTTATTGAACTGTTCATGGAAATACCTGCCTTGCTCATCCGCCAATATGTTGGGAGCACCCCCAATGATGTCGGTGATAGCACCCATCGCATCCGAATGATCTGTAATCATGAAGAAATCGAGAGGCATCGACAACTTTACAGGTTGCCCCGTGTTCGACACAACTTCTTCTCCACGCGCAAACCGATAGGCATCACGCGGCATTAGGCGCGTACCGCCTCCACCAGCATCCCCGGAAAGACCAGTATGAACGTGAGTGTCACCAAAATAGACTTGAGTTGGATATGCGCGTTCAGCGTAAGGTGAATAAGGTCGACCGGAAGGGCCGGAAAGGCCTGACGGATTTATTGCGTCCTGAGCTAAGACTGGGCTCCCCAGAATGAGAGCTGCTGGCAAAACATAGCGAAACAATTTTTCCTCCACAATTGAAGGCACCATAGCATAACTCTGCTCGGGAAGTTATTTTGACTGAGTTCAAAGGTTTGCCAAGTCCGCGTGGCAGACGCTCACGAAAATACTGCGAATGACCGCCCTGAGCCCAACCTGTGAGTGTAGTTTTTTCGCAGCGCGCGCTCGCAGCACGAGAATTGCTGCGTTTGCGTGGTTCTCGGCGTTGCTAGGCAGCGGAAAAACCTGCCATTCGTTCATGGCGCAGCTAGCACTTAGAGGGCGAGGCTAAAGTCGCGGGACAGAACTCCAATTCGCTGCCACGCAGCATCCGGATTTAAGAACGTCGGCAATGCGCTGAAAGCGGCGTTTGCAAATTCTGGCTAGCGGACAAACCAAACGACCGGCTGGAAACGATCCGCAGACATTTTCGCCCCAAGGCTGCCGTTTTGTAGGCCTGAGTTTTCTGGTAGCGCGAGCTATGTGTAAAAAAACCTAAAGCTGGGACCCAATTGGCAAAATACTTAGAAAACCAGCAACTAAGTGATCCCAAGCCGATCCTGTCGGCTCGAATTTGTACTCAAGAACGTTGCCATCATCGCCTCTTGTCGTCCATTTAAGCTGACCGGCTTTCTCGAGCGTCACGTTATATGTGTATGCGGGTAGTGCGTCGTCCAAGGCACCCATGGTCTGTATAGTCAATGCTGGCGAGTCAATCAGAATTCCCATCTCGGTGTTGATGTTGACAGATCGCGGGTCCCAATTGAACGACCCTACGAACAAGTATCGGTCATCAACTGCAAATGCCTTGGAATGCAGGCCTGACCTGGACTGAGCCCAGTTAATACCGCGGCGTTGGACCTGATAGGCGTCCGGTCGCAGCTCATAGAGTTCTACTCCACCGCGTAGAAGTGCGCGGCGTTTCTTGGCGTAGTGCGCGTAGACGGGTGCGACGTCGTTAGACGCAAGTGAATTGGTTACAACCTTTACGTCGACGCCGCGGCTTTCCAATTCGGTCAACCATTTCACTCCGTTGTCACGCGGCACGAAATAGGCGGAGACGATGTTCACCTCACTGCTGGCATTCTCAAAGTACGGAAGCAATTGAGATGCCAGGACGGGACCTGAGTTCTCGAGACCGGCGGCTTTTGACGGCGGATCAGCATAAAGCTTCGCTGGCAGCCAATCCAGTGACAGGGCTCCATCTGTGAAGTTCTCTTGTGCTGACTTTCTGAGAGCTGCGCCATACTGCGTTTGCTTCGCTTCCTCGACCAGTTCGTTCAACCTGACTCGCGCATCACCAAGGTCAAATTCCTGAGGTTCTCCAACAACCACCCGAGCTGGAACGGCGAATTCGCTGTTCCAGTAAGTGTCAAAGCTTCGCGACACTTCGCGGACAACCGGGCCTGCGGCCAGAACATCCAGATCAGCGTAGTTCATTTCTTCCCGTGCGAGAAAATACTCGGCGCCGATGTTTCTCCCACCCACAATCGTGAACACATTGTCGGCGGTCATGGATTTGTTGTGCATTCGGCGATTGATGCGCTTGAAATCTGTCAAACCTGCGATCAGAAGGCTTTGTTCCCGCCAGAACGGATTGAACAGCCGGATCTCAATATTTTTGTGATTGTCCAATGCGGCCGTCATCGCGTCATAGCTGGACGTATCCATGTCATCAAGCAACAATCGGACACGAACACCCCGATCTGCTGCCTGCAAAAGACTGGCAGCGAATAGGTGGCCCGTTGGGTCGTCGTGCAGAAGGTAGTATTGCGCGTCTATCGTTCGCTCGGCCGCAGCAGCAAGTAATAGCCTTGATACAAGAGCTTCTTCGCCGTCACTGATCAGCTTGACACCCGACCGACCGTCTTTGGGGTCCCCAAGGCGATTGGCGGCCTGACCCAGACCTGTGCCCGAATTTACCGGCAGCGCAGCTGATACGGTCTTTTCATATGTGCGAGTTTTTGGAGCGCAAGCGACAAGGGTCACCGTGCACAAAATACAGACCACTAGCTGCCATCGCGTCATCAGCTTCCTCCATCCCCGTATCCTAGATGACTACGCAGAGACGGGTGATTGCAAGTTTGTTCTGTGAAGCATTTGTGCAAGGTTCGACTGGGCTAGAAGCAACCGTCAATGTAGCCGTCTGTCAGGGTGCATTGCTTCGAAAAGTCGGAATTGCAAAGTTCGTTTTTGAATGTCTGCATTGGGCTGAGGCTGTGTGAAAACTCTGACTGTCCAGCGCAATATGCCGAAAACAGCCTATATGTGCGTTCTCTCGCACTTCTGAGAGAGCTTTTGCACAAGTGCCGAAAACGAGCGCGACGAGAGAACTCATGGGCCGGAGTTTTCACACACCCTCGGCTCAGAGCAGCCCAATGCACCCGCAGCGTTTTTCGAAGAACAAGCAATCGGCCAACGGCCATTCAAACCAACGGTAAAATTCAGGTGTCAGCGCGGTGCTGATGTCTGGGAGGGCGGGAGGATTGGAGGGCCCAATATGCCAAGAGTTCAACTTCCCGCTGTCACCCCGAAACGAAGAGCCTAGAACAAGGGTCGGATCGTCGGCCAGAAAAGGCCACTGTTGGCGAAACAAGTGTGGGCAATCCGCGCGCGGCTCGAATTGGCCAGAAATCTGCGTGATCTCACGCTGTTCAACGTGGCGATTGATAGCAAGCTTCGCGGATGCGACTTGGTGAAACTGTCCGTCAGCGATTCGGTCAGAGATGACCTCGTTCGCGAGAGGGTGTCCGTGATCCAGAGCTAAACCCGGCGACCCGTTCAGTTCGAACTCTCTGAAAATATGCGGGATACCATTGCCGAATGGATCAAGTCGCCGGAAATGATCAGCTGTCGTTTCATGTTTCCCAGCCGATTTCATGACCGCCCGCATATCTCGACTCGCCAATATGGCCGACTTGTGCGTGATTGGGTTGCTGCGATTGGGTTGGAGCCCAGCGGCTACGGCACCCATTCGCTGCAACGGACCAAGGCGGCGGAGATCTACCGGAAGAACGGAAATCTCAGGGCTGTTCAACTGCTGCTCGGACACACAAAGGTTGACAGCACTGTCAGATATCTTGGCGTCGAACTTGAAGATGCGTTGAGCATCGCTGAGCAGATCGACATTTGAACCATGTTGGCGGGTAGCATTTGCCGTTCGCCAATCCAGACCAGACCTAAGGCCGCACCGCAGCAGTGGTTCGGTTCGAGCCCAAAATGTAAGTTCACTCGCCTAATGCGAAACGAGTGGTTTAGGACGATTTTGCATTAGCCTGATCCCAAGTAGCAGAGACAAACATCCAAACGCCAATCCCATAGCGAGGGCATTGGCAACGAAGATACCGCCAAACAGGGATATCGCGGTTCTTCCCGCCTGCTCGATAGACGTGTCTACTACGATCGATACCCAGTCTTTCAGGTATAATGCGAACAGGATCGAAAGCCCTACGGGTGAGATGATTAGCGCTGCGCCGAGGGAGGCCAACCCTCGCCCGAGGACGGCCCGCAGTGTTGATCCTTTTAGTACTATTGCGGCTGTGGCAGCAAAAACGACAAGTGCAGAGAGAAGAACGAGCAATATGTCCACAATTGGGGACAGGTCTTTCGTGACAGTCCCTGCAAGGGCCGAAGTGAAGGGCAATAGAACGAAGGTCGCAAGCCCTGCAGCAAGGAGCCCTGTGAACAACTTGGACAACATGCCGGACGAGTGGCTGCGGCCCCGGTTTGGTTGCTTAGGTAGAGTGGGTAGAGCCGGATCAATCTGATCCCAGTGCACGGGCATTGGTTTTGTACGAGAAAGCATAACAGCCCCCTTGAATTGTTAAATTTGAGGCGACCCAGCCAGCCGCGAGTTATTGGCAATCTGGTAAGCTGGAACGGGGTTTCTTTCGGCGCTTGGACTAGTGTTTTCGCGAGCTAGACATGCTGACGGGCGAGCATTGGTATCCTTGCCATTTCAGCTGATGAACAACCTGATCACGTAAGCGACAGTCGCTAGGCACAAGACGCTGCCGAGCCAGATCGCACCGAACCAGAAAACTTGCTTTAGTAGTGTCAATGGTAGCTCTCCTCTGGATCGATCTTCCCGCGGAAAACCCAGTACGTGTAGGCGGTGTAAGTCAGGATCACAGGCAGCAGAATGACGGCTCCGACCAGAGCGAAAGCCAAACTGCTGTCCGGCGCTGCAGCTTCAGCAATCGTGAGGCTTGGGGGTAGCATATAGGGATAGAAGCTGATCCCAATGCCGATGAAGCAGACGACGAACAAGGCAATGGCGCAGAAGAAGGGTTGATAGTCTCGCTGTTCCCTCAGGCTGCGATCAAGCATCCATGCAATGACAGCAACGATAGCCGGCACTAGTACAGAGAAAACAATACCGGGCCACGAAAACCATCTGATCAGATAGATGGGGTCTTGGAATGGGGTCAAAAGACTGACCAGACCGATCAACGCAACCGTCATCAGCATCAGCGGGCGGGCATAAGAACGCATCCGGCGCTGTATCTCGCCCGTGGTTTTCATATTGAGCCAGGTTGCTCCCAGCAAGGCATACCCGATCACCAAGGCCACACCCGTCATGACAGAGAACGGCGTCAACCAATCCCATTGTCCACCTGCGTACAGCCGATCTTCTACCGGGATACCCTGGACCAGCGCGCCAAGCGCGACGCCTTGGCAGAAGGTAGCCACGGTTGAACCACCGTGAAACGCGACATCCCACAGCCAGCGCCCGTGCACGGTTCGCCAGCGGTATTCGAAGGCAACACCGCGGAAGACAAGCGCAAGAAGCATCACGATAACGGGCAAATAGATAGCTGGCATCACCACGGAATAAGCCAGCGGGAAAACAGCAAACAAACCTCCGCCTCCCATGACCAGCCAGGTCTCGTTCCCGTCCCATATAGGCGTGACCGAGTTCATCATGACATCGCGATCTTTGTCGGTTTTCACGAATGGAAATAGGATACCAATTCCAAGATCGAACCCGTCCAGAATCACATAAGTCAGAACAGCAAGGGCAATGATACCTGCCCAGATTGTCGAGAGTTCAAGCATTACGCTGCCTCCGCCAAAGTAGAGATTTCAAGGGGTTTGTGACTTTGCTGGGAACCTTCGACAGGTGGTTTCCCCATGAGGCACAGCATGTAGAACGTGCCCGCTCCGAACACGGCGAAATACACTACGATGAAGGCTACCAAAGACGCGGCAACAGTAGGTGCATCCACTTGTGACAGTGAGTCCGATGTCCGCATCAGCCCGTACACCGTGTACGGCTGGCGCCCCACTTCGGTGGTGATCCAACCAGCCAGTACCGCCACAAACCCGCTGGGCGCCAACAGGACGGAGGTCCGGTGCAACCAGCGATCGTCGTTGAGGCGGCCGCGAACCCGCTGAACAAGAGACCACAAGCCGATACCCAGCATGGCAAAGCCGACGGCGAGCATGATGCGGAAGCTGTAGAATACGATCGCGACCGGAGGCTCTTCGTCGTCGGGGATAGTGTCCAGCCCGTCAAGCGGCGCATTGGGATCATGCTTCAGGATCAGCGAAGATAGTTTCGGGATTTCGATGGCATAGTCCACGCGCTTTTCATCCTCGTTCGGAATGCCGAAAAGGATCAGCGGTGCACCTCCGGGATGGCTGTCGAAGTGACCTTCCATCGCCATCACTTTCTGCGGCTGATGCTCCAGCGTGTTCAAACCATGAAGGTCGCCGGCAACGATCTGCACAGGGGTGACCAGAACGGCCATCCACATCGCCATTGAGAACATTCGGGTGACCTCAGCCGTGCGATTGCGTCGCAGCAAGTGCCAGGCCGCAACCCCGGCCACCACAAAAGCAGTGGTGAGATATGCGGCAAGGACCATATGTGTCAGGCGGTAGGGGAAGGATGGGTTGAAGACTATCGACCACCAGTCGACGGGAATGAACTGCCCCAGCTCGTTGATGTCGAACCCGGCCGGCGTCTGCATCCAGGAATTGACCGACAGGATCCACGTGGCCGATATCAGCGTACCTAGTGCGACCATCGCCGTCGCCGCCATGTGCAAGCTGGGACCGACGCGTTCGCGACCAAAGAGCATGATGCCGAGGAACCCAGCCTCAAGAAAGAAGGCGGTCATGACCTCGTAGGCCATCAAGGGACCAATCACAGGGCCCGCGGTGTCCGAGAATAGGCTCCAGTTCGTGCCGAACTGGTAAGACATCACGATGCCGGACACGACGCCCATGGCAAAGCCTACGGCGAAGATCTTTTTCCAGTAGTTGAAGAGTTTGAGGTAGACCTTGTCCTTGCGCCATAGCCAGAGGCCATTGAGAACGGCCAAGAAGCTTGCCAAGCCAATGGAAAAGGCCGGGAAGATAATGTGAAACGACACAGTAAAGGCAAACTGGATGCGTGCCAGGGTCTCTGCGTCGAAGTTTGCGAATAGGTTCATTGCCGTTTCCTTTGGCATTGGGTTGCAAAGTGCGGCAGTGAACAGAAGTACCTCGGCTGCCGGCTCGTCGATGTCATTCAGGTGAGCCCGATTTGGGTTGTTGCCGGTTACAGTTCGTTTGGTTTCTGGACGGTTGTTTTTGGGTTTTGGACAAAACCGGGGGCGAGATTGGCGACTGAAGTTCGGAACCGCTGCTACCGCAAACGTGCGACGTTTGGGGGTCCAAAACAAAGTTGCCACCCGGCTCGTTTCCCGAGCCGAATGGCAACCTATCAGAAACTGTGCGAGTTCTGTGCGGGATGGTCAGTCAAACTGCGTCTGGATGCTAACAGCGCATGCTGACCGGTCGGGTTTGTTCGGCTGTGTTTCTCCTATTTCTGTTTCGCTGACGGCCGAGGTTTAGTCGTTCCAGTCTTTGTGTTCTTCTTTGAAGTCGTCGCGACGCTCTTGAGCTTCGTCCTGCGCATCTTCAAAATTGTCCTTCTGAATCGCACCGCCTACGGCTCCGACTGCGGCACCAGCGGCCGCGCCACCTACGATGCTTTCGCCTGCGATACCGGCGACAGTGGCGCCGACAACTGCGCCTTTGATCGCTTTGTCGGTGACGTAGTCAGCATGAGCTGTTGCCGCCATGGTGATCAGAAGTGCGCCTGAGATCGGGGCGATAATGAATTTCTTCGAGGTCTTCATAGGGTTCATCCTTGTTCTGGGTCAGCAACCACCGTGGCTGCTGTGTGCCATTGAACTAGGTGCCCCGATGGCCCGCTTTCTTTTGGAGACGGGACAAGGTTTTGTGGATCTTGGACATCTTTCGATCCCCGGTGCCAGTCCCTCTAGCGGCCAGCTTTACGGAATCTGGCAGGCGTTTCACCTGTCCAGCGCTTGAACGCCACCGAAAAGGCGGCCTGATCCGCAAATCCAAGCATGAAGGCAACACGGGCAACACCCTCACCGCTACGCAGCATGCGTTTGGACAGGTCGCACAGCACACCTTCCAGAAGAGCCTTAAAGCTTGTTCCCTCGGCCGACAGGTGCCGTGTCATGGTCCGACGCGTCAGGCCAAGTTCTCCGGCTATATCGTCGCCGTTTGGTATCGGTCCGGGAAGACGTTCGCCGAGCATATCCATTATGCGGTCGGACAGACTACGGACTGCATCAGGCTGCGCCTTCAGTTGCTCTTCTCCGTGCCTTCGTAAATGTCCCAATAAGGTGGGGTCTGCCGTTGGTATCTTAAAACTCATGCCGTTTGTGGGCAGGGCCAAGGCGTATCCGGACTTGAAACCTAAGACTTCACATCCCGCCAAATCCGCCAGCAGCCGGCAGTGCTCGGCATCGTCCGTTTCCAACTCGATAGAGATCGGGGCAAGCCCGCCAGAGGTGATTTGTTGAACTCGCTTATAAAGACCGAATATCAGCATTTCACGGTGGCGAGGATATTGATGCGCCGGGATCACACTGCTCTCCAGAGTGATCTTTGGCTCTTCGGGCGCCCCCAATACGTCAAGACGCAAGTCAGGATCTTGCATAGCATAAAAGCGCTGCGTCAAGGCCAGCGCGTCTTCGACTGTTTCGGCCGCCCGCACGATGTAAGCCAGAAGCGTTCCGGGACCTTGCGCCGATAGCCCGACGCGCGCGGCAAAGGTTTTATCTTCCAAAACCCGGCACGCAGTTTCAACTGCACCCGCCTCGTGTAGCAGCTCGACAGTGGCGTCGGGGCTGCCGCCGATATCAATGGGTGCCCCTGCCATTTCCAAGACTTCAGGAAACGGAATGCGCGCGTCGGGTTCTTGCGAATAACGCAGCCCGACATTTTGCAGTCTGTAAGCGCTAATGCGTGGCACTGTTACGTCCTCCCCTGACTTGCACGCAACTCCCTGCAGTCCCTGCAATTGTCCAGAAGCCAATAACAAATGTCCAGAACCCTCAGGATCGTAGGCGCGATGACGGTTAGGTCCGGGTCATCAGAAAGGAAACGACCATGATCTACTTCGCAAGGTACTACCGTGTACTGAGGGCAATCCAAAACTCCGCCAAACAAGAGTGGTCCGGGGGGAACATTCGCGGTCTGCGCACTTCGCCACTTGGCGAGAAAACACCGAACGGGCGTCGTTGGGATCCACCCTACTCCCCGCAGGAACAGCCCTCAGAACCTGCACAACAACCAACCGAGAATTGACGTTCTCAAGAGACTCAAAATCTACGCGCGCAGCTTGGCTGCGCAACAAAAGGACATGAAAATGAAACCACCCGCGTTCCTGATGGTGCCTATACTTGGCCTCATCTCAACTCCTGCCTTTGCTGCTGGCGGTGATCCCAGATGGTGGGTCGCTCCCAATCAAACCGACACTTATGCATGGGTCGGCTTGGTCGTTCTCGCCCTTGCGATCCTGTTAGTCGTACATCTCTATGCGCGTTTTGAACGCTACACCGAACACAAATCAATCGGTACTCCGCTGCGTACAACTATTCCGACGATGCTCACCGTAGCCTTGGCGTATGAGCTGATGCCAGCCCTGAGTCACTTCAGCAGCCTACTGCCGGGCGCCCTAATCCTGACCGCAATCGCCCGCGACTTCATGCTTTGGTGGCGTCCTTCGAAAGAGGAGTTTGTAAAATGATCGAGCTGCTCGTCACATCTTTTCCGTTTGTCTTGCGCGTTATTTACCTGAAATGGCGCGGGCTGCCAGTCACCCTGTACAATGTTCACCGGGCGCTTTTCATGTGGTTCGTCCTGGCACTGATCGTTTTCTTTGCCGTGTTCTACTACTACCCAAAATCCTACACAGGTCTTGTGCCCTTCAGAACCGTTCCAGTCGTCGCTGAGAACGGCGGAACAGTGACCGATGTCTATGTAAAGGGCGGTGATCGTGTAGAACCGGGCGATCCGCTTTTTGCCGTCGAGAACGCGTCGGAACAAGCCGCTGTAGACCTCGCGATGCGCAAAGTTGAAGAGATTGAAAGCGCGAAACTGGCCGCTGAGTTGCAGGTCCAGACCGCGCAGGCCGTGGTGGATGCCGCAGTTACCGCTAGAGAACAGGCTGAGCTGGTGCTGATGGATCACGAGGCGCTTCAAGCAAAGGGCTCTGCAGCATTTCAAGTGAGCCAGCTGGAGCGCGCTCAAGCAACCTTGAGCACTCGGGAAGCTGAGGTTGAGGCTGCTGAAACGCAACTTGGTGTGGCGCAAGTTCAGGCAACGGCTGTTCTGCCCGCCCAACTTGCATCGGCGCGTGCATCGTTACAGCAGGCTCAGGTGGAACTCTCAAAGACCCTGACGCTCAGCTCTGTCGATGGTGTAGTTGAACAAGTTACCCTGAATGTCGGATCGCGCGCAGCACAAGCCGCAATGAGCCCCGCCATGCTGATCGTGCCCGATCGGAAAGATGCTGAGAAAGGACGTATCGTTGCCGGTTTCTCGCAGGTTTCTCGCACTGAATTGTACGAAGGTATGGCCGCAGAGGTGGCTTGCGAAAGCAACTTCAACATCTCGATGCGCAATACCGTTCTCCCTGCAAGGATTGTACGTATTCAGGAGCAGATTTCTTCCGGTCAGCTTGCGCCCAGCGGTCGCCTGATTGAGCCCAGTGAAAAGGCGAAACGGGGTCAGATCGTTGTGCATCTCGATCTGGTGCACCCAGAACACCGCGAACTTTTGGTTCCAGGGAGTGGTTGCATCGTCCAATCCTACACCACCAGTTTTGAAGGTGACATGGAAGGAACACTTGTCGCCCACGGGATCCAGGCAATGGGTATCATCAAGGCGGTTGGTCTGCGGGTCAAAGCTTGGTTCGGTCTGACTTCGGGTATCGGCTTGATCGGTGGTGGACACGCCTGACTTTCCAACTCCGTTCATTTTCAACAAGTGCGGCTCCCAACAAATGTTGGGAGCCGTTTCGACAATTTGCAGACAGATCGCATGTCAGATAAATGCGAGTTATGTGACGGCTTTCTGCTACACGGCGAACGATTTGATTGTCCGCTCAGGTGATCTTATGCAGGAAAATGACAACCACATACAATCGCCAGGAATGTCCGTTTCGTCCGCGTATCAGACATTCACTGAATTCTGCCGAACGCCTGTATCGAGCCCATTTTAACCGATGCTGCACTTTGGACAAACGTCCGATGGCGAGACGCTTCAAACAAATTGCCTTAATTCAGCCATACATTCCGCGCATCAGTACACAAAAAGCTGCATTTCTCATAAAAAACTGATGCCCATACAAAATGATTTTGCGTAATAGAATTCGGTTGCTCGCCATTATTGTGGCTGCGTCTGGAGTTGGGTTGATCGTCTACAAATCATTCAAAACTATGGCGTTTGAGCGCGTCGATTCCACGCTGGCTGCTTGCAAGAGCGCCCGCCATACGGACAAGCAGGTCGAAATCTGCGCCGAGGCGCTGGCTGCGCACGACAAGGCGATTTCGAAATACCCAACTGACGATCACATTGATCATACTTGGCAGGACCAAGCGTGGCTCAAAGGGATTATGGGTGATTACGCGGGTTCCATGTCGGATATCAACAAAGCTCTAGAGCTCAATCCGAACTCGGCTTGGGCTTGGTATTGGCGAGGACGACTGAGCATGCCGGCTGGGAATTTGGAATCCGCGATTTCTGACTACCGGCAGGCTCTGGTATTAGACCCTCTTTATTGCGCACCAAGCCGGAGACTTGGGTATATGACGTGGGTGATCTGGAAGGTTGGGGGGCGTGACCCTTCGGCACTGGACAAGATCCTAAAAAGAGAACAAGGCAAGAGTCCCAACAACCCGGATATGGCTTTCGTAAACCATTTGGCCAACTATGCGGATGGACCGCAAGCGGGGGCGCTGAATGCGCTGGACCTGTTGATACAATCAACTGATCGTCCCGAGTACCTGATGCTGTTGCGCGCAAGACAGAACATGCAGATTGAGCAATACGAGGCAGCGTTAGAGGAGCTGTCGTATTTGACACAAGGCCCGGAACTCTACGAGCAATTAGGTGAGGGATTCAGAGCGCAAATATCTGAATTAAGGGCCGCCGGAAATGAATGTGCGGCCGATGTGTTTAGTGGGCACAATTCAAACTTCTATTTTGTTTACAGCGATGGGTTGCGACTCAAAGTGAACGCACAAATGGAAGTGGAGGATTGGGCGGGCGCCTTAACTTCAGTGGACAGGCTAATAGAAAATGGGCGCCAGGAGCATATGCCTTGGACCACGAAAGGCGAAATTCTCGAACAATTAGATCGTTTGGAGGAAGCAGAGGCGAGCTACAAGGAAGCCATCCGATTGGCGCGGCCAGAAAACTACGATGCAGGCCATGCAACTTCCCCACCGTTCATTGAAGCGCTGTTTCGCCTTGCCGCCATCTATGAGGAAAAAGGCAGGTTGGTTGAAGCGCAGGTTATATGGGATGAAGCCTTGGCGGTAGCCGACAACAGTGTGATCTGGGATATTCAAGAATTAATGAAGAATGCAGGTCACTTTGCGGGTGACAGGACCGATGTTTACGATCCGCAAACCAAAGCTGCGGTACACGCCTGCTTGAAGGATGCCACTTGCAAATGGGAGAGTATCGGGGGGCTACAGTTACGTTAGCGCACGCTATCGCGCTTCGCCAAAAAGTGACAAAGCGTCATTCGCAGACTTGTGATAAAGGGCCGCTTTGTCCGCACATCGGTCATTTGGGAGAAACCGCTCAAAGTCAGCTGTGCGGACGAAGCGGACCTTGATGGTCACAGACTGAACGTCGGCTTCTGGCATTGTTGCGTAAGCTGTTTCTACAGGGCGATTGAAAACTGGCAGTCCGTTTCGAGCAAACTTACAATGCCGGGCAACATTCTTCTTCTATCTTCTACTGTCCGACAAGAATTGCATGTTCCCGCTCTATAACCTTTTCCCAATCGCCTTGCGCTTTCAGACCGGTCGAAGAGTCTCCCATTAGCGAAGTAACCATCAGTCTTCCACGCGCTTTCGCTTCTTCTTTCGAAAACCCGGCCTGCTCAAACATCCAGGCGGCGAACTGGAATCGTTTGCCGATGGTTCTTTGATACGCTTCTCTTACCTTCTCATCGGTATTCGCCCACACTGAGACAGCGTGATCTGGCAAGGCGGCGTCCTCTTCAATGACCTTTTTCATAAGAAGAAGAATGCGGTCTTCCGGGGGGCCGCCAAATGTCTTTGCCTTTGCGATCACTTTGTCAGTCAGTTCCTGCTCCCAATATCTGAGAACCTCATCCAAAAGCTCACGGACGTTCTTGAAATGCCAGTAAAAGCTGCCGCTTGTCAGGTTCAGTCGCTTTGCCATTGGCACGACCTTTATCGCGGAAACGCCGCCCTCATTGAGTACTTTGTAGGCCAGCAATATCCAGTCTTCCTTGGTCGCGGCGTTTTTTGGTGAGTTTCGAGCGATAGATTCTGACATTCAGATTACAGCATTCTTTATTTGACATAGAGCAGTCTATGGACTTACCGTAGAGATGTCTATGGTGAACGAGAGGTTCACGGTTTCGTGTTCTCTTACGAGGCTTCGCTTTGAAGGGGGGATCAATGAATAACTTAATGAAAACCGCAGCTGGTACATTGATGGCACTAGGCGTGACACTGGCTGGCACTGCCACGGCCCAAAACGCCTTGCCGACGGGTCGGAGTGCCACTGAAATCGAAAACGGTGTATATCCCGCGTCTTACTTTCCCAACACTGAAATCCTCGGCGAGGATGAGATGCGTATCACGGCATTGGGTACGGGGATGCCAAACCAAACCAAGGCAGCCGTTTCGATTTCGTTTTATGTGGAACTTGGGAATGGGGACGTCTTTCTGTTTGACGTAGGAACTGGCGCAACGGGCAACCTGTTCTCGCTGCGACCGGACTTTGCAAAGGTCGATAAGGTCTTTTTCAGCCATTTACATGTTGACCACGTTGGAGATTTCATGGGCCTCCACGTTGGGGGGTGGCTTTCAGGCAGGTATACCCCGCTCCGCATCTTCGGCCCGTCCGGATCAGAAGATGAACTGGGCACCAAAGCCTATGTTGATGGCATGTCCAAAGCCTATGCTTGGGATTTGGCCACACGTACGGGGGCGCTGCCGGATGATGGCGCCAAGCTCGAAGTCACTGAATTCGATTACATGCAGGAAAACGAGATCGTTTATGAGGAGAACGACGTAACTATCCGTTCTTGGCCTGCGATCCACAGTCTAGATGGCTCGGTAAGCTACTCTCTAGAATGGAATGGGCTGAAATACGTCTTTGGTGGCGATACATACCCGAACAAATGGTATGTCGAATATGCCAAAGGGGCGGACCTCGCTTCTCACGAGGCGTTTCTACCACCGGATGCGCTAGCCCCTTATTTTGGCTGGGACATGAAACAGGCGACTTACGTAGCTACGCGCGTTCATACGGAACCTGCGGCTTTCGGCAAAGTTATGTCCGCTGTCGAGCCACGCATGGCCCTAGGGTATCACTCTGTTCTTTCGCCCGAAAACTATCAGGCAATCCTGGAAGGTGTTCGTTCGACATACGATGGACCGCTTACGCTGGCGCGAGATCTACAGGTGATAAACGTAACCAAGAATCAGATCGTTGTTCGGGAAGCGAGTGTTGACGACTATGCGCTGCCACCAGCTGTGAGCGACGAATACATCAATGCACCGCGTTCAAAAGAAAAAGAGCCTTCTGAAAAGGTTCAAGCCGGCAAATGGGATGGTTACACGCCACCGCCAATGCCGGAAAATTAACGTTCAGGGGTGAACAAAATTCCAATTTGGCGGTATCTGTGCCGACTATTCTTGATGCTGAGCGTGATGGCCTCGGGTGCACAGGCCGTTTCAGCAGATGTCGTTTTGACAAACGGTTCGGAAGTCGCACCCAATATTGCTGTCCTTCATGTCAAAGATGATGGGGTTTACGTCGACCTTGAGGTCTATGTCGAAGATATTCCTTTGTTTGCGGATATGCTGCCAATCGGATTGTCATCCGATTTCGTCGAGGGTGGGCCTGAATTTGAACAAGAGTCCGATCAAGGTTCTGCCCAAGCCAAAAGTCGGGCGCTGTCTATTGTTGCAAGGGACGAACAGCCCCTACACGCTGAAATCAGAAAGTTAGAATACCGAACGCGCATCGACCGGGCCTCGCCGCTTGCAGGTCAGCGCGATCCATTCTCGGGTCAAATTGTTCCCAGCCCGCCAAAAGATCCGCGTGTTCTGTTCGTCGAAGTGTTCTTTCCGTTTCAAAACTCAGTTCCCAACGAGCTGACCATAATGCCTCCATCGCAGGATGGCGAACCACTGGTGACAATCGGGATGCAGGTTTTTGACCGAGAGGTTCCGGTCACGGATTTCAGTTTCTTGGCAAAGCCCGCAGAGTTAAAGATTCACTGGCCTGATCCGTGGGATAGCCGCTTTTCTGCTGAAAGCCTGAATCGAAAAGCTCAGGACGGGACATCCACCTTTCTCTACATCGAACCTCGTGAAGTTCGGCATGAGACGTTGATCCGTTTGCGTGAACTGGCGCCTTGGATTGGTGAAACTACCGAAGTCAGTCAAACACTTTCGCCACAGCGTAGCGCCTTGATCGTAAACCAAGCAGCGGTCTTCCTGGCTTCTCGTAACCCGGTGTCAATTGATGGCAAATTAGTGCAACCGTCGAACGCGACAGCCAAACTCCTGGAGCTGACATCGCAGGGTTTTCAGGTTGTCGAGCCTGGAAAGGAAGTGTCCGTGAACAACGCGTTTATCGGGGCTATCCTGTCTTTCTCATCGGCAGACCTTCCCGATCAGGTGACGGTCACATGGGATATGTTTGACGAGGAAATTTCTCGCGTTGCGACCATTTCAAACGATATCGCCGGGCCATTCTTTGGAGCTGTGACACCGGCAGACCCTCAATTTCATTGGCAGAACCGCTTGCTCCAATACGAAAGAGCATCTGTTACTCAGATTCCAGTTGAGCAGCAGACAAGACAGAACCCGGCAATGGCTTTGATCTTCGGGATTATCAGTGCCGCCTCACTTGGTTTCTTCCTGCTGTGCAGGGGCAAAGTTGCAAAGCGCATCAGTTGCGTAACAATGATTGCCGCAACATCGGAAACAGTCGCATTTTCGGGATATTTGCCGGACTTGCCTTGGAAGAAGTCTGATCCCCCTGAGCTGCAGGCTGCGGAAGATATACTGCGCTCAATGGTCGAGAATTTGAGCACGGTGTCTCTGGAAATTTCACCGGCCGCAAGAAAGTCAGAGCTGGCACACATTGTAACGGAAGCGTCTCTGAGTGACATCGCAACAGAGGTTGAACGTGGTCTCGTGATCCGAACGCCAGGAGGCAGTCTTGCTACAGTTACCGAAATTAGAGACCTGAATTTAGAGCGCGTTGACCCGACCCTCAAACCGGGTGGATTTAGCACTCTGGCCAAATGGACAGTGAAAGCCCAAGGCGGTCATTGGGGGCACGCCCACATACGCGCCGTTACGTTTAGGGTGCTGGCCGAGGTCATACCTGAGTCAGGGCGATGGAAGCTGGATGGATTAACTGTAATCGAGGCTCGCGATCCAAATGCGTAAGTGTTTAAGACCAAAGGTTTTTGCTTTCGGCACTATGTTTGTCGGTGTGTTTTTGTCACTGACGCTGTCAGCCTCGGCACATTTTTTGCTTAACCTCAACGTTCGAATTTCGCATGTCGAGCATTCCGAAGACGGTCTGCGTGTCTACATCCGTACGCCCATGCCTTATCTGGTTGCAGACAAGGTCGGTGATCAGGATGGTGATGCCTTGCCGAAAGCTGCACCATTCACGACTAATGCCATGAGCGACGGTCAGTTGGTCCACTTTGTCGACTTGCAGGCTGTCATGAGCGATCCCAATGGGCTAGGGCAAATCGCCGAAGGTGGGTTGCATCTGTTGGTCGACAATCAGCGCTTAAGAGGAACAGTTCAGGCCGTTCGCTTGCATCGAGTTGGAAATGAGCCCGGATTTGCAACTTTGGCCGAAGCTCAACAGGCCGTGGACACCGAAACGGCCCTCATGCCGCCGCTTTTTGTTGGTGACACAATTATCGATCTCGTCCTGTATTACGACACTGACGGCCCGGTCCAATCGTACAGCATTTCTAACGTGCTAGACCCCGGCTTGCCGGATCAGGACCAAACGGCCAACCTCATTCTCGACTACGCGTCGGACACACCGCAGATATTCCGATCTCGGGGTCTGATGACTGAACCATTGGTGGTTCAGCAAGAGGGGTATGGAGGATTCCTGAGTTTTGTCTGGGAAGGCATACGACATATCCTCGAAGGCTTAGATCATGTTCTTTTTGTTGTGTGTTTGGTCATTGGAGCACAGACACTCAGGGCGCTATTGCTGCGTGCAACCGGTTTTACCGTTGGGCATAGTGTAACGCTGTCGCTGGGCTTTTTCGGGTTTGTGCCATCGGGCGCTTGGTTTGTTCCTGCCGTTGAAACCGGGATCGCGCTTTCTATCATTTTTGCAGCCGCAGCGGCGTTTTTGACTTCTAAGGACAACGCGCGTTCTGAGGTCACGATGGTGCTTCTGACAACGCTGATTGGTCTCTTGCACGGGCTTGGGTTTAGCTTTGTGTTGCACAAGATCTTGCAGGTTACATCGCCAAACATCTGGCAGAGCTTGCTTGCATTCAATCTTGGCGTCGAGCTTGGCCAGGTCGCCATTATTCTGGCGCTCTGGCCTGCCTTGATAATCTGTCGGCGCGTGAATTCCAGTTTGTGGATGTCTATACGAGTCGGTTTAGCTGGTGGATGTGCGGCTATCGCCTGCTTTTGGACCTTTCAGCGAATTGCCGAAGTTTATTTCACGCTGGCTTGAGGTCATTGCAATGACGCATGAAGTGACGAATGCCTGTGAAAGAACGTGGACTTTCTGTTGTTCCGCAGCATTGGAAAGTATGCGCTCCAAGCCGCCGTGTGGTGGTCGGAGTTGGGCTTCGATTTCGCGACTTGCAAAGTTCGGCATTTGCCTCCGCAACCTGAATGGTTTGCAACTACGAAAAATGTCCAGATCCTGCGACGCCGCCAAACGTACTGCTCCTGTTTGGGACGAAGGTCTGGGTGGTCAGGCGGGCAGAGTTTGTTCAAATAGTATGATCAAGATTTATGAAACTCAGATAACCAGGAGCACAAAGTGATAATTATTCTTCTGATCTATTTTGGACTTCTATGGCTCGTTTTTTTCAAGCTGAAGCTGCTGCCATGGAACCGGCCCAGCAAGGCCATGTCCGCCCTGGTCGGTCTGGGAATTTGCCTGTACGTCATTGCCCAGCTAAACACAACGACGCCTTCGGGTCGGATTGCCGTCATGGGCGTGGTCGTGGAAATTGCACCATCGGTGCGCGGAGAAGTTACGGCGGTTCAAGTGACACCCAACCAGTCTGTGGCAGCCGGAGAAGTGCTTTTCCAAATAGATCCAGCTCCGTATCAGGCCGCTGTCGACGAGGCCAAGGCATCTGTGGAAATTGCATCCCTGACTCTACGGCGGCAGCAAACCGTATTTGACAAAAATCCAGGACTGTCGGTCTCGCAGCAGGATCTGGACGAAAGTCGCGCGGCGCTGGAGGCCACCGAGGCGCGGCTACAATCCGCACAAATCGACCTCGAAGACACTACCGTGGTTGCACCAATGGACGGGATCGTCACAGCCGTAAACCTGTCACCCGGCAATCAGGTCACTTCTTCGGCTGGCGTGATGCCGTTCATCGAAACGGATTCATTGCGTCTGGTCGGTGTGTTCAGCCAGAACGGGTCGGTCGCCCTAACGGCGGGGATGCCAGCAGAAATTGTGCTGGATGCGGCGCCGGGAAAAATCCTGACCTCCAGAGTTTCTCAAATCTCACCAGGCACATCAGGCGGGCAGATCCCGGTGAGCTCGGATCTGCTCTCAGCGGCGTCCATAGGCTCGACTTCCGAAGTTCTGGTTATTCTGGACTGGCCTGAGGACTTGCCCGACCACGCCGCGCAGCTTGGCATGGTTGGCTCGGCCACGGTTTACAGCCCTGAAGCAGGGCCCTTCGAAATCCTTGCAAAAATTCTCATTAGGATTCGTGGATTGGTCGCCTATCTTTGATAGATTTAATTTGGATTAACGCACGCTCAAGCAACCACATCTTTGGTACTGTGATCACGACAAACTGCTTTCCCATTTAACGCACTCATTGCTTTTTTTGTGCCGCAGTTGGCTGTTATTCTTCACATCCAACCTCAGATCGGACAACTGATCAAGGGCACGGATATGAGATTTCTTTCTCTTCGCAACTCGATTCCGAACCCTACCGGGCCTTGCAATTAGGATTCCCCGAATGTCAGCTTCGGGCTGGCAGCGGCTATCGTCATCACTCCAGTCAACGGCAGCAAAGTCCCCGAGACAGCCTTTCTTACTTGTTCCACTGAACGGCCATCACTCAACCAGAGATCGCGTCACATAACACCGCTTCAAGGATGTTCACAGTTTGGTTTGGCAGTAGTGAACACCCGAGGTTGTATAACAACGTGCATCGATTGTCTTTTGCAGAGTTTTAAGGAATTGAGGCTAGTTGCTCCACCTCGCAAACTCTCTGAAGAGTTTGGTATGAAAAATGAAGCTGGTGAAGGCAAGAAGCCTGGCTATTCATTCGACCTGGCTTTCCTCACTGTACTTCCGGGAATGAGCCGAAACCCGACGTCCTTTGTGGATTTTGTCGGTTCACCATTGATCTGTGCCAGCACCATCTCGGCAGCGATCTGGCCAATTCTGAGGTGAGGGACCGCGATTGATGTCAGCCGATAGGGTTGTATCGCCGAAATTGGTAGGTCGCCCCATCCTGCGATGCCGATGTCGCTGGGGACGCTCAGGCCGATTTTCTGAGCGTATTGCAGTCCGCCGATTGCCATATTGTCATTTTGATAGAAAATGACTTCAACGTCGCGATGCGCCGCCAGCAATTGTTCGGTGCCGTAAAACCCGGTGTAAAAACCTGGCGTGTCTTTGAGAAGAAGCTGTTTTTCAAGTCGCCCGTTTGCGTCTTCAATAGCCTTCGAGAACCCATGAAGCCGCGCGGTAGCAGCATTTGCCACATCATGAGACGTGCCGACGTAGCCAAACTTTTGGTACTCCATTCCGGCAAGATAGCGGCCCATGCTATAGCCGCTGTCAAAGTGGTTCAGCCCAACACACATATCAAGGGGACTGGAATTGAAATCCCAGATTTCGACCAAAGGAATGCCCGCACCGCGCAGCATTTGGATTGCCTTCTGGCTATGCGAGCGTCCCGTGATGATCAGCCCGGCAGGTTGCCAAGACAGAACGGTCTCGATCCATTTTTCCTCATGGTCGATTTCATGCTCGGTCAAACCCAGCACGGTTTGATGGCTGAACGCACCAAGCTTGCGGTCGATGCCTTCCAGAACCTGCGCGAAGATTTCATTGCCCAGTTCCGGGATGCTTACGCCGACAAAAGTAGACTTCTTGTCGCCCGCGAAAACAGTCGCCAAGCGATTCGGCAGGTAGCCCAACCTATCCACTTCGGCCATAACCTTGGCACGCGTTTTTTCCGAAAACCCGCCTTCATCGCGCAAGACTCGACTGGCCGTCATCTTGGAAACGCCTGCAGCCTTTGCCACTTCTGCGAGGCTCACCTTATTGTTTTTACTTGTTTTATCAGGGTCACTGCTCATTTACGTTACGGGTAACTCTTTTTTGTTGACAATAGGCTGACCTGTGCGAATGCTAGCGTAACGTTACGGGTAACTCAATACGATGTTGAGGAGCATTGGGGTTTCCTAGGTCTGGGAGGAGGCGGCTGTGCCTAGCACTGCGCAAAACAATTTATTCTTCGACGGGATAAAGAAGCATTTTGGAGGCACCTATGCGTTGCGCGACGTGTCTCTGAATGTCGAACGCGGTGAGATTGTCGCCCTGCTGGGCGAAAACGGGGCAGGCAAATCGACCCTCATCAAAATCCTTGGCGGCATACACAAAGCTGACGAAGGTCGGGTTCTGATCAATGGTCGGCCTTACGAACATCGTCCAGGCGGATTTGGAGAGCGTCAGTCCGTTGCTTTCATCCACCAGGATCTGGGCATGATCGAATGGATGACGGTGGCCGAGAATATTGCGCTGGCCCTCGGCTACTCACGCAAAAGCGGGCTGATCAACTGGAAGTCCGTCGACAGCTTTGCGCAGGATGCCCTGGATAAGGTGGGGTGCGAGTTTGATCCGACCACGCGGGTGCAGGACTTGTCACGCACCGAGAAATCTCTGGTCGCAATCGCGCGCGCGTTGGCGGTGGATTGCGACTATCTGGTTTTGGATGAGCCGACGGCGTCGCTTCCGGCCGATGAAGTTGAGAGGTTGTTTGAGGCGCTACGTCCTTTGAAGGAACAGGGCGTCGGCATGATCTATGTGTCTCACCGGCTGGATGAGATTTTTCAGATTGCCGACCGGGTGGCTGTTCTGCGGGACGGCGAGATGGTTGGTCTTCGCAGCATTGACCATACGACGCCGGAAGAGCTGGTTTATATGATTGTCGGTCGCAAGACTCGGCAGGTGATGAAGCCGGACATCCCGCCGGGCGATACGCTGCTTGAGGTGTTCGGCTTGAATATGGAAGCAGCGCATAATGTCAGCTTTCAACTGCAGACCAATGAGATCGTCGGTCTTGTGGGCCTTCGCGGCGCAGGGCACGAGAACGTATCGCGTGCGCTATTCGGGTCGGAAGCGTTTAGCGGTCAGATTTCGTTGCATGGTGAGACGCCTGACCTGAGCTCTCCACAAACCGCAATGGCGTCCGGGATCGGCTTGGTCGCGCGGGACAGAACCGAGGAATCTGTAGCCATGTCGCTGACGATCCGCGAGAACACGTTCCTGAACCCTGCGGCTATAGGGCGGTCGTTGCTGTCCTTCATGAGCCATCGGGTTGAAACGGAAAGTGCCGCGCGTATTGGTGCGGATGTGGCTCTGTCTCCCAATGATCAAAGCATGGCGATCGAAAGCTTGTCGGGTGGGAACCAGCAAAAGGTTGTCATCGGGCGTTGGCTTGAAACCAAACGCAAGCTGTTGATCTGTGAAGATCCGACCGCGGGTGTGGATGTTGGTGCCAAGGCGGAAATCTACGCCCTGCTGAACCGCGCCATGGAGGACGGTGTTGGCATCATTGTCGTCTCGACAGACTTTGAGGAAGTCGCGGCCATCTGTCATCGCGCTATTGTCTTCAGTCAGGGTCAGATCGTACGCGAACTGACGGGCACCGAACTGACAACTGAAAACCTGATACAGGCTGCTTCGGCGTCGAACGCAGTGGCGAGTTAAGGAATACGACTATGCAATCGCTTGAATCCAACGCGCTGGAACCCACCAAGGCCGAGTTGAAAGGTGCCTCGGTCAAAACACGTATTCTGCGGTTTCTGCCGGTTTATGGTCTGGTCCTGCTGACAGGCTTTCTGATCATCCTGTTTTCAATCCTTCTGCCGAACACGTTTCCAACGCTTCTGAACCTGCGGGCGATTATCTCGGACAAGGCTATCATAGCGTTGCTGTCCTTGGGGGCGATGATCCCGATGGCCGCAGGGCGTATCGACCTGACGGTCGGGTACGGGATCGTGCTGTGGCATATTCTGGCGATCTCATTGCAGACAATCTATGGCATCCCGTGGCCTATCGCGGTGGCTATCGTCCTGTCGCTGGGTCTGCTGACGGGATTCCTGAACGGATTGCTGGTCGAGGTTGCCAAGATCGACAGCTTCATCGCCACCTTGGGGACGGGTACGGTGCTCTATGCGCTGGCGCTGTGGCACACAGGTGGGCGTCAGATGGTCGGGGCATTGCCTGACAGCTTTTATGCGATCAACGGCACCTTTGTCTTCGGCCTGCCAATCACCGGGTTCTATGTGCTGGCGATCACTGTCGCGATGTGGCTGATCCTGGAGTACACGCCGATTGGCCGGTATCTCTATGCGATAGGTGCAAACCAGCGCGCCGCGCAGCTGAACGGTATTCCGACACGAAAATTCGTCATCGGTGCGTTCATGTCATCGGGACTGATCACCGCCTTTGCGGGCGTGTTGCTGGCGTCGAAATTGCGGATCGGCCAAGCCTCGGTCGGTCTTGAATTCCTGTTACCTGCTTTGGTCGGAGCCTTCCTTGGGTCCACGACCATCAAGCCGGGACGCGTGAATGTTTGGGGAACAGTCGTGGGTGTCGCGATCCTGGCTGTTGGTATCTCGGGCATTCAGCAATTCGGTGGATCCTTCTGGGTCGAGCCGATGTTCAACGGTGTCACGCTGCTGATCGCAATCGGTATTGCCGGTTACGCCCAGCGTCGCAAAGGCGCCAAAAAGTAAACAGCATAAGGGAGGAGATTATGCTGAAACGGACTTTCATGACGGTATCCGCCGCCGCACTTTTGACGGGTTTAGGTGTGTCGGCGACTGCCGAGACCGCGTTTGACGGGCCCACTAGCGGACCAAAGGCCGTCGAAGGCAAATCCATAGTTGTCGTGGCAGGTGATCTGAAGAACGGCGGCATTCTTGGGGTTACCAACGGTGTCGAAGAAGCGGTCGGTACAATTGGTTGGGACGTGCGCGTACTTGACGGTGCCGGCTCCATTCAGGGGCGGACCGGGGCAATTGGTCAGGCGCTGGCTCTGCAGCCAGACGGGATCATCATCAACGGTTTTGACGCCATCGAACAGCAGGCCGCGCTGGAAGGCGTGGTAAACGCGGGCATCCCGATGGTGGCCTGGCATTCCGGTCCTAAGATCGGATGTGACGCGCCCGGGGGTATCTTTGCCAATGTCTCAACCGACGCAATGACCGTCTCTGAGGTGGCTGCGGAATGGGCGATGGATGATGGCGGCAACGGTGTGGGAGCGATTATCTTCACCGACTCAACCTATCAGATCGCTATCGACAAGGCGGACCGGATCAAAGAAACCATCGAAGCTGCAGGCGGCACGGTGCTGGAATATGTCGACACACCCATCGCTGATACCTCGGCCCGAATGGGCCCGCTGACCACCAGCCTGTTGCAGAAGTATGGCGATCAGTGGACGCACGCGCTTGCGATCAACGATCTGTATTTCGACTTCATGGGACCGGCGCTTGCAGCGGCTGGTATTTCCTCGGCAGATGGCCCGCAAGCGGGGTCCGCCGGAGACGGGTCCGAGGCCGCATTCCAGCGTATCCGCAGCGGCAGTTACCAGACCATCACCGTGGCCGAGCCACTCAACCTGCAAGGCTGGCAACTGGTGGACGAATTGAACCGCGCCATTCAGGGCGAGGCATGCTCGGGCTATGTCACGTCACCGGCACTGGTGACCGAAGAAGGTCTGGCCAAGCTGGGCGACAGCAACCAATTTGACCCTGACAGCCCCTATCGCGAAGCCTACGCAAAGATCTGGGGCAAGTAACCGATCCGGTGGTCCTTGCCTGAGTTGGCAAAGGCCCCGCTCGAAAAGATGACACAGCGCAAACCCACCTCAGCGGTCTTTCGACCGCCATGGCGGAGCTTTGCGCAAAGGAGGAAACCATGAGCGAACAGCCATTGGTTCAAATGCTGGGAATAACCAAACGCTTCGGTGGGGTGACCGCGCTGCAGGACGTCGATCTGACGGCCCATGCAGGAGAAGTACTCGCCATCGTCGGGGACAACGGGGCGGGTAAATCCACCCTGATCAAGATCCTGACCGGAGTGTATCAACCCACCGAAGGTCACATCCTGATGGATGGAAAACCGTTGGAGATGGCCAGCCACTCTGACGCAATCGCAAACGGGATTGATGCGGTTTACCAGACCCTCGCACTTGCTGATCACCTGTCACCAGCGGCCAATATGTTTCTGGGCAATGAGCTGACCAAGAACGTTTTTGGAATTCCGTTTCTGGACAACAAGCGTATGAAAACCGAGGCCGCCCGGGTTTTGGAAGATCGCCTGGGCGTCCGGCTTCGGTCGATGGATGTGATGACCGAAAGCCTGTCAGGCGGCCAGCGGCAGGCGGTCGCGATTTCGCGCGCGGTCTATCACGAAGATCTGCGCTTGTTGGTCATGGACGAACCCACGGCAGCTTTGGGTCCGCAGGAAACCGCGCGGACGCTGAAACTGATCAAGACGCTGCGCGAACAGGGTCTTGCCGTGATCCTGATTTCGCATTCGCTGGATGACGTCTTTGAGGTCGCGGACCGCGTGCATGTGCAACGCCGGGGTCGCGCCGTTGGCGTTGTCAAAACTGCGGAGAGTTCCGTCCAAGATGTTCTGGGCCTGATTGTCGGTGCCCAGGATGCGGCTGCGTGAAGGAGAAATAGACATGAGCGCAGCAACAACAAACCCCGAACACAAGACATTCATGGAGCGGCTTGAACCATATCTGGCATTCATCGGCCCCATGGTCATGATCCTGGCAATCCTCATCTTCATGGGGATTGCGGAACCGGCGCGGTATTTCCGCCTCACCAACCTGAACCTGATCCTGCTGGATGCAGCGCTGTACATGCCGATGGCAATGGCGATGACCTTTGTCATCACACAGCGTGGGATTGACCTGTCGATTGGCTCGATTGCGGCCCTGTCCGCGATCCTGATGGCCTTTCTGGTCAAGCAATATGGTTTCCCGGCCTGGGTGGCCGTGCCCCTGGCGATTGTCCTTGGCGCGATCATGGGCCTGATCAACGGGCTGGTCATCACCCGGTTCAAGGTGCCGGATCTGATAGGCACACTGGCGATGGACCTTGTCTATCGCGGACTGGCGTTGGTCATTGCAAAAGGTTTGGTTCTGGCGCGTTTTCCCGAGCTGATAACCGAGATCGGGCGCGGCCAGATTCCCGGCTTTATCCCGGTTCCAGTGGTCTTGGGCCTGATCACGATGGCCATTGGCTATGTGGTCCTGACCCGAACCTATTTTGGCCGTTATACGATTGCGATCGGCTCCAACCCGGAGGCCAGTGAAATGACAGGCGTGGCCGTCGATCGCCATAAAATCTACGCCTATGTGCTGATGGGTGCTGCGGCAGCGATGGCGGGTGTCATGCTGACCGGTAAGCTGAATGCCATTCAGGCGACCTCGGCCCCGTATTTCAACCTGCACGTCATTGCGGCAGTTGTGGTGGGCGGCACCTCGCTGTTTGGCGGGCGCGCCTCAATGCTCGGCTCGCTAGCCGGTGTGCTTTTGCTTTCGATGATGATCAACGCGCTGGTCACGCTACGGATCGAGTTCTTCTGGCAATCCGTCGCGTCGGGCGTGGTGATTGTCAGCTCGGTTGCGCTCTACACGTGGATGCAAAAGAAAGATCGCGATGGCGCACGCAGCCTGTTGGCCGGGCTACGCACCAAAGAGGCGCAGAAACTGATCCGTTTTTCCGCAGCGCTGATCGGAGCACTCATCCTGTTGCTGGCCCTTGGGGCCGGGCTGGCAACCGAGCCTGCGCCAAGCGGCTAAGGCAATAAAGGTGGTGCGCCGGGAGGTAGGAGTCCCGGCGCACCTGCAAGACCCCACAATGTTCGCGAAAGGGAGGACTTACCGTGAGACAATTCAACAAAGCACTACTGACGACAAGCGCGTTTTGCATGTGTGCCACTGCGGCCTTTGCCGACGGGCACGGAAAACTGCCGCTGAAAGAGCTGCCGGGCATCGAAGAGCGCGACTATTGGGTTCCCGGTGAGGTGAATGCCGATGGCAAGCTGGAAGCATTGCAAGCCATGACGGGGGCCGAGGCGGTCAAGTACTCGGGCGCGCAGGACGGGCCGCTGCAGATCGCGCTGATTTACCCCTCCGCCGACACGTCGGATTTCTGGGCGCGCAACTATCTGGCGATGACTAAGCGTCTGGACGAGTTGGGTATCGAATACGAGACCACCGAGTTCGCCAGCCGTCAGATCGAACACAGCCTGCAATCGACCTATGCCAATCAGGTGGTGCAGGATTCGGACCTTTATGACTTTGTCATCTTCGGCCCGTCGGAACTGGCAATTCAGGCGGATAACATCGACAAGATGGCGGGCAACGAGGGGTTTGCGACCTTTGTCTGGGCCTTCCATACGCCACCCAAGGAACTGGCAAACCAGCCGGATGCTTGGTTCGATTTCAGCTCGGCCGCCGGAGCACTAACCATGTGCGACTATATGCTGGAACGTCTGGGCAGTGATGTGACCATGGCGATGAACCGCGGAATTCCGGGGATCACCGACGATCAGCGCTCGGGCGATTTCAAAGCCTGCGTTGAGGAGAAGGGAAACTGGACCACTGCCTATGAACATTATGGCGAGTACCAGCGTGAAGGCGGCTTCGAAGGCACCAGTCTGATCCTGCAGGCCTATCCCGAAGCTACGATCATCCACAACGCCAACACCGCGATGGCCATGGGGTCGGTCGAAGCACAGGTTGCCGTCGGTAAGGAAAAGGATGTGTTCTCGACCGGTTGGGGCGGCACGGGCCTTGAGCTGGATGCAATCCGTCGCGGCGAGCTGGATGCAACCCCTATGCGCATGGGTGATGACGTCGGCGCCGCCACAGCTGAGGCGATCAAGGCGCATATGGAAGGCCGCCAGGACGAACTGCCGTTTGTCTTCCTTGGTCGGATCACTGTCGCTCATGACCAGATGAGTGCTGAAGAACTGGACGCGTTGGAACAGGAAGCGTTCCGGTTCTCGGGCGTTGGTGCACTGGAGCGTTGAACGGGCTGGGCGGGGCTTTCCCGCCCAAACCCACCTGGTTCAAGCCGAATTGGGATTGACGATTGCTTCTGCGGTTAATAACGATGTGACCGGTCACATAGGGTGAAAAGATGATGTGGAAAGGGATCCAAGATGGCGCAATCCATGATGCTGATCGAAAAATGCAGCCATTGCGTAAGCTGGTACGATATTGAAACAGGGGCCCGTCAGGGCCGCTTGGATCTGCCGCATTTTCCCCATGAATTCGTGGTCGATGACGACTTTCACTATGCCTATGTCGGTCACTACGGTGTTCAGAATTCAGGCATCGACGGCACCGATGGCCGCTCGGTCATAGTGATTGATATCTGCAAGCAGGAAATCGTTCACACCTATGATCTGGGCGAGCACGCCCGCCCGCATGGGATCGGTCTTGACGGACAGGGCCGGCTTTATGTGCTTTCGGAATGGACCGGACATCTACTGGTCAAGGAAAACCCGCGCGCCTTCGATCAGGGCTGGGATCACATTACCCCCACCGGCGGCACCAAATGCCATCTGTTTGCTCTGACCAAGGACGGGCACACGGCCTATTCGATGAACCTGAACTCGGGCGATGTGACGGTGTTCAACCCCTATGATGTATCCGTTGTTCCGATTTCGATAAAAACCGGACAAAAGCCCGAAGGACGTTGCCTGCGCGAAGAGGCGCATACGCTTTACACGTCTCAGCGAATTTCCAACACGGTGGCCGTGATCAACACGGACACGTTGGATATCGAGCGCAGCTTTCCGACGCCGGATGACCCCTGCCGCATCTACTACGATGCGAAACGAAATCGGCTGGTCACGATGAACCATTTCGGCGGCTCGTTTTCCGTCTTTGACGAGGCAACGGGGGAAATGCTGCACGAACAGAAAACACCTGCGAACCCGCTGGCGCTGTGTATCGATGACGAGGCCGCATTCGCCTATATCGCCATTGATTGCGAACAGGTGCTGCGGTTCAACCTCGACACGTTCGAGGTGGTGCAGACCTTTGATACGGGCAAGGAACCGGATGTGATGGTGATCCTGCCCGATGGATATTCAAATTATTGGGAGACTGCGGCATGACGAAACCGCGTATCGCTATCGTACCTGGCGACCCGTCCGGGATCGGGCCAGAACTGATTGCCAAATTGCTGAATCAGAACGGCGTGCAGGAGGCCGCAGATATTGTTCTGGTGGGTGACAGTCACCTCTGGCAGCGCGGCGCGGAACAGGCCGAACTGGATGTGCCGCTAAACACAGTGGATGCGGTGGCAGATCAACCGGGTCTGTCGCATCTTGAGCTCGATACGATCGCATCCGAGGACGTGAAGATCGCAGAGGTCACCGTTGAGGGCGGAACCACATCGCTTCGCTGTCTCGACCAAGCGATGGATCTGGCGATGGCCGGACAGGTCGATGGCATCCTGTTTGGACCGTTCAACAAGGCCGCGATGACAGCGGCAGGCCTGAATGCCGAGGATGAACACCGCTATATGGCGCGCTATATGGGCCATGATGGATACCACTCGGAACTCAACGTTCTGGACGAGTTGATGACAACACGTGTCACCTCTCACATTGGTCTCAAAGATGTCGCCGCCAATATCACCGAAGACGGAATACTGAAAGCTGTTAATTTGGCCAATGACACGCTGCGAAAGGCCGGGAAAGCCCGCCCCAACATCGCGGTAGCCGCGCTGAATCCCCATGCCGGCGACAACGGAAAATTCGGGCGGGAAGAGATCGACATTCTGGAGCCCGCCGTGCGCAAAGCACAACAGAAACAGTTGAACGTGACGGGGCCATGGCCGTCTGACACGGTGTTTCTGAAGGCGCAGCGCGGTGAGGTCGATGCGGTTGTGACCATGTATCACGACCAGGGTCAGATCGCGATCAAGCTCTTGGGGTTTGAGCGCGGCGTGACCGTTGCCGGTGGGTTGCCCATTCCGGTGGCGACCCCGGCCCATGGCACCGCTTTCGATATTGCCGGACAGAACAAGGCCAATCCGGGCGCAACACGGCAGGCGTTCGACCTGTTGGTGCGTATGGCAAAGACGCATCGCGCAGAACGCTGCGCGGACTGAGGAGACCAAGATGACCAAAATCAAATCCGTGCGCACCCGCGTCTGGAACTGGACCGGGCCGACTGTGCCACCCACCGGCAATTTCTGCACCAATGCATCGGATGTCCTTTGGGATAAGGGCGATGCAATGTCATCGTTCCGGTTCCACCAGTGGCTGACCTGCGAAATTGAGACCGAGGACGGCACCATCGGCATCGGCAATGCTGCGCTTGCGCCCACGGTGGTCAAGAAGGCGATTGATGACTGGTTCGGGCCTATGGTCATCGGCGAAGACCCGTTCGACTATGCCTATCTGTGGGAAAAGATGTACCGGCGCAGTCACGCCTGGGGCCGCAAAGGCATTGGTATGACGGCGATCTCGGCCGTGGATCTGGCGATCTGGGATTTGATGGGCAAACTGGCTGGCAAACCAGTGTTCAAATTGCTGGGCGGTCGCACCAAGGAAAAGATTCCGGTCTATTACTCCAAGCTCTATTCCGGCCCTATTGAGGCTATGCAGGCCGAGGCGGAAGAGGCCAAGAAAAACAACTATCCCGGATACAAGATGCGCTTTGGCTGGGGGCCAAAGGACGGCATGGCGGGTATGCGCGAGAACCTCAAACGGGTTGAAGCGGTGCGCGAGGTGATCGGCTACGATGTGGACCTTATGCTGGAATGCTACCAGGGCTGGAACCTCGACTACACCAAGCGGATGCTGCCAAAGCTGGTCCAATATGAACCGCGTTGGCTGGAGGAACCGGTCATTGCTGATGACGTTGAAGGGTACCGCGAACTCAACGCGATGAACATCGTGCCGATCTCGGGGGGTGAGCACGAGTTTTCGGTCATCGGCTGCAAGGACCTGATCGAGAAAAAAGCCGTCAGTGTCCTTCAATATGACACCAATCGCGTCGGAGGCATCACGGCGGCGCAAAAGATCAACGCCATCGCCGAGGCTTTTCAGGTGCCGGTCATCCCGCATGCGGGCCAGATGCATAACTACCATCTGACCATGGCCAACGCGAACTGCATGATCAGCGAATACTTTCCGGTCTTCGATGTCGAGGTCGGAAATGAGCTGTTCTACTACATCTTCGAAGGCGATCCGGATGCCGTAGACGGAATGCTGGACCTGGATGACAACAAGCCCGGTCTGGGAATCGAGATCACTGACAAGCACCTGAAACATTTTGAGATAACGGAGTAAACCATGACTTACACCGGTATCTGGCCCGTCGCGCCGACGCCATTCAATGAAGACGGCTCGCTCGATCTTGAGGGGATGAAGCGCGTACTGGATTGTCTGATCGATCAGGGCGCGGACGGGATTTGCGTTCTGGCCAACTTCTCGGAACAATTCCTTATTTCAGACGAAGAACGTGCAATCCTGACGCGGCTGAGCCTTGAGCATGTCGCCGGTCGTGTCCCGATGATCGTGACGATCAGCCATTTTGCCACACAGATCGCGGTAGAGCGCGCGAAATTCGCCAAGGATCTGGGCGCGGACATTGTGATGATGATGCCGCCCTATCATGGGGCGCTTCTGAAAGGGAACGCTCAGCAGACATTCGAACAGTTTGCAGCCGTGGGCGAGGTTGGCATTCCGATCATGGTGCAGGACGCGCCATTGTCGGGCGTCGATCTGCCGGTGCCGCTGCTGGTGCGCATGGCGCAAGAGATCGACATGGTGAAACTGTTCAAGATCGAATGCCCGCGCGCCGCCAACAAGCTGCGCGCGCTGATCGCGGAAGGCGGTGACGCCATCGAAGCACCCTTTGATGGTGAAGAGGGCATTACCCTTTTGGCCGATCTGGATGCAGGCGCCACAGGATCGATGACCTCGGGCATGATTGTTGATCAGATCAAGCCGGTCCTTACACATCACCATGCGGGTCGCGTGGCAGACGCAACTGTGGCCTATGGGCGTGTGGCGATGGTGATCAATCATGAAAACCGCCAATGCGGTTGGCAATCGTGCAAAGCCGCAATGGTCGAAGGCGGAGTCATCCGATCCGAGATTTGCCGCCACCCGATTGATCCGCTGCAACCGGCCATTCGCGACCGTTTGATAGACCTTTTGAAACCGTTGGACCCGATGGTCCTGAAATGGGGAAAATAAGATGATCCTTGGACAAAACCTGATCGACGGCAAATGGGTCGGATCAGCCAATTCGCGTGCTTCAGACGATCTGGACGGGCAGAGCTTTGCACAAGCGACAGCGACGCAGGTGGACGAGGCCTGCAAGGCCGCACGCCGCGATTTCCGTGCGTATTCCGGCAAGTCGCGGGCCGAGCGTGCCGCGTTTCTGCGCACGATTGCGGACCAAATGGATGTGTTGGGGGATGAAATCACCCAGACCGGGATGGCCGAAACCGGCCTGCCCGAAGCGCGTCTGGTGGGTGAGCGTGGGCGCACCACCGGACAATTGCGCATGTTCGCTGACCTGATCGAAGAGACCGGATATCTTGATATCCGCAAAGACGGCGCACTTCCTGACAGGACGCCACTCCCCCGTCCTGATCTGCGCCTGACGCACAAAGCCATCGGCCCAGTAGCCGTCTTTGGTGCGTCGAACTTCCCGCTCGCCTTTTCTACGGCGGGCGGGGATACAGCCTCGGCTTTGGCCGCTGGATGCCCTGTGATCGTCAAGGGCCACAGCGCCCATGCGGGAACCGCCGAGCTTGTGGCGCAAGCAATTGCAAAAGCGATCGAGATTTGCGGCATGCCCTCGGGCACGTTCCAGATGGTACAAGGCTCCGGCCGTGAGGTTGGGTCTGCGCTTGTTCAGCATCCTGAAATTCGGGCGGTTGGCTTTACCGGATCGCTGGCCGGGGGGCGTGCTCTCTATGATCAGTGCCATGCGCGACCGCAGCCAATCCCATTCTATGGTGAGTTGGGCTCGGTCAATCCAATGTTTTGCTTGCCTGCCGCAATGGCCGCCCGCGCCGTTGAAATCGGGACAGGTTGGGCCGCGTCCCTGACAATGGGCGCGGGTCAATTCTGCACCAATCCCGGCGTCGCCGTCATGCTGGCCGGGCCTGAGTCTGACGCGCTGGAATTGGCTTGTGCGACTGCGCTGAATGATACGGCTGAACAGAAAATGCTGACCGACGGCATCCACGGGGCTTTTGAACAAGGCGTTAGGGAATTCCGCGACCTGATGGTCGAGGTCACGTCTTGCGGGGCGGCAACCGGCAATCGCGCGGCTGTTCCGGCGCTGTTCAAAGTCAGTGCCAAGGAATGGATGGCAAATCCAAAGCTGCAGCACGAAGTCTTTGGGGCGGCGGGCATACTCGTCCGCTGTGACGACATTGACGAGATGCGGGCGGTTGCTGAGTGCATTGAGGGTCAGCTGACATTGACCTTGCACCTGGATGACGCAGACGCAGAACTTGCCAGCAACCTGATGCCGGTGCTGGAAGAAAAGGCAGGCCGTTTGCTGGCCAACGGTTTCCCGACCGGCGTCGAGGTGTGTTCCGCGATGATGCATGGCGGGCCTTATCCGGCAAGCACGGATGTTCGCGCCACATCGGTTGGTACCCTGGCCATCGTGCGCTGGCTGCGACCTGTAAGCTATCAGAATATGCCTGCGGCGCTTTTGCCCAGCGAATTGCAGGGCTGACGTTCTAAGATTGTGACCGGGAACAAGGTGGTCTAACTTCTGCCCAAAGGCGGTGGTTGCATGACGAACAAGATTCCCGGTCGCACGCATGTTACGATGCGAGACGTCGCCAAAGCGGCAGGCGTTTCGCGGATGACAGTCAGTCGGGCACTGAAGAAAAACAGCCCTATTTCCAAAGAAACCCGGGACTATATCCTGCAAGTCGTCAAGCAGATGAATTATGTGCCTGACCAGATGGCGGGTTCTCTGACGACCAAGAAATCCGGCTTTGTTGCGGTGCTATTGCCCTCTCTGAATAACTTGCACTTCGCGTTGACGGTTCAAAGCCTGACGGAAGAGTTGGAAAAGGTGGGTCTGCAATTGCTGCTTGGGCACACGGACTATTCGGCCGAGCGCGAGGAGCAGTTGGTCGAAACCATGTTGCGCCGCCGCCCGGAAGCGATCGTTCTCTCCTACGACGGTCATACACAGCGCACGCTTGATTTGCTGGCCGACGTATCGGTGCCCATTGTGGAAATCTGGGAAAAACCAAAACATCCCATTGCCCACACGGTTGGGTTTTCGAACTCCAAAGCCGCCTATGACATGACGAAGGCGCTAATTGAGCGTGGCTTCAAGAACATTGTTTTTCTTGGCGAGGGCCAGGATGACTGGACCCGAGGCGCAGCACGCCGGGACGGTTTTGAGCAGGCCATGCGTAGTGCGGGGCTGGACTCAAAAGCGCAGATCATGTTGGGAACGCCGCCGCTAACCATCGAAAATGGTGCCGCTGCTGTAGACGTTATCTTGGAGCAATATCCGCAGGTGGAATGCGTGTTTTGCGTATCGGACATGGCGGCCTTTGGCGTTCAGAGCCGTCTTCTGCAAATTGGTAAATCCGTGCCCGAAGATATCTCTGTCGTTGGGTTCGGGAACTTTGAAGTTTCGCGGTTCAGTTCCCCCTCGATTTCCACCGTTGTTGTCGATCCGACCGAGATCGGGCGGCAAACCGGCAAGCTTATTTCGCGCCTTTTGGACGAGGATGAAAGCTCAACAGATTCGCCTTGCCACGTAACGCTGACACCGCGCGTCGAGTTTCGCGAAAGCTGCAAGCCCCTTTAAATTTATAAACCCTTGATGAGAATAAATATAATTTACTATGTGACCGGTCACATGGGTGATATTGTGACCGGTAACAAAGGGTGGAGGAACAATGCCCCGGATACGGTTGGAAGGCCTCGTGAAACGGTACGGGGACTTTGAGGTTCTGCATGGAATTGACCTCGAGATGGAGGAGAACGAGTTCACGGTCTTTGTCGGGCCGTCCGGCTGCGGGAAGTCCACGACACTTCGCATGATCGCCGGGCTTGAGACGGTCTCGGACGGTGAGATTTTCATTGATGATAAACCGGTCAGCCATTTGGAGCCCAAGGCCCGCGATCTGGCAATGGTGTTTCAGGACTATGCGCTCTATCCGCATCTCGACGTGGCGCGGAACATGTCCTTCGCGTTGCGGCTGCAGAAAGTTCCAAAGGCGGAGATTGACAGGAAGGTGGGCGAGGTCGCCAAGATGCTGGGCCTCACCGAGTATCTGCATCGCAAGCCGGGCGAGTTGTCAGGGGGACAGCGCCAGCGTGTTGCAATGGGGCGGGCGCTGACGCGCGACAGCAGCACCTTTCTGTTCGACGAACCGCTATCCAATCTGGACGCCAAATTGCGCGGGCAGATGCGGGCTGAGCTGGCGCTGATGCGTCAACAGGTGCAGAAAAACATGATCTACGTCACCCACGATCAGATCGAGGCGATGACACTCGCGGACAGGATCGTCGTGATGCATGGCGGGTACATTCAGCAGCAAGGCACACCGGAAGAACTGTATAAGCGCCCGGCCAACAAGTTTGTCGCCGGGTTCCTCGGATCGCCCCCAATGAACTTTCTGGATGCAACGGTCGAAGATCGAAGTGGCCAGTTGTTTGTAACCGGGGCAGGCTTCGCCATCGGTCTCAGTCAGGAACGTCAGAAAACCCTGTCGAGCGCTGACCTGAGCAACGTCATCCTTGGTATCCGACCTTCTGACCTGAGCTACAACCCGGATGCCCCGGAAGCTGCCAGTTTGGACCTGAAAGTTGTGGTGTCTGAATACATCGGCGCGCAGTCGGTTCTGATCTGCGACTGTGCAGGTCAGAAAGTCGAAGTCGAACTGAAGTCAGACACACCCATCGCCTTGGGTGAAACTCTTCGGTTCGAAGTCAACGCAGACGCAATTCATCTCTTTGATCGCGAGAGGGAGGTCGCCCTGTAACAGCGGCCCAAGACCAGCATGGGAGGAGCAAATGCTGAACTTACTCAAACAAACCGGTGCGGGCGTCGCGGCCCTGACACTGACGGCCGGGTTGGCCATCGCCAATCCGTACGAACCCTACGAAGGCACAACTTTGGTTGTTAACTTCCCAGCCCATCCGCACTTTGATGCGGTCATGCAGGTGTTGCCGAAATTCACGGAAGAAACCGGAATTCGCGTGGAAGTCGATCAGCTTCAGTACCTGAAAATGCGCGAGAAGCAGACACTGGAACTGACCAAAAACAAAGGTGATTATGACCTGATCGCCTATGTGGTGTTTTCCAAAGCTGACTATGTCTATGCCGACCAGTTGGAGAACCTTGCCAAATATTTCATGAATCCCGCGCTCGCAGATCCGGCCTATGACGCGGATGATCTGATTGATGGTTATGTTGGCAACATTGGCGTCGCGGGCGGCAGCAAAGGATATCTGCCGGGACCAACCGGGTCGCTGTTCGGCGTCCCTTTTGGATCAGAGACATCAATCCTTGGGTACCGCAAGGACATTTTCGAAAAGCATGGGCTTGAGGTTCCCAAAACCTACGACGAGCTGCTGGAATTGGCGTGTAAGATTCCTGAGCTGGAACCCGGCATGGGTGGCTTGGCATCGCGCGCGGCCTCGGGGCATCACGCATCGCACGCCTACCTGCTGCATCTTGCTCCTCTGGGCGGTCGCATCTTCGACGAGAACTGGAACCCGATTATGAACAACGCTGAGGGGGTCAAAGCCGCCGAAGCGTTGAAGACAATTGTCGATTGTGGCGCAGAGGGGGCCGAGACCTTCGGGTTCGCTGAAGCGGGCGCATCTTTCCTGCAGGGCAATTCGGCGATGTTTCTCGACTCCACCGTCTTTGCCGGTCAGGTCAACAATCCGGAGAGATCAAAGGTTGTGGGTCAAATCGGCTGGGCTCCGCATCCCGAAGGCGCGCGCCGTGGCAGCCAGACCGGTGGGTTTGGCATTGGTATCCCGACAAACGCCCAGAACAAGGATGCAGCTTTCCTGCTGATGCAATGGCTGACGTCGAAAGAGGCGGATAAGGCAATCGCGATTGCCGGAGGTAACCCATCTCGGTTCTCGACCCATTCCGATCCGGATGTACTGGCCGAGCAACCGCATCTTGAGGTGTTTGGCGAGGCGCTCAAACATGCAGATCCTGACTGGCGACCGATCATCCCGGTCTGGGGTAAGATCAATGCTGATCTGGGGACAACGCTCAGCCAGGTTCTAACCGAAGACCTGGATATTCAGATAGCGCTGGATGGTGTGGCTGAACGCAGCAAAGCGATCATGGATGACGCCGGCTACTACACCTGGCAGCAATAGGTTCTCCACTGAGGTAGTGCCGGAGTTTTTGCTCGGGCACTGCCTCCCAAGACGTTACTCCAACAAGTCAAAGGGCCGCAGTCATGAGCGCTGTCGCACGGGCCAATCGGCTCACCCCATATCTGTTTCTTGCGCCTGCAGCGATCGTGCTGATCTTCGCGTTGCTTTATCCGATCGGGTATATGATCTACGCCAGTTTCCTTGACTGGAGTCCCAGCCAGCGCATTGGTCAGGCCGAGTTTGTTGGACTAAAGAACTATATCAATCTTCTGCATGACAGTGCGTTCCACGAAAGCTTCTGGGTTACGATCAAATTTGCTTTCATCGTGGTGACGCTGGAGATGGCTCTGGGTGTTGGTCTGGCTTTGCTGCTGGATCGAAACATACGCGGCATGTCCATGCTGCGGACTGTTTTCATTCTGCCCATGATGATCGCCCCCATCGTGGTCGGCCTGATGTGGCGCTATATGTATCACCCGACAGTCGGCATCTTTAACCGCACAATCAAAAGTCTGGGGTTTGACGAAGGTATCCCATGGCTGTCGGACAGCACGTGGTCGTTTATTGCGGTCGTGATTGCCGATGTCTGGCAGTGGACACCCTTTATTTTCATTCTCGCTCTGGCGGCCATGCAGTCGCTGCCACGGTCCGCATTGGAAGCTGCCGAGATCGACGGTGCAAGCGAATGGCAGAAGATCACAATGATCAAGATACCGCTGATGATGCCGGTTTTGATTGTGACCCTGCTGTTGCGCCTGATTGATGCGTTCAAAGTGCTTGAGGTCATTCTGGTTCTGACCAATGGCGGCCCTGGCCTGTCTACCGAGATCATCGCCTTGCGTATCTTCCGCACCGCTCAGGAGTTTCAGGAACTGGGTGAGGCCGCAGCGATGTCGAATGTCCTGTTGCTGATGCTGATGGGGCTGACCGTGGGGATGTTCATGTACACCAAGGTTCAAGAGGCGCGGGCCGCCAGAATGCGTGCCGCCGCCGAACAAACGGAAAGCTGAAGATCATGGCTAGTCAGACCGAAAAACAAAATCCGGCTTTCTATGCTTTGCTGGCGGCCCTGGTTGTCATGTCAGCGGGGCCAATCCTTTTGATGCTGGCGACGTCCTTCAAAATGAATGTCGACATATATGATGAAAGCGTGTCAGCCTTTTTCTTCACCCCGACAATCAGAAACTACGAAACGGTCTTGTGCGACGTGCTGTGGTACGATCCGGGTCACGTGCAATATTGCGATCCCACCTTCGGGCGGGCTCTGCGTAACTCTCTGATCGTGGCGACAATCTCGACAGGTATTACGCTTCTGATTGGCTGTATGGCGGCCTATGCGCTGGTCCGGTTTCGCTTCATGGGCCGTGGTGCCGTTTCGATGACAACACTGATGATGCGGATGGTCCCGCCCGCCGTCTTGCTGGTTCCTGTGTTTGGCATCTGGACCTTTCAGTACCACCTCGATCAATCCTATGCCGGGATCATTCTGGTCTACACGGCGATGAACCTGCCCTTTGTCATCTGGATCTTGCAGAGCTTCATCGTACAGGTTCCCATACAGCTGGAAGAGGCGGCGCGCATGGATGGCGCCAATCCGTTTCAGGTGTTCTATCTGGTTGTTCTGCCGATCATCAAACCCGGCCTCGCTGCTGCGGCGATCTTCACCTTCCGCATCGCCTGGAACGAGTTCCTTTTGGCCAATGCTCTGCTTGGCAGATCGACGCGGACGGTGCCTGTCACCATCGTGAACTCAATCACCGAATATGACATCGACTGGGGTGTGATCATGGCCACGGGCATGTTGCTAGCCGTGCCACCGATCATTTTCACATTCGTTGCATCACGGCAGATCATCACGGGCATGACAGCGGGGGCCGTGAAGGGCTGATGATCGAGTGGCTGCTTTCACCAATTGATCCGACCCGAGGGCATGACGTCGGTGTTCTGGTTTCCTGGCATGCCCGATCTATGGTGATTGCCTGGGGCGTGATCTGCCCGGCCGCGATCTTGGCCGCGCGGTACTTCAAAATCCTGCCGGGCCAGAACTGGCCGCATGAGCTAGACAACCGGTTCTGGTGGTTGTGCCATTGGAAGGGACAGACCTTTGCTTATGTGCTGTCACTTGTCGGGCTGGGGCTGATCCTTGCGAGTGCCGGAGCACGCTCTGATGCGTGGTTGCATAAGGCTCTGGGCTATACGGTTCTTGGTCTGGGAACCGCACAGGTTGTTCTCGGTGTTTTCCGAGGCAGCAAGGGCGGCCCCACGGCACCTGCATGCGATGGCAGCCTGTCGGGTGATCACTACGATATGACAGCGTGGCGGGTCGCGTTTGAGCATATTCACCGCGTTTTGGGATATCTTGCGCTGCTTTTGGCGGCGCTCGCGATCCTCAGCGGGTTTTGGTCGACGAACGCTCCGCGTTGGATGTGGATTGTGATCACCGGATATTGGCTTCTTTTGATTGCCGTTGCCATTTTCCTGCAACGCTCTGGAAGGGCGCATGATACATATCAGGCAATTTGGGGGCCGGACCCATCATTGCCAGGTAACAGAAGAGCAAAAATGGGATGGGGTACTGTCCGGCCCGGCGACCAATTGGAAAACCCCTCAAGCGAAGGAGCAGAATAGTGTTTGGCGTTTTGGAAGGCACCGGGTTCGAGGTCATCGAAAAAGAGTTTGAAAGCTGTTTCATCGGCCATGCCCGCGTTGAAAGGCTGTGGACAGGTGCGCGCTGGACTGAAGGGCCTGCCTGGTTTGCTGCTGGACGCTATCTCGTATGGTCCGATATTCCCAACAATCGGATGATGCGCTGGGATGATACGGATGGTTCGGTGTCGGTGTTCCGCGAGCCTGCAAACAACTCCAATGGCCATACGGTTGATGGGCAGGGACGTTTGGTTTCCTGCGAGCATTTGACCCGCCGGTTGACCCGCACAGAACATGATGGATCGATCACCGTTCTAGCAGATGCTTGGGAAGGCAAGCGGCTCAATTCTCCGAATGACGTCGTTGTCAGATCAGATGGCTCAATCTGGTTCACCGACCCGTCTTACGGGATCATGATGGACTATGAAGGAGAGCGCGCCGAAAGCGAGATTGGTGCCTGCCATGTTTATCGTGTCGATCCCGACACGAGAGAGGTGACAGCGGTCGCGACGGATTTTGTGAAACCAAACGGTCTGGCCTTTTCACGTGACGGCAAGACACTCTTTGTGGCGGATACTGGGGGTACTCATACACCGGGTGGTCCGGCGCATGTCCGCAAGTTCTCGGTTAGCGAAGATGGGAAAACCCTTTCCGGAGGCGATGTTTTTGCCGAATGTACAAACGGTTTTTTTGACGGGTTCCGGCTGGACCGCGATGGCCGTATTTGGAGCTCAGCCGCTGATGGCGTGCATTGCATCAATTCCCAAGGAGCTTTGATCGGGAAAGTGCATATTCCTGAGATTGTCTCGAATGTCTGCTTTGGTGGCGCGAAGCTCAATCGGCTCTTTGTAACGGCGACCAGCTCGCTCTATTCAGTTTTCTTGAATGTGAATGGAGGAAGGTAAACCCCGGCAAAGCAAAGCTACGGCATTTGGTAGCCAAGGTTACGGTTCGAATGCTGAATTGCAATGGAAGTCTTTTGAGTCGCAAATGGCAAATCTTGTGCGCCCATGAAAAGTTGAATGACTCAAAATCAAAGACTTATTTGTCATTGAATGGTAAAACTATGTGTCGCCCGACATCCTCTCAGACTACACCCAACCATCACCCAAACATGTTGATCCATCGGATCACCATCGGTGAAAGGCAGATCAGCAGAAGAACGGGCATCATACACATGGCCATAACAGCTGACATCTGCACTGGCAGCCTGTTGGCCTTTTCCTGTGCCCGAAGTTCGCGATCCACTCGCATGTCGGTGGCAAACCTCCGTAGAGAAGCAGAAATGCTGGTGCCGTATTGATTGGATTGCAGGAAGGCGTTCGCGAAAGAGTTGACCTCGTCAATGCCGACGCGTTCCGCCATGTCCATAAAGGCGGCCTGACGTTCTTTGCCGGCTTGCAGTTCCAGTTGGAGTATCGTGAACTCTTGCGAAATCTCCGGTGCCGCATGCGCCATCTCATTCGCCACTCGCACCATTGCGGCGTCAAATCCGAGCCCAGCCTCAATCGCCACCTGTAACAGGTCCAGCGCATTTGGAAGGCTGTGTTCGATGGCCTGGCGGCGCTTTCTTATACGGTGCCGCAGCCAGAGTGCTGGACCGTAGAAACCGGTTACCATCAAAGCGGTGACAATCTGCAATGCGTTCACCCAGGTGATGCTTTGCAATAGGCCAGCAATCCCAAGCTGAACCTGAGTTTCAAGCGGCAACGACAAAGCCACTACGAAAGCGGCTGGAAGCACAAAACCCATCACCAAACGGAAAAGATAAAATGATCGGACGGCATGTTTGCGCTGAATACCAGCTTGCTTAAGCATTCTGCCAATTCGGGAACGTTCGCGTTTCGACGAGGGCACAAATGCCTTAAGCAGTCCGTGCGGGTCGCTGTCATCCCCCTGTATGAGGTCAAAATCTGTTCCGTGCCCCCGAGAAATTGATCCGACCCGCATCCGGCGCGCGGCCGTGTCATCGGTTGCGGTCATGCCAGAGATTCCGAGGATTACAAAGAAAACACTTACGGCAATCCCACCTAGCACAAGATACTGAAGGGGAAGGTCTTGGCCGTTTAGAACATTTTGAATAAATTCCATTTTTTCGCTCCCAATCAGAATTTGAATTTGACGAGCCGCTTCAGGATAAGTCCTTGGGCAATCGTCAGACCGACTATCGCACTCGCAAAATATGGGAACAGCGGATCGTTTCGAACATCGCCGTAGAACGAAGGTGTGGACATCTCGATTGAGAAGTAGATGAACACCGGCAAGACTGTGAGAATTAGACTGCTAAGACGCCCTTCGGCAGAGATGGCCTTGATCTTTTTTTGCATGGTTTGCCGGTCACGGATGACCTGGGACAGAATGCTTAGGACACGGGCAAGGTTGCCGCCGGTGCCGTGCTGAATACCGATGCTGACGGCAAGATAGTTCGCATCCTCTGTTCCTACACGTTTTGCAAAATCCTGAAACGCCGTTGCAACGTCGTCGCCATAGTTAATCTGGTCTTGAATAATGCCGAACTCACTGCCTATCGGGTCCGGAAGATCTGTTGCCACGTTCCCGACAGTTACAGCCACGGGGTGCCCGACTTTCAGGCCACGGGCCATAAGGTCCAATGCATCCGGTAACTGTTTCGTCAGTTTTTTGGCCCGGGTATCCTTCATGGCGATCAGTACCAGCAGCGGCAGGACGACAGCCAGAAGGACGCCTAGAGCTGCGGCAATTTCCGGGGCAAGGAACCGGGATATTGCGACGAAGGCCGCCATGGCCAGACAGGTGGCTGCAAGGACCACCCAGATCGGGCTGATCGTCAGTCCGGCCTGGACAAGCAGACGACGAAAGCGGGCGATCAAACTGGGTTTTTCGCCAGGGGCCGTCATCGCAGGGTCACGTAGCAATTGCAAAACCTGGTCGGTTGAGGCCCCCCCTTGGATCAGCTTCATACGGCGATTTCTGGCCTCGCTGATAGATTCCTTGCGCAGGAAAAGTTGCTGTAAACCCTCGTAAGCAAGAAGGATTCCAAGGAAAATCGAAATGTAGAACAGAATGTTCAAGGTGTTTGGTTGCAGGTCAATCATGACGGCATGACCCCGCGAATAAACATGTTGGTGTCTACATCGATCCCGGCGGCGATCAGCTGATCGAAGCATTTTGGACGAATGCCGGTAGGCAAGAACTCTCCCAGTACCTGTCCGTCCTCTGACTTGCCGCGACGTTTGAAAACAAAAATGTCCTGCATCGTGATCGTGTCATCTTCCATGCCGGTAATCTCGGAAATGCTAACGACTCTGCGGGTGCCGTCGCTAAGGCGGCTGAGTTGGAGTACGATTTGTATGGCCGAAGCTATCTGCGACCGGATGGTTCTGATCGGCAAGTCAGCACCAAGCATTGTCACCATCTGCTCGACCCGGCTTAGGGCATCCCGCGCCGAGTTCGCGTGAACTGTTGTCATCGACCCGTCATGACCCGTGTTCATGGCTTGAAGCATGTCAAAACATTCAGAACCACGAACCTCGCCGACGATGATGCGGTCGGGTCGCATCCTCAGAGCGTTGCGAACCAGATCGCGTTGGGTGATTACACCTTGTCCTTCCGAATTTGGGGGGCGGGTTTCCAGACGAACCACATGGCTTTGCTGAAGCTGAAGCTCGGCAGCATCTTCGATGGTAACAATACGTTGCTTGCCGTCGATAAAGGATGACACCGCATTCAGCATTGTCGTTTTACCCGTGCCGGTGCCGCCCGAAATAAGAATATTCAGTCTTGCTTCGACAAGTGCCTCAAGGAGTTTTGCCGCCTGACCATTCATGCTTTCCTGATCAACAAGCTTACTTATTGTCAGTGGGTTGCGAGAGAATTTTCGGATCGACAAAGCGGGTCCATCGACCGAACATGGTCGAATGATTGCGTTGACACGGCTTCCATCTTCCAAGCGCGCATCGACCCAGGGTTGGGATTCGTCGATGCGCCGGCCCACCTTGCTGACGATCTTGTCAATGATCCTCAGCAGATGGCGCTCGTCACGGAACCGCACGTTTGAATGCTCCAGCAAGCCGAAACGTTCGACGTAAACCTTGTCATAGGAATTTACGAGAATGTCGTTGATGGTGGGGTCCGCCAACAACGGCTCTAATGGCCCCAACCCCATAACCTCGTGGATCAGTTCGTCCACCAGCGCCGTGAAAGCTTCGGATCGCATATGTAGGTTTTCGGCTTCGATCAGACTGGTGACCAGAGATGCGATCTGGCGTTTCAATTCCGACCGTTCGACCTTGTCGATGACTGAAAGATTGAGCCGGTCTAGAAGCTCGCCATGCAGGCGACTTTTGAGTTCCAGATGCGCCTGCAGGTCGGTGTCCACTGGATCAGGAGTCACCTTGGATTTGGTGGGTAGGTCGATGGGGCGATCCAAAGTCAGTACATTCGATTTGGAAGCAACCTTGCGTGATCTGAATTCGTTGAACACGGTGATCTCCTTTTATGCTTTCTTCGTTGCCATGGGCTGAGTGTCAGCCGAAACGGCAGCGGCCAGTTTTGCCAAGGCTTTTCCAAGATCCGATTGCGGTTTCATGTCCACAACCGGCCGTCCAAGATCTACGGAATTTCTGGCAACTTTCGGGTTGTCTGGTAGCCAATGTTTCAGGCTTTTTTCCAATACCTTCTCGGCCTCGCGGACATGCGAAGGCTTGATCAAAGTGTTCCGCTCTCTATTGACCACAATCTCAACTGGAAGGCCGACATTTGCCTCGCGGTAGAAATCAATCAATCGCCGTGCCTGCCGCACGCAGGGAACTGTGGTATCGGTAGCCAAAACCAATTGGGTGGCCCGTTTGAAAATCGGTTCAACCCATTCAACAACGGCGCAGGGAAGGTCGATGATTATATAATCATAGCGCCGTTGCAGAAGGTCCAGCATCCCTTCGATCAGATCAGGCCGCATCGATTGCAGCGGCACCATTGGCGCAGGTGCACACAACACGTCGACGCCAAGCCCATGTTCTTGCAGGATTGAAGACAAAAGGTGATCATCAGGAATTTCGGAGTTTTCAATTAGCTGAAGGAAACCGCCGTTGTCTTCGATGTCCAGAAAGACATTCGAGTTTCCGAACTGAAGGTCAAAATCCAAAAGGGCTACTCGGTTTTTTGTGGACTTCCTGAAGAAAGATCCCTTGCCACCGACAAGCGCGCACGCAAGGTTGACAGCAACTGTTGAAGCCCCGATGCCGCCGCGCGCCTTTGCGACCGGTACAACCTTGCCCAACGCCGAAGAACCATCTGAAATAGTGGTTCGTGAAACCGCGCGTGCATTAAGCTTTTCACTGACAGCGGCTTTCAGACCTTCGCCATCTATCGACAGCGGCAAAACCTCATCAATGCCGATCTTGTACAATTCACGCGCTTTGGTGATCGACAGGTCATTCTGAGTGAGCGCAACAAACAAAGTGCCATCGTCGCGGTGCGTCAGGACGGATTCGATGGCAAGAAGCTCTCCTGTGTCATCGGGGTCAATTTCAAAGATCACCAGATCATGCTTGAACGCAAGATCAAGGGCAGTACCGTTCAATACCTGAAACGACGTCCCGTTCCTGGTGACTTTATTGTCCTCATTTGCGGGAAAGACGTCAGCAACCAGCTGCGCGATCTCTTCATTTTCCGATACCAGCATAATTGCGTGTGATTTCGGTGTGAAAACATTCTGATCTCTCATCCTGACTCTCCTAATGCAAGGTCTTCAGCAGGCAGCGAGACGCTGAAATTTGAGTAACCGACTGTCGAAGATATTGTGCTGTTCGTCGCACCCGCGGCGTTTGCCAGCGCGGTCAGCGGTGACACGAATTGAAAATCGTTAAGATTCAATTCGACTGTGACCATGGGTGTATATGGGCCACCCAGGAAGCCTAAATTTGGATTGAAGTCATAGTGAAATTGTAAGTTGTCTATTGTGGCATCCGGGGGCAAAAGTGGGCTGATCCGGGTCCAGATCTCCGATGCCGTGGCATTGGTCGCGACACCCGCACACGTGGGCGTAAGCGGATCCGCACAAACCCCGGCCGAGGCACTGCAGGACGTGCCAAATCGCGGCGACGAAGTAGATGTGCCTCGCTGATGCGTCGTGGGCACTCCGGGGCATGCAGGCGGTCGAACGACTGCAATGCGCGCAGCAAGTTGCGAGGCTTTTTGAGCATTCGCAACGCTATAGGACATGCGGCCGAAATCCAGTAACGCCATGAAGAGAAACAGAAACAGGGAAACGACAATGGCGAACTCGACAAGAACACCGCCGCTTTGATCCCGCTTAACGTTGCATGCCAAACGGCGCAGCTGCGCACGGATATGCAGATGAGCCCTCATTGCCCGAAAATCCGAGACGTGTCCGAGACGTCAGTCGTCACCGACGACAGCCCGTTGCCAAAGAGAGACAGTATTCCGCCCAAAGGAAATTGGATGGTAATGTTCGCGCTGACCGTACCGACGGGCGCCGGGTTGACTCGATATGTTCCTGATACACAGGACAGGCTGGGTGTCACCGAATTGACCGTTATGCTGGGCGGGAACAGGCTGTTGGCATTTTTGTCGTCCTCGACGATGCCTTTCAATGTAGTCGTGAGCCCCGCGACAGAACCACCAGAGGTGCAGATATCTGCGGGTGTCACTCTGGACAGATAGCGACTGGCATCACGCACGCCTGCTATGACCGATTGGTATGACCACATCATGCGCGCCGATTCCAGCGTAACAGCCAGCAGCAACAGCATGAGTGGCATGACCAGGCCAAATTCCACAAGGATCGCGCCATCATCTTTTTTTATAAAGCGTCTTAGGGGTCCTGCCAGGCGGGTTTTCATGATCCTGCGCCCCCTCAACGGTACAACTGTACGAGGTCGCGAAAGATACCGCCGAACCCATTGCCACCGCTGCCGACACCTGAAACGTCAGGGAAGCCGACAATTTCGCCATGGATGTCAAAGCTGGGCGGTGAGCCGCCATCATCCCCGACCGGTTCGGTCAGAAAGACAGCAACAAACTTTGTGACCGGAACACCTGTGGTCGAGCCGGAGACCGGGTTTTGAGCGCAATCGATGCCTGCCGCGGTGACGACGCGACGCGCCGGGTTAGTCGACATTTGGTTCGAACACATCGGGCGACCGGTTTCGGCGAGGCTCGAATCTAGGATATCTGGCGCATTGGTATTTGTAAGAGAGTTTCCGTAAGCGATCTCCCTCAGGTACATTCCGTACCGAGTATTAGCGAAAACCGTATTCGTTCCGGTCAAAGGCGGCAGGTGTGCATCGGTGCCAATTCCATCTGCCAAGTTATCTAAATGGGAAACATCGTGGTTCCGGTTAAGATACCCCTCGCGATCCCAGACACCGTCCCCAAACCGGTTGTTCCCACCGCAGGTTCCCGCAGCCATGCAAGTGTCGCGACCAAGTGCGATCGTATCAGGCGTGACTTCTTCGTTTCCCTGAATGCAGGAACCACCACCCTTTTTCTGTATCCCTTTGATGACATTAGGGGCTGGCGCAAAGTCGGGGTTGTTTTTCTCACCGTTAAGTACACTACGGAAAATATCAAAGCGGACATTGAACGCCGCATTGGTGATCCCGACCTTTTGACCCGGCTCGGTGTCCAAACCATTGGTCAGCACGCATTGCGTGATCTGGCTTTGTGCCGCGATAAGGCAGGCAAGTTTATTCCCGCCTTCATCCGCACATACGCCAGAGGCATCTTCAAAGGTCGCCAGGTCGATAAAACCAAAATTACCCGGCCCCCAGGCAGTTCCATTGCCTCCGCTGCGCAGCAGGATTTGGTCGCCGACGGTCAGCGTAGTTTCCCAGTTCGGCGGCAGACAGAACATCAAAGGCGAGATATCGCAGGCCGCTTTGGAATACCCTGCGACGGCCTCGGCCGAAACGCTGGCCGATATGCCGCTTCCGCCAAGCATCCGGTCCAAAGCCGAAGCAAGGTTCATGCTAAGGGATTTGGGCGTTAGCACGACCTGCGCAAACTTGGCTTCTCTTGGGTTGGTCGTGACATCTGCGCCCAACGGCGTGAGGTCCGAAACCGGCAGGGCGGAATGAAACGAAAGCGAATAATCCGACGATCCTGAGAGCGTGGCGGACCCATTGGCAAATGTCTGGCTGTCACTGATCAAGTTGGCCGCCGCATTGGTTGCGCGGGTGATGGCGTCAGGTTGTCCGTCCAGCTCACCAGCGGCTGCCAAGGCTACGTTGTCCGCGAAGGATTGGAACTCTGCGTGGGTCGAGTTCAATCGGCCTACATCCAGCGTGATCGCAAAGAACCCGAGAAATGCAACAAATGCAGTGCCCCAAAGGATCGCGACCGTACCGCGCTCGTCCTTAGCAAAGAATGATATGTTGGCTTTCAAATACATGGCGCAGACTTACTGTGCAGTGTTCTGGCTGACTTTGAGCGAGCGGGCTTTCGGCTTGGTGCCAGAGTTGATGGCTGCCGGTGTCGACTGGGCGTCCGTTTGATCGCGGGACTCTGCATTTGGAGCCGCTTCCACTTCTGTCGCGTCGTCGGCTCCACGAGAGCTTCTCTGTATGACTTCAACCTCGGATTCGGTGCCGCGATTTACGATGATTGTCGGTTGCGCTTCGACTTTTTCAACCGGACCTTCCTCTTGCAGAAGATCGCGCAGGCGAACCATTTCCATCGGTTCATCCTCGACGCCGTCCAACGTTCTGAGTGTGAGGCTCAAGGTGCCGGCCTTTTGGGCCAAAGCCAGGCGCTGACCTTGCTGAGGGGTCACTTCTACTGTGATCGTACGGGCAATTTCGGGCTGATCACTCAGTTCTTCGGACTGCTGATCCACACCAATAACGCGAATTTTCTGTAAAATGGTCACAGCGCGCAAATCCATTTTCGCGCCTTGTGTCAAAACGATGTCTACCCAATCACCCGGAGTAACAAATCCACCAACCGCGGTAACGGCATCGACTTCGATCGCCATGGCGCGCGTGTTTTCACCCAGCTTTTGAACCAGCGTGACCTTTTCGCCAAAATTCGAAACTTTCGAAAGAAGCATGACTTCACCGGGATAGAACCGCCCCTTAGCGCGACGCAGCTGTTGGCGACTATCCGGAACAAGTACGTCTAACTCGGTAAAAACCCCGTTAGGTAGCGCTTCGCGTGGCCATAGATGAGTTGTGACGTGATGACTTTCTATTGTTTGACCAAATGCGATTTCTGAGCGCGCAACGTAGATCTCAACGAGATCGGCGTTCGTCGTAGCACTGGGTGCAGTCGTGTTAAATTGGATGTAATCTTTCGCCAGGAACACAGAGCCTGAAGCAATCGCAATTCCAAATAGTGTGGTAATAACTGGTCTGATACGCATCTCTGTCTCCAAAGGTTACGCTCAAAAAAATCGAAACTTCGTAACTGTGATTTCGAAATTCCCGGCGGTATATTCTGCGCCGTTACACGAATGAGACGGCACAGAATTTTGTTGTGGTTTGCAAATCGCAAGGAACCAACGGCTCAGCAGGTTGCGCTGCCCAGAGCTGCGCAAGCACCCGTTACGTTTGTGTTTGTAGTGGTGCCAAGATAAGAGAACGCACCAACCGCAATTGACGCGACAACCAAAAGGGCAAGGCCATATTCAACAATTGCCGCGCCGCTTTCTTCTTTGACAAACTTCTTCATAAATTTGGTCATATTTCCCCCGAAAGGTTAAATTGAAATCCACGCTGCATTTGTCACAGCGCAAGCCAGGCATTTCGCATTGGCTCTGAAATAACGGTAGCGGTGATAAAAACTTCCGCCTTCCGCAAAAAATAGGAAGAATACACGTTAAGATTGATTAGATTATAGAATAAACCCCTTAAAGGAGATAAAAATAAACTCTGCATTAACAAGGCTTTAAACTTCAATCGAATCAGTCAATCTGGAAACAATGTGGCGATTCGATGCGCAACTGTAGCTGAAAAGCTAAGTAAAATTCGTCACTAAATCTTTCCTTTGAGGCATCCAAGTGTCGGGATTTTGTCTTTTGGTGTCTAAGTTTTATATCATAATTACAAATGGTTAGATGAACACTGGAAATCGCCCGCCCTTTTTTGAATCTCTAAGCGTGACCTTAAAATCAGTTGCTGAACCCATCAACCCTGAACAAGTTTGTAATTGCGGTGGGGGCCGCGGCAGGAAGTTCTGCCTCGCAACGTTTGTTGTTTTGGTTAGTAGAGTAATGAGTATCAGTTTCTCCAAGAGCGCCCAGGCGCAAAATAGTTTCAAATTTGTTATGGAATGGACGCATGCTTTAACAAGCGAAAACTCCATTCCACAGGTTTTAAATAAGCTAATAAAGTTGGTTAATGCGGATGCCGCATTAATTGCACGTACACTTAAGGTGGAACGAAAAGTAAAATATGTTGCCCGGTGTTGCAGCGAGGAAGGAAAGGTTTGGCCCTCTCAACCTCAAACTCTGGTGGAACGGGTTCTGGGTGATAGTTTTCTGACGGCACGGGTGGGCTCAGTTTGGACGTTGTCAGACGCATTGGTTGCGGGGAACACAGCAACACCTCGTCATTTTGAGGGCAACTTAAAGGCGTTGGGCGAGGTGATCGTGGTTCCGCTTGATACAACCGGCGGGCATGTGGATCACATCGAGCTGCATTTCAGGCACAAACCTGCCCAATATGAGCTGGACCTACTAGTCATGTTGGCGCCGACACTGGCGTCAGGTTGGTGCAAGCGAACGCCTGGTTCAATCTCCTCGTATTTGGAAAAGGGTCGCAATCATAACCTGAGAGAAGTTTCTGATACCGAGCGTGTTCCGATCCTGGGCCCTCAAAATCCAGCAGGGCTTAGCCGGTGCGAGTTTCGGGTTTGCGCTATGCTGAAGGAGGGAATGACAGTTAAAAAGGTTTCAGAAGCCCTGACTGTCTGCCCAACAACTGTTCGTTCGCATCTCAGTTCGGTATTTTCGAAGACGGGCACCTCTAATCAAGTCGAACTGTTGCACTTGTTAAACCGAAAAATTCTAGCAGGCCGCAGGTCCAGAGACGCTGAAACAGCTCACTTCGGTTGACAGTAATGGAATGCCAGTTCTGCAACGCGCCTGGTTAGCTATAAAACCGAGCAAGTCGCCCTCGGTCTGTTCGACGGCTAAACTATGGCACAAAGCCGAGCATGGCTAATGTTGTTCGAATAAAATTTAGAGCAACCCAAATTTATAGTTGGGTTACAAGCGGCGAAGAGCAATTCAACACATTGTTTACGCTTCGGCGACAACTTTAACCAAAGGTGAACAATGTGTTCTCGTGGTGTTCAACAGGCATCACGCATACTCCTTCCACCGAGCCGAGACAGTTAAGGGTGCTTGGCTCCCTGGAAGGGGAACTGCATGATTAAGTCTGCCACTGAAAGCGCTATGGACCAGGTTCCTGTACACTTGGAACCATCACGTTCCACCGCGCGCAAACACTTGTCTAACAGCACGAAATCCAGAAGCGGGCGTTTCCCGCCTGTCGAAATTGCTCTGAAAGCTATCGCAAGGAATGAGCAGCTTGAAAGAGCAAGAAGGACGTCTGACCCTACATCTTGACGTCTGTAGTTTTCCCGGGAAACGTCCTACCCGGGAAAACACAAATGCAAAAGCCCGCTCCAATCCGAGCGGGCTTTTTTGAGTGCGGAGTTAGGGTTCAGGGCTAAGGTACTTTTCTGGTTCTTGGTAAACGAATGCAAAGCAAAAGCGACGCCAGGAATCACGTTGGCAGAAAACTTAGCCATTGCTAACAAGTTCTTCCTCTTGTTCTCCCTCAGGCGTCTGATCGCCATCGACCGGGTCTGTACTGGCTTCATCCTCATCGTGATCGTCGTCATCATACTTGTCTTCGCCATACGAACTGCCAAGCGCGGTTTTGACGGCTTCTTCGTCCGGATTGGATGCTCGTACAGCGCCGAGAACATTGTCTTGCTGTTCCGCCGCGATGGCTTCATCTTCTGAAAAACCACCCTTGTGATGACCCAAAATGTCGGCTTCTGCCTGATGTACGGCTTCAGCTGCGGCCAACTGATCTTTTGTAGGGCGATCAATCGGATTTCCATCGTCATCCGTCGTTAAGTCGTGCGCATCTTTGACCGCCTGCGCGTCATCCAGTGTACTAGGATCAGTCGACCCGGGATTGGCTTCCTCATTGGCGAGGACATCCTCAGCTTCTTCCAGGGACAAAGGGGCTTCGTCCAAATAGTCCAGCGCTGCGTTGATTTCTTTCACGTCTTTGGGGCTTAACGTGTTGTTTTCACCCATGATGTGATTGAATTCGGCGTCCGCGACGGCAAGGCCTGCTGCAAGGCTGACCGGCCCGGTACCTTTCTTATACTGACCGTTTGCAATATGCGCGAGCTTTGCTTTGGGGCTGGAATTAATGGCGCCGTTTAGCTTGCCGAGATTGCGCGGTTCAAGCGCAAGCGTATTATCTTCCAAAACCGCTGCTTTTCTGCTCGGCGGGCGCAAGGACCGCTTGACCGAAGTAGTCTTTGTGCGTTTTGTGGTGGCTACTGGCTTGCCACCTTTGAACAGGCCAACAATTCCCTTCCTTTGCGTTTTTTTGGCAGTTTGCTTTTTATTGCCGCCAAGCAAGCCTTTCAGAGAGAATTGACCCTTTTTGGAAGATCTCGAATTGACCCCAGCGGAGCCTTTTGACTTGTGGCCAGATTTTCCGGCAGCTTTGTTTGCTCCGCTCGTGGATGCGGCTGACCCGCTACCCTTGTTTTTATCTTTTCCGCTACTCGCGCTGTTGCCATTGCCTTTACCACCGCTGTTGCCTTTGTCGCCCCCATTTCCATTGCCGCCCCCATTACCGTTGCCGCCGCCATTACCGTTGCCACCGCCGTTTCCTTTGCCTTGCTTGGCATAGGCGGCATCGGGGAACGTGAATGCGCCAACAATTGCCGTGGATCCCAGCAAGGCGATTGCGATTGCTGAAGCTTTCATTAGGCCGGTCGTTTTGATCTTCATGACGGTCCTCGTTTGTTGAACGCGCATTTCGGCACACAGGGCAATGCGTGGAAACTTGACAGCACGAGTGCGCGTGTCGGAATCGGGAACTAACTGACAGATTTAAGCCCATTATCGTTGAACCTGCGACGAACCGACCGTTCATCGCCAGTTCATCTTAAAATCTGTAGAATTGAGGCGCGATTACGCGATATTGAGTACAGAGGATGAGAAAGCTTTTTATCATCGCTTGTCTGTTCGCCTTTCTCCAGGTTGGGGAAGGGCACGCTGCCGTGCGCGAATTAAAGCAATCCGAATTGCGCAAAGTGACAACGTCGGGCAGCACCATCAGGTTAAAGAGGGTTCTAAAAGGCGTTGAAAAAGTCTTTGGTGGAAAGCCGGTTGATGCGCGCGCGTTCCAGACTGACAAGGTCTACTATCGGATCCTTGTGAAGAAACCCAATGGTAGGATTATCAGCGTTATTGTTAATGCCCAAACCGGCGTAGTTGTGCCCAATCGTTCAAATATCGGACGCCAGATTTCCAATGCGGCCAAATCGACACCGGGCAATTCTGCCAAATCCAACTCACAAGGCCAGACCAGCAGTAAGGGCAATCAGAGTAACAATAGTGGCGGCAACGGCAACTCCGGCGGCAACGGCAACGGCAACTCCGGCGGCAACGGCAACGGCAACTCCGGCGGCAACGGTAACGGCAACTCCGGTGGCAACGGTAACGGCAACTCCGGTGGTAATGGTAACGGCAATTCCGGTGGCAATGGGAATGGCAACTCCGGCGGCAACGGTAACGGCAACTCCGGCGGTAATGGCGGTGGCAGAAAATAGTGGTTAAAAAATTATTAGCAGGCCTATAGAAACAAAGTATGAGAGTATTACTCGCAGAAGACGAACCGCACCTTTGCGAACAGATCAAAAAGCTGCTGAACGCTGAAGGCCGAGTGGTCGATATCGTCCACAATGGCATTGATGCCCAGCATCTGGGAACTACCGAACCATATGATATGATCATCCTCGATCTCGGGCTTCCGGAACGAGATGGCATCTCGGTTTTGCGCGACTGGCGCAGCGCAGGCGTAAAAACTCCGGTATTGATACTGACGGCACGTGATGGGTGGAGCGAACGGGTCGATGGGTTGGATGCTGGTGCGGATGATTACATGACCAAACCATTCCATTTGCCCGAGCTGGCCGCGCGTGTCCGCGCCATCTTGCGCCGTCAGAGTGGGCAGCTGAACCCCATTATCGAGATGGGCAACGTCATTCTTGATACACGCAATGGACGGGTGACTGTTGATGGTGTTCCGATCGACTTAACCGCCCAGGAGATTGCTGTTCTTACTTACCTGGCGCATAACGCCGGTCGCCTGATCCCCAGATCCGAGCTTTCAGAGCATATCTACGAATACAATGGTGACCGGGACTCGAATACCATCGCGGTTTTCATAAACCGGCTGCGTAACAAGTTGGGACCTGACCTGATCACGACGGTTCGGGGTCGCGGATACATGATCGATTCACTCTGATGTTGTCATTGCGTCAACGGGCATTGCTTGGGGGGATTGCGTCCGGGGCCTTGTCTGTTGCCGTGGGCACTCTGGCTGTTTTTTCGTTTATCGATGCCCGAATTTCAAACAGGTTCGACGCTACGCTTCGAGATCGCCACACTCAGCTTGTTGTTGGGTTGAGCGTTACGACACAAGAGCCGGATGCCCTGCGCGATCTCATGTTTGATCCGGCATACAGCGCGCCATATTCCGGCAGATACTGGCAGGTTACCACCGGCAACGGCGAGGTTTACACGTCGGCGTCTTTGTTTGACGAAACAATCGCAGAACCACCCGACATCTCTGAAGACACAACCCTTTGGAACACTGCCGGCCCCGAGGGGGAAGCGTTGCGCAGCGCATACCAAAAAATTTCCTTCGAAGATGGAACTGTCTGGGGAATAAGTGTCGCGGAAAGCCAGGCGCAGTTGGTCAATGAAAGACGGGCGGCACAGCGCAGTCTTCTACCGGTGTTTGGGTTGGTTGGCTTGATCGGCGTTGCAAGTTCATTGATGCTGATGTCCGCAATTCTGGGTCCTCTTCGTAAATTGCGTGCGGATGTCGCCCATCGTTGGGACACGGACGACAATCTGACTCCCACGGATTACCCGGACGAAGTGGCGCCTTTGGTCGATGATCTGAATCAGCTTTTGCATCGCAATCGGGACATTGTATCCGGCTCGCGCAGGCAAGCCGCTGATCTGGCACATGCTTTAAAAACGCCAGCTACTATTCTGAGAAATGAACTACAGGCTATGTCACAGTCCGGTGTCGACACAGATATCGCTGACGAAGCTTTGGATCGGATCGACTCTCAACTCGGTCGGTCACTCGCGCGAATCCGGGCTCTAAATACGGCTGAGTTGACCCATTCGCGCACGGATGTTTCACACTCAGTCGAACGTCTCGCACGGTTGTTTACAACGATCGCTGAGAGAGAGGATAAAATACTGGAAGTCAAAAGCGACCCTGAGCTTTGGGTGCGCATGGATACTCAGGATATCGAAGAGGTTCTTGGGAACTTACTGGATAACGCAGTCAAATGGTGTCGTGGCAAAGTAAGACTGACCGCAAAACGTCACAAAGATTGTGTCGAGATCTGTATCGAAGATGATGGCCCAGGTATCCCAGAGGACGCAATACGCGAAGCGCTACGCTCTGGTGGACGGCTTGACACTTCGGTGAGAGGCAGCGGGCTGGGGCTGGCAATCGCGGTTGATCTTCTCAATGCATACGGTGCGCACTTCGACTTGGGAAAATCTGCCGCGTTAGGAGGTTTAAGTGGTCGGGTGGTGATCCCAACCAAGTCCTAAGCGGCGACGGCTGAAAGAACGAGTGGCTCAATGCGTGGATTTCCGAGCAGCCTCATCTGACTGGTCCAGTTTGATTGTTAGTGCTTTGTTGGCCTTTGATCCATTGGGATGATGGTTTACGGGGCTGGTGGGCGATAGCCCAGAGCACTGTGGGGTCTCTTGGTGTTGTAGTGCTTTCCTTGAGATATTGGCTGCAGCGTCGATGAACGGCCGCCATTTATATTGGGTCAGAAAGGCTTGACGTTTGGGTCAGAATTGAATGACGTGATTCACCGATTTATTTAGGTTTTGGCTGCCGAAAGAGTCAAAGATCAGTGACGTTCCACACCTTTGATGTCAGGCGACACATAGTTCTGCCACCAGCGACAGAACCTTGCCATTTTCGCCTCACTTCCTTCATCCAGCACCTAGACCGATTTCAATGATCCTGACTTCCCTTTTTGGGAAAATTAGGGCTGATTTGCAGATCAGACGCCGAAGGCGCCTGTTCCTGCTGATCTGCCACGTGGCGAACGCGGATGGGGGCGAGGCAATGCTATTCGACAATAGTGGTGCGGCCCGCAGGCTCAGCCGAGGACACGGTGTTGTCTACTGGGGTTGCCCGAGGGGGAAGGCAACGTCTTACCCCTGATGGCCAGGGGCGTTTGGCTTGTCCAAATCCCGCGGCCCCCGAAACAAGTGCGGCGGTGCAGGCCGCGCCGGTACTTTTTGCGCCAGAACGCGTTGTTATTCTAATGAATCGGGCGGAAAACGGACTTTCGCAGCGATCGCGGAATCACGTGGTTCTTGCCGTCAAAGCGGACCTTCGATTTCGCATCGACGAGGAAATTACATTTCGACCACCCAGATCCAGAGATTGGCCCAAATGAAAATCCAAAGGGCCGAACAATTGCGCCACGCCAGCGCTAATGCCAGATTTCTTTGATGGCATGTAGAAAAACTGTGCAGGCATTCCGTTGCATGTAAAAATATGCTGATAAAATAGGCAAACTGGCAGCTTGATGAAACGCTTAGTGGCCTTGGAGTTGCGATCGATGAAGCTTGGGCTCACTTGGGTGCCTATGAAACAACACCTTACCGTCGTTGTCGTCGAGCAGAATCAAGAACGTGCTATTGCAATTGTGGATGCTTTGAAAGAGTCTGGGGACGTAGACGTTTCTGTAATCGGCAATGTCTCTGGGCTGGCACGTAAAATCGCAATGCATAGCCCAGACATAGTTCTGATCGACATAGACAATCCATCGCGGGATATGCTGGAAGAGTTGACCGTTGCCTCCGGCCCGATGGAGCGACCGGTGGCCATGTTCGTCTCGGGCGCTGCGGGCGGATTAGCGAAAGCCGCGGTTGAGGCCGGGGTATCAGCTTATGTGGTCGATGGATTGCAAGCCGAGCGCATCAAACCCGTGATCGATACCGCCGTCGCCCGGTTTCAGGTACTACGCCAGATGAGGACCGAACTGGCCGAGACCCGCCGTGCGTTGGAAGAACGCAAAGTGATTGATCGCGCCAAAGGGTTGTTGATGAAAGCCAAGGGTGTGTCTGAAGACGAGGCCTACGCACTTCTGCGCAAAACAGCGATGAATCAGAACCGCCGGGTTGCAGATGTGGCTGAAGCCTTGGTCACGGCTTCGGGTTTGTTGTCATGAGAACTGTAACCTTGCCTGTCGCCTATATGCCTTTGGTTGACGCGGCCCCGTTGATTGTCGCGCGCGAGATGGGGTTTGACCATGCCGAAGGCGTTTCTTTGGATCTGCGACCGGCCCCGTCATGGTCATCTTTGCGCGATATGCTGGCTTTTGGGCATGTGGACGCTGCGCATCTGCTGTCACCTATACCCGTCGCAATGGCCTTGGGTTTGGGCGGTATCGCGACGCCGCTTTCTGCGGTGTCCGTCCTTTCCCTGAATGGCAACGTCATAGGTGTTGGAACTCAATTGGCCGGGCGTCTGACCGATCAGGGCTATGGCTTCGATTTCACTGATGCCGCTGCGGCTGGGGCTGCACTGGCAAAGGCTGCTGGTGACGTTTTGGTGTTCGGCGTGCCGTTTCCGTTTTCGATGCATGTTGAACTGCTGCGCTATTGGGTTGCGGGAACCGAACTGGCGTCGAAACAGGTCGAAATCCGCACTGTTCCGCCGCCTCTTATGGCGCAGGCGCTTGCGGGTGGCGAGATCGATGCTTTCTGCGTGGGCGAGCCTTGGGGCTCATTCGCCGTGGATGACAATGTTGGCACTTTGCTGCTGCCCGGTAAGGCGATCTGGACCTGCGCACCTGAAAAGGTGTTGGCGGTTAGAAACGACTGGGCCGAAACCGAGCCGCACCTGCTGGGCAGCCTCATGCGAGCCGTTTGGCGCGCGGGGCGTTGGCTTTCAAACACGGACAGCCGAACAACCGCGTCCGAGATGCTATCGCGCAAAAGCTACCTCAACGTCTCACCCGAACTAATCGACCGAGCATTGATGGGCGAATTCACGATCTCGGCGCGCGGCGAGCAACGCCACGTGGATGGGTTTGTCGAGTTCTTTGACGGCGCTGCCACCTTCCCATGGCGCAGTCAGGCGAAATGGGTCGCGCATCAATTGGCGCAGAGAAACGGACTGGACGCTGGGACTGCGGAACGACAGGCCGCCAAGGTCTTTCGCAGTGATCTCTATCGCCGTGAATTGCAGGGGCTGGAGGTCGAAACACCCGGCGCATCCGAGAAACTAGAAGGCGCTTTGCCTGAGTCGACGGCGGTTGCCTCTGCCAATGGCAGCCTGATTCTGTCTCGGAACGTGTTTTTCGACCGACGCATTTTCGACCCTACGGGGTAAGTTTGCACAAAAATTTTGCAGCGCAGCATTCATTTTCGCTGCATCGCAGAATTATCAGGGTGAGAACGCCGAAAATTGATGACGTCCCGCTGCGAGACTGACTTAATCGGGTCATCGGAAGGCAACGACGCCCACCGACGGAATTCGCCCATAACTTCAGGGCACCTTACAAGAGCAAAGCCGCTCGACCATCCGCCACCTCCTCCCGGCGGACTGTGTCGGCGGCTTTTTTGTTTGCCCAAGGGGTTGGGCTGAACCGAAAGGGATCGAGATGAAAAAGCTACTATTAGGCCTGGCCGCAACGACGGCGCTTGTGTCTCCGGCACTGGCCGAACTGGAACTGGAAAAAGACGAACTGACCTTTGGCTTTATCAAACTGACCGATATGGCACCGCTGGCTGTCGCCTATGAGAATGGGTACTTTCTGGACGAAGGCCTGTTCGTGACGCTGGAAGCACAAGCCAACTGGAAAATCCTATTGGATGGCGTGATTGACGGGCAGCTTGACGGGGCGCACATGCTGGCCGGGCAGCCTTTGGCCGCCACAATCGGATACGGAACCGAAGCGCACATCGTCACGCCCTTCTCAATGGATCTGAACGGGAACGGCATCACCGTGTCCAACGAGATTTGGGAAGAGATGAAGCCGAATATCCCGGTGATGGATGATGGCCGCCCCCAACATCCGATCAGCGCCGAAGCGCTGGCGCCGGTTGTTGAGAAATACAAATCCGAAGGCAAGCCCTTTAACATGGGCATGGTCTTCCCGGTTTCGACCCATAATTACGAACTGCGCTATTGGCTGGCCGCTGGAGGGCTGCATCCGGGGTTCTACAGCCCGGACAACGTCACCGGTCAGATCGGGGCGGATGTGTTCCTGTCGGTGACACCTCCGCCGCAGATGCCCGCCACATTGGAGGCCGGTACGATCTATGGCTACTGCGTGGGTGAGCCGTGGAACCAGCAGGCCGTGTTCAAGGGCATCGGCGTTCCCGTGGTCACCGATTACGAGCTATGGAAGAACAACCCCGAGAAGGTTTTCGGCATCACTGCCGAGTTTGCCGAGGAATATCCGAATACCACTCTGGCAGTGACCAAAGCGCTGATCCGTGCCGCGCAGTGGTTGGATGAAAACGACAACGCCAACCGTCCCGAAGCCGTCGAAATTCTGAGCCGCGCGGAATATGTTGGCGCGGATTATGACGTTATCGCCAACTCGATGACCGGCACGTTTGAATACGAGAAAGGCGACAAGCGCGAGGTTCCCGATTTCAACGTGTTCTTCCGCTATAACGCGACCTATCCGTTCTATTCGGACGCTGTCTGGTACCTGACCCAGATGCGTCGTTGGGGTCAGATCGCAGACGCGAAGCCGGACAGCTGGTATGACGAAGTGGCCAAGTCGGTCTACAAGCCCGAGATCTACCTGGAGGCTGCCCGTCTGCTGGTTGACGAAGGTCTGGCGGATGAGGCCGATTTCCCCTGGGACAGTGACGGCTACAAGGCACCAACGCCTGCCGAGGATATAATTGACGGGATCGCCTATGACGGCCGCACACCCAACGCCTATCTCGAAAGCATGTCCATTGGCCTGAAGGGCGAGCAGAAGATCGTCGGCTCGGACGTTCAAGGCTAATTCCTCAGCTCCACGTCCGGCCACGGTCGGGCGTGGGCTTCACAAGTGCCCCGCCATCGCAAGGACACATCAGATGACGACCGTCGACCCCGAATTCAACGCAGACGCCGCTCGCCAGGAGCGTCGCACCCGCCTTTTCACCCGCATCAATGCAGCCGACAAATGGTTCCAAGTGTTGGGCCTCAGCTGGGCCACGCCTGTTCTGAAGGCCGCCGCCGGAGACAATCCCCGCGCTCAGATGGCCGAGATCTGGCGCTTGCTGATCGTGCCATTGCTGTCGATCTTCGCCTTTCTGCTTCTGTGGGGCACGCTGGCGCCCAAGGTACAGACCTCGCTGGGCGCGGTCCCCGGGCCAGCGCAGGTTTGGGCGGAGATGGTCAGCCTGAATGAGGACGCCAAAGCTAAAGCGGCAAAACGCGCCAAGTTCGAAGCCATGGTCGAGACGCGCAATCAAAAGTTTATTGATGCCGGCCAGCCGGAGAAGGTGAAAGACGTCGCTTTCACCGGGGCTCCGACCTACTACCAACAGATCTGGACCTCGATCAAAACTGTGTTTTTTGGCTTTCTGATCGCCACTGCCCTTGCGGTCCCGCTGGGCATCGCCGCAGGTCTTTCGCCAACGGCAAATGCCGCGCTGAACCCACTGATCCAGATATTCAAACCGGTCTCGCCACTGGCGTGGCTGCCGATTGTGACCATGATCGTCTCGGCCGTTTACGTCACCAATGATGGCTGGTTCGCGAAATCCTTTTTGATCTCGGCCATCACCGTAACTTTGTGTTCGCTGTGGCCCACATTGATCAACACGGCGCTCGGTGTGGCGTCCATCGACAAGGACCTCGTGAATGTCTCCAAAGTTCTGAAAATGAACACCTATACCAAGATCACCAAGCTGGTGCTCCCCTCGGCTTTGCCGCTGATCTTCACCGGTTTGCGCCTTTCTCTAGGCGTTGGCTGGATGGTTCTGATTGCGGCTGAAATGCTGGCGCAAAACCCCGGTCTGGGCAAGTTTGTCTGGGATGAATTCCAGAACGGCTCATCCAGTTCACTTGCCAAGATCATGGTTGCGGTCTTCACCATAGGCATTATCGGCTTCCTGCTGGACCGGGTGATGTATGCGCTGCAATCCCTCTTCACCTTTACAAACAATCGGTGAGCGCGATGAGTATTCTGAGCTTCAATAACGCCTCCAAATCCTTCGGAGAAGGCACCGCTTGCACCGAAGTGCTGAAAGGCATCGATCTGGACGTGCAGGAAGGCGAGTTTCTGGTGATCCTGGGCTTTTCGGGCTCCGGAAAGACCACCCTGATCAACCTGATGGCTGGGCTGGACTCCCCGACCGGCGGAGAGGTCAGGTTCAAGGGCGTCCCGATCAAGGGCCCGGGCCCGGAACGAGGCGTGATCTTCCAGAACTACTCGCTGATGCCGTGGTTGACAGTCAGCTGCAATGTGGGGCTGGCGGTTGATACTGTCTTTCCGGGTCTCAGCAAGGCCGAGAAAGCCGAGAAGGTTGCACATTACATCAAGATGGTTGGCCTCAGCCACGCTGCAACGCGTCGCCCGGCCGAACTGTCCGGCGGCATGCGCCAGCGGGTCAATGTGGCCCGTGCGCTGTCGATGAACCCAGAGGTTTTGTTACTGGATGAACCACTCTCTGCGCTAGACGCATTGACCCGCGCCAATCTGGCGGATGAGATCGAACATATCTGGGAAGCCGACAAAAAGACTTGCGTGCTGATCACCAATGATGTGGATGAGGCGATCATTCTGGCCGACCGCATCATTGCCCTTAACCCGGATGGCACGTTGGGGCAGGAGTTCCGCGTTTCGATCCCTCGACCGCGTGATCGAGGGGCAATGAATAATGATGAAACCTTCAAACGCCTGCGCGCGGACGTCACCAAATACCTGATGGATGTGGGGATCGAGGCCAAGGTCGAAGGTTCACGCATCCTGCCCAACGTAACGCCAATGCACGGCGTGCCAACAGCGGTTGCTAAGGCTCAGAAGGGGATGATTCAGAACCGCTTCCTCAACTTCTCGCAATTGCACAAGATCTACCCGACCCCCAAGGGGTCGTTGACCGTAGTAGAGGACTTTGATCTGAAGATCGACAAAGGTGAGTTTATCTCGCTGATTGGCCATTCCGGTTGCGGCAAATCCACGGTTCTGACCATGGCGGCAGGGCTGAATGAGATATCTAAAGGTGCGATCAAATTGGATGGCCGCCACGTCGAAGGCGCTGACCCTGAACGTGCCGTGGTGTTCCAATCGCCCAACCTGTTCCCTTGGCTCAGTGCCAAGGAAAACGTCGCGATCGGGGTCGATAAGGTCTATCCCAAGGCCAGCGTCGCCGAGCGGCAGGATGTCGTTGAATATTATCTGGAACGCGTCGGTCTGGCTGACGCGATGGACAAATCCGCCAGCGATCTTTCGAACGGCATGAAGCAACGAGTCGGCATCGCCCGCGCCTTTGCCCTGTCCCCCAAACTGCTGCTGCTGGATGAACCCTTTGGCATGCTCGACAGCCTGACGCGCTGGGAATTGCAGGAAGTGCTGATGGAGGTATGGTCCCGCACCAAAGTGACCGCGATCTGCGTCACCCATGACGTGGATGAGGCGATCCTGCTGGCCGACCGCGTGGTGATGATGACCAACGGCCCGCAAGCGACCATCGGTAAGATCACCAAGGTTGATCTGCCGCGGCCACGCACGCGCAAAGCTTTGTTGGAGCACCCAGATTACTACGCCTACCGGCAGGAGGTTCTCGATTTCCTTGAAGAATACGAACATGGCGCCAAGCCCAAAACACCCGCCCCAAAGGCGATTGCAGCGGAGTGAAATCATGAAGCAAAGACTAGTTGTTATAGGCGCAGGCATGGCCTCGGGTCGGGTGCTGGAACACCTGACCGACGCCGCACCGGATGCATTCGAAATCACCCTGTTCAACGCTGAGCCGCGCGGGAACTACAACCGCATCATGCTCAGCCCGGTTCTGTCGGGTGAGAAGACCTATGAAGAGATCGTCACCCATGACGACACTTGGTATGCCGAGCGGGGCATCTCCTGCCGATTTGGTGAGAAGGTGGCCAAGATCGACCGTGAGATGAAGGTGGTCGAGGGCGAGAACGGACATGTTCCATACGACAAGCTGGTCGTCGCGACCGGGTCGAACCCGTTCATCATCCCTTTGCCAGGGCATGATCTGGATGGTGTGATCGCCTATCGCGATTTGGAAGACACGCAGCAGATGATGGGCATGGGTTCGGGAAACCAGGTCGTCGTAATCGGCGGCGGTTTGCTGGGGCTCGAGGCCGCTGCGGGGATGGCCGCGCATGGTGTTGACGTCACCGTCGTGCATATCATGGGCCACCTGATGGAGCGTCAGTTGGACGAGGCCGCAGGCTACTTGCTGAAGAAATCGCTGGAAGACAAAGGCATCAAGATCTGCCTGCAGGCGAATTCCAAGGAAGTTCTGGGGCAAGATGGCAAGGTTCGCGCACTGCTGCTGGATGACGGGACCGAACTGCCCTGTGACCTGCTGGTTATGGCGGTGGGTATCCGTCCCAACACGGCGCTGGCGCATGAGGCCGGGCTGGCCACCGGTCGCGGCATCCATGTGGACGATCAAATGCTGACCTCGGACCCGGATGTCTATGCCGTGGGTGAATGCGTCGAACATGGCGGAGAGATCTTTGGCCTTGTCGCTCCGCTCTACGATCAAGCGAAAGTGGCGGCGCGTGCTCTGTTGGAAGAAGACGCCGCATTCGCGCGGAAAACCCTCTTGACCAAGCTGAAGGTCACGGGCTGCGATCTGTTCAGTGCCGGCGATTTCGCTGACGGGCCGGGGCGTGAAGATATCGTGTTTCGCGACCCTTCGCGCGGCGTCTACAAGCGCCTCGTTATCGAAGAGGATCGGCTGGTTGGTGCTGTCATGTATGGCGACACCGCCGATGGCAGCTGGTTCTTCGGGTTGATCAAGGACGGCACCAGCATCGACGAGATGCGTGAGACGCTGATCTTCGGACCCGCCTATCAGGGAGGCGACACTGCGGACCCTCTCTCAGCCGTTGCAGCATTGCCGCCTGAGGCGGAGATTTGCGGCTGCAACGGCGTATGCAAGGGAGATATCATTGAGGCGATCAACGCAGGGGCCGACGATCTGGGCGCGGTTCGTGCAGGCACCAAGGCCAGTGCGTCCTGCGGCACCTGTACTGGACTGGTGGAACAGGTATTGCAGGTCACTTTGGGCGACGACTTTCAAATGCCTGCCGCGCAATCGATCTGCGGTTGCACCGATCTGACGCATGAGGATGTACGTCGTCTGATCAAGGGGCAGGGGCTGAAAAGCCAGGCGGCTGTTTGGCAGGAACTCGGCTGGTCCACGCCTAACGGCTGCCATGTCTGCCGTCCGGCGATCAACTATTACCTGCTGGCGGATTGGCCACTGGACTATCAGGACGACCCACAAAGTCGGTTCGTCAACGAACGCAAACACGCCAACATCCAGAAAGACGGCACCTTCAGCGTTGTGCCGCGCATGTGGGGCGGCATCACCACCCCCGAAGAACTGCGCGCCATCGCAGATGCGGCCGACAAGTATGACGTGCCGACCGTCAAGGTCACGGGTGGGCAGCGGATCGACCTGCTGGGGGTGAAGGGCGAGGACCTGCCCGCCATCTGGTCGGATCTGAACCAGGCCGGTCTGGTCTCGGGCCATGCCTATTCCAAGGGTCTGCGCACGGTCAAAACCTGTGTGGGCACCGATCATTGCCGGTTTGGCACACAGGACAGTACAGGCCTGGGGATCAAGCTGGAGAAAATCCTGTGGGGGTCGTGGACGCCCCATAAGCTTAAGCTGGCCGTATCCGGGTGCCCGCGCAACTGCGCCGAGGCGACGTGCAAGGATATTGGAGTGGTTTGCGTGGATTCAGGCTATCAGATCAGCATCGGCGGGGCCGCCGGTATGGATGTCAAAGAAACCGAACTACTGTGTCAGGTCCCCACCGAAGACGACGCGATCGAGGTCGTGATGGCCGTGACCCAGGCCTACCGCGAGGGCGGCAAGTATTTGGATCGCCTGTATAAATGGTTGGGTAAGGTTGGCATGGACTGGGTCAAAGCTCAGGTCGTGGACGATCTTGAAAACCGCGCTGCTTTGGTCGCCCGGTTCGAACTGTCGCAAAGCATCTACCGCAAAGACCCGTGGGCCGAACACGTCAAAGAAAAAGCGCAGACCTACGCGCCGATTGCAGATTTTACATTGGAGGCCGCGGAATGAGCTGGATCGACATCGGGCATATTGATGAGGTGCCGGTGCGCGGAGCGCGTCTGGTGAAAACCCATATCGGCTGTATCGCCGTCTTCCGCACCGCCGAGGCGGAAGTATTCGCCGCGACCAACAGCTGTCCGCATAAGGGCGGCCCATTGTCCGAGGGCATCGTCCACGGCCAGTCAGTCACCTGTCCGCTACACAACTGGGTCTTTGACCTGAACACGGGCGAAGCTAAAGGCGCGGATGATGGCCGCATCACGACCTATCCGGTGCGTCTTGAAGGCGGTCGTATCCTACTGGACGACAGCGCGGTTTCCCGGCGGAGCGCGGCCTGATGGACGGAAGCGGTCTGCCCGAAGTTCGCTCGACCTGCGCGTATTGCGGCGTTGGCTGCGGTGTGCTTTTGCGACCTGATGGAGTTGGAGGGCTGACTGTCCGGGGCGACCCGGATCATCCAGCGAACCATGGTCGTTTGTGCTCGAAAGGGTTGGCTTTGGGTGAAACCGTGGGGTTGGAACACCGGTTGCTGGCTCCTCGCGCCTTTGGTCACGACACCAACTGGGATAACGCGTTGCAACTGGTCGCAGACCGGTTCTCTGCCGCGATAGCTGAACACGGGCCGGACAGCGTCGCGTTTTACGTCTCGGGGCAGTTGCTGACCGAGGATTACTATGTCGCCAACAAGCTAATGAAGGGCTTTATGGGCTCGGCGAATATCGACACCAACTCTCGGCTTTGTATGGCCTCGACCGTGGCCGGACACAAACGCGCTTTTGGTACCGATACGGTTCCTGGAACCTATGAGGATCTGGATCAGGCTGACTTGGTTGTGCTGGTCGGCTCGAATCTCGCTTGGTGCCATCCCGTTCTCTATCAACGGGTCATAGCTGCGCGTAAGGCGCGCGGCGCGAAGATTGTGGTGATTGACCCGCGTCGAACAGCGAGCTGCGATCAAGCCGACCTCCATCTGGCGCTTCAACCGGGCAGCGACGTCGCATTGTTCAACCGCTTGTTGGCTAGAATTCACCAAACGGGGCATGTGTCAGCGGATTTTCTGGATCGCAGTGTTGGGTTCAATGAAGCGGTTGAGCTGGCACAGCTTGACGATCCTGATGAGACGGGGCTGAGCCCTGATGAGATTGAAGCTTTCTGCGATACGTGGATCGGGACTGAGCGCGTTGTGACGATCTTTAGTCAGGGTGTGAACCAGTCTTCCAGCGGAACCGACAAAGTCAACGCGATCCTGAACTGCCATTTAGCCACCGGACGGATCGGTCGTGCGGGAATGGGTCCGTTTTCAGTCACGGGTCAGCCAAACGCCATGGGTGGTCGAGAGGTGGGCGGCTTAGCCAATATGCTCGCGTGCCATTTGGATATCGAGAATAAAGCCCACAATGCAGCCGTCCGGAATTTCTGGAAGGCACCCAATATGCCACAGAAGCAGGGGCTCAAAGCGGTCGACTTGTTTCGCGCTGTCGAAAGCGGCCAGATCAAAGCACTGTGGGTCATCCACACTAATCCGGCGGCCACTATGCCAGATGCAGACCGCGTGAAGGCGGCCATCGAAAACTGTCCATTCACAGTTGTCAGCGACCTGACCGCCAGAACAGATACCGCGCGTGTCGCAGACATATTGCTGCCAGCAGCGGGTTGGGGCGAAAAAAGTGGTACAGTGACCAATTCAGACCGCACGATCAGCAGACAACGCGCCGTTTTGGCGCCTCCGGGACAAGCGCGCGCGGATTGGGATATTTTGGCCGAAGTGGGCCGCCGCATGGGCTGGAAAGAAGCATTCAGCTATAAAACCCCAGCACAGGTTTTTCGAGAATACGCTAAGATGACTTCGCTCGCCGTATCATTTGGCAAGGATTTGGATATTACAAATTTTTCGGACCTTGATGACGAAGACTATGAAGCGCTGAGCGCAACACGGTGGCCGACGACATCTCGTAAATCAGATGGCCGTTTTTTCGGCGATGGGCAGTTTTTTCATCCTGATGGTAAAGCACGTTTTGTGCCTGTTACCCATCGTCCACCTAAGGCGACGACTTCTGAACAATTTCCGTTTCTTTTGAACACGGGACGAAACAGGGACCAGTGGCACACCATGACAAGGTCCGGGTTGTCGCCGCGCCTGTCTGCTCATCTTGCCGAGCCTTATGTTGACGTTAACCCCAACGACGTTGATCGATTGGGCCTTAGTGCCGCAGATTTGGTTGAACTCAACAGCTCAGTTGGAAGCGGTATATTTCGGCTTCGCATCACGGAGTCTGTGGCACCAGGTCAAGTGTTTGCGCCAATTCACTGGACGGCCGAAACGGCCCCATCAGCCTGTGTGGATGCGCTTGTTCCAAGTGTGACTGATCCGATTTCAGGACAGCCGGAAAGTAAGTCAACAGCGGTATCTGTAAAACCTATGCATGCCGCGTGGTACGGCTTTGCCGTTTCAGTTGACGCGGCGGCCCCTGGCTCAGAGTACTGGGCAACTGCCAAAACACCCAACGGCTACAGGATGGAGTTGGCAGGCATGCAGATCATAGACAATTGGGAAAGCACTGCCCGCGAATGGTTTGGGCTACCGGATGCCGAGGCCACCGTAGTAGAAGATCCAAAGAGGGGCTCGTACAGAATAGCGCTGACAGACGGGCAGCGCGTATTGGCAGCGCTCTTCGTCTCGCGCCAACCTATCACACTGATGCGAGACTATTTGGCAAGCTTTCCCAAGGTGACGCCTCAGCAGATTTTGTCTGGCCGTTCCTCTGCGTCTTCAGAAGATTGCGGACCAATTGTCTGTTCCTGTTTCGAAGTCGGGCTAAAAACCATCATCCGTGCCATTCATGACCAACATATGATCAGTGTGGACGATATCGGAGATGCCCTTCAGGCTGGAACGAATTGCGGGTCTTGCCGGCCAGAGTTGGCAGACTTGCTCACCGAGCATTCGAAATCAATCCGCAACAAACAGAAGAACTGCCGGCAAGAACAATCCGCGTAGATTCAAGGTTCTTTTGAACGGTACTGCGGTCCGCTATGATTGGTTTCAAAGCCAGCGCAGGTTCCATTCATCTATAGATCAGATCAAATTGGGCCTTCCTAACCGGTTCGAACAACTTGGTCAGACGATGGCTTCGTCCGTGCTCCAGACCAACACTCGCGTCCCAGTTTCGCGTTTGCGGCGAATGTCTCCTCTGACGCGCCGCAAAACGGTTAAGGCGACCGAAGCCGAACCCAGCTGCGCCGCCTTGAATTCTCAATCCGCTTTTTCCTGCATCAGAATAAGTCCGGATAATTCTGTAGTCGCGTTCATCGGCCTAGCGCTGGATGGCGTCGGCCTGGTTTTCGGTCGAGTAGCGCTGATGTTCTGTCGACATACGAACGTACTGTGCAGCGTTCCGGCGGTTTTCCCTGTCTGTCTTGTTCTTCGGCCAACTCAATGCTGCGGCTCCCACCACTCAAATTTGTAAACCTGTACGGGAACTTTGCGATTCCTTTCTCAATCTTAAAGGGAGAGGTCCGGAAACATGTTTCATAAAAAGGGCAACACGTTTCATCGAAAGTGCGACGAGCGCGTATCGGCGTCAGAATACAGGTAGGCGATCAGCGACGCTCTGTCTCAAGAGCGGGGTGGGGCAGGGCGAGCTACAAAATCAACGATGCGGTGGATTGGAGCAAGTGAACGAACGGCTAAGAACTGGATATCTGGCTTATACGGACCAACAGGCGAGAACCTGATAGCATTGATGAAGCATTCAGACACAGTTTTTGCGGTCGTGCTCGAATTGGCGGGACGGAGCGAAGCGATATCGGTAGCACGGCTAAAGCTTGTCAGAGAAGAACTGGCTGGAATTTTGAGTGAATTAGATACGATCTGTACGGATGAGGGTGATTAAAAACCAGAATAGACTTTTTCGGCTGCTCCAACGCGATGGAAAACCTTTGAGTCGCAAATGGCAAAACCCGTGCACCCATGAAAAATCGAATGACTCAAAATCAAAGACTTAGCTGTCGTTGAATGGCAAAACTATGTGTCGCCCTACACCTGTTTAACGTCACACGAGCCTGACCCAACCGTCACAGTTGGACCAGAAAAGCAGTGAACGTTCGACATCAGAAGGCGCCCCCAACGTTGGACATCAGTTGAATTTAACCTTTGCGTACCCGAAAATGACTCGGAACCTGGTTCGTGACCTGGCGATAGTCGAAACAGGGCAACCCACCCCACTAAGCTCATCATTTAGTTGAACCAATACGTGCGCTGGACCAAGCGAACGCTCCGCCGCGCATTCTCACCAATAGTAGTGGTGGGGTCTCGTTCGGGCCAACTACATGGAATTACTAATCTGCGAGGAAAAGAGATATGACCAACGGTCGAAAGGATATTTTTGAACGGCTCAAACCAATATGGGAGGCCGTGGGCGAGCTAGCTGAGAACAATCCTGAGCTCAATGTGAAGGCCTATCTAGATGATATCTGTGGCGAAGAAGGCAGAACACGTACCGCTTCATTGGGGGTCGAAAATAGCCCGGATCGGCGTGACGAAAAAGTTGCGGAAGATCCTCAAGCCCAGTTCAAAATGATTGCGGACGCATACGCCACTGGAGACATGGATGAGGTCGACCGGGTGATTAACTACCTTGCTTTTATACGTCGTATGAAGAAACAGGGAATCTATGATATGGGTCGTTGGAGTGATGAGAGCCAGGGTGGGTGGTGATACAACCAGAAGTCGGTTCACATAACACCCATACTGCGATGTTCGCGGTTCGTTACGATGTCGACAAACATCCAATGAATGCAAAACTTGCGATTCAACACGAATGTCAACCTTCGCGACCATGCGGAACTAGCCGCAATCCGTTGAGTGCAATGTATGGACTTTTTCCGTTGGAAGCGCGGGCTGCCAGACAAGGTCGGTCGTGAGACCCAATCTGCCTCAAGTCAGCTTCACAAGCTTATTGGAAGGTTTGATGTATATTTGTGGATGTCTCGATAAGCGCTTGTTCGATGGTTGCTCTTTGTCGCACAAATCGCGTCGTTGGCACTGGAATTGAGATCGCGTGCAGGTCTCCGACCCAGTCTACGAAAGAAAAGCCGATAGCTGAGACACCGGCAGAATGCTCGTCCAAATCATATGCAAGGCCCTGTTCGCGGACCGTATTCAGTTCGGAAAGGAACTCATCCAAATTCCTTTGGATACCATTCCGTTCCCATTCGTTCTGGATGAGTTTAGTCGCTGCTTCTCTACCAAGTTGAGCTAGACAAGCTTTGCCATTTGCAGTGGTGGTCAACGGAAAAACCTCTCCCACTTGCGAAACCGTAGTCAATCGATAAACGCCTGGGACCTGATCTAAGAAAACCATGCCGATACCGCGCATGACGGCGAGGTCTGTGGTTTCCCCGGTCTTTTGGGTCAGTTCCGTCAAAAGCAGCCGGCAGTGTTCGACGATGCTGTACTGTGCGGCGCCCGCGAGAGCGCTTAGTTCGGGGCCGAGCCTCAAGCCACCTCCGTTTGCATCTGCTATGACAAGTTTTTCTTCAGCAAGCGCGCTTGTGATTCTCTGTACCGTAGAGCGGGGCAGGTCAACACGCTCGGCAATTTTCCCCAAGCTCATTCCGGATTGATTTTCTTTCAGAACACGCAAAATCGAGGCCGCTCTGGAAATGACCTGAATGCCACCTTTATCCGCTTTTTCAGACATTTAACCTACCTCATCCTGTCCTGGCATCGTAAATTCGGATACCTGGTAATTTATTAGTGATGTACCACAATGCGGTGCAAGTCAACCGTATAGTGAGTTTTTAGTTGACCGTAATGCGGTGCGTATGCATCATCATACGGGACAGATGGGGAAGCCCCCAGACAATTGAAAAGCGAACACCGCCGCGTTGTCGGCGAACAGAGGAGATATGCCCAATGGTCGAAATCCGCGGCATTGAGTTTCAGGCAAACACCGACAATGACATGGGGCTTGAGTTTTACAACCTGAGCCACAGATACGGGTTTCAGTGCCCCAACTGGCCGTATTTCAAGGACGTCCAGATCGACCGAAAGCACTATATGGCCAAGTCCGGCGTATTGTCTCAGACGATTACCACGACGATGCACGTGACCACGCATATTGATGCGCCAGCGCATGTTGTTCAGGGAACGCCGTTTATCGACGAGGTCCCGCTCCCCCATTTTTTCGGCTCTGGCCTGGTGGTTTCCGTGCCCAAAAAGAAATGGGAGCAAATCACCGGAGATGATCTGGAAAAGGCCTGTGGCCATGCAATCCGCAAAGGAGATGTGCTGATCATCAACACCGGTTGGCACAAGCAATATGAAGACGGTGACTACTTTGCTTATTGCCCGGGTCTCGTTCCTTCCGCTGCTGAGTGGATGATCGAGAAAGGTGTGAAAGTCGTTGGCCACGATACCCAGGCGAACGATCACCCGCTGGCAACCGCCATCGGTCCGCAGCGAAACGGTCCGATCCTGCCTCATCTTGAAAAAGAGTATCTTGAGTGGTCAGGCGGGACGCCGTGGGAGGTTGATTTCCCCGAGTGGGAGCCAGTTCACAACATGCTTTTCTCAAAGGGCATTCTCGGTATCGAAAACGTCGGTGGTGACCTGGATGCGGTGACCGGCAAACGGTGTACCTTCGCGTTCTTCCCTTGGAATTGGGACCGTGGCGACGGCTGCATTATCCGATTGGTTGCGATGATCGACAAGAACCAGTCCTACCGCATCGAGGCTGGCGAAGATTTCTGAACACTCACGGACCGATCGCCGGTTCTCCGGTGGCCGCCATTGGATCTGAGCGGAGACGAACATGCATCTGAAGCGTTTTCAAGACGCCCAACCCTACGAAGCACCGAACCATTTTGGATGTCATGGGCTTCGCTTGCAAGGGTTCGAAGAGGGTGGGCCGACAAATCAGTGGATCGGCTTCAGCCAGTTCCTACCGGGCGGTGGCGCAGGGCCGGACTCTACCCCTTTTGAAAAAGTCTACGTCGTTCTGGAAGGTGAACTGACCGTCATCGTTGACGGCATAGAAGCCATTCTTGGGCCCATGGATAGCTGCACGATCGCGCCGGGCGAAATACGCAAAATTGAAAACCGCACCAACTACACCTGCAAAATGCTGGTGGTCATTCCGTATCCGCCAGAAAGCTAAGGACGAAAAGAATGTCTGATCCACTCAAGATGTTTGACGTTAATGGAAACGTCGCGCTGATCACCGGAGCCTCGGGTGCGTTTGGAATGGTTGCTGCCCGCGTCTTGGCCGGAGCTGGTTGCAACCTCGTTCTGGCGGCGGGAAACCAAGATGCGCTCGATGAGATTGCCAAAGAGTGCGAGGCACTTGGTGCCACCGTCCTAGCAATAAACACACGTCCGACTGATGAAGCGTCATGTGAGGCATTGGTCGACGAAGCCGTCAACAACTTTGGTAAGCTCGACATTCTCGTTGTCGCGTCCGGTATGAACAAAGTTGCGCCGATCAACGAAATGGCGCCGGAAACCTTTGACGCAGTGATGGATGCCAACGTGAACCAAAGCTGGTTGTTGGCGCGCGCGGCGGCGGTACACATGAAGCAAAGCGAATATGGCAAGATCATTTTCGTCAGTTCTGCGCGCAGCATCTTGGGGCACCCTGCCGGCTACACAGCATATTGCGCGTCAAAGGCGGCCGTGAACGGTATTACTAAAGCCTTGGGATGTGAGCTGGGTCCAACAGGGATTACCGTCAACGCGATTGCGCCCACAGTATTCCGTTCGCCTTTGACCGCTTGGATGTTCGAAGAAACCGACGAAGCGAAGGCGGTGCGCGATGGCTTCCTAACCCGTGTTCCCAAAGGACGACTGGGTGAGCCGGAAGACCTGGCAGGTCCGCTCCTGTTTCTCGCGTCGCGGGCATCTGATTTTTACACCGGGCATATCCTTCATGCCGACGGCGGATATACGGCGGGTTAAAGAATGGTGCGCAAGAAACAGCAGATAGCAGTAATTGGCGCGGGGCTTATGGGGCACGGTATCGCCCTGACCTTGGCAAAAGCAGGTCAATACGTCGCCATCACAGACCCCGTTGAAGAGGCGCGAGCCACCGTGACTGACCGCATCCGCGCCAGCTTGGCCGCGATGGGGGACGAAGAGGTCAAAATCACAAAAACTCTCAAGATGATTGAGATCTTTGCGACGACTGAAGGTGCGGTTCGAAACGCCGATGCTGTTTTCGAAGCGGCACCGGAGAAGCTGGAGCTCAAGCAAGCGATCTTTGCTGAGATTGAGGCGCATGCGCCAGAGACCTGCATACTCGCTTCAAATACGTCGGTCATGCCGATCACTCAGATTATGTCCGGTTTGCGGCTGAAAAACCGAGCTTTGGGAACACATTGGTGGAATCCCCCGCATATGATCCCGCTGGTCGAAGTCATCAAGACTGAGTGGACAGACCCTGAGATTGCACAGACAATGTTCGATCTGTTGAAGGATGCCGGAAAGACTCCGGTGATGGTCGAGAAGGACGTGCCCGGCTTTATTGGCAACCGCCTTCAGCATGCGCTGTGGCGCGAAGCGGTCAGTCTGGTGGAAAACGGTATTTGCGACGCGGAAGCCGTCGATACTGTGATCAAGTCCAGCTTTGGGCGCCGGCTGGCAGTCCTCGGGCCTTTGGAGAACGCAGATCTGGTTGGCACCGACCTGACGCTCGATATCCACGAAAACGTACTGCACGATCTCGAAGCGCATAAGGGACCTTCATCTTATCTCAAGTCGCTTGTTGATGCAGGTAAGCTTGGCATGAAATCCGGCGAAGGTTTCAGGAAATGGGCCGAGGGCGAGGCGGATCAGGTTCGTCAACGTGTCGCGAAACATCTGAAAAATCTCGAGAAGACTTTGTAAGATCAATCAAACACTGGCGGGAGGCCGGTGAAGGGAGGACGCAATGACAAAGACTTTTAAGACGGCCACGAGGCGCAGTTTTATTGCCGGGGCAACAGCAGCAATCGCTGCTCCGGCCATCCTCCGGGCAACGCGTGCCTATGCGGCAAACCCGACGCTAAGGATAGGCAATGTCAGCCCACGCACCGGTCCACTGGCCGGTTTCGCGGAGGCTGACGAGTACGTGCTTCAAGCCATTCAGCAGGTCTTTTCGGCGGGTTTGGAAAACAACGGCAAAACATGGGATGTCGAGATCATCTCAAAAGACAGCCAGTCCAACCCCAACCGCGCAGCCGAGGTCGCCGCTGACCTGATCTTGGGCGATGAGGTCGATATCATCGTTGCGGCTTCAACACCGGACACGGTGAACCCTGTCGCTGATCAGGCAGAGATCAACGAAGTTCCCTGCATCACGACCGACTGTCCTTGGCAGCCCTATTTCTTTGGCCGCAACGGCGTTCCGGGTGAGGGTTTTGAAACGACCTATCACTTCTTCTGGGGTTTGGAGGATGTGATCGCAGCGTTCCTCGATATGTGGGACAAGACTGGCGTGACCAAGACTGTTGGCGGTCTTTTCCCCAACGATGCCGACGGTAATGCTTGGGGTGATGCGGAGCTGGGCCTGCCTAAACCGCTCGCTGCCGCCGGGTACACGCTGACAGATCCCGGTCGCTATCAGCCTCTGTCCGACGACTTCTCAAACCAAATCGCAGCGTTCAAGGCTGCTGGTTGCGAAATCGTCACTGGCAACATGATCCCACCAGATTTTGCTACGTTTTGGAGCCAGGCTGCCCAGCAAGGGTTCAACCCGAAGGTCGTGACCATTGGCAAAGCACTTCTGTTCCCATCCGTCATTGAATCACTGGGCGACCGTGGTGACGGGTTGTCGACCGAGGTCTGGTGGTCCCCGCATCATCCGTTCGCGTCCTCGTTGACCGGCATTTCCTCGAAAGACCTAGCCGAAGGCTATACCGCCGAGTCGGGTCGACCTTGGACTCAACCCCTTGGCTTTAAACATGCCCTGTTTGAGGTCGTCGCAGATGTCATCAAACGGGCTGATGACCTGGAAGACCCGTCTTCGATCATTTCGGCAATCACGTCCACCAACCTGAACACAATCGTCGGGCCGGTGAACTGGGGTGATGGGCCAATGAACAATGTCACGAAAACACCGCTGGTCGGTGGCCAGTGGCAGAAGTCAGGTGACGCGTACGAGCTGCAGATCGTTGCAAACAGCACAGCGCCTGAAGTTCCGGTGACGGCAGACATGAAACTGCTGGGTTGACCAGACGTTCGGCGCCGATCTTGGCGCCGATCCCTCCATCCGAGAGAAGCATGACGACAATCTTGAGACTCCAAGACCTGAGCAAAGCATTTGGCGCGGTCACGGTCGCCGATGCTATGAGCTATGAGGTCCAGCAAGGCGAGGCACTTGGGGTAATAGGCCCCAACGGTGCCGGTAAAACCTCGATGTTCAATCTGATCACAGGGACGCTTAGATCGAACTCCGGGGTGATAGAATTCAATGGGCGAAACGTCACCAAATGGAGCGCTGCAAAGCGCAGCCACGCAGGCATTGCGCGTTCTTTTCAAGTTCCGCAGCCGTTTTCTGGTATGACGGTTTTTGAGAATGCAATGATCGCCGCCACGCAATCAGCCGACATGCATGGACACCAGGCTGAGCGCTTTTGTCTGGAGGTTCTGGATCAAACGGAGCTGCTGCCCAAGGCAAACGTTTTAGCGGGCAGTCTGACTTTGTTGGAACGCAAACGCCTAGAATTGACACGCGCGCTTTGCGCTAAGCCCAAACTGCTGCTGTTGGATGAGATTGCAGGTGGCTTGACCGAAGCTGAGTGCAAGTCACTGGTTCAGACCATCAGGGACATCCACGCGTCTGGCGTCACCATTATCTGGATCGAACATGTCGTTCATGCGCTTCTGGCTGTTGTCGACCGGCTGATCGTTATCGACTTCGGAAAGAAGATCGCCGAGGGCGAGCCGCAGGCAATCATGGAAAGCGCTGAAGTTAAAGAAATCTATCTGGGGATCGAAGCCGATGCCTGATCCAATTCTGCAGACACGCGGGCTGAACGCGCACTATGGCGACTTCCAAGCACTGTACGATGTCGAATTGGAGGTTGGCGAAGGCGAAGTTCTTGCCATCATCGGTGCGAACGGCGCAGGCAAGACGACCCTGATGCGGTCTATCACCGGGTTGCTAACGAACGGAGCGGCTCAGATTCACTACCGAGGTCAGGATATCAGCCGGCTTCGCGCAGACGAGGTTGCAGAACTTGGCCTCGCTATGGTTCCGGAAGGTCGTCAATTGTTCCCGTCTTTGTCGGTCAAAGAAAACCTGATGATCGGGGCCCAAGTTGGTCGCGCAGGTCCTTGGGATCTGAAAGCTGTCTATGATCTGTTTCCGATCCTTGAGGAGCGCAAAGATCAGGCCTCTACATCGCTTTCGGGCGGTCAGCAGCAGATGGTCGCCATCGGACGTGCACTGATGGCCAATCCAGATCTCATCCTCTTCGACGAAATCAGCCTCGGACTGGCGCCGATCATCATCAAAGACATCTACGAGGCTCTGCCCGGCATCATCGGCGAGGGTATGAGCGCGATTATCGTCGAACAGGACATCACCAAGGCACTGTCGGTCTCGAGCCGGGTCTACTGTCTGCAGGAAGGCCGCGTTTCGCTAGAAAGCGCGTCTGAAACCGTTTCGCGCGAAGATATTTCGCGCGCGTATTTCGGGATCGAATAATATGGAATGGCTGAACGCTATCGTGCAGGGAACTTTACTGGGTGGGCTATACGCGCTGTTTGCCGCAGGTCTGTCGTTGATTTTTGGAGTCATGCGGCTCGTCAATATTGCCCACGGTGATCTGATAGTTTTGGCGGCCTATCTGGGGCTGACCGTGACAACCGCGACGGGGATGCATCCGATGGCCGCATTGGTGATCGTCGTTCCCGCCATGGCGCTGATTGGGTATGCCCTTCAACGCGGCCTACTGAACCAAACTCTGGGCGATGATATTCTTCCACCGCTGCTTGTCACCTTCGGACTGAGTGTGATTATCCAGAACGGGTTGCTGGAGGTCTACACGGCCGACCCCCAAACATTGAATGCTGGTTCGCTGGAAACAGCCAGCGTTGCGGTAGGCGGTGTGACCCTCGGGATCTTACCGCTACTGACCTTCGGGATCGCCATCGCTGTGATCTGGGGGCTGCAATGGACCTTTTATCACACCGCGCTTGGTCGCGCGTTTCGGGCCGTGTCCGACAATCAAGACATCGCGCAGCTCATGGGCCTTAATCGTCGGCACATCTTTGGGCTGGCTATGGCTCTGGCGCTGGGCGTAACAGCAATCGCCGGTATCCTGCTTGGCATTCGGACAAGCTTTGATCCTTCCATCGGTGGCGGTCGCCTGATCTTTGGCTTTGAGGCCGTCATTATCGGTGGGCTTGGCAACCTTTGGGGCACGTTGATTGGCGGCGTCATCCTTGGGGTCGCGCAAACCATCGGAGCCAAGATTGATCCGGGCTGGCAGGTGCTTGCCGGACATATCGCTTTCCTTGTCATTCTTGCCGTTCGTCCGAACGGCCTCTTCCCGAGGGTTTCCGGATGAACCTGCAGGACTACTCTGTATCTCGATCATCAAAAGCAGCGCGGATTGCTGCAATCCTGGCCGCAATCGGTTTGCTTGTTCTGATTGCAGCGCCCTGGTGGGCAGGCCGCGCCGACATGCGCTTGATGGGCGAGCTGTTTCTCTACCTGTCCCTCGCCACCCTTTGGAACCTCATGGCGGGCTATGCCGGCCTCGTCTCGGTTGGTCAACAGGCTTACGTGGGCTTTGGCGGCTATATGCTCTTCGCACTTACGATGCTGGGCGGTCTGCACCCACTGGTTGCCATTGCAGCCGCAGGCGTGCTGGGGGCTTTGATCTCGATTCCGGTGGCTGTTCTGATCTTCAGACTTCGCGGCGCTTACTTTGCAATAGGTACCTGGGTCATCGCTGAAGTCTTTCGGCTGAGCTTCGCACAAATTTCTGCGCTTGGCGGGGGATCGGGATCTTCGCTACCCGTCGCCATCGTCAAATCTTTGGCGTCCGGTCGCGCGATGCGAGAGGCGCTGAGCTATTGGCTGGCGCTCGGAGCCGCTGTGCTGGTGGTGACGGCCGTATATCTCTTTCTGCGCTCGCGCCAAGGGTTGGCGCTGACGGCAATTCGCGACAACGAACTGGCTGCCGGAAGCCTCGGCATCGATATCTGGCGCACAAAGTTCATCGTGTACGTTGTCACATCGGCATTCACGGCAATGATCGGCGCGCTGATCTTCTTGCAAAAGCTGCGCATATCACCGGATGCGGCGTTCAGCGTCAATGACTGGACTGCTTTCGTTATCTTCATCGTGGTAATCGGCGGTATCGGAACCATCGAGGGGCCGATCATCGGCACTCTCGTCTTCTTTGCGCTCCGCGAAACGCTGGCGGACCTTGGCACTACTTACCTGATCGTGCTCGGTGTGGTCGCAATCGTTGTCATGCTCAAGGCACCGAAAGGCATCTGGGGCGTGATCCGCAGCCGCTATGATCTGCAACTGTTCCCGTTGGGCTATCGCGTAAAGCACATCGGACAATCCAAGGAAAACTGAACCAATGGCCAGCCAGAAAAAAACGATCATCACATGCGCTGTGACAGGAGCAATCCACACGCCCACCATGTCGGATGCACTTCCGTACAACTATGATGACATCGCACGGCAGGCAATCGAGGCCGCCGAGGCCGGAGCGTCGATACTACATCTGCATGCGCGAAACCCTGAGGATGGGTCGCCATCGGTCGACCCGAATGACTTTGCGCCTTTCCTGCCCCGCATAAAACAGGCGACTGACGCTGTTGTGAATCTATCGACCGGTGGATCGCTGACTTTGTCCATTCAGGACCGGATCAACCCGGCCAAGACTTTCAGCCCCGAAATGTGCTCAATGAATATGGGTTCGATGAACTTCTCGTTTCACCCATTGGCCAACCGGTATGGCGATGACGATTGGAAATTTGATTGGGAGAAGGACTATGTCGCGAACTCCGATCAGAACATCTTTCGCAACACGTTCCGGGACATTCGCGAGGCGGCGGAAACACTTGCGCCGCATGACATCAAGTTCGAACATGAATGCTACGATGTGAGCCATTTGTATAACCTGAAATTCTGCATGGATATCGGGCTGTTCAAAGCGCCGATCTTTATTCAGTTCATCTTTGGTATACTCGGCGGCATCGGGTCCGAGGTCGACAACCTGATCTTCATGAAACGCACTGCAGATCGCCTGTTTGGCGATGACTACCGCTGGTCCGTTCTCGGAGCCGGCGGTGCGCAAATGTCGCTTGCTACCACTGCAAGTCAGATGGGCGGCAACCTTCGCGTTGGCCTGGAAGACAGCTTGTTCATCTCGCGTGGAAAGTTGGCCGAAAGCAACGCTCAGCAAGTCGCCAAAATTCGGCGTATCGTAGAAGATCTGGGCAGTCAGGTGGCGACGCCTGATGAAGCCAGGGAAATTCTTGATTTGAAAGGGGGAGACCGCGTCGCCTTCTGACGATTGGACGCTTGGCCTAACCTTTCATCGAGTGACTTATTTTTGGAATTTCGAAAACCCTTAGGAGATTGAACCATGCGATTGGTATATTTGGCAATCAGCGCGCTTTTGCTGGGTTTTGTTACCGTTCAGGCTCATGCGCAAAACGAAGCCCAGGACATCACCAACCTTTTGCTCAGCAACCGATCTGGAGACTGCGCGGATTATGCAGGAGTGTATTCCGCTTCAGTGGAGGACGTCACGCGTCAACAACGGTTTAACTCCGAAATCGAAATCTCGGCAAATAGCCAGCACTGCACCCTCAAGACCAATGGCATTCCCAACCATGATTTCAACGGGCCTACAGCCAACTTCGCTAACAATGTACGCGAATTGCCTGGCACTTTTCGGATTCCCAGAAATCCGGAAAAGGCCCGCAACCAAACCGAGCTGTCGCAACGAAGTTATGATGCCATTTTGTTGAATGGCGTGCCGGTCGATTTGCTTTCGGCTGGGTGTTATCGCCCGAGCGGCCCGCGAGCAGACAAGAACGGCAATGTATTGGCGGGGTGTCGAGATACTGATCCATGGTTGCTCGATCCGCCGTCCTACGATCAGTATTTTGGTGTAGATCTGCACAATGCCCATGCCCAGCCCGATGGCAGGTATCATTACCATTCCAATCCAAATGCTCTGTTTTTGGATCACGACCTTGATAAGCCGTCACCAGTTATTGGCTTCGCCGCTGACGGCTTTCCGATCTACGGGACGATATTCAAAGACAGGGATGGTACGATAAGACCTGCGATTTCCGGCTACCAACTCAAAACTACGCCTCGGCCTGCGCCGCCTAACGGGCCGGGTGGTACTCCGGACGGGACATATATCGACGACTATGAATTCACTGGGGCTGGCGATCTAGATAAGTGCAATGGTATGACTGTGGATGGCCAGTACGGATACTATGTCACGACAATCTACCCGTGGGTATTGAACTGTCTGGTTGGAGAACCTGATCGCTCGTTCGACAAAAGATGATCTGACTTGGAGGCGCGGTTTTGACCTATCCTCGAATGATACAGACGCTTCGCGTTTCGTCTGCCGTGCTTACCGGTATTGCAGCGTTGCTCGCCATTCTCATCTGGTTAGGTTTGTCGCATTTTGGAGTAAGTGATGAAGCAGTTTCGGCGATCAAGAGTTCATCTGCAATTTACTTTCTGATCGGTTTTCTTTGCCTGTCCGTTGCGCTGACTTTGTTGGCACCTATCGCGATACCGAGGTTGGTTTTTCTGCTGGGGTTGTTTCCCCTTTTGGTCGGCTGGCGTATCTCGGCGCTGACGGGGATGGGAGCCATCAACATTCTATGTGCCTGCGCGTTTGTCGGTTTTCTCGCTATATTCGCGGTTTTGGTTCTTCACGGATTGCGTACGCCGGCAACAGGGGGTCGTCCTCAGACCAGCTACTCGAGTGTCCAACTTGCCTTCATAAGGCTCTATATCGGGTTGGATCTAGTTCCGCATTGCACTGAAAAGCTCTTTGCTGGACCAGCAGTTCGAAGTGGGGACGTGCATTCCTTTCAGGCGCTTGGCGTACCCGACGCTCTGCAATTTGTTTTGCTGGCCGGGGTTATTGAGTTCTCGGCTGCCATTGGCGTTGGACTTGGACTGTTCACACGCCTCGCGGCCGTTCTGACGGTGGTTTATTTGATAGTCGCTACAATAATGGGACACCATTTCTTACTGGGTTTCATCTGGGCGTCACCCGGAGGAGGATGGGAGTACCCGGTGCTCTGGTCTGTTCTAATCCTCAGTTTCGTCTTCGGCGGGGGACGCTGGATGTCGCTGGACGAAGTGATTAGCGAACACGTGAAACTTCCTCGCTGGGTATTGGCACTGATGGGGGATACTTCTTCACATTGCCACACCCGCATGGCTGAAGAAAAAAGCTGATCAAAACTGCTGCTTACCAAAGGCAGACTGACAAAAGATGGTTTAATTTTATCCGCAAAAGTTGAACCGAAGTTCACTCGAATTGGGGTGGTGCTCTCTTTGCAGTCGCGTCACACGTTTGGGACCCGAGCGTCTCAGGTAGATGAATAGGTCGTGGGCCTTCTACCATGCTGAGGCGTCGAGATATTCGGCCTGTTTGGCAATGCATTAGTCAATGACCGCTTGTTCTTCTGTTTCTGACAAGGAGCGACATTTGACGATGCCTTGCCGGAGCGGGTCAGAAGGCTGATCGATCACATGGCGTCCGGCTGAGGTTACCAGTCGATCAGCTTCCCGTCGCGAAAGAACCCGCCTGTCGGACCCGCATCGGGCAGGGTTGCGGCCCAAACAACCCCTTCGGCGCCTTCGGACACCGGACGGCCACCGCGCCCCATGTCGGTTGCTACCCAACCGGGGCAAACCGCATTAACGAGGATGCGTTGCGGCTTCAACTCCGCTGCGGTCTTTAAGGTCAGCGCATTTAACGCCGCCTTCGAGATACCGTAACCCGGGTTGCCCGAGGACATGCTGTTGATCGACCCAGCGCCGGAAGACACGTTCACGATCCGGGCGCTTTCACCCCGTTTCAGAAGTGGCACCGCCGCGATTGTCATGGCCCAAGGACCAAAGAGGTTGGTCTCAAACGCGCGGTGAACGCGAGCAAGATCGGCAGTATGCGCCTGTTGGTCGGTGTCGTAGTCCACGCCTGCATTGTTCACGAGTATGTCCAGCCGACCATGTTCCGCTTCGATCTTAGCAAAGGCGGCTGTGACCGAGGCCTGTTCACACACATCCAGTTGTAGGGCTTCTGCACCTCGCCCAATTTGTTGCGCCGCAGCTTCTCCCTTCTTCAGATCGCGTGAGCTGACAAGCACTTTCATTCCGTGGTCAGCGGCCAGTAGGCGAGCGACCTCTTTCCCAATCCCGCGATTGGCGCCGGTCACAAGGGCAATAGGTTGGTAGGTCATTGGGTGTTCTTTCACTTTGCGGCTGCGCGTTCGCCAGCCTGTGCGACAAGGGCGCGGTCTCCGGTTTCCCAAAGTGCTGTCATGGTCATGGATGTAACAAGCCAGCGGTCATCCGATTTCACCATGTCATAGCTGTAGCGCCCGCCCAGCACCCAGAACCCGTCCTCGATCCGGTGAGTTGCTGTAAAGTCAGCCTCGGCCTTGGCGGTTGTGTCGGTCAACTCGGTCACTGTGTGATTGGTCACCATGTGGTGGGTGACATCGAAGCCCGGTAGGAAGGCAGCCCACCCGGCGATCAGTTCATCGGCAGACTGGGTGACGGGTTCACCGCCCCACAGTCCGGTGTAATCGGTGGTGACTGTATCGGCCAAAGCATCGCGCACTCGCACCCAATCGTGTCGGTCTGCGCCAGCAGCGATGTCGGTGAGGGTACGAGTGATCTCGGTTTGGTCAGCCAGGGCGGCTCCTCCGATTAGGGTTGCGGCAGCAAAGATTGTGATAAATCCACGGGTCATTTCAGTGTCCTTTCATCGAATGAGAGGGCGATTGTTCGCGGCGGGTGACGAGCGTTGCTTATTCGCTGGCCAAGCGCTCGGGCACGGGAGCCAATTGGTATTGCGACCAGAAAAAGGTGTTGGCTGCATCTTGATCGGCGCTGAGGTTGGTTGCTTCGACGATCTTGCCATTCTCGATCCGGTAGACCAGCGCCCAGATCGTATCGACATTCGGTTTGCCCTCGGCATTGGACCAGCCCCGGTGGATGTCCACCACATGGGTATCGTCAGCACCGAAATAGATCGGATCGGCCTGAAATCCGGCCACGCCGAGCTGTGCAAAAAACGCCAAAACCTCGTCTCGGCCATTCTTGGTGCCGCTGAGGGGGTGTCGGCCCGGAATGTGCCATTTCACATTTTCGTCCATAACGGCGGCAATCTCATCGAGATTATTGGCGCCGTAAGCGGCAAAGAAGTCCTGGACGACCTTCATGTTATCCTTGGGTGTTTCGGCCATGGCGGAGCCTCCGATCAGGGTTGCGGTTGCAAGGGTTGCGAGAGTTTTGCGGGTCACTGGGTTTCCTTCGGGATAAGGGGGAGCCGGGCAGGGTGGCCCGGTACCTACAGGTTCGGTTCAGCCGTCAAGGCCAATGCGGAAATGGTCAGCCACGGTGTCGGCGGCGCGGGTCACGTCGTCAGAGTTGTCGTAGAAGTCGAACTGCGTCACGCCTTCCAGCCACTGCGCAGTTGCCTCTCCTGCAAAGCCTGCCAGAAAGGTTTGCACACCTTGCGGGATGGCCGCGCTTTGCGAATGCACGATGGCCAGCGGCTTATCCAAACGCTGTGGGTTGTCGGCGGGGTAATAGGTCAGCCAGCCTTCCCAGCCTGCATTGTTCCACTTGTTGTCATATTCCGGGATCGCACCGCGGTCGGCTTCATAGTAGTAGCCACCGATCGGCATCAACACGCCTTTAGCGCCTTCGGGTCCCGCAGCGGGGATGATTTCGCCCCCCTCGGCGCCGGCGGCATGCGAGACTTCGATCAGGCCCGCAACGCCGTCTTCACCACCGTAAACGGCCTCAACAATCTCCTGGTTCTGTAGCCAAGGGGCCACCAAGCCAAGACGTTGGACCAACGGGTTGCCTGCCACAGCGTCCACCATGTAGCCCGCCGAGGCGCAGATTCCCAAACCGTTGATGTGATCGGCGTCGACCTCGGGCAGGGTTGCGACAAATTCAAATGCAGCCATGATGTCCGAGGTCTTGGCTTCGGGGCTTTCTACGAAACGCACGTTGTTGGGAAGACCGCCCGATTTGCCCCAGCCGCGGAAATCGAAAGTAAAGGCGGCAAAACCACGTTCGGCCATTTCACGGGCATAGTTGGCAGGCATCTGTTCCTGAACAGAAGTCCAGGCGCCGGTCACAACGACAGTTGGCAGCGGCGCGTCGCCGCGTTCTTCCGGCAGGTAAAGCGTGCCAGACAGGATGGCACCTTCGTTTTCAAACGTCACGGTGCGGGTTTCAACCTGAGCGATGGCGGCGGTAGAGGCCAGTAGCCCGGCGGCGGCGGTCAGAGAAGTCAGTTTCATAGTCAAATCTCCGTTGTTCACTTTGGGCTCAAGCCCGATGACCAAAGAGATACGACGCCCCTGCCAGGATTAATTGCACCTGACTGCCGAGTTTTTGAAAGATTCTGCTTCAGGCGGGTTTTGCTGCCCGATACGCCCGAGGGGTTTGGCCCACGGCCTGCTTGAAACTGCGTGTGAAATGCGCTTGATCGGCAAAGCCACAAGCCAGGGCGATGTCACCGAGCGGACGCTCTGCGTCTTCCATCATTTTGATGGCCTGCTCGATCCGGTACGCCATAACATACTGCATGGGCGTTGACCCCAGCGTTTCTTTGAACACGCGGGCGAAATGAGACTGGCTCATGCCAACTTCTGCGGCCAGTTGATCCACCGTAATCGTCTGATCCAGCCGGTTTTGTACATAGGACAGAACCCGTTGATAGTGCCGGGATGTGAAGCGCGCCGACAATTCGACCTCGTTCGTGCGGCGTTTCCCGTACTTCTGAAGCAACTTAACCAGAAACACACGGCTCATCGCCTCGAACATCACGGCCGAAGACATATCATCCGCCTCAAGCGCGTCCCGCAGAATGACCCCGGCGGCACAGAGATCAGGGTCGGAAAACTGCGGTAAATCCCGAAATTGCTGGGGGTCCAGCAACATGCCAAGCTCGGACTGCGCAAACTGTGCGACCTTAGCGGGGTCTAGTGTGATTACGATCACATCCGACTTGTCATGCCATCGCCAGCCGGATCGCATCCCAGCCGGTGTAACAACAATCTCGTCCATCAGGAACGTGAAATCGCGCAACTCATCATCCCGCCAATTCTGCACGCGATGCGGATTGGGATTAAGGTTCAGAAGCACGTGATGTTCTTCAAACACCTCTTCTGGCATCCGGTCCGGTTCGGCTTGAAAGTATCGCACTGACATAAGCCCTGCCGCCGAAGGACGGTCCATCGCTTCGCTGTTGAGAAGCGGTTCAGAGGGATAGATGTCAGAGTATTTTAAAGGCAATTTCTAAGTCCGGAAGTAAGCGGGAACATTTTGGACGGCCCCAGCCAGATTGGCAAAGCGGAGGGGGTTCGGCAAGGGAGAGCCTAACGAGGCGATACTTGCACAATAGCCATGCCATCCTTGAACACACTTTGGTTATTCGGCATACGCGCGTCATTTTGCGGAATGGGTTTAATAAGGGTCTTGGCCGCAGCGTTATAAATGACCGTTACCGTTATTGGGTCAGATGTGCCTGACGTTTGGGTCAGAATTGAACGACGTGTTTCACTGATTTGTTGAGAATTTGACTGTCGATTGAGTCAAAGATCAGTGACGTTCCACATATCCATCAAAATCACCAGCTTATGCGACGCTTCGTGTGCCATTAGCTGTACAGTAGCACCAAAATAATCCCGACAGTGTGCCACGTCTTTTTGTCCAGGCAGCGTTGCGTTTGTTGAGCATTTGCCGCGCTCTATCAGCCACTTCCTTCTTGGCGAGCTTGGCGAATTTCTGAGTCTGGACAATGGATGCATGCCCCAGAAGGTGAGTGGCTTCTTCCAGCCTCACACCGTTGTTCAACATTCGCCTAGGTTCGTTTGTGCTTGGGATGACCAAGTCCATCAAAAAACTTATTTTCTCGGCTCATATGATCTTGGGCATCGGTATGCCCCATCTTGGATTTAATTCGGCTCAGCCCGCGTCCGCATTGTGCCGCTAATGGGCGCATTTCCAGCTCACTGGAAATCTCCAAGGCACGCTCATAGCATTTCATCGCGTCGTATTCCTCACCTGCGCCTGCGTTACTTAAGACTTCGCCCATCACAAACAAACCAAAGGCTTCGTGACCGCGTTCACCACGACTGCGCGCTATTTCGAGTGCGCGACCGAGACGTTTGGATGCGTCTTCGATGCGACCAGCTTTAAGATATCCGAAGGCCAGCTGAGTAAATACCAGGGACTTGAACAAACCAAGCCCGATGTCATCATACAACTGACAAGACTGTTCAAGCCTTGCTAGGCCCTTCTCAACCTCTCCGGTCAGGATTTCTGCAAACCCAAGAAACCCGTTGGTGAAGGGGGATAGATAGGTGAGGCCCCAAACGTCAATGATCGAACTCGCGTTGCCAAGAGTCGCAAGCGCATCTGCGATGTCACCACGTACAATCTGATAATAGCCAATATCGTACCCGATATGCGCGCGGTTGAAAGGATTGTCTTGAAGATCCGCAAGCGCGACGGCTTGTTCTGCATGATGTGAAGAACGTTCAAATTCGCCACGCTCGGCGTAAGACCAGACCAGCCAGGACCGGGCGATAATCGCAGGTGCAAAAGGCAGCCCGCACTTTTCAAGCGCAGCATCGCCTGGCAGACTTGAAACAACACGTTCAAAGTACCTCTCGGCTGTGCGCAACTCACCAGAGGTGACAAATGTGCAACCAAGGTAAAAATCAGCCGCAACTTCCAACGACCGATCACCGGAATTCCGAGCAATATCGCGCCCGCGTTCGGCGGCCGCCTTGGAGTCCGCCGAGCGTCCGACTTGCCACAAACTTGCGCCACGATAAACGGAAACCCAACCGAGACGCACATCATCTTCCAACGTGAGCGATAACTTCTCGGCTTCGTCAAGTGGCTCCAGAATAGCGGCGAACTGGCCCAGTGCCCAAAGAACATTCCGCAGAGCAAATTTCGTATCTATTGCTGCGGTCGCAGTTTCGGCATCCATTTCAAATTTTTTGCGAGCCTCGAGCGCCCTGCGGAACTGGCCTGCTGCTTCGCGCAGCGCCGAGCGTTCAACCGCGTCTTCGCCTGCTCTGCGAAACTCTCGGAAAGCACGCGGCCAATCCTCGCCAAGAAAGGCGTGATGGGCCACAATTCCTGCGATTTCGCCATTGTTATCAGAACTTTTTCTTTCAAGTAGATCGGCAAATGCTGAGTGCAACTCGTGGCGTCGGCTCTTTAACAGGGTGGAATAGGCAGCATCTTGGACGAGAGCATGCTTGAACATGTAGCTTGCCGTTGGCGGAACGCCCATGCGCAGTATCAATCCTGATTCAACAAGCTTTTCAAGCGCTTGCAGGCAGTCCATGTCGATCTCAACCGACAAGTCCACAATGTCTTTGTGATCGAACTCACGCCCAATGACGGACCCAATCTGAGCAATCGCCTTTGCCGACCCAAGCCGATCCAGGCGTGCTGAAAGCGATGTGTGAAGCGTGGCGGGAACCACATCCCCACTGCTCAACCCCGCCTCTTGAAATGCCTTGGTCAGTTCCTCGATGTAGAGCGGCACGCCATCGGCGCGTTTGACAATTTGCGCGGCGGCTTCCTCACTCATGTCTCCCCCTGAAACGGAGGTTAAAATCCGCAAAGATTGCCGACGACCGACCCGACTAAGGACAATCTCACGCCAATAGCCGCAGTCGCTCCAATCAGGCTGAAATTCCGGTCGGTACGTTAGCAATAACATGATTGGCGCTTCGGCGGCCTCAGAAATCATGTTTTGCAGCAGTTCCAGCGTCGACGGATCGGCCCAATGGATGTCTTCAATAACTATTATGATCGGGTGCTGCGCGCTCATACGCAGCACTTGATCTATCAGGCACCGAATAATCGCGCGGCGCAATTGCACCGGAGGGAGATCGGGGGCATCGTAGCGCCCTTTAGTTTCAACCCTTAAAAGTGACGCGATCAAAGGTACACTTTCGGTCAACGGGATATCCGTCAGCCCCAGTATGTTCTCTAGTTTTTCAAGTTGCGCCGCTACCGAGTCCTGTTCTGCAATCCCGGCGGCTCTCCGCATTCCAGTGACCAGTGGGTAAAAGGCATCGTTGGTGTGATGAGGAGAGCATTGATAACGATAGCCGAAACGCCTGTCTCCAGAGATTTCGTGCCGCATTTCTTCCACCAATCGCGATTTGCCGATGCCCGGATCTCCGGTCAATGAAACAACCTGACCGGATCCTGCTTTTGCTTGCTGCCATGCTTCACGAATAGTCTGCAGGTCCGAAGCTCGGCCAACCAATGGCGTTGAACCTTGGAACCGGGATGCTTCAAAACGTGTTTCGACGGTTGTTTCCGTGCCCACGCGCCAGGCTTGAACAGGCTCGTCAAACCCTTTCAATTCATGTTGGCCAATGTCTTCCACTTCAAAACGGCGGCCCAAGAGTTGACGGGTTAGTGGGCCAACAACAATTTCGTATGGCCTCGCCAAGCGTTGAAGCCGGTCAGCCAAGCCGGGGGTTGCCCCGATGACGGCGGCGTCATCATTCATGACATCGCCTACTATTGTTCCAATAACAACTTCTCCGCTAGCTGCACCTGCACGCGCTTGGAGTTGCCGTCCGTCTTGCGAGTGAATTTCCTGGATTGCTGCAAAGGCATCTTTTGCTGCCTTAACGGCTCGTTCAGCTTCATCTTCATGGGCTTCGGGCCACCCAAAATAGGCCAAAACGCCATCTCCGAGAAACTTGGCGACATAGCCTTGATACCGAAGAACAGCTGATACAACTGCCGACTGGTACTTTGTGACCAGATTCCGCATCTCTTCGGGATCCAGCTGTCTTGAGAGGACAACGGAATCCACAATATCAACGAACAAAACAGTAAGCAGCCGCCGCTCGGGTGCTGCATTGTCAATCGCGTCTTTCTTTACGGCCTGAGCAGCTGGCGAAATAGCCGCAAGTAGGCGACGACGGTGTCCAAGGCTGAAGCCAAGGTCTTTCAAGTCTTCGTCATTCAGATGGCGCAGAGTCTCAATGTCGACGTCGTTTTCTTCCAACAACGAAGCATAGCTCTCCAATCCTAGGCGACTCAGCCAGGCACGCAACCGTTGATCCACGTTGCCCCCCTCAGGTTTTTCGGGCTTATTGTATCACATCACAGAGAATTTATCTTTTGTATTGACGTTGTAATGGCCAGAGCCATTGGTTGAGGGTCACAATGTCAATCGTTGTCCCAAGCCGAGATTTAGCGCATTCCACAGCATTTTTTGCGGCACTGTCCCTAAAAAAACCCATCCAGTGCTGCGGCGTTCCACCGAAAATTCAAAAGTCGCAACAAGTTTCAAACACCTGCGGCGTTTATGCAATCAGCTTCCAATTGGTGAATTTTGGAGCCTTTCTGAAATGGTTTTGGCAGCTTGGACAACCGATGCCGCCAAAACTTCAAGCTTGTTTTCGGGAAATCTTGTAACTGGACCAGAGACCGAAACGCCCGCAACAACTTTGCCCAGCGAGTCGAAGATAGGCGCAGCAATACAACGCATACCCAAAAATCGTTCTTCATCGTCCAAGGCCCATCCACGCTGTCTGGACTTGCGGAGTTCTGACTTAAGTTCTTGCAGGTCTGTAATGGAATTGGGCGTCTGGCGGACTAGTGTTTGTGGAGCCAAAAGGGTCTCTACCGCGGCCTCTTCCATAAATGCCATCATAGCTTTTCCCACACCGGATGTGTGAAAGTACGCCGCAGTTCCGTTTTTAAAAGAAGCCCTGATTGGATTATCGGATTCGACCTGAATGAGAAACAGTAGCTGTCCGCACTCTTCGATTGCCAGATTTGCTGTCTCACCAGTGTCTTCTGACAGAATGCGCATCACTGACGGCGCGACTTCGAGCAAATTTGATCCATCTTCAAACGTGCTGCCGATCCGATAGGCCTGCGGTCCAATTCGCCATTTGCCTTGCTCGGCATAATGAACAACCATGCCTCGCTGCTGCAACGTGGTCAGAAGCCTGTGTACCGTCGCAACTGGGATTGCCGTGACTCTGGCCAGCTCCGCAAGTGTCGCGCAGCGCGTATCCGAAAGAGCGATCAGCACGCGAATGCCACGATCCAGCGCAACAACGGGCGATGTTTCGGCTTTCTCCTCATTCGCTTTTAGACGCGGGCGTCCTCGGCGAAGCGGGGTTTTTTGTTCATTCATACTCAGGGCAACCAATGCTCAGTTTCTTGCTGAAAGATTCTAGCTCGTTCGGCGAAGTAAAAAAATGAAAAATAAAAATATAGAATAATCAATGGTTTGATTGGATTTGTTGTCCAGGTTTCAAGAGTTTTCCAAAATATTTTGAAATATTCGGAAACTGTCTTATCGTTACTCTTATCCGCTGGAGAGCGGATTGGTGCCAATGCCGAGGCAAAATCGGTCAAGGCCCAGTTAAGGGAGGAAACATGACAAAATCTTTGAACCGCAGAAATTTTCTGCGTGGCTCTGCCGTTGTGGGCGCAGGCGCGCTTGCAGCTCCGGCTGTCCATGCTCAGGAAGGAACCAACCTTAAGATGCAGGCCGCCTGGGGAGGCGGTATTTTTCTGGAAAACGCGCAGTCATATGTTAACCGCGTGAACGAAATGTCCGGCGGGAAACTTACGATCGAACTGTTGCCCGTGAACTCCGTCGTAAAAACAAGCCAGATGCAAGATGCTGTACACCGCGGCGTTCTGGATGCCGCGCACTACGTGCCTGCCTATTGGTACTCTAAGTCGAAGACAGCGTCGCTCTTTGGAACTGGCCCCTGCTTTGGCTGGTCCAGTCAGGAAGTTCTGGGTTGGGTGAACTATGGTGGCGGACAGGAATTATTCGACGAACTGATGGGGATTCTGGGCCTCAACGTCGTGTCATTCTTCAACTCACCAATGCCGGCTCAACCGCTTGGCTGGTTCAAAGAAGAAATAACAAGCGCAGACCAAATGAATGGTCTGAAGTACCGCACCGTTGGACTTGCGGCAGATGTCTTGCTTGAGATGGGAATGTCGGTCGTACAGCTGCCGGGTGGTGAAATTCAGCCTGCAATGAAGTCAGGTTTGATCGACGCGGCAGAATTCAACAATCCAACGTCGGACCGCGACTTTGGGATGCAGGATGTGTCCAAGCATTATCACCTTGCGTCGTTCCACCAGAGCCAGGAGTTCTTCGAGGTCACGTTCAACAAGGACAAATACAACGCCCTTGCGCCAGAGCTTCAGGCTATTTTGAAGTATGCGTCAGAAGCCGAAAACTCCAACTTCTACTGGAACAACACCAAGCGGTATTCCGAGGACCTGGTCACACTGGCAGAGGAGCAGGGCGTCAACGTCTATCGCACTCCTGACAGCGTGATGCAGGCACAGCTGAATGCTTGGGATGTGGTCGTTGAACGGATTGCCAACGAGGATCCGTTTTTCGCAAAGGTAATCGAAAGCCAGAAGGCCTATGCGAAGACCGTGATGAATTATCTCAACCTGAACCAACCGGACTACAAGCTTGCGTACAAGCACTACTTCGGTTGAGGCCTGAATACCTTTGAAATGAGGAGGTCGCGTTGTGGCGCGGCCTCTTGAACTCCGGGCAGAACAGGCGAGGAACTGACCTTGATCAAGACAATCCACGCCATCGAAGGGCTAAGCCAATGGGTCGGCAAAGCCTTTGGATGGTGCATCCTAATTCTGACACTTTCTGTGTCTTACGAAGTGTTCGTCCGGTATGTGCTGAACAAGCCAACCGTCTGGGCGTTCGACATGATGGTCCAGATGTATGGCGCGTTGTTTCTGATGGCCGGGGCCTATGCGTTGGCGCAAGACGCGCACGTCCGCGGCGATGTTCTGTACCGGCTGTTCTCTGTCCGCTGGCAGGCTCGGGTCGATTTTGTCCTATACATTCTGTTCTTCTTTCCCGGCATGTTCGCTTTGTTTTGGTACGGGTGGGAGATCGCAAAAGACAGCTGGCGTTATGAAGAGGTCAGCTGGAACAGCCCCGCGCGCATCCAGATTTATTTTTTCAAAACCCTGATCCCGGTCGCTGGTTTCCTGCTGATGCTTCAAGGCCTTGCCGAAATGGCCCGGTGCTGGTTGGCGATGCGAAACGGCGTCTGGCTCGAGCGGCTCGATGACGTACGCGAAACCGAAGACATGTTGATGGAAAATACCATCGACAAAATTCGAACAACTGGCACTCAAGAAGGAGGTCGCAGCGATGACTGATCCACAAGTCGCCATCCTGATGCTCAGCCTCTTCATTCTCTTGGTGCTGCTGGGCTTTCCCATTGCGTTCACGTTGCTGGCTATGGGGGTTGGGTTTGGGTACTACGCCTACTACCAGTCCGCGCCCGAGACCATTGCGGACATCTTCAATAACAACATCTTCTACCTTCTGAACCAAAACACCTACTCGGTGATGGAGAATGATACGTTAGTTGCCATCCCATTATTCCTATTTATGGGATACGTGGTCGAGAGGGCGAATATCGTCGATCGCCTGTTCTTCTCGCTCTACATGGCGGCGCGAAATCTGCCGGGCTCGTTGGCCATTGCGGCGCTGCTGACCTGCGCAGTTTTCTCGACCGCGTCTGGTATTGTTGGTGCGGTTGTTACTCTGATGGGTCTGCTTGCCTATCCTGCGATGGCGAATGCCGGGTATCAGCGCAGCTTCGCCTCTGGCGTTATCTGTGCGGGCGGAACTTTGGGAATTCTGATCCCACCGTCGATTATGCTGATCGTCTATGCCGCCATTGCAGAGCTATCACCGTTGCGCCTGTATGCTGCGGCTGTTTTCCCGGGTCTTTTGTTGGCGGGGTTATACATCGTCTATGTGATGGTGCGCGTCTGGATCAACCCGTCGCTGGCACCGAAGCCGCAAGAGGAAGACATCCCTCCGAAACGGCAGATTTATATGGATTTGCTGGTTTCGTTTGTGCCTTTGACCGTTTTGATCATGTTGGTGCTTGGCTCCATCCTTGGTGGTCTGGCCACTCCTGCTGAAGCGGCTGCAATGGGCGCATTGGGCGGTTTGGTTCTGGCGGTGCTGTATCGATCGCTCACCTGGGACAAAGTCAAGCAGAGTGTCTTCCTCACGGCCAAGGCAACTGCCATGGTGTGCTGGTTGTTCGTCGGCTCTTGGACCTTCGCCTCGATCTTTTCCTATCTTGGCGGGCACGATGTGATCGAGCATTGGGTCGTCGGCATGAACCTTCAACCCTGGCAGTTCTTGGTCCTTGCTCAGCTGATTATCTTTCTGCTCGGATGGCCGCTTGAGTGGTCCGAGATCTTGATCATCTTTGTGCCGATCTTTCTGCCGATGCTGGATACGTTTGGGGTCAATCCGTATTTCTTCGCGATGCTGGTTGCACTGAACTTACAGACCTCATTCCTGACGCCACCCATGGCCATGTCGGCCTACTACCTGAAAGGGGTTCTGAAGAACCAGATCCAGTTGATGGAGATCTTCAAAGGTCTGATGCCTTACTTGGCTATTGTGATCCTGTGCATGGTGCTGATGTATCAGTTCCCGGGGATCGCCCTGTGGCTGCCTGATTATCTGTTTGGGGTTTGGGTGCCATGACCAAGCATGATCTGTCACTGTTCTCGGCGGTTCAATCTGCCGAGGCTATCCGAACCGGACGCATTTCATCCGAAGCATTGGTTGAGGCCTGCTTGGCGCGAATTGAGGAAACGGATGACAAGGTTCGGGCATGGGTATACCTGGACGCTGGCGTGGCACTCGATCAGGCGCGTGAGCTGGATCGTATTCGCAAGGCAGGGCGGGCGATAGGGGCGCTGCATGGTTTACCGGTCGGACTGAAAGACATTGTCGATACGAAAGACATGCCTACGCAACGCGGATCGGTAATTTTTTCAGGCCGCCAACCTAAGACGGACGCTAGATTGGTTGAGCATCTTCGTGAAGCCGGAGCGGTGATCATGGGCAAGACCAAGACCACTGAATTTGCCTTCATGAATCCAGCCGACACCACCAACCCTTTGGACCAGAGCCGAACTCCGGGCGGGTCATCCAGCGGATCTGCCGCTGCAGTTGCGGCTAGGCACGTTCCATTGGCGATTGGAACCCAGACCGGTGGTTCGGTGATACGCCCGGCCTCGTATTGTGGCGTATACGGTTTCAAACCCTCTCGCGGAACAATCTCGCGCAGCGGTGTCTTCCGCACATCTGCGTCGCTAGATCACGTCGGTGGATTTGCGAATTCTCTGGAAGACATCGCGTTGTTGACAGACGTCCTGTCTAGCTATGACCAAGCCGATCCCGCCAGCTTTGCCAGACCGCGGGCTAACATGCTGAAAGGCGCGCGGGCAGAGGTGCCTGTCGAACCGAACATCGCCTGGCTGGATTTTCCGTTCGATGATCGTTTGGATGTGGATACCGTCGAAGGCCTTAATGCCGTTATCGATGGCTTGGGCGGCCGGGTCGAGCGATTTTCGGCATCCCCTCAAATGGCTGATCTCATCAACGTTCACAAAACGATCTACGATTACGAAATTCGCCAGAACATGGCTGAGATATCCAAAGGCCACTGGTCGGAACTCAGTATTGAGATGCAGTCAGCAATCAGCCGAGGAACAGAAATAAGCCTGGCGCAGTATGAAGATGCCTTGGCTGTCATGACCTCTGCTCAAAGCTTTTTCGCAGAATACTTCACCGAATTCGATGCAATCCTAGCCCCTGCGGCTTCAGGAGAGGCCGTGCCACTGACAGAAGGGCATACTGGCGATTCAGTCTTTTGCCTGACTTGGACGCTGGCGGGATTGCCGTGCCTTACCTTGCCCTTGCTGGTTGGACAGAATGACCTGCCAATCGGTGTGCAATTGATTGGCGCGGTCGAGGAAGATGACCGGCTTCTGCGCACCGCATCATGGGTCCAACGCAGGCTCGCTGAACAGGAACAGTAAGGAAATTAAACGATGTCGCGACTTACAAACATTCTTATGGGCATTATCGGCACCGGCCTGATGATGGTTTTTGTTCTTGGCCTTGCACACAGCATTTCAACCGGCTTTGCCGGGTTTTGGGGTGGTTTGCCTTTCCTGTGTATTGCGGTCTTTGTAATTGCGCTTGCGCTTTATAATTTCTGGGAAGACGCCGTCAAAAAGGACTGAACGCATGAGTGACAGACCAGTCCTTTGGCTGCCGCGCCGCGTGTCCGACGCAACCATTGCCCGTGCGCGAAGGGATTATGACGTGATCCTGAACGAAGCCGATACTCCGGGCACGTCAGAAGAGATCATTGAGATGAGTTCCAAGGTGGACGCAATCATGCCCTGCCATTCGGAACACTTTTCGGCAGAGGTTGTGTCAAAGCTTGACCCGCGTTTAAAAATTGTCGCGAACCACTCTGTCGGTGTAGATCACTGTGACCTGCCGGCCTTGGCAGCAAGAGGGATCGTGGTGACAAACACACCCGATGTCCTTTCTGACGCTACGGCGGAACTTGCAATGCTGCTTATGCTCGGCGCGGCGCGACACACTGTTCGAGGCGATCGCCTTATGCGTACAGGCACCTGGGACAGTTGGAGCCCGTCTTTCATGGTTGGCAAGCAACTCACGGGTGCGCGCCTGGGCATTGTAGGAATGGGGCGCGTGGGTCGGGCATTTGCAACAAAAGCACGCGGGTTTGATATGGAAATTCACTATTTCAACCGCACCCGCCTGTCGCCTGATAAGGAGCAGGGGGCAATTTATCACGCAAGCATCGACACTCTTTTGCCAGTGGCCGACTTTTTATCGCTTCACTGTCCTGCGACGCCCGAAACTCTGGACCTTATGAATGCCGAACGGCTGGCTGCGCTGCCTGACGATGCAATACTCGTCAACTCAGCTCGCGGTGCTCTCGTTGACGAAGACGCGCTGCTGCAAGCCATTGAAAGTGGAAAACTGGCTGCCGCAGGGCTTGATTGTTTCAAAACAGAACCGGGCGGCAATCCAAAGTTCGCAGCGCACGAAAACATCTTCATGTTGCCTCATATAGGTAGCGCCACGACTAAAACCCGGGACGCTATGGGCTTTCGCGCTTTGGACAATTTAGACGCTTTCTTTGCCGGAAAAACACCACGCGACCTTTTGTAGACCAGGAAACTGTAAGGGCAAAAACTGCTTTTCTCAGCCTGGGCGTGATGGGCTATCCAAAGGCGGGCCGTCCGAGGCCTGGAACGCATCGACCGCCTCGATTTTCTTTAACGGGAACGGCTGCTCGAAGATTCAGAGCCTTGCTGCCTCCGCCCTTTTTGTCAGGCCGGTCTGATCCGTTCAAATATGCTGAGCGAGAGTGCTTGCTTTGAAGGTGATGATTTTTCGGAACAATTGATCAGTAATTTCGATCAATCTAGGTTTAAAAGTCGGGTATCCTGAATAGCAAACCCATTTCGCGGAGCGCCCGGTATGTTTCAGGATTTCGAGGAACTGACACTGAACGTCGATGAGCAGATGATCTTTGCTCGCCACGGTGGCGACCCCAGCAGTCCGGGCCTTTTGCTGTTGCATGGCTATCCACAGACGTCGGCTATGTGGCATGCCGTTGCCCCGCAGCTCATAGACCAATTCCATGTCATCTGCGCTGACCTGCGCGGATATGGTCGGTCGTCCAAACCCACCTCAGATGATCGGCATACGCCCTATTCGAAACGCGAAATGGCAAAGGATATGGTCTCGGCCATGTCTCAGATGGGGCATGAGTCGTTTCTGGTCGGTGCCCATGATCGCGGCGCACGGGTCACCCATCGGATGGCTCTGGATCACCCGCAGAATGTCCGGGCGATGGTCCTGCTGGATATTGCGCCGACGCGCGAAATGTATCGCGATACCTCAAAGGAATTTGCCACCGCCTATTGGCACTGGTTCTTTCTGATTCAGAAACACCCCGTCCCGGAACAGATCATCGGCAATGATCCCGCGCAGTTCTGGAAACTCAAATGCTTCAATCAGGCCAAGGGTGAAAATTCTTTTACCGCCGAGGCGCTCGACGAATACATCGCGGCCTTCAGCACACCCGAGGCCATCCATGCCACTTGCGAAGATTACCGTGCCGCGGCGACCATCGATATCGAACACGACGATCAGGACGACGGGCGGAAGATAGAACAACCGCTCATGGTTCTATGGGCCAAGCGCGGGGTGATCGAAACCTGCTTTGATGCGATGGCGCTGTGGCAGGAGCGAGCGCACCGCGTTGAGGGCGAGGCCGTTGATGCCACGCATTACATGGCCGAAGAAATACCAGACGAAATAGCCAGCCGAATGCGCGCATTTTTCCGGTGCCATACCGAACGGAAGGATGCTGCCGAATGAGCAGGACGCTTTACGACAAACTGGTGGACGCACATAAAGTCTGCGATCTGCCGGACGGCGACATGCTGATCTATGTCGATTTCCATATCATGAATGAATACACCAGCCCGCAGGCCTTTTCGGGGCTTGATCAGAAAGGGCTCTCTGTCTGGCGGCCCGAGGCCCATTTGTCGGTGGTCGACCACGTGAATGCCACGCGGCAGCGTGATCCGCATGATGCGGCGTCTAAGCTGCTGATCGACAATCTGGAAGCCAATTGCAAAAAGCACAACATCGCCTTCTATGGTCTGGGCGACCGCCGGCAGGGGATTGAGCATGTTGTCGTCCCCGAACAGGGGCTTGTCGCACCGGGGATGTTAATCGCCTGCGGCGACAGCCATACCACGACCTACGGCGCCTTTGGGGCGCTGGGTTTTGGTATCGGCACATCCGAGGTCGAACATGTGCTGGCGACGCAGACCCTGCGCTATAAGCGGCTGAAAACCATGTTGGTCAATATCGATGGCGATCTTGCCCCCGGTGTGACAGCCAAGGACATCATCATGAAGGTTGTCCAGGTGGTCGGCGCAGGCGGCGCCAATGGGTATGCCGTCGAGTTTTCCGGGTCGGCCATCCGTGCGCAGGAAATGTTCGGGCGGATGACCATCTGCAACATGGCGGTCGAGTTGGGCGGACGGGCCGCCCTGATCGGTGCCGACGAAAAGGCCCTTGAGAAGATTAAGGGCCGCGCGCATAGCGATACGCTGGATTTTGGCGGTTTGGAGTGGAAAGCGGACCCCGGCGCAGAGTATGACACGGTGTTCGAGATTGACGCCGCCGATATTGCCCCGCTTGTCAGCTGGGGCACCAGCCCGGATCAGTCGGTGCCGGTCGACGGCTCAATCCCCGCCGAGACCGAAGGGATGACACCCAAGGCTCGCGAAGCGCTGAACCGGGCGCTGGGCTATATGGACCTGAAAGCGGGGCAGGCGATGACCGATATTGAAATCGACAGCGCCTTTATCGGATCTTGCACCAACAGCCGTATCGAGGATCTGCGCGCCGCCGCCACAATCCTGAAAGGCAAAAAGGTTGCCACGTCGGTGAATGCCATCGTCGTTCCGGGCTCGACCTTTACCCGCCTGCAGGCCGAGGCTGAGGGGATCGACCGGGTGTTTATCGAGGCGGGCTTTGACTGGCGCCCGGAAAGCGGCTGTTCGATGTGCCTTGCGATGAATGACGATATCGCCATGGATGGCGAGCGGATTGCGTCCTCGACCAACCGCAATTTTGAAGGTCGGCAGGGCCGCGGGGCACGCACCCATTTGATGAGCCCGGAAATGGTGGCCGCCGCCGCCATCCATGGTCGTATAGCGGATGTGCGTGAGTTTCTGAGCGAAGGAGTGGAATAGATGCCAAAAACTGTTCACGGGCTGGCTGCCGCCCTGCCACTTGCCAATGTCGATACCGATGTGATCATGCCCAAACGTTTTTTGATCACCATCACGCGCGAAGGGCTGGCGGATGGTACATTCGCCGACCTGCGTTTTCACGACGATGATACGCCGCGCGCGGATTTTGTGCTGAACACTCATCCCTGGCACGAGGCCAGAATTCTGATTGTCGGCGACAATTTCGGCTGCGGATCCAGCCGGGAACACGCGGTCTGGGGACTGGTTCAATTGGGCATTCAGGGCATCATCGGCACCAGCTTTGCAGGCATCTTTTATGACAATGCGCGCAAAAACGGCCTTGCCTTGCCCATTGTCAGTCCCAAGGTGCGGGATCAGTTGATGCAGGCGGCGACGCATGAGGATGGTGCCAGCTATACGATTGATATCGAAAACCGGGTCATCAGACACGGCGAGGAAAAGCTGCCATTTGAAATGGACGACGCGACGCAGGCCGCCCATCTTGAGGGGCGCGACGACACCCTGAATTCGCTGGAATTTGCCGATGCGATCCGCAAATATGAAAGCAGGCTGGGCGATCAGCAAAGAGTGCGTGTCATACAGTAGTCAGGACAGGTTGACTTGGAACTTCGCCAACTTCAGTGCTTTGTGGCGGTCGCCGAAGAGTTGCATTTTCGAAAGGCGGGCGAACGCCTTGGTCTCAGCCAGCCTGCCTTGTCCGACCGTATATCTGCGCTGGAACACGAGTTGGGATTAGCCCTGTTCTTTCGGACGACCCGACAGGTCAGCCTGACGCAAGCGGGGTCTGAGTTTCTGCGCGACGCCAAACGTATTCTGGCGGATATCGACAAATCCGTTTCCAAAGCCCGACACACGGCCGACAGCGGGCTGAAAACGCTGCGGGTCAGCGGCGTTGACGAAGCAATCTCGATGCTGTTGCCGCCGGCGCTGATAGAATTCCGCAAACGGCAACCTTCGGTGCATGTGGATATTCTTGAGATTTCGTCTTCGGACTACCATACGCAAGAACTTGCAAAACACCGGACCGACATTGCTTTTGTCCGCAAACCCCCTGAGGCCGAGTTTCTGCAGGCAGATCTTTTGTATCACCAGGGTGCCGTTGTGGTGCTGCCCTCCGCATCCGAGCTAGCGGGCCGAGCATTGCTGTCAGCGGCGGATATCCGGGATCACCCGATTATCGGGTTTCCCAAACGCGCGCGCCCGATCCTGCATGACCTGCTGTGGAACAGCTTTCGCGCCCAAGGATGGCAACCGGACATCGCCTGCGAAGTCATCGACAAATCCACCATGTTGCAGCTGGTGGCGCACGGGGTTGGCATCGGGCTGGCACCGGCCTGGATCCGCGCCCTGGCACCTGCGGGTTTGATCTGCATCCCGTATCAGACGGACAGCCAACGCATCGAACTCTACGTCGCGCGACGGGCGACGGCGAACTCGAAAATGGTGGAGGAGTTTGTAGATGTGGTTAAAGACGTCTCCTCAACCCTGCACCCAGACGGGGCAGGTCAGTGACAGATTGCCGATGTGCTTCACAACGGCCCACGACGGCTAAAGTGGAACAAATCCGGAAGCCTTGATGAACTGCGTGGTTCACCCCAGTGCTGTGCGACGAGAATGCTCAATTGGCGAAACACCGCGCCACTAGGCGGGTTTTCGCGTCTGAATCGGCCACGGGTTGGAGAGCAGTTGGGCAGACCCTACATGTCCAGAAACAAGCATCTAAGACATACGCGTGAACGTAAGGAAACCGACATGAAGAAGACAGCAGTAGTATGCCTGCTTGGTGGCACGTTGCTCTTGGCAGCATGTGGAGCCCCGACAACACCAACTCAGGCTCAAGCACAAAACGACGCCCGATGTGCCGCTGGGATTTTGGGGGGTGCAGCCTTGGGTGGCGTCTTAGGCAATCAGGTTGGTTCGGGCACGGGCCAGACCCTTGCAACGGCGGCTGGTGCCGGGCTTGGAATGTATGCAGGCCAGTCGGCTTGTAACTGACGAAAAGGCACAGAAAGTGGGGTGCTGGCCTTACCTTTGCCTTTTCGTACGCTGAACCGTGACGTCGGAGTGTCGGATAAAAACGCGCTCCGGGTTGCCACCCTGCGACACGCACATTCCGGACGTTCAGCATTAGAGGCAATAAGTACCCGTCATTCCTGGCATGAGCTGCAACTGCACAGCCTGGGCCAGAGTAATTTCACACTTTAATCCGATGTGATCGATGCGGTGTTAAGGGTGGATTCCATTAGGTTGAGTTCTCAGGTAATACGTATGGATGGATATCGTCGTCATTACGACCATCATCACTTCTCTTTTTGTTGTAATCGGCGTGGCGGAACCACTGGCCGCGCGATTGCGCTTGCCTTACAGTGTTATCCTCGCCGTTCTTGGGATAGTGATTGGGCTTGGCGCGGCATTCTTCCTTAACACCGACCTGACGGATGCGCTGAACCCGGGAGCGCAAGCGATTATTGACCTGCCGATCCGGTCTAACGTCTTTCTCTATGTTTTCCTGCCAACATTGCTCTTTCAGGCGACACTTGGCATGAACCTGCGCAGGATGCTGGACGATTGGATGCCCATCCTGATGATGGCGGTTGTCGCAGTGATCGTGGCTACACTTTCCATTGGCTATGCGCTCAGTTGGGTAAGTACGCTGCCACTGGCCGCCTGTCTGTTGATCGGCGCAATTGTGTCGACAACTGACCCTTCAGCGGTTGTCAGCATTTTTCGATCGATTTCCGCGCCCCGCAGGCTGTCGCGAATTATCGAAGGCGAAAGCCTCCTTAACGATGCCGCTGCCATTGCTCTTTTCGGGCTGTTCATGAGCTTTGTCATGCTCGGAAGACCCGACCCATTGCTAAGCGAAGCTGTGGGGCAATTTCCGCTGCTAATCGCAGGAGGTGCCTTCACCGGTTGGCTCATGGCGCGCATGGCTGTTTGGGTGATGGCGTTCGTCGACCGCTGGGATATGGCACAAATTTCTATTTCCGTTGCGCTACCTTATCTCGCGTATATCGTTGCGGAACAAAGCATTGGGGCTTCTGGTGTTATCGCCGTGGTGGCCGCAGGTCTTACGCTTAACCTCACGGGTCCCGGTCGTTTGTCACCGGCTGGTTGGACAAATCTTCAAGAAGTATGGGACCTGCTGGCTCACTGGGCAGGCGCGCTGATCTTTATTCTTGCGGCCTTGCTGATTCCAAGATTGTTGGAAGGGGTGCAGCCGTCTGACTTCGGCCTGTTGGCCGTGGTGGTTATTGCTGCAGCATTCGCACGGGCGGCGGTTCTGTTCGGCTTGTTGCCATTGCTTACGACAATCGGTCTGTCGCCAGCTGTTGAACGCCCCTATCGTACCGCGATGCTGTGGGGCGGGCTGCGGGGTGCCGTGACACTGGCGCTGGCGCTGGCAGTCACCGAAAGCACGCATATCCCGCTTGAGACCAAGCGACTGGTCGGCATCCTGGCCACTGGCTTTACGCTGTTTACACTGATTGTGCAGGGAACAACCTTGCGCGCAGTGATCACAAAACTGGGGCTCGATAGGCTCTCTCCGCTTGATACGGCACTGTCACGCCAAGTGGTCGCCGTCGCCTTGCAATCGGTGCGCGAGGACGTGTCTCGCATTGCAGAAAACTACGACTTGACCCACGATATCGTCAGAAACGAAGCCAAACAGTTCAGCGAACGCCTTGACGAGGCCGTAAACGCTGCTGAAGACAGCGCGCAGATCCTTGATCGCGACCGGATCACACTTGGCCTTATTGCGCTGGCTGGGGCAGAGCGGGATTCCGTGCTAGCCCGGATGCGAGAGCGCACCATGTCATCTGTGCTGAGTGAGAAAATTCTGTCCGACGCGGATCGCCTCATTGAAGGCGCACGGACCGGAGGGCGGCTCGGCTATCAGCGTGCGTCAAATCGATCTGTCGTATACGGCAGGTCTTTCCGGATCGCGGTTTTTTTGCACAACCGGCTTCGGATCTCGTTTCCACTCACGCGTATTACAACGGATCGGTTTGAAAGACTGCTCATGCAGCGCCTGATCCTGCGGGATCTCGATGGATTTGTCCGGGGCCGCATACGTCGAATCCATGGCCGCAGGGTTGCGGAATTGCTTGACGACCTGTTGGCACGCCGATCCGAGGCGGTTGAGGCAGCGCTTGACGGGTTGCGGCTCCAATATCCTGGCTATGCCGAAAAGCTGGAGCGACGCTTCATCCGGCGGACAGCGCTGCGGCTGGAAGAGCGTGAATACGCGGTCATGCGCGAGGACGGGCTTGTGGGCGAAGAGCTCTATTCGGTGCTGATGCAGGAAGTGGCGGCGCGACGTGCTTTGTCCGAAGGGCGTCCAGTATTGGACATTGCCCTTAAAGGACGGGATCTGGTCCGGCAATTTCCACTATTTTCTGATCTCGACAAAGCGTCTTTGAGGAAACTCAGCAGAGCGTTGCGCACCCGATATGCCAACGCAGGTGACACGATCATATCCAAAGACGAATTCGCGGGGAGTGTTTTCTTTATCGCCTCTGGGGCCGTCGAAGTTGAGCTTGGCAGACATACTACGCGGTTAGGCCGTGGTGAAATGTTTGGGCAATTGGCCATGCTAATGAAACGGCCCCGTCGCGTAAACGTGCGGGCGTTGGCCCCCTCGACACTCCTAATGCTCGACGAAGCGCGTTTCCGGCGATTGCTCCGGCGCAGTGAGGCAATGCGGAAATCTGTCCGGATGAGCGCGAATGAACGCATGATCGACCCCGCAGTGTTGGATCTGGATGAGCCCGCAGGATCTTCGGAACAAAGACCCAATTCCTGACTGGCCATCATTTGGAAAGAAAGCGCGGCCCATTCCTGTCGTTCTGAATCAGAAACTTTGTGGGTTACGGGTGGTGGAACCAGAAAGTAGCTTCAAAGCATCACTCACGTCGGTCGTATGTTCACCGCCTGTGATCTCCTCCAATACAGTGCGCAGATCAAAAGCGGTACATTGCGCCTGTCCAAATCGATTGCATTGCTTGATGTAATCTACCGACACGCGAAGCTCGAGCATTCTTGCCTTCTGCCGCCCCGCAGATTTCAAAGCCTCACGAAACTCTTGTTCGGCCACTTCATTCTCGCACCGCGCAATTGCATAGACCCGATCCGTCTCAGATTGGGCCCATCCTTCATTGGTTTGATTTTGGAATCCACGTGCCTGGGCCAAAAAGCTTAAGGCACCTTCCCGATCACCGGTTTTGAGTGTGAGTTCGGCAATCAGAGTAAGAAAGAACGGCTTATAGTTTCCCGCCCCGCTTGCCCACCAAGCTTCTGAAGCTTTCAGTAACACAAGGATCGTTTCCTGGTTTGGCGAAAGATACGCATTCACCCAGCTTCGCCAGAGGGTCGCAGTCAAGGACATGAACGTGAATGAGTGTTTGACTGAAAGCGCCTCAAGCTTTTCAACAGCCGCGAGGACGTTTTCAGGTTCACGTCGCAGTAGGAAAAGCATGCACAGATAGGTCAGCGATTGCGCAATGCTGTGGGCATGCTCAAGTTCTTCTGCGCCCGCCACCGCTTGCGTCTGAACTTCAAGAGCATTGTCTGGATCTCCGCGCATCCACATGGCCAAACTTAAAAAGCACGAAGTGATGGCTGCATGGTCGGACCCGTAAATGTACGCGAGATGGCCATCACGTTTCCGGCTGTAGAGTTCTAACGCCTTGTTCAAATGCTCGTATGCTGAACCCAATTCCCCGATATGAAACAACACGGCGCCCATGGCGCGATGTGCCACCATTTGGTGCTGCGTCTCGCGTGTCGTAGTCGCCAATTCCAGCAATTGCTTGGCAACGTTCTTGGCCAAATCATACTCGGCGCGCACCAAATGAAAGGAGTACAAACCGTTCAGAACCGGGAACAGATGATCGGTTTCTTCAACGCGTTCGCACAGGTCGCGGATCCTTGAGTAGACCGAGCCGGTCTCATCCGCTGCAATCCCCGCGGTTGATCGTAGAACGCCTGCTTTCAGAACCTGAATCTCAATTTCTTTGCGGTCTCGCTCAGTGCTTTGTTCCAGTTCACTCAACTGTTCGATCGCCAGGGAAAGCTGCGTGTTTGCCTCTGTATTCGCGGATCGTTGGACAGCACGTTGACCGGCAAGATACCGGTAATTGACGGCCTCCTTACGCATGCCAGCCATAGTGTAATGATGGGCCAGAACTTCTGGGCTGGCATCACCTGTGTGCGTCGAAGTGTCATCAAGTTGTTGCGCTACGCGAGAGTGCAGAACGCGACGTTCCCGCTTCAATAGGCTGTTGTAGGCAGTGTCACGAATGAGGGCATGACAGTAGCTGAAGGTTTCAAAATCTTCAGAGCGAGAAACGGTAACAATGCCTGCCTCTAGCAATAGTTCTAGATTCGCGCGCAGCGCTCTATCGCCTATACCGGCCACTTTAGAGATCAAAGGATAGCTGAATTGCGGCCCGATTACGGCCCCTATCTGGGCCACCTCCTTGGCAGAACTCAAACGATCAAGGCGCGCCATAAGTGCATCATGTAACGTGCTGGGGACCGAGTTGGCCGGAGAGGCCCCACCCAACGTGTAAGTGTCTCTGCCTTTGGTCAGAATACCCGATTCAAGGAGATCTTTGGTCACTTCCTCTATGTATAACGGCACTCCGTCAGATCTCGCCGCGACCGCGTCGTACATCTCGTCCGAGATCACCTCACCTTTGGCGACTTCGTCCACAATGCTCTTCACCTCTTGAAAATCCAACTGCTTCAAAACAACTTTCGTGAGGTTCGATTGCAGCGTCCAGCCCGGGTCGTACTCGGGCCTGAATGTCATGGCTACCAGAACCGGAAGGTCGCGAATTCGCTCCACTATTCGGTCCAAAAGCAGCTTGGTCGTTGGATCAATCCAATGCGCATCTTCAAACAAGAATAGAACCGGCTGCTCCCTTGCTTCAGACGTGAGATTGCCTAGCAGCAGGTCTAATGACTGATCCATGAGCTGCTGAGGCGTCAGGTTCAGGGGGCCCAATTGATCCTCGAAGGGGATGGACAGAAGGGACGCGGCCAGCTTCAATGCATCGTTGGAATGATCGTCCAGAACAGCGCGGACTTTTTCAAGCTTTGTCTCGTTTGAGTCTTCGGAACGGAGCTTGGCGACATTCTCAAGTTGTCGAATGACAGGATAGAACGCAGTCGCAAAATGGTACGGAGAACACTGATATCGCATCTGGATGCCGGGCAGATCCGAAGAATTTTGCCTGAATTCTTCCACCAGCCGCGACTTGCCAATTCCAGGCTCGCCCGACACCAACACAACCTGTCCCTGACCACCGCTGGCAAGCGTCCATTTGTCATTGAGTGTCTCTAATTCTGCGGAGCGACCCACCAACGGTTTAAGCAACACATCGTCTATTGCCAAAAAACGGCTGACAGTTTGCCGCTCACCCGTCACCTGCCAAGCTTCGACTTCTTTAGCAAAACCCTTGAGCTTGAACGCGCCTCGCAGAACGTATTCGAAGGTATCACAGGCCAACTGATGCGTGCTGGGGGCGACGATCATTGTTCCTGGATCCGCCATTGCCTGAAGGCGCGCGGCCAGGTTCGGCGTCTCACCCATCGCCGTCCCGTCCTCAAACATGTTTTCGCCACGCAGATCGCCGACGACAACCAATCCGGTCGCAACCCCGATGCGGACGTTAAGTTTCGCGTGGGTGCGAATATTCGGCATTTCATTCATGATGCGCAGGCCCGCCCGAATTGCCCGCTCTGGATCATCTTCATGCGCATGGGGAAATCCAAAAAAGACCATAATCCCATCGCCATAATAGCTGGCAATATGGCCATCAAACGCAGCAACCGACGCAGCACATGTTTCTTTGAAGAGCCGAAGAACATCGGCCAGATCTTCCGGATCGACGCGTTGTGAAATTTCCGTTGATCCGACCAAATCAATGAACATGACGGTAAGCTGTCGCCGTTCCGCGATGATCTCGGGGCCGGTACCGGTGTTGTGTGGGTCAAGGTCTGCCTCTGCATCGAAGCGCACAGCCTTCATGAAACGCCGCCTTGGTCCGAGGGGGAGGCCGATTGTTACAAGGTCATCGTCCGTTAACTCAGAAAGATCACCATGTTCGATTTCGTGTTCTGCAAAGGCAGCAGCATACTTGGACAAACCATGTTTTTTTAGCCAAGATGCTATATCGGACATCTACATTTTTGCTTGCCGTCTTAGCAGAACTATCGCCTGCGCCCTACCAGCATGCGTCTCCTTGTTGGTTTGACCCGTCGTACAATTGTTGTTTTTGTAGAACTTTCTGATTGTGTTCCGCTCAATGAAGAACTCTGTTTCATAGTAGGTCAAGGACTTCATTGGTTCGTTCGACGTTAAGCCGTGCACGGCAACACCCGGCCCAAGTTGGCGGTTTTGGCAAATCCAGCAGGGCATGATGCTTTAGAACCCGATCTGCGCCCACACGCCGGCGACCGATCTTTTAAGAATCATTTTTCCCACGGTGGTTTAGCGCCAATCTCTGCGATCAGAAAATCCATGAACACCCGCACTTTGGGGGATAGCACGTTGGACTTGGGATAGATCAACCACAAGACATTGTCCTCTGCGGCCTCAAAGTTCGGCAGAACCCGCGTCAGCCTGCCAGACTTTAGTTGGTCATGCACACTCCATAAAGCGTTCAAGGAAATTCCGGCCCCGGCCAGCGTGGCGCAGACTTGGCTTTGGCCGTCGTCGATAATCAATTGACCTTTGGCAGATGCGGGGTCGAATATAGCACGTTCGCCTGCCGGGCCTGTCAGCGGGCGCGGTTGACGGTTTTGGAAGGCGATCAGACGGTGGTTTGCCAGTTCGGCGGGCGTATTGGGGGTTCCGTGCGTGTCGAGATAGTGCGGCGCGGCGCAAAGGATGCGCTGGTCATCGGCCAATTTGCGGCCTTTAAGGCTGGTGTCGACAAGCGGCGCGTTCCTAAGTGCAAGGTCAAAGCTGCCTTCGATCAGGTCGAACTGAACATCCGAAAGGCGCAAGTCCAGCGTGAGGTCGGGGTGCTGTTTAAGAAACGTCGGTAGGATCGGCGCGATATAGAGTTGGGCAAAGCTGCTTGGCGCAGCAAAGCGCAATGTGCCCCGGATCGTTGTCGTCTGCTTGCCCAGGGCCGCAAGCGCGGCCTCTTCCTGCGCGATGATCTCGCGGGCAAAAGGCAGGAAATCGGCCCCTTCGACAGACAGCGACACTTTGCGGGTCGTGCGGTGCAAAAGTTCAGAGCCCAGGCTCTGTTCCAACTTGGCAAGTTTTGCGCTGGAGACTGCCGGGGCCATACCCAACGCGCGCCCGGCAGCGCTGATGTTGAGCATTTCTGCCGCCCTTACAAACAATCGGAGCGCATCTGTATCAAGGCTCATTATATTCAAAACCCGAATTATAAATCCTGATATTGGCAGTTTATCTGCAATTTGATCGACATTAAATCCCTTTCGTAGACGCAAAAGGGCCTAGGCAGGAGGCGCAGATGACACGGACAGCCACAGTCAACTACCATGTTCACAAGCCCTATCGGCAAGCCTTTGAACTTGATTCAGGTGGGGTTGCGGGCAACCTGATTTCCCCGGAACTGGCGCCAACGACTGTTGCGCTGGCGGATACCCGCACGAGGGCAACGTCAGTCACATTTGCATCTGATGCCGTAGAATTCACATCGCTGAAATCGCAGGTCCGGGACTTTGCGGGTGACGCCTGGAAACAGACATATGATGCGGAACTGACCGGGATGCTTCTGGACAGGCTGAGTGCGCAAGAAGTTGTAATTTTTGATCACACCGTTCGGGTGGACGACCCCTATGCCACGCGCAAGCCCGCCCGTAACGTCCACAGTGACTACAGCAAGGAGGGGGCTGAGCAGCGCCTAGTCGATCTGCTGGAGGCCGAGACCGCAGCTGAATGGGCGCAAGGTCACTTTGCCTTTGTCAATGTGTGGCGTCCTGTGGGACATCCGATCAATTCCGCCCCGCTGGGCTTTGTTCGGCCGTCTTCAGTTGACCCGTCTGACTGGATTCTGCTGGACCTGATCTATCCCGACCGCAAAGGGCAAATCATGGGGCTGGTGGGAAACCCTGAACATGAATGGGTCTATCAATCCAAGATGACGCCGGACGAGGTTGCGTTTTTCAACATCTACGACAGTCACGGGCTGCCGTCGGTGGCACATAGTGCGCTTGATATGGTCGAGGATCCAAACGTCACCACCATTCGCAAAAGCATCGAGAGCCGCACTTTGGTGCGCTATTAATGGGGTGCCCAGATATGTTGAACAGAATACAGCCCACCGAGTTTGCCCAGATAAATATAGCCTACAACCGGGTGTTTCGCCCGGGACGGCTGAGTGTCGGCCTTGTGTTGCCGCTTGAATCCTATGCAGTGGGCGCTGAGCCGACGATGCGGGGCCATCTGGAGGCCGCACGTAGGGCGGAGGATCTTGGGTTTGCAGCACTATGGCTGCGTGACGTGCCCTTCAATGTCCCAAGCTTCGGTGATGCCGGACAGATTTTCGACCCATTTGTCTATCTGGGTGCGCTGGCAACGGTGACAGAGCGGATTGCGCTGGGAACGTCGAGTGTGATCCTGCCATTGCGTCACCCCGCCCATGTGGCCAAGGCGGCCGCGACGGCTGACGTGCTATCGGGCGGGCGGTTGCTCTTGGGTGTTGCATCCGGTGACCGGCCCGAGGAGTACCCGGCGATGAGCCAGGGCTTTGACGATCGGGGGGCACGGTTCCGCGATAGTGTTGAGTACATCCGCGCGGTCGGATCGGACTATCCCACGCATGAAAGCGGGCAGGGCACATTGTCTGGCGACATTGATCTGTTGCCAAAGCCGCATGGCACGCGTTTGCCGTTGCTTATCACTGGCGGCAGCCAGCAAACCCCCGATTGGCTGGCACAGAACGGGGACGGTTGGATAACTTATCCACGCAACGCCGCAACCCAAGGGCGGGTCATTGCGGAATTTCGAACACGCACGAATGCGGCGGGGCAACCGGACAAGCCGGTGATGCAATCGCTTTATGTCGATGTCGTTGCCGATCCGGCTGCACCTGCGCGCCCGATCCACCTTGGGTTTCAGTCCGGAACTGACTTCCTGTGCAATTATCTGCGCGAGATTGAAACCCTTGGGGTCAATCACGTGGCGCTGAACTTAAGGTTCAATCAAGCACCCATCGACACAACACTTGAACGTCTGGCGGACGTTGTGCTGCCTGACTTTTCCTAAAGGATAAAACTGATGACCAAGACTGTTCTTATCACCGGTTCAACTGACGGCATTGGCTTGCTGACAGCAAAGAAACTGGCTGCTGACGGGCACCAAGTGCTTTTGCACGGGCGCAGCGCACCCAAATTGGAGAGCGCCGCCGCCGAAGTCGGTGGCAATGTCGAAACCTATACCGCTGATCTAAGCGATCTGACCGCGGTTCGAAAACTGGCCGAAACCATACGTGCCAAATATGACCAACTGGACGTGTTGATCAATAACGCCGGTGTGCTGAAAGCCCCGCAAACGGTGCTTGGGAATGGGCAGGACATTCGCTTTGTCGTGAACACACTTGCGCCCTATCTGCTGACCGAATTGTTGTTGCCGATCATTCCCTCCGATGGGCGCGTTGTGAACCTGTCATCGGCGGCGCAGGCCCCGGTAAACGTCAAGGCCATGCAGGGTAAGGTGCCGCTGACAGACATGGACGCCTATGCCCAAAGCAAATTGGCCATCACTATCTGGACCAAGGAATGGGCCAAATTACTACCTAATGGGCCGGTGATGGTGGCGGTGAATCCCGGGTCCCTTTTGGCCTCGAAGATGGTGAAAGAGGGCTTTGGCGTTTCTGGGAACGATATGAGCATTGGCGCTGATATACTGATGGATGCGGCCCTGGGCGGGCGGTTTGCTGACGCGTCAGGTGCCTATTTTGACAATGACAGTGGGGCCTTCGCTGATCCACATGCCGCAGCGCTCGACAATGATCACGCGGCCGACGTCATGAACACAATCAAGGGCTTGATCAGAAAGACAGGCTGATCCGGGCGGCGCGGCCGCCCCAAACACACATCCACCTTTACCTCCTATCACCCCTCACGCGTGCCGCGTCGAGGCCCAAGAAAGGACTGCCTGATGAAATACGAAAACTTCCAAACTTTTGAGGTTGCCGTTGAAAAAGGTATCGCCACGGTGACATTCAATTTCGGTTCCGTGAACGTGCAAGGCCAGGAAATGTTGGCCGACCTCAACAGCCTGGCTATGCGGCTAGAGCGCGACCGCGACACCAAAGTAGTGATCTTCCAATCCGCCAACCCAGAAATCTGGGTTTGCCACTACGACACCGATCTTCTCAAAGACATGTCGACCGAGGCGGTATCCCGCGAGGATGCACAGCTGTTGGACCTGCAATCGGTTTGCGAACGGATCAGCAAGGTGCCGCAGGCCACTATTGCTAAGCTGGAAGGGTTCGCACGCGGTGGCGGGCACGAATTGGCACTGGCGCTCGACATGCGTTTTGCCGCGCGGGGAAAGTACAAGTTCATGCAGATGGAGGTCGGTATGGGCATCCTGCCCTGCGGGGGTGGCGCGTCGCGGATGGCACGTCAAACCGGCCTTGGCAAAGCGCTTGAGATCATCCTGAGCGCGCAGGATTATGACGCGGATGATGCAGAGCGTCTGAGCACGATCAACAAGGCTTTGGAGCCGGATGAGATTGGCCCATATGTGACCGCGCTGGCCGAACGGATCGCGCAATTTCCGGCAGAGTCGATCAACGCCTGCAAGCAGATGGTCTATGAATCCATCGACAAACCCATTCATGAGGCACTGAAGGCCGAAGCCTATTGGCTTTATCAGGCCACCAGCAGAACCCCGGCTGTCAAACGGTTTGCCATCGCGGATGAACAAGGTTTGGAACACGACATCGAAAATCAGCGTAAGTGGGGCGACCTGGTTATGCAGGTGCAAGATATCAACTGAACCCCCATCAAAATAATTACGTCCAGGCGCCCGATATCTCGATGCGCGCCCCAGCGTGGTGCTAGAAAAGGAATTTCCCAATGAAAGCAATGGTTCTGAATACCTATGGTCCCGACGCACAGTTTGAGCCCGCAGAAATGCCAGACCCGGTTGCGGCACCCGGACATGTGGTGGTCAAGGTGGCGGCCACCAACGTCAACACAGTCGACACGATGATCCGAAGCATGGGGGCAGAACTGCCCCTGTCCCCCGCGCTGCCTGCCGTACTTGGCATGGATTTTGCAGGTACAGTCGTTGCATTGGGCGACGGAGTGACAAACTTCGCCCTAGGTGATGAGGTGTACGGTTGCGCCGGTGGTCTGATGGACCTTCCTGGCACTCTGGCTGAGTACATAAACGCTGATGCCCGCCTGATTGCACACAAACCCAAATCGCTGAGCATGCGGGAAGCCGCAGCGCTGCCCCTCGTCGGTATCACCGCCTACGAAGGGTTGACCCGTGCTGGTGTAGGCGATGGGCAGACCGTGCTGGTACAGGGCGGCGCCGGAGGCGTTGGCCATGTCGCCGTGCAAATCGCCCGTCACCTTGGCGCAAGCGTGTCCGCAACAGGTCGCGGTGCGGATCAGATGGCTCTGATTGAGGGGCTGGGTGCGCGTCCATTGGATTTCACAACGCAAAAGGTTGAAGACTACGTGGCTGCGCACACTGATGGCGTGGGCTTTGATGTGGTGTTCGACAGCGTTGGTGGGCCGAACATGACAAACTCGTTCGCAGCGGCCAAGCTCAACGGCCATGTCGCCTCAACCGTTGCGATGGTCGAGATTGATTTGACGCCCGCGCATTTCAAAGGTCTGTCCCTGCACGTCGTCTTCATGCTGATCCCGATGATGCATGATGTCGGGCGGCAAACCCATGGTGACATCCTCAAGACATTGGCGGATCTGGCGGATGCAGGAGGCCTCAAACCTATTGTTGACGAACACAAGTTTGGGTGGGCCGATGTCGGCGCAGCCTATGCGCACCTGACAAACGGTGCTGCGGTCGGGAAAGTGGTTGTAGAGTTGTAGTCCGCACCTGTTGAGTTTGGTGCGCACCCGATGATCGTGCGCACCAATCTTAGGTCGCTTCCAGAATAGCGCGAAAAATACGATTGTTCTTTTGACCCCTTCACTCGATGTCCAGCATCGGCTTTGTGTGGCGACAACTTACCATCTTTGCTGGCGACCTAACGCGCTTGCGAAATCCTTAGACCTCCGCCTTTCACAAGCAGGTCTACAATTGCGTCGACCCCTTTTCTGCGACGAAGGGACGAGAACAAAAACGGCCGTCCTTTGCGCATTCTTTGCGCATCACGTTCCATAACTTCTAACGAAGCACCAACATGCGGCGCCAAGTCGGTTTTGTTGATGACAAGAATGTCCGATTTCGTAATCGCCGGTCCACCTTTGCGTGGAATTTCCTCTCCGGCGGCGACGTCGATAACATAGATTGTAAGGTCTGCGAGTTCCGGACTGAACGTAGCCGACAAATTGTCCCCGCCGCTTTCGATCAGAACCACATCAAGATCGGGATGGCGGTCTTGCATTTCAGCGACTGCAGCCAAGTTAATCGAGGCGTCCTCGCGGATCGCTGTGTGTGGGCACCCACCGGTTTCCACGCCAATGATCCTGTCCTGCGGCAGGATCTGCATGCGCATCAGCGCTTCGGCATCCTCCTGCGTGTAAATGTCATTGGTGATAACGCCCACTGAGCAGACATCGCGCAGGGCTTCGGATAACGCTGCGGTCAAAGTGGTCTTTCCGGCGCCCACCGGACCACCGATGCCAACGCGAAGGGGGCCGTTCATACTGCTCATGTTCGGAACATCCTTGAATACTGTGTTTCGTGTTTCATCGACGCGATGTCTGTCAGGAACGCGGTCGAGTTCAAATCATCCAGGCTGGCCTTTTGCGCCGTTTCGGCAATACGGGCGCATAGCGGTGTCAATTCTCGGATCACTTTCTGAGACGCGGTCTGGCCCAACGGCACAAGGCGTGTTGCGCAAGAGGCCAGGTTGCTTGCAAAGGCTTGCAGAAACATCTTTGTCGTCAGCAACAGGGGAAGGCCTTGCAAACGCGCGGCGTGGCCTAGTGAGACGGGATAGGAGTACTTTCGAAGGTCTAAATCCCAGACATTTCCAGTCACTGTCCCGAATGCCTGTCCAAGCAACTCGGTTTCCATTTTTCTTTCGGATGACGCGCAAAAGGCCCGTGCAGTAACGTCGACGCCGATAAGTTCATCTTTATCCTGCGCGTTGTATGCCGAAACAACGAACAGAGCGTCGTTCCAACCAGAACCATGTTCCAGCACATCTGAGATCCAGGCTTGGGTGTCTCGTGAATCGGTGACGGTCCCTTCGTCAATTGCGGTCTCTAGCCCGTGAGAATAGGCAAAGCCTCCCACTGGATATGCCGGGGACAACCATTGCGCCAACGTCAGGATATCGGCGTCAGTGGGCGTGGCCATGAGTCCTGCCATGGCCATAGGCCCCGCCTTCGGGGGTGAACGGTTCATGCACTTCCCGCACCGAAGCCCCGATTTTCAAAAGCATGTCTTGGATGACGTGATCGACTTGGATCAGCAGATGATCCTTTTCGATCTGACAAGGCGTGTGGCGGTTGCCGATATGCCAAGCGACGCGCGTCAGGTCCGGGGCTGTTATTTCCAGCAACGCTTCGGGTGCAGCTTGTATTTCTACTTCGCGGCCGTCATCCAGAACCAAAGCGCCGCCGTGGTTCAACGACGTCGTTTGCACCAGATCGACAAGAATCTGTTCGCCACTTTCGCAGGTCAGAACCTTGCGGCGCAAAAAACGGTCATCATAGGTCAGTGACAGGGCGTCCGCAGGCTCGCCGAGTAAATGATCAGAATATTGCCGTGCTGTACAAAGGAGGATGGTCATGCCAACGCCCCCTCTGTGGAACGGGCAGCTGTTACCAGATAGAACCCGCGAAAACGTGTTGTACGATACGGTCGCGGGACAGGCCGCGTTTGCGCAGTTCTTCGTCGCTCAGCGATTGCAGGAACTGGATTTGATCGCTGCGCGATCGTGCTTCGGCCAATCGAGCAAGAGCCGAATAGATCGACGAACCAATCGTCGAGAACAGACCGAATACGGAAAAACCGGAATGCGGTTGATTTTCTGTGTGTGCCATTGGGACCCTCGTATGCTTGCGAGACGTTGGTCCTCCCTTGCGTGATAATATCTGTCATATTGCACTCGCTTAGTAGTGGGCAATTGGTCATGCCCGGGATGCGCTTGCTGCATTGCAGCGTAATTTTTAATCAGAACATGAAGTATCGCTGTGCCATCGGTAGAACTTCGGCTGGCTGACAGGTTAGCAATTCACCATCCGCGCGGACCTCGTAGGTTTCCGGGTCGACATCGATCTGGGGTGTTGCGTTGTTCAGCAACAGATCGCGTTTGCCGATATTCCGCGTGTTGTACACGGCGACAGTTTGCTTCGCCAAGCCCAGTGAATCACCAATCCCGTCGGTCTGTGCGGCCTCAGAAACAAATGTGATCGCCGAATGCTCGACCGAGCGGCCATAGGCCCCGAACATCGGACGGCTATAGACCGGCTGCGGTGTCGGGATTGAGGCATTGGGATCGCCCATCTGCGCGCAGGCAATCGTGCCGCCCAGCAGAACCATTTCGGGTTTCACGCCGAAAAACGCCGGGTTCCACAGCACCAGGTCAGCGCGTTTGCCTTCTTCGATACTGCCGATCTGATGGCTGAGCCCATGGGCGATAGCCGGGTTGATGGTGTATTTCGCGATGTACCGGCGGACGCGCAGGTTGTCGTTGTCCCCGGTTTCCTCGGGCAGCCGGCCCCGTTGTTTCTTCATCTTATCAGCCGTTTGCCATGTACGGATCAGCACCTCGCCCACACGGCCCATGGCCTGACTGTCGGAGGCGATGATGCTGAACGCCCCCATGTCGTGCAGGATATCTTCGGCGGCAATGGTCTCGCGCCGGATGCGGCTTTCGGCAAAGGCCACGTCCTCGGGGATCGATTTGTCGAGGTGATGGCAGACCATCAGCATATCCAGATGCTCTTCGACCGTATTCACGGTGAACGGTCGCGTCGGGTTGGTCGAGGACGGCAGAACATGGTTCTCACCGCAGATTTTGATGATATCTGGGGCGTGACCACCACCTGCGCCTTCGGTGTGGAAGGCGTGGATGGTGCGACCTTTCATGGCAGCCACGGTATTCTCGACAAATCCGGATTCGTTCAGCGTATCGGTGTGGATCATCACCTGAACATCCATCGCATCGGCCACTGACAGGCAGCAGTCGATGGCGGCAGGGGTCGTTCCCCAATCCTCGTGCAGTTTCAGCGCGCAGGCCCCGGCCTTGACCTGTTCCTCCAGCGCCGAGGGTAGTGAGGCATTGCCCTTGCCCGCAAAGGCAAGGTTCATCGGAAAGGCATCCGCAGCTTGCAACATCCGACCGATATGCCAAGGGCCGGGGGTGCAAGTAGTCGCCAAAGTACCATGTGCCGGGCCGGTACCACCGCCAAGCATTGTCGTCAGGCCAGAATGCAAGGCGTCTTCGATCTGTTGTGGGCAGATAAAGTGGATATGGCTGTCGAACCCGCCCGCCGTCAGGATGCGGCCCTCGCCTGCAATTGCCTCGGTTCCAGGGCCAATGATAATGTCCACGCCAGGCTGCGTATCCGGGTTTCCGGCTTTGCCGATCTTGGCGATACGCCCGTCCGTCAGCCCCACATCCGCTTTGTAAATTCCGGAATGATCAACGATCAGCGCGTTGGTGATGACCGTGTCAACGGCCCCCTCGGCGCGTGTGGCCTGAGATTGGCCCATCCCGTCGCGAATGACTTTGCCACCGCCGAACTTGACCTCTTCTCCATACACATCTTCGCGGTGCCCGGTTTCGCTGAACCGTGCAGCTGTTGCGCGTTCCACAATCAGATCTTTTTCAACCTCTATGATCAGATCGGTATCCGCCAATCGTACTTTGTCGCCGACCGTTGGGCCGAACATAGAGGCATAGTCACTCCGGCTGATCTTGCCCGGCATCTTTCAAAGCCCCCATGATGTGCATATTGAAACCGTAGATGTGCCGGCGCCCCTCAAATGGCACCAACATAACTTCGCGAATTTGACCCGGCTCAAATCGCACAGCGGTGCCTGCTGGGATGTCCAACCGCATCCCTAAGGCCGCGTAGCGGTCGAAATCCAAGGCAGAGTTTGCTTCGGCAAAGTGGTAGTGGCTACCGACCTGAACTGGTCGATCACCAGTATTGGCGACAACAACAAGACGGCTGCTGCGACCGGCGTTGAGCGTCAGTGACCCTTCGGCAGGTATGATCTCACCTGGGATCATTTCAGCAGCTTCAAGATCACGGTGATGGCGATGACGGCGATCAAGGCCAGCCCAGCTGCCAATGCGGCGTAATCGCTGCCGTGGGCATGAACATGAGTGTCCGTATGGGCCATGGCCGGACCAGCCAGAATAAGAGCGGGAAAGAGCATGCGGTTCATTTGTATCTCCTTTGGTAATTAGCGAATGGGGTTGTGGACTGTTACAAGCTTGGTGCCATCCGGGAAGGTGGCTTCGACCTGTACCTCGTGGATCATCTCGGGCACGCCTTCCATGCATTGGCCTCGGGTGATCACTTCGGCCCCGGCTTGCATCATATCGGCGACCGAACGACCATCGCGCGCGCCCTCGACCACGGCATCGGTGATCAGGGCGATAGCCTCGGGGTGGTTCAGCTTGACGCCGCGGGCCAACCGTTTTCGGGCGACCTCGGCTGCCATGGCGACCAGCAGCTTGTCTTTTTCACGAGGGGTCAGGTTCATGTCAGAGCATCCAGCATCGGGGTAACGTGTCTTTGTTCAGTCTGCGCAAAAGCGGCATCAATGCGCGGCGAAGGGCAAAGCTGCTTTTGGCCAGAACACGGATAACCAGCAGGTCGTCCCGGATAAGGGTTGCACCGGCGGTTTCGGGCAGCATTTCGCGAACAGGGTCCAACTGACCTGCGGCGGACCTTGAGGCAAAGACGATCAGCGCCATCGCCCCTGCGCCATTTGCGATATGCGGCTTGGACATATGCGCGTGCCAATCGCCAGAGAACCGGATTGCATCCAGAAACACCGGCACCCCTTCGCGCCGTATCTCGATCCGATCACTTAGGCGGATATCGGTCAGTGTTTCGCCCATGGCCGCGCGCCCAAAGACCAGCGGCTCTACCATCAGCGTCTCGGCATCCGGGCACAGGTCGATCCTGAGGCGTCGGTCCAAAGTGCAGCCATTGAACAGAATGGTTTCTTGCGGCAACCATTTCAGCCGGGCGCCTGTCTCGACTGTCAGACGGTTGGTGATCTGGCCGCATTCTTCGGGCTGAGCCTTGTAAGCGCGTTCGCAGGCTTGTGTTGTCAATGTCAGCGCCGTGCCTTCCGCTGCCTTGCCGGAAAACCGGAATGTGTCGCCTCCGGTCACGCCACCTGCTGTGTTCAACAAAACGGCATCAAGATCAGGCGTCGTGGTTCTGGGAAACAGGCACTTAAAGGACCCCGAGTGGCGAAACTTGTCCAGAACCGTTCTGTCGCCCAATTTCTTGGTGCTCAAACTGACGGTGCCAGCAGCACGCGGCGGCACCGCACTGAGCGTGGGTAATATGGCTGAAACTTGGGTAATAAGGCACCTTTAGCGCGTGGTTTGGTGCCTCTTGTTTCTCTGTTGAAGGGTCAGAACACTAACTTGTAGTGTCGGAAACTGCTTGTTTCCATATCGTGCGTCTAATTTTTAGACAGTGACCTTAGTCTTGGATGAAAAATTGGGCGCTTCTGGCTGATTTCGCAAATTGGGTTAGAGGTAAGTTGCCAATCTTGCTGCAATGCAGAAACCGTATAGGTGCCACCGCGGAGATGACTCGGGGGTGTGTGACGGTTGCGCGAATTGGACCTCGAACACAACCGCCACACGTAAACGCAACAACAGTTGCGGGGATCAGGTAGAAGAGAAACGTGCCTTTGCGCAAGCCCTCTCTCCCGGCCCCGCCAGGAGGGTTACATGAAATCGCTCAAATCCACGCTCGCCGGATCGGTTGTCTTTGCGGCCATGGCTACTGCTGCATTGTCGGCCGAAGATACAATCAAGGTCGGAGTGCTGCATTCGCTTTCGGGCACGATGGCAATCTCGGAAACGACGCTGAAAGACACCATGCTCATGCTGATCGATCAGCAAAACGCCAAGGGCGGTCTGTTGGGTAAACAACTTGAAGCGGTCGTCGTGGACCCCGCATCGGACTGGCCCTTGTTCGCGGAAAAAGCACGTGAGTTGCTGACTGTTCACGAGGTGGATGTGATCTTTGGCAACTGGACATCGGTCAGTCGCAAGTCGGTTCTGCCGGTGATCGAAGAACTCAACGGTCTTTTGTTTTACCCGGTTCAGTACGAGGGCGAAGAAAGCTCGAAAAACGTGTTCTATACCGGCGCCGCGCCAAACCAACAGGCAATCCCTGCGACCGACTATTTCCTGGATGAACTGGGGGTCGAGAAGTTTGCGTTGCTGGGCACCGATTATGTCTATCCCAGAACCACGAACAATATTTTGGAAAGCTATCTGAAGCAGAAGGGCATCGCGGATGACGATATCTTCGTCAACTACACGCCCTTCGGCCATTCCGACTGGTCCAAGATCGTGGCTGACGTGGTTGCGCTGGGCGCAGAAGGGAAGAAGGTTGGCGTGATCTCGACCATCAATGGTGATGCAAATATCGGCTTTTACAAGGAACTGGCCGCGTCCGGCGTATCGGCGGATGACATCCCGGTTGTGGCCTTCTCGGTCGGGGAAGAGGAATTGTCGGGTCTCGATACCGCCAACCTTGTCGGCCATCTAGCGGCTTGGAACTACTTTCAGTCGGCCGATACCGATGAGAACGCCGAATTCGTTGACACCTGGAAAGCCACCATGGGTGACGGGCGCGTGACGAACGATCCGATGGAGGCGCATTACATCGGCTTTAACATGTGGGTGAACGCCGCGACCGCGGCCGGTTCAACCGAAGTCGACGCTGTGCGCGCCGCGATGTACGGGCAGGAATTCCCGAACTTGACCGGTGGTACTGCTGTCATGCTGCCGAACCACCACCTCGCCAAGCCGGTTCTGATTGGCGAGATTCAGGAAGACGGCCAGTTCGACATCATTAGCGAGACAGATGTTGTGCCAGGCGACGCCTGGACCGATTACCTGCCGGAATCGGCAGTCCTGAAATCGGATTGGAAAGATCTTGGTTGCGGCATGTACAACACCGAAACCAAGACGTGCGTTCAGACCCTGTCGAACTACTAATCTGCAAGCAAGGCGGGCGTAATCGCCCGCCTTGCCGCCAAGACACACGGGTTTCACCACATGTTTCGACTATTCCTTGCGGGCCTCGCAATTCTATTCGCCTGCCTGCCCGCCAACGCGCAAGAGGCTGGCCTGGAGCCGATTTTGCAAAACCATCAGGAGATCATCGTCAAAAGCTCGCGCAAGACGATCAAACCGGCGATTGATGCGATTACGGCCAGTGGGTTACCACAAGCGCAGGTGATGCTTGAAACATGGGCCGCCAAGGACATGTGGATGCGCAAATCCGATGGTTTGTTCTTTGCGGGAAAAAAGGTTGAAGGGCGGTCATACGAGCTGACCGATTTCGACACAGGCGAGGTAATCGGCACCTACGAGAAATCCGATCTGAAACAATTGAAACCCAACAGCGGCGTCCGCGCCATGATCGGGACCGCTCTGGTGCAGTACCAACTGACCGATCAGGATCGAAAAAGGCGCCTGGCCGCTCTGCAATCTATTCAACGTGACCCCGAAGGCGCTCTGCTTGAACCTTTGCGCGCCTCGATCGAGGATGAAACGGATGCAGATTTGAAGGCGCAGAAACAGCGGCTCGAACGATTGCTGACCATTGGGTACGACGCAGACACCGCGGCTCGCGTGGCTGCGGTTGAGGAAATGTCAAACGACTTGGGTGTCGACGTGCGCGCGGCGCTGAGCCCTTTGGTGGTGACCACACGAATGGTCGCGCCGAATCTGCCGACGGATGAGAATATCGCTGTCCTTCTAGAACCCGGATCAGAGGCCTTGTCGCGGGACGAAGCATATGACTTGCTGGTCGCCAGCAACCTTGCAGCTCCGCGTGTGTCTCAGGACGACATCCGCACTGCTTTGTCAGCGAATATCGACCGAGGTCGCGTCGGTGGCGTCCCGGTTGCACAATTGAACAACGAAACCGCTCGCACTCAAGCATATGCCGCCTTGGCTGAAACGGGGGCGGTTTCCACGTCGGTAACAGAGGCGGATATCGATGACGCGCTGGGCAAACATGTTTTCTTTGAAACCTATCGCGAGGCCTCGCCTGCGGTAACTGCCGCTGCCGAGAAGGCTTTGGATCATATTGAATTCAAGGTCGGGTTGAACCAGACACTCGACCTGTCGCTGGACGCGATCTCACTGGCATCAATCTATTTTCTGGCGGCCATCGGTTTGGCCATCACTTTTGGGGTGATGGGCGTGATCAATATGGCCCATGGCGAATTCATCATGATGGGCGCCTATACGGGCTATGTCGTTCAGCAATTCATCCCCGACCACACTCTGTCGATTATCGTCGCGATCCCGATGGCCTTTGCCGTCACCTTCGCCATGGGTGTCGCGATGGAGCGGTTGGTGATCCGCTGGCTTTATGCCCGCCCGCTCGAGACGCTTCTTGCGACATTCGGCATCTCAATTGCCCTGCAACAACTGGCCAAGAACATTTTTGGCACGCAAGCCCGTCCACTGACAGCGCCGGGTTGGCTGGATGGGGCGTGGGTGCTGAATGATGTGGTTTCGATCAGCTATATCCGCATCGCGATCTTCGTGCTGGCTTTGATCTTTCTGGGGCTGTTCCTGTACATCATGAAACGCACACGGCTGGGGCTTGAGATGCGCGCGGTTACGCAGAACCCACGCATGGCTGGATCAATGGGTATCAATCCCGGGCGGGTGAATATGCTGACTTTTGGCTTGGGTTCCGGCATCGCCGGGATTGCAGGGGTCGCCATTGGCCTTTTTGCCAAGGTCACGTCGGATCTGGGCAGCGACTATATCGTTCAAAGCTTCATGACCGTGGTCGTAGGCGGCGTCGGCAACATCTGGGGGGCACTGGCCGGGGCGGGGATGATCGGCTTCCTGCAAAAAGGGATCGAGTGGATGAACCCCTCGAACACCCTTGCGGCACAAACCTACATGATCGTCTTCATCATTGTTTTCATCCAGTTCCGACCAAGGGGCATCATCGCCCTCAAAGGTCGCGCGGCGGGGGATTGAGACATGGAACGCAGCTTCGTCGCCAAGAACCCGTCCGTGCTGGTCTTTCTGGCCATCCTGTCATTGTTCACATTGGGCGTGACAATCCTGTCCGAAGGGTTCGGGATCGGAGTAATCTCAACCAGTTTCGTCAAGACATTGGGCAAGACCCTATGCCTGTGCCTGATCGCAGTGGCGATGGATCTGGTCTGGGGATTCACCGGTATCCTGTCGCTGGGCCACTTCGCCTTCTTCGGGCTGGGCGGCTACATGATCGGCATGTGGCTGATGTACGAACGCACCCGCCTGATCGTGGTCGAGTCGTTGTCGCAGGCCGACATCCCGCCAACACCGTCCGAGGTCGTGGACGCCATCGGGACGCAGATTTTCGGCGTCGTCGGATCATCGGAATTCCCGCTGATCTGGGCATTTTCGCACAGTTTGGTTTTGCAGTTGGCGCTGATCGTGCTGGTGCCCGGTCTGCTGGCGCTGATTTTTGGCTGGTTGGCTTTCCGCAGTCGCGTTACTGGTGTGTACCTGTCGATCCTGACTCAGGCGATGACATTGGCCTTGGCGCTGTATCTGTTCCAAAACGACAGCGGTTTGCGTGGCAACAATGGGCTGTCGGGCTTGCAGAACTTGCCCGGCGTGACCACCTCGCAGGACGTGGTGTCGATCTGGTTCCTCTGGGCTTCGGCATTGGCGCTGGGACTGGGTTACATGCTGGCGGCGTGGATCGTTTCGGGTAAGTTTGGCTCGGTCATCCGCGGGATCCGCGATAACGAGGCGCGGGTGCGGTTTCTTGGATATTCGGTCGAGGTTTACAAGCTGACCGTCTTTACTCTTACCGCCTGCATAGCCGCCATCGCGGGTGCGCTTTATTACCCACAGGCAGGCATCATCAACCCCGAGGAGATGGCCCCCATCGCGTCTATCTATCTGGCCGTCTGGGTCGCCATCGGTGGGCGCGGGCGTCTCTATGGTGCCGTGATCGGTGCGGCGTTTGTAAGCCTGCTCAGCACCTGGTTCACCGGCGGGCAAGCGCCCAACATTCCGTTGGGTTTCTACACCATCAAATGGGTCGACTGGTGGCAGGTGCTGCTGGGCGCCTCGTTCGTGCTGGTCACTCTGTTCGCTCCGCAAGGTATAGGCGGATTATTCGACTTATGGAGCGACCGGGGACACCCGGATCGCCACGGTGCCAACCTGGGCCCCGATGACGGTGCGTTGCGTGAAAAGGAGGCCATTGAATGAGTACTCTGCTAGAGGTGAGCGGCGTCTCGGTCACTTTTGACGGTTTCCGCGCGATCAATAACTTGTCGTTCCAAATTGGTGATGCCGAATTGCGCGCTGTAATCGGCCCTAACGGTGCAGGCAAGACCACGTTCATGGACATCATCACAGGTAAGACACGACCTGATGAGGGGCGGGTTATCTGGGGAAAGAAGTCCATTTCTTTGTTGGACATGACCGAGGCAAAAATCGCGCAGGCAGGGATCGGGCGGAAGTTTCAGAAACCAACCGTCTTCGAAGATCAGACCGTACAGGAAAACCTGCTGATGGCACTTAAAAACAAACGTGGTTGGCTGGGTGTGCTGCTTTATCACCCTTCGACATATGATCTGCAGAAAGTCAAAGATCTGGCCACCGAAATTGGTCTACATGAGGAACTAAGCCGCAAATCCGGTGAGTTGAGCCACGGGCAGAAACAGTGGTTGGAAATTGGCATGCTGCTTGCGCAAGACCCACGCCTGCTCTTGGTTGACGAACCCGCCGCAGGCATGACGCCGCAAGAGCGTGAACACACCACAGACTTGCTTGTTCAGGCTGCAAAAACCCGCGCTGTTGTGGTTGTTGAGCATGACATGGAATTTGTGCGGCGCCTGAACTGCAAGGTCACGGTTTTGCACGAAGGATCAGTTTTGGCCGAGGGCAGTCTTGATCACGTGACATCTAATCAGGACGTCATCGATGTCTATCTGGGGCGCTAAACAATGCTGAAGCTGACCGATCTGACTTTGCACTATGGGCACTCACAAATCCTTAACGGGATTTCCATGGAAGCCAGGCAAGGTGAAGTGACCTGCGTCATGGGAACCAACGGTGTCGGGAAAACCAGCCTGATGAAGGCAATCTCGGGCACGCATCCGCGTTCCGGTGGAAAATTGGAGCTTAACGGGGAACAATTGGGTGTCTTACCTGCGCATCGGATGGCCTGGAAAGGTGTGGCCTATGTCCCGCAAGGGCGCGAGATATTCCCTTTGCTGACAGTTCGCGAGAATCTGGAAACGGGGTTCTCTTGCCTGCCTGTCAGTGAGCATTTCGTCCCGGATGAGATATTCGACCTGTTCCCGGTCCTCAAACAGATGCAGAACCGGCTCGGCGGTGACCTTTCCGGCGGCCAGCAGCAACAGCTGGCCATCGCGCGGGCACTGATCACAAAGCCGAACCTGTTGCTGCTTGACGAGCCAACCGAAGGCATTCAACCGAACATCATCCAACAGATTGGCGAAGTGATCCGGCACCTCAGAACGACAAGTGGAATGGCAATTGTTCTGGTCGAGCAGTATTTCGACTTTGCCTATGACCTTGCTGACAGGCTTGTCGTGTTACGACGTGGCGAAGTCATGATCAAAGGCACAAGAGATAACCTTTCACGTGATCAGGTGTTGCAGGCCGTATCAGTCTAAGGGGCTTTGATGAAATCCGCACGACAATTCGACATGAGCCATTTCTTGAAAATTCTCACTGAAACACGATCCTGATCGCTGGGTCGACAGACAAAGTAGAGCCCACGATCCAGCGGAACATGGCTTTCGTCCAGACGGATCAGACGACCAAATCCCAAGTCTCGCGCCGCCAAGAGGTGTCTTGCCAAGGCCACGCCCTGTCCGTCAATCGCGGCCTCCAAAAGCACAGCGCTATCCACGTATTTGATGCTCTGCGAGTTGATCTGATCCGCGTTCAGACCAACTTGCGCGGCCCAGCTTTCCCAGCCGACGTTGAAGGCATCGTGCAACAATGGAAGATCGGCGATGTCAGCGGCACGCATTGGCAGTTGTGTATTCTCGACAAGCGATGGCGCGGCCACGACGACCAGCTCCTCCTGTCTTATTTGCTCGTGATAAAGTCCGTCCCAACCCGGTTCTCCAAATCGCAGGGCTACATCAACCTCGGACGTATCGAAATCGGCAAAGGCATCATTTGTGTCCAGCAATAGCGCGATACCCGGATGTTCTTGTTGAAACGAACTTAGTAACGGCACAAGCCATTTGAGCGCCAATGATGTGGATAAAGACACTGTAATCGACTGGCGGTGATGTAATCGCTTCACCTCCATCACGCCCAACTGCAATGCAGAAAATGCCCCGCGTGTTGATTGGTGCAGGCGTTCGCCGGCTTTGGTCAATTCAACGCCGTTGGGGCGGCGATGAAAGAGTGTCACCCCAAGGTGCAGTTCCAGCAACTTTATTTGTCGGCTGATCGCTCCGTGGGTGACGTTCAGCACACCCGCTGCCTTGGTCAGGCTGGAATGTGTTGCAGTTTCGTCAAACGCCTGAAGGGCACGAAGGTGTCTGAGATTTTCCATCATGTGAGAAAATCTAACAGTAACGTGCCAAAAATTCGATAGGTGCGCTTAATTGTAAGAAGTTAGACTGATCTAAACACAAAAAATCTCACACTTTGCTTGCCTAAAGAAGGGAATTCCCATGCCCGAATCCAAAGTCGCGCTGATGACAGGTACAGGACAAGGCATTGGCCGGGGCTGTGCGGTCGAAATGGCAAAAGCAGGCTACAAGGTCTCGCTGATGTCCCCGTCCAATCGCTCGATCGAACTGGCCGAGGAGCTTGGGGGTATTGGCCGACGCGGCTCTGTATTGGATGTCGATGATCTGCAAGCAATGATCGACGACACCATGAGCAAATTTGGGCGGATTGATGCAATCGTCAGCAACATGGGTCACGGCGGAACGGTGCCCGAAGCCATTAAGACAGTGGGATTCGACCCCGACTTTGACGGACCGCTTTTGGAGCTGAGCGATGAGTTGTGGCACGAAAGTCTGGACATGTATGTGCTAAACGTCGTCAAGATTGCTCGTATCGTTACGCCCATCTTGATTGAACAAGGCGGGGGCGCTTTCGTAAATATTTCGTCCATGAACACAATCGAACCACGTGCGCCCTATCCCATGAGCATGCTGCGCGGCGCTTTGCACAGTTTCTCAAAGCTCTATGGGGATCGCTATGCACGTTACAATATTCGCATGAATAACCTGCTGCCCGGCTTCTGCGAGAACGTAAACCTGTCCGAACGGGCCCGCCGCGAAATCCCCGCTCAGCGGCCAGCAACATTTGAAGAAATTGGACAGGCTTGTGTCTTTCTTGCCAGCGAAGGAGCCCGGTATATTAACGGTCAGAGTATATTGTCCGACGGCGGGATGAACCGCGCGGTTCGGTAGCAACGAGGCAGAAATATGATTGTTAGGGCACTCAAAGAAATCCTAGGTACAGATCGGGATGTTTCCGGTCCGGGCTGGAATAGCAGACGACTGTTGCTGGCGTCTGATGGCATGGGGTTTTCGCTTACGGATACGATCATCAAAAAGGGTGAAATGCTTGAGCTTGAATACACCCATCATCTAGAGGCGTGTTATTGTATTGAAGGTAAGGGTCAGATCAGGGCGTCGGGTGATGAAACTTGGCATTCCCTTGAGCCATTTACTCTCTATGCATTGGATCAACATGACCGGCACATCGTTCGCGCCACAGACGCTGATTTGCGGCTTGTCTGCGTCTTCAATCCGCCGCTCAGCGGGCGCGAAGTGCATCGCAAAGACGGAAGCTATGCGCCGACTGAATCCTGATGAGGGCAGGGACGAACCACCGTAGGACGCTTATTGCTGTAGGCAATCTTATGTATGGAAACCTGGCGCGTTCAGTCAGTCTTGCGACTGCAACACAACAAGGAAAGCGCAAACCTTGTCGGGCATCCCAAGCTAAAGTGGCCAGACAGGCACTGTGTCGCAAGCTTCAGTGATATAACCGGGCGCCACTAAGGTCGAAATGTTTGGGGAACATTGCCCTCAGGAACCGAAAGACAATTCGCATTGCTTCGTCGCGATCAAATGAATCCGGGTGAAGCAGGTAGTCAGTCCACATGCCTTCCAACATGGCGAGCGTGCCGTGGGTGGCGTCGCGCGCAACTTGATTTGGGTGTTCGATTTCGGCCTCTTTCGCTATGCGGGCGAAAGAATTGAAAACCAAATTACGAAGCTTAGCATCGCGGGTATCTGAAAACGCAGCGATTGCCGCTCTGTTCCTGGCCTCACCTCGAAACGCGTACCAAATTGCGACGTTTTTCTTATTGAGAATGGCTTCGCTCAAGTCACCCCGAACAATCATCTCAATATGTTCCTGGCCTGTCTGTCCGGTCGTTTCCAGCATGGCATAGATGCCGTTGTAATATTGCTCGGAAGAATAGCGCGCTGCTTCGTCGACAAGGTTGTCCTTACCCCCGAAATGAAGGTGAATCATGCCACGGGATAAATCGGCGCGTTGAATGATTTCGCTGACCGACGTCTCGGAAATCCCCTTTTCTGCGACCGAGTCGAGTACCGCCTCGATCAGTGATAGGCGGTTTCGTTCTCGAATTTCTTGTCGTCTTCCAGTCATTTGATCAGGTGGTTCTGTTTGTTTTCAGCCTCTTGCGGGTTCTACTAATGGCCTATGGGAAATTGGCCAGCTCCCGTTGTGAAAATATCAGTTGACACAGCTAGCCCTAAAATTCCAGATTTAAATGGACGATTGTCCATTTTGTGATCGATATTGTCGCGCCACCGAAAGCAAAGTTCAGCAGGGAAGCATGGCTGGAGTCATTAGAAGTGAAACGGGCAAGGGCCTGGCACTGAGTGCGCCTGCGACGCTCTATGTCGGTCTGCTTGTGGCCGTGCCCCTTTGCATTCTTGTCGCCTACAGCTTTTGGACCCAGACCTATGTCGAGATTGACCGCACGCTGACATGGGCGAATTACCAAGAGGCGTTCACCGATCCGTTGGTCCGGCATCTTATGATCCGATCGGTTGCGATAGCGGGGGCGGTGACGCTGGCGACAGTCGGTCTGGCCTATCCGATTGCTTACTTCATCGCATTTCGGACGCAGAAAAAGACCCTCTGGCTATTGCTGATCACCATTCCCTTCTGGAGCAGCTACCTGCTGCGGGTGTTCAGTTGGAAACTGATCCTAGGCTTTAATGGGGTGATGAATTCGGCCCTTATTTCGCTGGGGCTGATACAGGAACCACTGACCTTCCTGCTCTACAATGAATTTGCCGTTGTCCTTACACTTGCACATGCCTGGGCGCCGTTTGCGATCCTGCCGATTTATGTGTCGCTACAAAAGATCGACCGCAGCCTGTTAGAGGCCGCAACCGACCTTGGGTGCAGCAAGCTGGAACGGTTTGTGCGCGTGACTTTGCCCCTGACGGTGCCGGGGATCATCGCCGCCTGCTTGATCATCTTCATCCCCACGGTGGGCGACTACGTCACGCCGGCCCTGGTCGGTGGATCGCAGGGGAAAATGGTGGCCAATTTAATCCAGGTTCAGTTTGGCGCTGCCAACAACTGGCCCTTGGGTGCAACCCTGTCTCTGCTTGCCATGCTTTCGGTCGGCTGCGTCGCGATCCTGTTCGTGATGGTCGTCACCGCTCTGGGGCGGAGGATCAGATGACCAAGGCCATTCGTATCCCATGGTTGCTTGTTTACGCGATCGCCTACCTGGTGTTTCTCTACCTGCCGGTTCTGCTTTTGCCGCTGTTTTCGTTCAATGATGGAACCATCGTGGCCTTCCCGCTCAAGGGGTTCACGTTGAAGTGGTACGCGCAACTGGGTCAGCAAGACACGCTGCTTCAAGCCATGGTGAACTCGTTAATCGTCGGCAGTGTGACTGCCTTGATGGCGACGTCTCTGGGTCTGTTCGCCGCGCGCGCCTATGTTCGGTACCGTTTCAGAGGGCGGGAATTCTCCGAAGGTCTGGTCATGCTTCCGCTGGTCGTTCCCGGTATCATTGTCGCCAGTTCCATGCTGGTGCTGTTCATCAGCGTCGGGCTGAAGCCATCGCTGACGACAGTGATCCTTGGCCATGTCTTTGTGGCCTTGCCCTTTGCCGTGTCGATCATGAAATCGGCCTTTGACGATTTCGACCAGTCGTTGGAAGAGGCCGCGTTTGATCTGGGCGAAAGCGTTGTGGGAACCTTTTGGCGTGTCACTCTGCCAATCGTTGCACCGGGCATCATCGCCAGTCTTTTGGTCACGTTCACGGTGTCATTCGACGAGTTTGTTCTGGCCTTCTTCCTGTCCGGCAACAGCCCGACATTGCCGGTCTATATCTGGAGCCAGATCCGCTTTCCGGCAAAGCTGCCTAATACACTGGCGCTGGGGTCGCTGCTTTTGCTGTCCTCGGTTCTGCTGCTGTTGATTGCCGAATATTTCCGCCGCCGTTCCATCCAATCCTCAGATTGAAGCCAAAGGAAACCAACCTGATGAGCGAACAGAACATCATCGAAATACAGGGCGTCGAAAAACGCTTTGGTTCCTTTGTGGCCGTGTCCGACTTGAACTTGACCTTAAAAGAGGGAGAGTTCTTTTCGCTGCTTGGGCCTTCGGGCTGTGGAAAGACAACGGCTTTGCGCATCATTGCGGGGTTTCAGGATCACGAAGAGGGTGAAATACGGATTGATGGTCGGACGATGGGCGAGGTGCCTGCCAACAAACGGCCCACCAACATGGTGTTCCAAAGCTATGCGATCTTTCCGCACCTGAATGTGGGTGACAATGTCGGGTTCGGCTTGCGTAAGACAAAGCTGTCCCGAAATGAAATCAAGGAACGCATAGCCGAGGCGCTTGAGATGGTGGAACTCGGCGGCTTGCAAGACCGCAAGGCCAATGAGTTGTCAGGCGGGCAACGGCAGCGTGTGGCGCTTGCCCGCGCACTGGTCATGCGGCCCAAGGTGTTACTGCTGGATGAACCCTTGTCCGCGCTGGACAAAAACCTGCGCGAAGCGATGCAATTGGAAATGCGCCGCCTGCAGCAAAAGCTTGGCATTACCTTCGTCATGGTCACGCATGACCAGTACGAGGCGATGACCATGTCCGACCGCATTGGGGTCATGTTTGCTGGGCAGCTCAAGCAAGTCGACAAGCCCGAGGTTCTGTATTCCCAACCCTGCAACCGGGAAGTGGCCTCTTTCATCGGCGGGATGAACTTTCTGAAGGCCGAAGTGACTGCTGAGAACGCCGACACGCTGGACGTGAATGTTCAAGGGTTTGGGCCGATGACAATCGGGGTGAACCCGAATGTTCAGGTGCATGACAAAGATCTGCTGGTCGGCGTTCGGCCTGAGCAGTTGGAAATCAGCGCAGAAAAACCGGATGGGTACGACGCGCATGTTCAGGGCAAGGTGTCGGACGTCGCCTTCTATGGCGAAAGCGTCCACTATTATGTGCGCGTCGACGGGTTACCGGAAAGCATCGCCGTTGCGGTGCCAAACTACTTTCACACAGTTGATCACAGCCGGGGCGATACTGTCTGGCTCGGCGTTCAAAGCGCCTCGGTGATCGACTTGGGCAAACGTGAATCTTTGGGAGGAGACACATGAATAAAACAGCATCACTTACGGCAGCAGTGGTTGCCACCTTTGCCGCCAGCCAAGCGCTGGCCAATGCAGCTGATCTGACCGTTTTTGACTGGTCAGGGTATGAGGATCAGGGCTTTTACGGCGACTATGTCGAAAAGTATGGCGGCGCACCCAGCTACACCTATTTCGGCAGCGTGGAAGAGGCCTTTACCAAGCTTCAATCCGGGTTTGAGGCCGATCTGGCCCATCCCTGCACAGACGCCCTAAGGAAATGGGTTGCGGCGGATATGATCAAGCCGATCGACACCAGCAAGCTGGAAAACTGGGACAAGCTGATGCCTAAGATCAAAGAGGTCGATGGCATAACGATCGACGGGCAGACCTATATGGTACCGTTTGAGTGGGGCAACACCGGCCTGATCTATCGCACCGATATGGTTTCGGCAGACGATGTCTCGCTGCAACTGCTGGCAGATCCGGCCTATCAGGGCAAGGTTGCGGTCCCGGATGCGGCGTCCAGTGCCTTTGCCATGGCTGCACTGGCGACCGGTGCCTCGAGTTATACAGATATGAGCGACGAAGAATTCCAAAAAGCGGCGGATTACCTGCGCGCAATTCATCCGAATGTGCGCTTTTACTGGTCTGATGCGGGTCAACTGGATCAGGCCATTGCCAGCGGTGAGGTGACGCTCGGCTGGGGCTGGAACCAATCGGAACTGAACCTGATCTGGAATGAAACTCCGGCGGTCATGATGCGGGATGTGGACAAGGGCATCGCCACCTGGGTCTGCGGGTATGTGCATCTGAAGTCCGCCAAGCAATCGGATGAGCAGGTCTATGACATGCTCAACGCGCTCAGCTCTGCCGCAAGCGGTAAGTACATCATCGAAAGCTGGGGATACGCCCATGCCAACGAAGACGCGTTTGCGCAAGCCGACCCGGCACTGATCGAAACCTACGGGTTCTCGGATGTGGATAGCTTCTTTGACGGCAGCCTGTTTTTTGATGCGGTCAACCCAGAGCTTGAAGCCAAGATGTTGAAGGAGTTCGAGCGCATCAAAGCGGGCTTTTAAAACCATCTAACGACACAACTGGGATTGGTGGGTCTGTAGAAACCCTGCCGATCCCACAGAACCAATTCCAAATTTTCTGGAGGAAGCGCGGCAATGTCAGGCGCTGACGGATACTCTGTTCTCTTTGAACCGGTTCAGATCGGGCCCGTGAGGGCGCGAAACCGGTTCTATCAGGTGCCCCACTGCAACGGCATGGGGCATCTGCGACCGCAGGCCGAAGCTGCCATGCGGGCAATGAAGGCCGAAGGCGGTTGGGCCGTTGTGTCCAATCAAGAGACGGAAATTCACCCAACGTCTGACCTGTCCCCCTTTGCCGAAAACCGGCTTTGGGACGAACGGGATATTCCAGCGCTGCGCCTGATGACCGATGCTGTTCATGCCAAGGATTCGTTGGCGGCCATTGAATTGGCACATAACGGCCACCATGCGCAGAACCACCTGAGCCGCGCGCCTTTGCTAGGCCCGTCAGAACTTGCCTTGCAAACAGCGTATCCCAAACAAGCTCGGGCGATGGACAAGGCGGACATTCGCGAATTTCGCAAATGGCACCGCGCGGCGGCGCGGCGGTCGCGCGAGGCGGGCTTTGACATCGTATATGTTTATGCCGGTCATCACATGACCCTGCCGCATCATTTTCTGCTGCCTCAGTTCAATGATCGAACGGATGAATACGGAGGCTCGTTGGAGAACCGGGTGCGCTTAACCCGAGAGCTTCTGGAAGAAACCAGAGAAGAGATTGGGGATGAGTGTGCTATCGCCTTGCGTTTCGCAGTCGATGAAATGCTGGGATCAGACGGGATGCAGGCGCAGGAAGAAGGCCGTGCCGTAGTCGAATTGCTGGCAGACCTACCAGACCTTTGGGACGTCAACGTCGCGGATTGGAGCAATGACTCGGCGACAACACGGTTTGAGCCCCGTGACGGTTTCCAAACTTCATATATCGAATTCGTCAAACAGGTGACGTCCAAGCCTGTTGTGGGTGTCGGGCGTCTTACCTCTCCGGACTTGATGGTGTCACTTGTCAGGAAAGGTATCCTTGATTTCATCGGCGCAGCGCGACCATCCATCGCCGACCCGTTTCTTCCCAACAAAATAAAGGAAGGTCGGATCGAGGAAATTCGCGAGTGTATTGGCTGCAACATCTGCGTGTCCTCCGACGCGCTGGGCGTTCCTATCCGGTGTACGCAAAACCCGACGATGGGGGAGGAGTGGCGCCGGAAATGGCATCCTGAAGTCATAGAGGGCAGGGGAAAAGAAGAAGCCGCGCTTGTTGTCGGCAGCGGTCCCGCCGGGCTTGAATGCGCCATGCAATTGGCGCGTCGGGGCTATGACGTGACCCTGGCCGAAGGCAGGCAAGAGCTTGGTGGTCGCGTGTTGCTGGAATCCGGTCTGGCCGGGCTATCTGCATGGAAGCGCGTGACAGATCACAGGATCTATGACTTGCAGCAACGCGGGAACGTTCAACTGTTCACCGACAGTCGCTTGTCAGCAAGCGAGGTTGTCGAGCTAGGTATTCCGAATGTCTTTCTGGCCACCGGCGCAATATGGCGGCGAGATGGTCGCGGGAAGTCTGCCTTTCGCGGCATATCAATAGGTTCAGGTTCGCAGGTATTTACTCCAGACGACATCATGTCAGGGGTAATTCCCGGGGATGGTCCGATTTTGGTCTATGACGATGATCAGGCCTATCTGGGCGGTGTGCTGGCGGATCATTTGGTTCAAGCCGGGCAAGAGGTTGTCTTTGTAACCCCGGCCTCGATGGTTTCGCCTTTCACTGAACTGACGCTGGAACAGGTCAAAGTGCAACGCAGCTTGCTGGAAAAAGGTGTTCGGCTGGTGTTGTCCCAGACCCTTGTCAAAATCACGCCCGGATTGGCGAAAGTTCAATGCGCTTATACGGGACGCGAACAAAGCGTCGAGTGCGCATCAGTTGTTTTGGTCACGCAGCGCGCGAGAGAGACTGCCCTTTATGAGGAACTGCGTAATTTGCCTGACAACCCGCTGACAAGTCTGGAACTGATCGGTGATGCGGCAAACCCCGGTTTGATCGCTGACGCTGTATATTCGGGTCACATGGCAGCCCGGAATTTTGAACGTGACGCGGGCGATATCGACCGTGAATTTTTCCGTCGGGAAATCGTTTCCCTTGAAACTGTGTGAGGTGCGCTATGCCAAAAGATGACTTGCAAGTAATGCGCGACTTGATGGAAGCGCAGCGGGAAGGGTTCGCCTTGCCGCGTCATTTCTATACGTCTCAGGCGGTATATGAAAACGATATCAGCACGTTCTGGAACCGCAACTGGATCTGGGTCGGACATGTTAGCCAGATTGCCGAGCCGGGCGACTATTTCCTGTTCGATTACGGGCCTGAATCCATCATCATCGTTCGGGATCGCGAGGGTGAGGTGCGCGCGCATCTCAACGTTTGCCGCCATCGGGGATCGCGCGTTTGCATTGAACAGAAAGGCAAGGCGCGAAACTTCATCTGTCCCTATCACGCGTGGACCTTTGACCTGAGCGGTAAACTCAGAAACGGGCGGTCAATGGGGGCGGATTTTGACCCGGGCCAGTACGGGTTGTTCCCGGTTCAGGTAAAGATATTTCAGGGTCTGATCTTTGTTTGCGCGGCCGAAGACGCGCCGCCGCTGGACGCCGCTTTGGATAGGCTGGCCCCGCTGTCAAAGCCGTTCGGTTTTGAGAATCTGAAGATTGCACATGAGGCCTCATACCCGGTTCCTGCGAACTGGAAGCTTGCTCTGGAGAATTACTTGGAATGCTATCACTGCGCGCCGTCTCATCAGGACTATTCGCGCAGCCATTCCTTGAAAGATCCGGCCCAGGTTCTTGAGTTCAGCGGGGCACTGCACGAGCGGATGAAAGAAGCCGGGGTTCCCCTTGAGGAGCTTGATCTGACTGGAGAAAACGCAGTCGCACCGGGCGCAGATCTCTATTGGCGGCGCTACCCACTGTTCCCCGGCTACCAGACCGGCAGCAAGGATGGCGCGCCCTTGGCGCCGCCATTGGGTGAACTCAAAGGGCAGGACGGCGGGGCCACCGATCTGGGGATCGGTACGCTAAACTATTTCCTCGTCTATGCCGATCACGTTGTCGGGTATCGGTTCGTGCCGCGCGCCTTGCAAGACACCGATATTCAGATCGTCTGGTACGTGCGAGGCGATGCCGAAGAAGGGCGCGATTATGACAAGGATGCCCTGACTTGGCTATGGCATGTAACGTCGCTCGATGACGAACGGATCATCCGACACAATCAGGTAGGCGTGAACTCGCACCATTTCGTCCCCGGACCGCTGTCCGAGATGGAATGGAGCATTTCGGGCTTCTATCGCAATTACTTCAGCATGATCTGAGACGCGCAAAATTCGGAGAAGAAACATGACAGAGCTAACGCAGCGCAGATCAAGACGGCGCGGGGGCGGGCGTGAGGCACGCGCAGCCGTGCGAACCAGCAATGCGGCCTCGCAAGCAATCTGGCCGGGCATTTCGGGTGGGCGATACAAGCCCCTATCAGACGCGGACATGTCGCGTATTCACGAGGCCGCGCTTAGCATTCTGGAGCGCACAGGCGTAGGGGACCCAACGCAGGAAGTTCTCGATCTTGTGGTGCCAAAAGGGGCGACACTGAACGCGCATGGCAGGTTGTGCTTTCCACGCGCCTTGATGGAAGATTTGTTGGCCAAAGCCGCCAGTGAATTCTATGTCCACGCACGCGGATCGCGGGCCGGTAAAGATGACATGCACTGCACCAAGGACAAGGTGTATTACGCAAATTCGGGCACGGCTGTGACGACCTTTGATGCCGAAACCCGCAGTTACAGGCCATCAACGCTCAAGGATATTTACGACTTCACCCGCTTGGTCGACCGGCTCGACAATATTCACATGACCGGCGACACGGTGTTGGCGACGGATGTGCCGCAGGATTATGAGCATGACATGAGCATGCTCTATGCCATTCTGGCAGGCAGCGAAAAACCTTCCTGCCTGACCTTCAGAACCCGCGAGCACATTCAGGATGCGATCCATCTGTTCGATCTGGCATCGGGTGGCGAGGGGAAGTTCCTTGAAAAGCCCTCGGTCATCTTTGGAGGCTGTCCCATCGTATCCCCGCTTAGGTTCGGGCGCGAAAATCTGGAGATCCTGATCGATACCGCAAAGATGGGTCTGGTCTGCGATCTTGCCGTTCCCCCACAGGCCGGGGCGACTTCGCCGGCGCCCTTGGCAGGAACCTTGGCGCAAGCGGTCGCTGAGACTTTGTCTTGCGTCGCTATTGCGAACCTCATCAATCCGGGCACTCCGGTCGTCTTCGCAGCTTGGCCTTTCATCACCGACTTGCGTACTGGGTCCTTTACTGGCGGCAGTGGCGAACAGGCGTTAATTTCAGCTGCGGCCATCCAGATGGGCAATTTCTATAACCTGCCAACCAGCGTTGGGTGCGGTATGACGGATTCCAAAATCCCGGATGCGCAATACGGTTTGGAAAAGGCGCTGACCTTTGCCTTGGCGGCCCATGCCGGTGCCAACAGGCTCTGTGAATTTGGCGGTATGCTTGGCAGTCTGATGGGCTGCAGCTTTGAGTCTATGGTCATCGACAACGAGGCTGCGGGCATGATCTCGCGCACGTTGCGCGGGATCGAGGTGAGCGACGACACGCTTTCGATCGACGTTATCCATGAATGCGCTATTGACCCCGGCCACTTCCTCGGCAACGCGCAGACCTTGCAATACATGGAGACGGAATATGTCTACCCGACCCTCCTGGATCGGGAACTGACCGATACTTGGGAAAAGGCAGGTCGACAGGACATGTTTGAGCGCAGCCGGTCGGTGGTCAACGATATCCTATCCAACCACTATCCGAACTACTTTGGCAGCAAGGCGGATGCAGAGGTGCGGGCCAAGTTTCCGATAAAATTGCCGCCTGAGGCGATGCGAGCGGGTTGAGGACAGCGGACGGCGATGCGGCATCGCAACCTGCAAAATTACGATGCCGCATCAAGACGATTCCTAAGCCTTAAACGCACCCTGCCGTGTCAGGTCTTCAGTCGCTGCCCGGATGCCTTTCTCAAGTATATCGAACATCTGGTTCAACTCGCCTTCGGTGATGATCAGCGGTGGGGAAAACACACACATATTGATGATCGGTCGCAGGATCAGCCCGTTTTCCTGGCAATGCTGGTCAATCAATGCGCCAACAGACTTATCAAGGTCCAAAAGATTATCAGCATTGGCATCGGCAACGCATTCGACGCAGCCAACCAACCCCATACCACGGGCGTCACCGACTAACGGCAAGGCCACCAGAGCCTGAAGGCGTTCTTCGAACAGCGGCGTGAGCGCGCGGACATGTTCCAGAATACCGTCGCGCTCCATGATTTCGATGGTCTTCAAACCGGCCGCGGCGCTTACCGGGTGGCCCGAATAGGTGAACCCGTTTGAAAACGTAGCGTCCTGCGCGTTTTCACCACTGACTTCTGCGATCAGACGGTCAGAGATGATGCAGGCCCCCATGGGGACGTAGCCAGACGTCATTCCTTTGGCGCAAGTGATGATATCGGGTTGAATGCCAAATACGTCTTCGGAGGCAAACCAATGCCCAAGCCGCCCGAAACCAGTCACAACCTCATCTGAAATATACAGGACATCGTATTTCCGGCAGATGTCTAAGCAGCGCTGATGATACCCTTGCGGCGGCACGATGACCCCACCAGAACATAGGATCGGTTCAGCGATGAACGCCGCGACCTTGTCAGGGCCGGTTTCCAGGATCATGTTCTCTAGATCAGCGATTTTTTCGTCTAGAAAATCTTCAACCGTTTGATCGGCGCGGCGCGTGTATGGGTTCACATTCGGCAGAAAACGCGTCAGGTGAGAGGCCTGGTCCAACCACCCTTTGTCGCGCTCTTTTCCAGATACTGTGGCCGCTAAATAAGTCGATCCGTGATAAGCTTTCTGCCGCGATATCACGATCTTTTTTTCAGGTTTGCCAAGCAGGTTATTGCGGAACTGTACAAACCGCAGGGCGCTATCAACGGCTGTTGAGCCGCCGGTTGTAAAGAACACATGGTTCAGGTCACCCGGTGTTCTTTTGGCAATCTCATGTGCCAACCGGGCCGGGGCTGAGTTGGCATTGTTGAAGGGCGAAAAATATGCCATCTCTTTCGCTTGCTGGGCCATTGCATCGGCAATTTCGGCGTTTCCATAGCCCAGTTGAACGCACCACATCCCCGCAGGCCCATCCATCAAGCGTTTTCCGTCCTCTGTCACGATGTGAACGCCTTGGCCACTTTCGGCGAAGGTTCGTTCATTTTGACCCAAGGATGACATCCCCTCCCAGGGATGCAGGAAGTGTTCGTTGTCCCAGTCACGTACGGATGGAAAGTCGGAGTTGAAAAGTGTCATGGGGCACCTAAGTGTAACATACATCACAAAATGAACGAACATTCATTCAATGTCAATCCTTGAACTTCCGCTTCACTAGATGCGAGAAAGCAAAGGCGAGTAACCCAGCGAAGGAAAAACAAGATTACTCTCGAGGCCGATACTCCGACCAATGCCCGCGATCTGAGTAAGTTGCAGAACCGACAGCAGCTGATTCAGGCGGCTGCGGACGCCATTCACAAATACGGTATTCGCGGCACGACCTCGGCCAGAATCCAGGAATTGTCCGGGCTGTCGCGGGGGATGGTGAACCTCCATTTTGGCTCCAAAGAGAAGCTGCTGCTTGCCGTGGCCGAGGAGTTGTCGGCGCGCTATGCAGGGCAGTGGAAATCTATCGCGGACAGTCCGGAATTAGGCCCTGCGGACAAGCTGATCTCAATCCTCAAGGCGGATTTCGACCCTTTGGTCCTGAACGCACGGGACGTTGCGATCTGGTTTTCATTTCGGGCCGAAGCGCTCTCGAATCCCGACATATTTCCTTTCATCGACTCACGGGACAAAAGTTTCCGGGCAGTGATCCTTGAGCTGTTGCAGCAAATCATAAGCGAAGGTGGGTACAAAGACGTAGATGCCAAACTTGCAACAGATGCATTGATTGCTTTGCTGGAAGGGCTCTGGACCGACTTCCATTTGCACTCAGATATCTTCAAACCCCAAGAGGCTTTGAAAATCTGCTTGTTTGTATTGCAGTCAATGTTCCCACGTCATTTTGATTTTAAATCAATATCTTAAATTTCGAGACGGCACATCCGAGAGCCACTTCAGAATTGGACTCAGTGGAAAAACTGGCGGCCTTTTAGGTCCCATCCCGCGCATGTTTGTACTGCATTGCAGTAAGCCAACGTCAGTTCAATCGACCGTAAAATGTCATGCGGGCACTCTCTGACAGCTGCACATCAGGTTCCGAGTTATAGGCCAAAACGGCGAGCATTCTTGTCTTGTCACTCTCATTCGGAGAAACACGGTGAATAGAGTTTCGACCGCGAAACAAAACCAGCGTTCCTTGATCCATGTTCAAAACTTGTGGCCTTAATTCTTTGTCCAGAACGGCCCTGACACCCTCATAGTTCATGTCGCCCGCGCTCGCGTCCCGCAGGTCCTTTACATATTCGAAACGGCTGCCTGCGTCGGGTTTCTGGATCAGCAACGTGATTGCGAACGAGGAATTGTCGAAATGCCAGCCGAGTTCTTGCCCTCGGGTTGCGTAGTGAATGTTGATAGACGACAGCGGATCGACATAAGGGTGCAATTCAGCCTCGCCCGTGACCTGCTTGATGAAGCTTTGAAAGGATGGGTCGTTATACAGAATGCGCAGGGGCGATGTCGGCGATACCACGTCGTCGCAGATACATCCCTTGGACGACTCCACTTGCCGATTTGTCGGATGTGATGCGTCAAACTCTGGATTCGGCGGCGTTAGGTAGACCGAGTGGCTTTGGGTGCAGAAATATGCCTGGTCTTGTCCAGTCAGAGCCTCAGCTTGCATCATTGCAAGCGCCTCGGGGCGGATGAATTCCTCAAGGACCAAGACACCGTTTTCATTCAGTGACGATCTTGCCTTCGTACCGAAATCTGCATTTCCCAGGGGGTAACGCCCCAAGTCGACGATGTCTGCAATATTCATGCCATTGACCCATTCAGCAAAAGCTTCGAACGGGTGGATTAAACCTTTTCTGACAGAACGAGGAAAGCTGCTTTTTCAGTGCGGCTTGTTTGCCACCCAAAAACGGACCCAGGCGAATTCGGGCCGAGGGAACGTTTCAGCTTACTTAGAACGTCTCGGTACAGAATTGCCGCCCTTTGCTGCGGCAGCGCGTGCGCGATTTTTCTTGCTGTTTGGCTTACCCTTGGGCGGCGGCGGGCCCTTTGGGCCGCGGTTTGGTTTTTTGCCTTTACTGCTGAGGCTATCGCCATCGCGCTTGGGCTTAGTGTCGACTTTGGTTTTCTCAGGCGGCTTTGATGCCGTCTTTTTTCGCGCCTTCGCAGGCTGTGGATCGACAAGGCGAGGCGGTCTTTGCCCGGTCTTATCCGGACCCCTCTTGCCTTTCACAGCTCGTTTTGGCCCTGTTTTTGTCGGTTTCGGTAAGTCGGGGGCTGTGTCCAACCGCACGATGTCTTTTGTGCCATCGACCTTCATCTCAGGTCCGATTGCGTCCAAAAATCCGGAAACGCTGCTTTCGCGAATTTCGATATAGGTCACATCGTCAGCGATACGGATCGCGCCGATATCGGATTTGGTGATGTTCCCGGCCTTGCACACCATGGGAAGAACATAGCGCGGAGACGCGTTATCGTTGCGTCCTTCCGACAGCGAAAACCATACACTCGGGCCAAAAGGTACCTCTGACTTTGGTCCTGCGGTTTTGACGTCGCTTAACTCTTCCGGAGCAGAATGCTGACGTTTGTATTGACGGACATAGGCTGCGGCGAGTTGTTCCGGCGAGAATCTGGCCACCAGCTCGTCGACCGATGTGCGCTCGCTTTCGACGAGATCCACCTGCCAGTCGCCCGAGCCGAACATCCGCTGCAGATCCTGTGCGTTGACCGCGTCTGCGGAAGGTGCTGCGCCCCAATCAGCCGTCAGTTTGGCGAATTTTAACAGCCGTTGGGCCTTTTTGAACGAAGCCGACGCGACGATCAGGGCGCTGACCCCCTTGCGCCCTGCGCGTCCAGTTCGACCTGACCGGTGCAGAAGAGTTTCGTGACTGTTGGGCAGTTCGGCATGGATCACCAGATCCAGGTTCGGAAGGTCAATCCCGCGCGCGGCCACATCGGTCGCCACACAGACGCGGGCACGCCCGTCGCGCATGGCCTGCAGGGCATTTGAGCGCTCGCTTTGGGTCAGTTCACCGGACAAAGCCACAACCGAGAACCCACGGTTCGACAAGCGGGCAGTCAGGCGCGCAACCATCGCACGTGTGTTGCAGAAGACGATGGCGTTCGGGGCCTCGTAATAGCGCAGCACGTTGATGATCGCGTTTTCACCATCGCGCGGGGCCACATTCATCGCACGGTATTCGATATCGGCGTGTTGCGCCCGTTCACTGACGGTGCTTACACGCTCGGCGTCCCGTTGATACCGGGTGGCGAGGGTGGCAATAGCGCGCGGAACCGTGGCGGAAAACAACAGCGTTTGGCGGTCTGTGGGCGTTTCATCCAGAATGAACTCCAGATCCTCGCGGAACCCAAGGTCAAGCATTTCGTCGGCTTCATCCAAAACCACGGCGCGCACGGCCGTCAGATCAATCGACCCGCGCATGATATGATCGCGCAAGCGCCCCGGTGTCGCGACCACGATATGCGCCCCACGTGACAGAGCCCGGCGTTCGTCGCGCATATCCATTCCGCCAACACATGAGGCAATGAAAACCCCGGCGTCGGTGTAAAGCCATCCCAATTCGCGTTTGACCTGCATCGCCAATTCTCGCGTTGGCGCGATCACCAGCGCCAAGGGCGCATCCGCGGCGTCGAAAACCTGCGCTTCGCCTAAAATGGTCGGCGCGATGGCCAGGCCGAACCCGATGGTTTTCCCCGATCCGGTTTGGGCCGACACCAGCAGGTCTTTTCCCTGCAATTCTGGCGCGGACACGGCCTCTTGGACCGGGGTCAGGGTGTCATATCCTTTGCGCTTCAGCGCATCTGCGATTGTCTGTTTCATAGCTCGGCTCTCTTGGGTGATGCGGTCACCCTCAGAGCGTCCAACACACGGATCATCGTCGAAGCACGCTCCTTACCGAGAGACGAACCGGATGTATAGAGTGGAAGATGAATGGCCGCTGAACCGGCGGATATTTCGACCACAGCCGCGCGGTGGTCCAAACAAGCCTGTGAATCCAGCGTATCTTCCAGGTCAACGCCAGGGTGGTGAACTGTACCATCCAACTTCCTTTGCTCCGGTAGGACAGACAGCGGCACGGTCCTGCCTTACAAGCGAGGTAAGGGTTCGCTTGTTTGACTGTTTTCAGGATAAAAGACCCGGTTACCCCGAAATGGGCAAAAAAATTTACTGTAATTTCAACACAGTCCGGGGGGCTACGGGAAACCCCCTATATCGAAATTCAGGCCGATTCGTTAACTGTGTTTTATCGAACGGGTCATATCGGACGATACCACTTTTCCCCTGTGAGGGGCTGGCTACTTACCCCCTCGGCCGGCCCCTCAGTCACTGGCCGCGACCCGTTTCGATCCCCCCTAGAAAAAGGCTCTCAGGCGCTTTGCTCCAGAGATTGCAGCACTTGCGTGACCAATGCGGGCAATTCGGACGATTGGACATAGCTGGCGGTGTGCGGAATGTCTGCGACCGATGATTTGCGGTAACCTTCGGTGAACAGAAGAAATGGCACTTGCGCGCGTTGGGCGGTTTCGGCGTCTACCTCGCTGTCTCCGACAAACAGTTGCGGACCGGCTGGGGTGACGGAGGCAAAGCTGGCCTTTAGATGGGTTGGGTCGGGTTTGCGGGTGTTCAGGCTGTCACCGCCAAGGACGGCATCGAAATGGGGGGCAATCCCCATCGCCTCAAGCACATGGCGAGCAGGGGCTTCGGGTTTGTTGGTGCAGACCCCCAGAACGCAACCCATGTCACGCAAATGCTCCAGCGCCTGCAGCACACCAGGATAGACCACGGTTTTATCGCTGGAGGCGGCGTTGTAATGGGCAAGCGTCAACCGGGTCAGATCTTCGTGCTGGTCCATCGGCAGGTCGCAATGCTTGATCACGCGCTCGACCAGTTTGGGTAGCCCATTGCCCACAAATTGTTGGATTTGGTCCTGTGACAAGGGCGACACGCCGGTGTCACGCAACATATTGTTCGTGGCCGCGGCAAGGTCAGGAAGGCTGTCTACCAGCGTTCCGTCCAGGTCAAACATGATAGTCGCGGCCATTGGCTGCCCCCTTGGTTTGGTATTCTGCGAAAGTCGTACCCTGCCTGAATTTCCGGTGCAATCGTGCAGGTTTGGAGAATTTGCAAGAACGGGCCTTGACATACCTGACTATTTTAATCAGATTATTATTCAAGTCCATAGCCAACCCCTGTCAGGGTCAGCCAGATCAAGTGAAACGCGAACAGATTAAGGCATTTCGCCCCAGCCCCCTCTGGAGTTTTCCTGATGAATATGCAGACCCCGAATCCCAGCCAATCCTATGCTGTATCCATGCTGCCATCGCATAAGGCCGAAGAACTGACCAATGGCGGCAACCTGGCCCATATCGAACTGGGCGACCAGCTGTACACGCTGCGCATCACCCGCGCTGGCAAATTGATCCTGACGAAATGAGCACTTCTTCTTCTCGGGGTGGGGCGGCTGTTGGTCGTCTGAAAGACCTTGGCCCCGTCGAAGCCGGAGCAGTGATGTATTTGCGGCTTTGGGCCGACGGGGCGCAGGGCCGTGCAGATGCTGCCAGTGATTTTGAAATAGCGCTGGGCGCAGATTGCGGGCGTGCTGCGATGATGTCGCTGGACCGTCTGTGTTCGCTGTGCGCGCATCACGGACGCCGCCCGTTGATCCGTCACGGATTGGGGTGTTCTTGTTTGGGCGCTGACGAAAATTGCTTTGCGCAGATGATCGCGGCGGCCTCTGAAGGGTCCCGTGAAGACGCGATGATGATGGCGTCCCTTATCGTGCGGCCGGATTTTGCCCCCGCGCTGGCTTCATTGTCCGAAGAACTTGGACTGGCGCTGCGTCGTATGACCGCGTCGATTCCGCTGCCCACAACCGGGCACCAACCCCCCGCAGCCCTGCTGCATTAAGCAGCAGCGTGGCGCAGAACCCCGGCCCTCCCTAGGCCGGGGTTTATTTTTTAGCAGCACCCGCACCCAGCATGGTGATGCTCGTGATCGCAGGCCGGGGCAGGGGTGAAATCACCCACCTCGGTCAGAACATCCCGCAGCGCCCAGAGGATCATGTCGACGTCCTCGGCCTCGATCGTCAGCGGTGGGCGGATTTTCAGGATGTTGTCCTTGGGGCCTTCGCTGCCAATCAGAATACGATGATCGCGCATCCGGTTCTTGACGTATTTGCAGATATCGGTGCTCTCGGACCCATCCGGGTTGATCAGCTCAACCCCAAGAAACAGGCCCATTCCGCGTACATCGCCAACGCATCCGAAATCGGATTCAAGCTGACGCAGACCATCCATCAGGCGCGTGCCCATATCGCGGGCGTTGTTCTGCAGGCCCTCGTCATCGACGATGTCCAGCACCTCTTTGCCGATGCGGCACGACAGGGTCGAGCCGCCAAAGGTTGAAAAGAACTCGATCCCGTTGTCAAAGCTCTGGGCGACTTCCTTTGTCGTGACCAGCACACCCAGCGGATGGCCGTTACCGATGGGTTTGCCCATGACAACGATGTCCGGCAGCGCGCCCTGATGTTCAAAGCCGAAATAGTAGTCGCCCAGTCGCCCAAGTCCTGTTTGCACCTCATCCGCGATACAAACGCCGCCCGCTGCGCGGATTTTCTCATAAACCTCTGGCAGATAACCTTTGGGCGGAATGATCTGCCCCCCGACCGAGGGGAAAGTTTCGGCGATGAAACCTGCGATCCCGTGCCCCTTGTCTTGCAGAGCAGCGATTGCAGGGTCTACAAAATTCGCGAATTTTGTAGCGCGCTCCGGGTCGTCGCGCTTGAACGACCCGCGATAGTCGTCGGCCACCTCGACCAGCTCGACCCAATCTGCCTGACCGATGCCACCGGGTTTGTTGAACTTATAGGCCGAGATCGCAACAGCCGCGTTGGTGTTGCCGTGATAGCCATGATCCGGAGTAACGATGCCCTTTGCCCCGGTATGCGCACGCGCCAGACGCACCGCCAGCTCGTTCGCCTCGGTACCAGAGTTGACGAAGAAACAGACCTCGAATTGATCGGGCAGTTTTGACAGGATCTTATTGGCAAAGGCCGTCTGGGCGGGGTGCAGATAACGGGTGTTTGAATTCATCCGCTTCAGCTGATCCGCCGCCACCGCCTGAATTCGCGGATGCGCGTGGCCCACATGGGGCACGTTGTTGTAGGCGTCCAGATAGGGTCGCCCCCATTCGTCGAACAGGTGATGTTTCCAACCGCGCACCAGCATGACCGGATCATCATAGGTCAGGCTGAGGTTGCCGCCGAAATGATCGTGCCGCCCCTGCAGGATCGCTTGCTTGTCGGTGGGGCGATAGAACACCTTTTCGTCCGGCAAGTTTAGCAACGCTGCAGGGTTGGGGCAGACGGCATGCCACAGCTCCATCTCATCCGGATCACCAACACCGGGCCAGTCGGTCTGCATTCCATCTGTGGTCAGGGCCAGCTGGAAATGCACATGCGGGGCCCAGCCGCCGTTCTGGCTGGCGTCCCCCAGCCGGGCAAAGGCCGCACCCTGCGCCACCGGATCGCCGGGTTTCAGCCGGTCGCAAACCTCGGGGTCCAGATGACCATAAAGCGTATAGAATGGGTCACCTTCAGGCGTTTCATGATGCAGGATCACCACGCCGCCATAATCCAGATGGGCGTCGCGGTTCTCGACTGCCTCGACCCGACCGCTCATCGGTGCATGCAGTACGGTGCCTGCTGGCGCAAATACGTCCACCGCCAGATGCACGGTGCGCCGGTCCGAGGCTTTCCACGGCCCCTTGCGGAACCCAGGTTCGGCATAGATCAGGCGCGGTTCGTTGTAATAGCCCAGCCACAGGCCTTGGCCAAATTCCTCACCCACCCGCGCGGCTTCTTCCAGTGGCATGTGGAACGGGTTCTGCGGCCAGGTCGAGTTCTCAACCGACAGCGAGCCCATGGGCGCATCGCTCAGGTCCTGATCGAACATCAGGGCGAACTGGCCGCGATGCTCAGACAGATAGGCGTGGATGCGTTCGGCCCCGTCAGTGACGGGCAAACCGCAGGCCGTTCGTAGCCGCGCCGCCATCAGGTCACCGTTCACGCCTGCATTCTCAAGGAAGCGCCATGCGGGGGCCTGACTGATCGTCACATAAGGATCGTCCGGGTTCTCGATCGCCATGAGGGTCGAGTTTACTACGGACACCGCCAGCCGCATCCGCAGCAAAGGCCAGATCAAATCAATCTCATCGGGGCGCAGCCGATTAGCCGCGTGATAGCCCTGTACAAGAGCGGCAAGTGCGCGTTCCGGCTTAGGGTGATCCAGAACGATATAGGCCCCCGCAATCGCCAGATCACAGATACGCGGCGCAGCGCACATATCGCCCAGATCAATCAGGCCCGAGATACTCTGACGCTGACCCAGTTCGCCCTCAACCAGAATGTTGTAGTCGTTGACGTCATTATGGATGGCTTGTTTCGGCAGCTCCGCCAACGGACCCGAGATCGCCGCGAAGTGGTCACATATCTCGGACAACAAAACCCGACGAGCAGGATCAGTGATCGCATCCAGCCGATCGGCGATCCAACCGGCTTGCGTCAGGTCCCATTTGAAATCTGTGCGATGCAGCCCGTCATGGGTAAACCGCTCCAACGCTTTGTCGGTCGCACCCAGCGCGCGGCCCAATTTCAGGATCAACGCCTCGGATTTGGGCGCGGCCTTGGCGTAACATTGCCCCGGCAGGCATTCGAGCAACCAGGCCAGCCGCATCTGCGCTTGCTGATCGGCAATCTCTGGCAGCTGCACCCCGGTCAGGTCGGGATATACCTGAGGGAATGGCAGCCCCGGCGCCTCACCCGCGATATGGGCCAATGCCTTGACCTGCAGATCAACGAACTCTGCTTCGCATCCGGGGCGCATGACTTTCAGCACATAATCCTGACCATTGGTGGCCCGCACCATAAAGTTCAGATCATATTCGCCATCCAGCCGCGTCAGCTTGGCGTCCAGCCCCCAATGGGCGCGCAGGGCATCCGCCCAGAATACGGTCAAGTCGCTCATCCGATGCCTTGCTGTCTTGTCACCAGGATCCCCTTCATCTGGCTAAAAATATCTTCGGGGGGAATCGCGCCATAGCGCGATGGGGGGCAGACCGCCCGCCAAATGCCATCAGTCCAACGCGCGCAGCCGCTTGAACAGCGAAGACGTATCCCACCGTCCGCCACCCAGCTTTTGCACATCCTTGTAAAACTGATCCACCAACGCCGTTACCGGCAGAGACGCCCCGGTGTCGTCCGCCGTCTCAAGGCAAATCCCCAGATCCTTGCGCATCCAGTCAACCGCGAAACCATGCTCGAAATGATCGTCCAGCATGGTTTCAAAGCGGTTCGCCATCTGCCAGCTGCCCGCAGCGCCCTGGCTGATCACCTCGACGACAGAACGCCCGTCCAGACCGGCTTTCTCGGCAAAGTGCAACGCTTCGCTGAGACCCTGAACCAGACCGGCAATGGCGATCTGGTTGCACATCTTGGTCATCTGCCCTGCGCCGCTGTCGCCGATCCGACGGCAGATCTTGGAATAGACCTGCATGATCGGTTCAGCCGCGTCATAGGCGGCCTGATCACCACCGCACATGATCGACAAAACGCCATTCTCAGCCCCCGCCTGACCGCCCGAGATCGGTGCGTCCACAAATGCGATACCCTTGCCTTGGCCCGCCGCATAAAGCTCACGGGTCACCTTGGCGGAAACGGTGGTGTGATCGACGAAAGTTGTGCCGTCGGCCATTCCGTCAAAGGCACCATCTTCACCCGTGCAGACCACCCGCAGGTCATCATCGTTGCCGACGCAAGCCATGACGAAATCCGCGCCTTGGGCGGCCTCTTTCGGGGTGGTTGCCATCGCGCCACCGTGCTGGGCAACCCAGGCTTCGGCCTTTGCGGCAGTGCGATTGTATACGGTTACTTCGTGACCCGCCGCCTGCAGGTGACCGGCCATTGGATAGCCCATGACGCCCAAACCCAGAAACGCAACGTTTGCCATATTGTGATCCTCTCTGTTGTCCGGGCCATTTCATTTGGCGGGCCGGATTGCCAGGCAGAGACAAAGCAAAGCCGCGCGCAAAGAGCAACCCCGTGTCAGGGTTTGCCACCCAAATCCTGCAGGATCGGACAATCAGGCCGGTCATCTCCGGCACAGGCGTCGATCAGGTGGCCCAGCGTATCGCGCATCGCGTTAAGATCGGCGATCTTGGTTTCGATCTGCGCCAGATGCGTGCGGGCAACCTTTTTGACATCGGCACTGGCGCGGGTTTCATCCTCGTATAGAGCCATCAGCGTGCGGCAATCCTCAATCGTGAACCCCAGCGCGCGGGCGCGGCCCAGAAAGTTCAGCTTATGCACATCCTGTTCACGGAACCGGCGATAGCCGTTGTCGTCCCGCATAGGCTTGATCAGACCGATATCCTCGTAATACCGGATCGTCTTGGCGGGCAGGCCGGTCTGGGTTGCAACGTCTCCAATATTCATAGCGTCACCGTTTGGGATGTGTGGGCTTGAGATGTTTCGGGCAGCGCAGCACGGACACGGCGCAGGCGCAGCGCATTGGCGACCACGAAGACGCTGGACAACGCCATCGCCCCGGCTGCGAGGGCAGGGGATAGCAGATGCCCGCTGAACGGGAACAGCACCCCAGCGGCCACCGGGATCAGCAGGATGTTGTAACCAAAGGCCCAGCCAAGGTTCTGGCGGATGTTGCGCATGGTGCGGCGGCTGATCTCGACCGCATTGGCCACACCGCGCAGGTCACCGGACATCAACACCACATCTGCCGTTTCAATCGCCACGTCAGTGCCGGTTCCGATGGCCACGCCGATATCCGCCGCCGCCAACGCTGGTGCGTCGTTAATACCGTCGCCGACAAAAGCCAGCGTGCCGAATTGTTCACGCAGCGCAGTGATTGCGGCCAGTTTACCGTCCGGCAAAACCTCGGCCGTGACATGGTCGATGCCAAGCCTTCCGGCCAGCGCTTGTGCGGTGCGGGCATTGTCGCCGGTTACCATCGCCAGCGTCACGCCCATTGCGTGTAGTCTTTCCAACGCGTCCTGCGTGCCAGGCTTCACCGGGTCAGAGACCGCCAATAGCGCTGCCGCCTGACCGTCAATGGCGACGAAAAGGGGCGTGGCACCTTCGCTGGCGCGCAGACCAGCCTCGACAGTCAGTGTGCTTAAATCCACCCCGTTCTGCGCCATCAGCCGCGGCGACCCGATCAACAGATCGTGTCCTTCGACCGTCGCCTGAACGCCCAGCCCGGTTAGGGATTCAAACGCGGATATTGCGGGCAGATCGTCCGGGCCCGCGCGGGTGATTGCGGTGGCAATGGGGTGTTCTGACTGTGCCTCTACCGCTGCGGCCAATCGCAGAACGGTGTCGCGGTCAAAGCCGTTCGTGGTGGTGACGCTTTCCAGTTCGGGCCGCCCCAACGTCAGGGTTCCGGTCTTGTCCAGCGCGATGACCTTAGCCTGCTGCAATTGCTGCAGCGCATCGCCTTTGCGAAACAACACACCCAACTCTGCCGCGCGCCCGGTTCCTACCATGATCGAGGTCGGCGTCGCCAGCCCCATGGCGCAGGGACAGGCAATGATCAGGACCGAGACCCCGGTGACCAGTGCCATCGGCAGCGCAGGCGCGGGGCCAAAGATCAGCCAGACGACAATCGTCAGCAGTGCAACAGCGATAACCACCGGCACGAACCACACGGTGATGCGGTCGACCAGCCCTTGAATTGGCAGCTTGGCCCCTTGCGCCTGTTCGACCATCCGAATGACCTGCGCCAGAACCGTATCAGCCCCGACCCGCGTGGCGCGCAGACGCAGCGCGCCGGTTCCGTTGACCGTTCCGCCAACAACCTGATCGGTTGGGGATTTGCCCACAGGAACGGGCTCACCGGTGATCATGCTTTCATCCACGTAGGAGGTGCCCTCAAGCACATCTGCGTCCACAGGAACCCGCTCACCCGGGCGAATCTGCAAGATGTCCCCAACAGTAATGTCGGCGATCGGACGGTCAATGAAACGACCGTCCATTTCGACCCGCGCGGTTTTGGGCTGCAAGCCTACCAGTTTGCGGATTGCGGCCCCGGTGCGGCCCTTCGCGCGGGCTTCCATCACGCGACCCAGCAAGATCAAAACCACGATGACCGAGGCGGCCTCAAAATACACGTTTGCGCTGCCCTGCGGCAAGATTTGCGGCGCAAAGGTGGCCGTGGCCGAGAACAAGTACGCCGCACCCGTGCCCAAAGCTACAAGCGCATTCATATCCGGCGATCCGCGCAGCAGCGAGGGGATGCCCTTTGCGTAGAAAACCCGCCCGGGGCCCAGCAAAATCACTGAGGTCAGCGCGAATTGGATCAGATGGCTGGTTTGCGTGCCGACGGTGCCATGTACCCAGTGATGGAAGGCCGGGATCATATGCCCGCCCATCTCTAACACGAACACGGGCAGGGCCAGGATGGCGGCAAACATGGTGGCGCGGGTCAGCGCATGGGCTTCTTCGGCTTTGCCCTGGTCCACCTGGGGATTGGCAGTGTCTGCCACACGCGCCGGATACCCGGCCTCTTCGCAGCGTTTCGCCAGCATCTGCGGATCGGTCACGCCGTCGACAAAGGTGATTTGCGCGCTTTCCGTGGCCATGTTGACCTGAGCGTCGACCACTGCCGGATCAGCTTTCAGCGCGCGCTCGATTTTAGAGACGCACGAGGCACAGCTCATACCGGCGATCTTCAGAGTCGTTTGCCGGGTCGCAGCGGGATATCCGGCATGCGACAGTGCGTTGATCAAACCGCTGACCTGACCGTCATAGGTAACCTGCGCGGTTTCCGTCGCAAAATTGACCGATGCGTCAGACACACCCTGCACTTCCCGCAAGGCGCTTTCCACCCGACCGACGCAAGAGGCACATTCCATGCCAGAGATTTTCAACTGAGTTGTTTGTGGCGCAGCCATCCGACTCATCCTATAGTCACTTTTACCCTCCAAATGAGGGTTCCAGTCACGGGAAGGTCAAGGGGCCATGTCAGATTTCCGAAGAATTCCGCAGCGCAGATCAATTGTTCGATAGCTGATCAAGCAAAAGGGAATCGTGCGAAAAGGGAAGAGGGGAACGCACGGATTCAGGCGAGGCAAAAAACGCCAACGCAAGGCCCATAGCCAGCAACAGTGCCCCAATCAGGCCGAGATGAACAACATTCAAGGCAAAGCGTAGCATGGTTGTGGACCCTATTATCTGATTTAGTTTGCGAATTTTGGGTGCAACGGGGTCAGGACCGTTGCGCTAGTTGCTGTCTTAGTTTTTCGTTCTCGGCCTGTAACTGAGCCAGTTGCTGGCCCAGCGCGTTAAGATGCGGGCGCAACTCGGCTTCGGTAAAGCGGGGTGTGATGTTGCTGGGGCAGTTCCAGTCCAGCGCCTCGACCCGAATTAGGACGGCGCGTTCGGCGGGGGCTTTTGCACCTTCGGGATAAAGGTCGGCGGCGGCGGCCGCGCCTTCGGCAAACTCCACCCGACCCAAAACCTTGAGACGCCTTTGGTTGGCATAATCCATCAGGATCAGGGCGGTGCGGTCGTTTCCATCCAGGTTCCCGCGCGAAATATACTGTTTATTCCCAGTGAAATCGGCATATCCGATGGTCTGGGGGCCCAGAACCTTCAGAAACCCAATCGGTCCGCCGCGATATTGAACGTAAGGCCAACCGGTTTCGGAAACAGTGGACTGATAGAACCCGTCGCGCGCTTCGATAAAGGCCTTTTCGACCGGTCCGATCTGATGGCCTTGCTGCTGACCGCCGTCAACAAACTTGGCGTAAGTCTTGGCTGAGCCGATCCTTTCCTGATGCGCACGGACGGCAGGAGTAAATGTCAGCTCGGAAAAGGCGCGTGGCATGTTTTTACCCTTTTACAAACCCAGGTCAGATAGCCCGGCGTGATCATCGGGACGGGGCCCATGTGGCCAATGAAACAGGCGGTCATCCTCGGAAATTGGTAAGTCGTTTAGTGAGGTGTAGCGTTTGGCCATCCGCCCATCTTCTGCAAATTCCCAGTTCTCGTTGCCATAGGACCGAAACCACTGCCCGCTGTCATCCCGCCATTCGTATGCATAGCGCACTGCGATACGGTTGCCGGAAAAGGCCCACAGTTCCTTGATCAAACGATAGTCCAGTTCCTTGCCCCATTTTCGGGTCAAAAAGGCGTGGATTTCGGCGTGACCGTTCAGGAACTCTGCCCTGTTCCGCCATTGGCTGTCATCAGTATAGGCCGGAGTGACCACATCCGGGTCGCGGCTGTTCCAAGCGTTTTCCGCCATTCGGACTTTCTGTTTGGCGGTTTCCAATGTGAACGGGGGCAGCGGGGGTCGGCTCATTGCGTGGTCTTTCATGTCAATAGGGCTGCAAGCATTGCCAAGGTCAAAAAAACAGGGACGTACTGGGGTGGGAAAAGACTGGCATGGTGTCTCATCTGAGCGCTCCAAGGTTTACTGATCGGTACATCTTATTGGCAATGTGTACCGATCTGTAAACTTTTGCAAGTCTTATTTCGAAGTTTCACCACTGCGCACTCTGCGGTTGCCGTAGGGGCTGTGCAGCATTATGTACTGATCTGTACACGAGGAGGTGACACATGCGCCCAAACAAACGCGATGAACTGGTCCGCAAGTCTTTGCAGGTCTTTTATCGTGACGGATTTCACGCCACCGGAATGGACAAGCTGGTGGTGGAAACGGGTGTTTCAAAAACCTCGATGTACAAACACTTTCGCACCAAGGAAGAGCTGATTCTGGCTGCCTTACAGTTGCGGGATGAGAACTTCCGAAAAGACTTCTTTTCTCGAATTGAGGAGCTTGCAGATACCCCCGCCGGTCAATTGCTTGCCAGTTTTGACGCGCTGGGCGAGTGGTTCGATGAGAAAGAATACCGCGGCTGCATGTTCATCAAAGCGGGGGCGGAGTATCAGGAAATTGATCACCCAATCCACAAGCAAGCCGCTGAGCACAAGCGCATTTTGTTGGATCATTTTATCGATCTGGCACGGAAGGCTGGTGCCCAGGACCCGGAACATCTGGCCTGCCAGATCGTTCTGTTGCAGGAAGGCGCGATTGTGACGGCTGTGTTCCTGAAGTCCTGTGACCCGGCAGGGGATGCCAAGGCAGCTGCTCGGGTCCTGCTGGACACGGAGCTGGCCTGAACGGGCTTAATTTGTCAAAAGAACGTTGCGTTGCAAAGCGTTGGATGGATTGGATTGCGATGTCGCCAAAGTTACCTTGATGAAAGGAAGATTTGGGGAGGACACCGCATGCCGCTATTTACTACGACCGCCGGTTGGGTAACCGAAGAACACCGGATGTTTGCTGAAATGGCAGATCGGTTCATGGACGATGAATTGGCGCCAAACGTGGACCGCTGGATCGAAGACGGTGTCGTGGATCGCGACCTGTGGCGAAAGGCAGGGGAAGTGGGTCTGATGGCAGGCGCGATCCCCGAAGTTCATGGCGGTGTGGGTGGCGGCATAGGCTTTGACGCGGTTACGATGTACGCGCAGTCCTCGCACGGGGATTCCGGGTGGGGGTATGCGATCCAATCTATCGTTATCCACTATATCAGCGCCTATGGCAGCGAGGATCAAAAGCAAAACTGGCTACCGAAACTGGCGTCGGGCGAGATGGTCGGTGCGCTTGCCATGACCGAGCCCGGAACCGGGTCGGATGTGCAAGCCATTCGCACGACTGCCGACAAGGATGGGAATTCTTACCGTTTGAACGGATCCAAGATATTCATCACCAACGGGCAATCGGCAGACCTGATCCTTGTGGCGTGCAAGACGGACAAGGCGCTGGGCTCAAAAGGTGTTTCACTGATTGGGGTCGAGACCGAGGGCGCAGAGGGCTTTCGCAAGGGGCGTAACCTCAAGAAGCTGGGGATGAAGGCCAACGACACGGCCGAGCTGTTCTTTGAAGACGTTAAGGTGCCCATGACAAACCTTCTGGGCGCGGAAGAGGGGCAGGGGTTCTACCAAATGATGAACCAATTGCCCTGGGAACGTCTGACGATTGGCATTGGGGCGCTGGGCGCAATAGATTTCGCCATCGCCGAAACGGTGAAGTACACGCAAGAGCGCAAGGCATTTGGTCAGCGGGTGATGGATTTCCAGAACACCCGCTTCAAGCTGGCCGAGTGCAAGACCAAGGCCGAGGTTTTGCGCAGCTTCGTCAATGATTGCATTGCGCGGCTTGAAGCCGGCACGCTGGATGCGGCGACGGCTTCGATGGTGAAATACTGGGGGTCGGAAGTCCAAAACGAAATCATGCACGAATGCTTGCAGCTGTTTGGTGGGTATGGGTTCATGATGGAATACCCGATTGCCCGCCTTTACGCGGACGCCCGTGTTCAGATGATCTATGGCGGCACCAATGAAATCATGAAGGAACTCATTGCCCGATCCCTGGATACCTAGCCGGACCGGGTACTCCCGCCCGTCGTCAATGTTTCTGACGAAACTTCTCCTCCCGTTGGGCCAGGCAGGCGCGGGCATAGCCCGCGCCTGCCTGGCCCCCCCGCCTTCCGCTGGACGCAAGGCCGAAGGCCGCGCAGAGCCGCATTGCACCTCTGGCTTACGTGTTGGGGGTCTGATCAATCTGGCCTTGCAGCCATGATCGGAATGATCTGAGTGGTTCGGATTCCGCCCGCGATTGTGGCCAGACCAGATAGAAATTCCCAAGGCTAACGCCCGGACCGTGCCACGCTAGGACAAGCCGCCCCGCTGCCAGATCAGCCTCGACCAGATAGCTTGGGAGCAATGCCACGCCCAACCCATGGATAGTGGCCTGTCCCATGGTCGAGAATTGATCGAATAGCATTCCCTGTATCCCGGAAACCGCGCGGCCTTGTGCGGTGAACCATTTTTCCCAGGCTTCGGGGCGCGTTTCCAAATGCAACAGGGGCGCTTTGATCAGCCACTCGATATCATCGCTGTTATCGGGCAACATATCAGGTGCGCAAACGGGCACCACGTCTTCACGCATGATGGGCAGGTAATTCACACCGGCCCAGTCGCGTTGACCAAAGTGGATCGCAGCGTCGAATTGTTCCGTATCGAAATCAAATGGCCGCAGCCGCGTATTCAGATTTACAGTGACTTCTGGATGGCGGCGGGCGAAGTCCTGCAGGCGCGGCGCCAGCCAGTGCATGCCAAATGCAGGCAGGATCGACAGGTTAAGCGAACCGCCGGTCGGATTGGCCTTGAGCTTCAGCGACGCCTGCGCCAGCTGGTTCAGCGCCGTGCGGGCGACTTGCACGTATTCCTTTGCCGCAGGCGTCAGATGCAACCGCATCTGGCTGCGTTGGATCAGGGCGACGCCAAGTTGTTCCTCCATCGTCTTGAGCTGACGGCTGATCGCGCTTTGGGTCAGCGACAGCTCTTCGGCGGCGGCAGAGGCGCTGCCAAGGCGGTCAACGGCTTCGAGCGCCAGCAAAGAGGGGATTGAGGGCAAAAAGCGGCGCGGGGCGATCATATGACAAATCCTCATACCTTTCGAAAGGAATATCACTGGCTTTTGCCGCGCGCCAGCCCGATACAAATGCAGGTATTTCTTCAGGGTATGCGCCTGTAAGCCTGTGCATCGGATCGGAGGTTTAGTTCCGGGGTGCTTGCGGCTTTCTTTTGCCTCTGCCCTCGAAAGCCTGCAAGAAAGGGGGGTGCTGCTGCGGCAACACTCCGGATTAAGTCACTCAGGATCAGGGAAAAGGCCATGGATCGCGCTCAGATCGTTCACGAGAATTTCCTGACCCGAGTCTCACAGCGCGATTTACCCGACGGGGCCGCCCCCAGACCGGGTCTGAGCAATACAGACGCAGTTTCGTTGTTTCGGTCGCAAGTCCTCAGCCGGGCGCTGGATCGCACCAGCCGTGCGATGCAAAAGGCGGGGCAGGGGTTCTATACGATTGGCTCTTCGGGGCATGAGGGGATGGCGGCCGTCGCCCATGCGCTGCGTCCGACTGACATTGCCTTTCTGCACTACCGCGATGCAGCGTTTCAGATTGCTCGGGCCGAGCAGGTGCCGGGCCAGCAGATCGCCTGGGACATGCTGCTTAGCTTTGCCTGTTCAAAAGACGACCCGATTTCGGGCGGGCGGCACAAGGTGCTGGGATCCAAGGCGCTGACGATCCCGCCGCAGACCTCGACCATTGCCAGCCATCTGCCCAAAGCGGTGGGCGCGGCCTATAGCCTGGGCGCGGCGCGGCGGCATGACCCGGAACACCGCGAATTGCCCTTGGACGGGATTGCCGTTTGTTCTTTTGGGGATGCCTCGGCCAATCACTCCACCGCGCAAGGGGCGTTTAACACGGCTGGTTGGACCAGTGTACAGTCGACGCCATTGCCGCTGTTGTTCGTGTGCGAGGATAACGGGATTGGAATCTCGGTGAAGACGCCGAAGGGCTGGATTCAATCGTCGATGGAGCATCGACCGGGCGTCAAGTATTTTCAGGCCAATGGGTTAGACATCTTTGAGACCTACGCCGTGTCGAAGGCAGCCGCTGATTATGTGCGCATGCGCCGTAAACCCGCCTTTTTGCACCTGAAAACCGTACGCCTGTACGGTCACGCCGGGGCGGATGTGCCGACCACCTACCTGCCGAAAACCGAGGTTGAAGCTGATGAGGCCAATGATCCCCTGCTGCATACTGTGCGTTTGTTGGATCAAGCGGGCGCGTTGCCGCCGGATCAGGCGTTGAAGATTTACAATGACACCTGCGCCCGCACAGATCGCGTCGCCGCCGAGGCTGCCACTCGACCGCACCTGTCCGACGCCGCCGAGGTAATGGCCAGCCTGATCCCGCCGAAACGTTCTTGCAAACCCACCAACGGTCCGGGCGCCGAGGCGCGCGCCAAGGCCTTTGGAGGGGATCTGCGGGCGATGAGTGATCCTCAGCCCATGAGCCGTCTGATCAACTGGGCGCTGACGGATCTGATGCTGGAACATGGTGAAATCGTCTGCATGGGCGAAGACGTGGGCCGCAAGGGGGGCGTCTATGGTGTGACGCAGAAATTGCAACAGCGGTTTGGCCCGGATCGGGTGATCGACACGTTGTTGGATGAACAATCCATTCTGGGGTTAGCCATCGGCATGGGGCACAACGGTTTTGTTCCGATCCCCGAGATTCAGTTCCTGGCCTATCTGCACAATGCCGAGGATCAGATTAGGGGCGAGGCCGCGACCCTGCCGTTCTTCTCGAACGGGCAGTTTACGAACCCGATGGTGCTGCGAATTGCGGGGCTGGGGTATCAGAAAGGGTTCGGTGGGCATTTCCACAACGACAATTCCCTGGCAGTGCTGCGCGACATTCCGGGCATAATCATTGCCTGCCCGTCCTCGGGCGCGGATGCGGCACAAATGCTGCGCGAATGCGTGCGGCTGGCGCGGGAAGAGCAGCGGGTGGTGGTGTTTCTGGAGCCCATCGCGCTCTATCCGATGCGCGATTTGCACGGGGCGCAGGACGGGGGATGGATGACCACTTATCCATCGCCGGATCAACGTATCGCGCTGGGTGAGGTTGGCGTGTATGGGGATGGCACCGATCTGGCCATCGTGACCTATGGCAACGGGCATTATCTGTCGCAACAGGCGGTCCCGGAATTGGAGGCCGCCGGGATAAAGACGCGCATCATCGACATGCGCTGGCTAGCGCCTTTGCCAGTCGAGGCCCTGCGCGAGGCCACCAAACCCTGCGCACATGTTCTGGTCGTGGATGAATGCCGCCGCACAGGCAGCCAGTCCGAGGCGCTGATGGCGTTCTTCACCGAAGAAAGCTCCGCAGCGCCAACCGCACGCGTTGTGGCCGAGGATTGCTTTATCGCAACCGGTCCGGCCTATGCCGCCCCGCTGCCATCCAAGGACGGTATCGTTGCCGCCGCGCTGAAACTGACCGGAGGCCGCCAATGACCCGCACAGCCGTCGTCATCTGCCCCGGTCGGGGCACCTATAACAAGCCCGAGCTGGGCTATCTGCATCGCTGTCACGCGCAGCGGATGGACCTTTTCCACAGTTTCGACGCCATCCGTGCCGAGACGGGACAGGACGCCGTGACCGCCTTGGATGGTGCAGTCCGCTACACGATGTCCAAGTATTCACGGGGGGATGTGGCTTCGCCCTTGATCTACGCAGCCTCGTTGGCCGATGCGCAGGCTTTGGCCGATGATATCGAGGTTGTCGCGGTCACCGGCAATTCGATGGGCTGGTATATTGCCCTGGGCGCTGGTGGTGCGCTGTCGCCGCAGAATGGGTTTCGTGTGGTGAACACGATGGGCACGCTGATGCAGGAACAGCTTATCGGCGGGCAGCTTGTCTATCCCTACACGGGCGACGATTGGCGGGACGCTCCGGCGCGCAAGGCCGAATTGCTGGCGGATGTGGCGCGGATCAACGCAACCGACGGGTGCGATCTGGCGCTGTCCATCGATCTGGGCGGGATGTTGGTGCTGGCCGGGAACGAAGCGGGGTTGAAGGCGTTCGAAGCTTCTCAGCCCGTTGTTCAGGAACGCTTTCCGATGCGGCTGGCGAACCACGCGGCGTTTCATACATCCTTGCAGGCGCCGGTTGCTGCGGAAGGGTGTGCGCGACTGGCACCGGATCTGTTTGCGCAGCCCGATCTCCCGCTGATCGATGGGCGCGGCAAAATCTGGTGGCCTGGCGCGACCGATACGCAGGCACTGTGGGATTATACCCTGGGCCATCAGGTGACCGAGACCTATGACTTTACCCGCGCCATTCAGACAGCCGCGCGTGAGTTCGCCCCGGACCTGTTCATTGTAACAGGCCCGGGCGCGACACTGGGGGGTGCCGTGGCGCAGTCGCTGGTTCTGGCCGATTGGAAGGGTATGTCGGACAAGGCGGCGTTTCAGGCGCAACAACAGGCTGATCCTTTTCTGATCGCCATGGGTCGTGATGATCAAAGGGCACTTGCAACCGGCTGAGTCCGCCGCAATGATCCGCGCAAAATTCTGGAGCCCAGCGTGAGTGACCGCGACCAATCCCTGTGGTTGAAAACCTGCCGCGAACATTTGGAAGACCACCCCCTAAACGGTGATCTAACGGTTGATCTGGCCGTGATCGGCGGTGGCTATACCGGCTGTTCCGCGGCATTGACGGCAGCGCAGGCCGGGGCGTCGGTCTGCCTGCTTGAGGCACAAGGCATTGGCCACGGTGGTTCAGGCCGTAACGTTGGTTTGGCGAATGCCGGACTGTGGTTGCCGCCCGAGGATATCCGCGCGCATCTGGGCAGGCAGGCCGGGGATCGGTTGATCGATCTATTGGCCGCAGCACCCGCGGATGTGTTTGACCTGATCGAACGGCATGGCATCGACTGTGATCCTGTGCGCAATGGGACGTTGCACTGCGCGCATTCTGCCTCGGGCCTGCAGGATTTGCAAAGGCGTCACGCACAGCTGACCGCCACCAGCGCCCCAGTTGAATTGTTATCGGCTGATCAAGCAACACGTAGGACCGGCAGCGCGGCGTTCCATGGCGCGCTGTTTGATCCGCGCGCGGGAACGATTCAGCCATTGGGCTATGTGCGGGGTCTGGCCCGTGCCGCTGCCGAGGCCGGGGCGCGGATTGTCACCCAATGCTCGGTGCAGTCGATGCAGTACGACAACGGTCAATGGGTGCTGAAAACCCCACATGGCTTGGTGCGGGCGAAATTGGTAATCCAGGCCACCAATGCCTATCATCAGGGTCTGCAAGCTACGGCCCCGGACTATGTGCCGGTCTATTATTTCCAGTTCTTCACCGCGCCGTTGTCGGACAATCTGCGGGCCAGCATTCTGCCGGGCGGGGAGGGGTGCTGGGACACCGGGTTAGTCATGACTTCATTCCGTATGGATGCCGAAGGGCGGCTGATTATTGGGGGCATGGGCGATCTGGGTCAGGCAGGCCGTACGGTTCACGCGGCTTGGTGCAGGCGCAAGCTGGCCGAGCTGTTTCCACAACTTTCCGGTCAGTCGTTGACCGAAGGATGGCATGGGCGCATCGCCATGACCTCGGACCACATCCCCAAGATCACGCAGATCGGTCCCAATGCCCTTTCAGCACACGGATATTCTGGACGGGGCATCGGTCCGGGTACGGTTTTTGGCCGCTTGATGGTAGAAAGCCTGCTGCAGGACGACCCTGACCTTCTGCCTGTCCCCGCGGTGCCTGAATACCGCGAAAGCTGGACGGGCCTGCGCCGTGCTTATTTCGAAACTGGCGCGACGTTGATGCATCTGATCAAGGCACGGTTCTGATCCCGGACCGCCCCGATGATCAATTCTGCAACGCTGTGGCGATGGCCTCGATCCGTGCGCGCAACCAGCGATGGGCCGGGTCGTTCGCCGAACGTTGATGCCAGACCATGTAGATTGAGACCGGCGCGCACTCGAACGGCAATGGCGCGCAGTCCAGTGCCGCCAACGGCCCGTGTTTCATCAGCACAGTGTCGGTTGAAATCAGGTCGCTGCCTTTCACAAAGGACGGAATCGCGTGGAAATGCGGCAGGGTGACGGTTGGTGGCCGGATTTGGCTTTGATCCACGCCACGCATCACAGCGCGGGAACTGCGCCCGTCGGTAAATCGCACCTCGATATGCTCAGACTGGCAATAGGCCTGCCAACTGTCTGGCGGATTGCGCTGATCGGCATCGTAGAAAACCATCAGCGGGCTGATCAGTACACGTTTTTGAAAAATATCCGGCCCATCGGGCGGCAGCGGGGTCAGCATCAACTGACACCGGTCGGTGCGCAGCAGGTCGGGGTCGGGGACGCCGGACGGGATGAAACCCAGCCGCAAGCGAACGCCTTCGGTTCGAAGCGCGCGCAGCAACGGCGGAAAGATCAGGTCGCGCGGCATGTCGTTGGTGGCGATCTGGATGCTGATCTCATCGGCCAGCGGATCAAACGGGCGCTCGTCAGTCAGCGACCGCATGCCGTCCAGCACCTGTTGTACCGGTTCTTTCAGCGACAAGGCGCGCTCGGTCGGGGTCAGGCCCTGACCCGAGCGCACGAACAACGGATCGCCTAGAACCTGCCGCAGCTTGGCCAGCGTGTGGCTGATTGCCGATTGCGTCACCCCCAACCGGTCGGCGGCCTTTGAGACCGAGCTTTCCTCGAGGATCGTCAGAAAGGTGCGCAGGACCTTGCCGTCCAGGTCGATGAAATCAGTTTTGCTCATATCATCTATGACTATTCATGAATGGATTTGCTGTCTACCGCGCATTAGGTGACACTCAGCAACAGGAGGCGCGCAATGGGAATCCGCTTTTTCTCGGATAAGAACAGACCGGTCCATATGGGCCGGTTTCCGCTGGAGCGGTTGGAGCGGCAGACCAAGATGTCGGACCTGTCCGTGGTGCCCCCGATGCCAAAGCTGAGTTTTCGCCGACCGGACCAGCCCGAAAGCATCGTCAACGCGATGGGTGAGTTTCAGGCGATGATGGACGCCATCCGCGATGGGTTCGTGAATCCGGTGAGATCAGAGATTCCGGCGGACCCGTCCGAGCGCGCCAATCACCTTAAGGCATTTGGCTATTTCAATGATGCCTCGATGATGGGCTGCGGCCCGTTGCCGTCTGAGGCGCTGTTGCCAGAGCCAAGTCGCAACCCCGATATCGACCGGCTGGCCAATGCGCTGAAGACGCGGCAGACCAAGACGCTGGCCTCGGGGATCGACCTGATCATGGCCGACCTGAAGGAAAGCATGGAGACCGCGCCCAAACCGATGGACACGCATCGTCATGCCATCGTCTTTCTGTATGAACACAACCGTGACCCAGACCCTGCCGAGCCGGGGGCCGAGTGGATCATAGACGCGCAGGATCACCGCGCCTGTCTGCTGGCCACCGAGAACGCGGTGGTGATCGCCAATTACATCCGCTTGCTGGGTTATGACGCACGGGCGCACACCGCGATGTCGTCCGAGGTTTATTTGGGGCGGGTGGCAGTGGCGGCGGGTCTAGCCACGGTTGAGGGCGACGACATAGTGGCCCCGTGGCTGGGCAGACGGTTCGGTTTGGCCGCTGTGACGACCGAAATGGAGATCACGCATGACCAGCCTCTGTTGCCCATGGCGCAACAGCCGTGGTTTCACACACAGGGTCCGGCCTGGTGGTTGGGTGCAGGGTTTGCCAAGAACGCCTTGAACCGCGATGTATACGCCAAACGGCGCTATGTGGACGGCGCACATCCATTCGAAAAACTCAAACGCGTTGAAAGCCCAACAACTTACATCGACGAAGAAAACGTCGCCCGCGTCCCAAAGCGTGCTGACATGTTCGCCCGTGCGCTGTTTGGCGATATGGGCAAGCCGCTGCAGGATGCGGCAAAGGGCGGGCATTATGTTCGAAAGTCTGCCCCCAGCTTTGCGCAGCGCCGGGCGCTTGGGGCCTTTGTGCTGTTACAGGATGGTGAAAGCGCTGAGGTACCGCAGCCCACCGATGCAGCGCGCAACACCGCGAATATCAAGGCAGCAAGCTATTTTTTAAGTGCCGATGCCGTCGGCCTTAGCCGGTGCCCTGAATGGAGCTGGTATTCCCACGACGCTGCTGGTGAGGAAATCAACCCCCCGCATGATCAGGCGATCAGTATGATCATCGACCAGGGGCGTGAAACCATGGAAGGGTCCAGTGGTGACGACTGGATCGCAGTCAGTCAGTCCATGCGGGCTTACTTGCGGTTTTCCCTTCTTGGCGGCGTGATCGCGCAGCAAATCCGTAACCTCGGATACAAGGCCAAAGCGCATACCGTCATGGACGGCGAAGTGCTGCAACCGCCGCTGTTGCTGTTGTCTGGGCTGGGCGAAGTTAGCCGGATTGGAGAGGTGATCCTGAACCCTTATCTGGGTCCGCGCCTGAAATCCGGTGTGGTGACAACGGATATGCCTGTCAGCCACGACAAGCCCATTGATTTCGGCCTGCAGAGATTTTGTGAGGCATGCAAAAAATGCGCGCGGGAATGTCCTTCGGGGGCGATCACGGCCGGGCCGAAGCTGATGTTCAACGGCTATGAAATCTGGAAATCCGACAGCCAGAAATGTGCAACGTACCGGATCGGCACGTCCGGTGGGGCCATGTGTGGACGGTGCATGAAAACCTGCCCGTGGAACCTTGAGGGTATTTTCCAGGAGCGCCCCTTTCGCTGGGCCGCGATCAACCTGCCGAAAGCAGCGCCTGTATTGGCAAAACTGGATGATGCGGTCGGAAATGGCGGTTTGAACGACACCAAGAAATGGTGGTGGGATATCGAATTGCAGGCTGACGGCGCCTATCGCCCCACCGTTCACCCGCTGAACCGCCGTGGTCTGCAAACAGATCTGGACCTGAAATACGAAGATCAGACTTTGGCGGTATACCCCGCCTATCTGGCGCCGCACCCCTGGCCTTATCCTTTTGCCATGGACCGTGAGGCCGGAATTGCCGCCTATCGGGCCATGGTCACGGCCGAGGAATACAAGACCCGTAAGGCAGCCGGGGATATGTCGGTGATTCACCGCTATACCATCGCGGGCGACGCACCGGTGATGCGCGTTGCCTTAAGTAAGGTCGATAAGATGACCGCGGATGTGACCAAATACGAATTCTCAGCCCTCGATGGCGCACCCTTGCCCGACTGGACCGCGGGTGCGCATCTGGACGTTCTGGTCGCGCCGGAATTCCTGCGACAGTATTCAATGTCGGGCGACCCGTCTGATCCGTCTGTCTATCAGATCGGCGTGCTGCGCGAGGATGAAGGGCGCGGCGGCTCCGCCCTGTTGCACCGCATTTTCAACGAAGGGCGCAAAGTCTTCATTTCGAAACCCATCAACCATTTCGAACTGGATGAGACGGCCACCAAGACCTTCCTGATGGGTGGCGGGATCGGTGTTACCCCCATGATCGCCTTTGCCCATCGCCTGCACGCGCTGGGCAAGCCGTTCGCGCTGCATTATTCCGCCAGCACCCGCGCCAGTGCGGGGTTTCTGGACGAGTTGGCCGCGATGCCCTGGGCAGAACACGTGCACTTTCATTTCACGGACGAAGGCACGCGCGCCGATCTGGACGCGATTCTGTCGGGCTATCACCCGGGTTGGCACGTTTACACCTGTGGGCCGGACCGCTATATGGACGGTGTGATACAAGCCGCCGAAGCGCAGGGTTTTCCCGAAGACGCGCGGCATCTGGAATATTTCTCGGTCCCTGAACAGCCTGAATATGAAAACCATCCGTTCACCTTACGGCTGGCAAAATCGGGCCGGGAATTGATCGTACCTGTAGAAAAGGACGCCGCACAGGTGTTGACCGAGGCGGGAATTCACGTGGACGTCAAATGCTCGGACGGGATTTGCGGGGTCTGCAAATGCGGTGTGATTTCGGGTGACATTGAACACCGCGATTTCGTTCTGTCGAACCAGCAGCGCGCGGATGCGATGATCCTTTGCCAAAGTCGCGCGGCGCAGCCAGACGGTGTGATTGAGATCGACCTCTGACCTCAGGTCTGGAAACGACATCGGGTAACATGAAATTTGGTCGCTCCTGCCATGGACGCGGCCATGCTGCTGCACTAACGTCCCCTCTGAACCCAGTGAATCCTGATCAACAGGTGCGAGGTATTTCATGGATTATCACAGCCCCGCCAGCTTTGCCGAAGCTTCGGCACTGGCCGCAAACGCGACGGGCATCACACGGTTTCTGGCAGGTGGCACCGATGTTCTGGTGCAACTGCGATCAGAACTTGTGACGCCCGATACGCTGATTGACATCAAGAAGATCGACGGCGTGCGCGATATCAAAAGCAACGCCGACGGCAGTTGGACGCTGGGCGTCGCCGCCACCGGCGCCGAGATGAGCGAACACCCCGACCTGGGCCGCGACTGGCCTGGTGTGGTTGAGGCGATGGACCTGATCGGATCGACCCAGGTTCAGGGGCGCGCGACGCTGACCGGGAACCTTTGCAATGGCTCTCCGGCGGCGGATTCGGTGCCGGCGATGGTCGCGGCGGGTGTAACCGTCACGGTGACCGGCCCGGACGGTGACCGTGAGGTAGCGGTTGAAGACATTCCAACCGGACCCGGCAGAACGTTACTGGCGAAGGGCGAGGTGATCTCGGCCGTCCACATCCCCGCACGGGGCGAGAATGGCGGGGACGCATACCTGCGTTTCATTCCGCGCACTGAAATGGACATTGCCGTGGTTGGCGTCGGTGTCAGCCTGCGTCTGGATGGGGGCATCATCACCGAGGCGCGCGTTTCACTGGGTGCTGTCGCGCCGACCGTGCTGCTGGTTGAGGACTGCGCCAAAGCCATCATTGGCAGCGCGCTGGACGAGGCCTCGCTGGACGCGTTGGCCGCTGCGGCGTCCGCCGCCTGTAACCCGATTGACGACAAGCGCGGCACTATCGCATTCCGCACCGAAGTCGCTGGCGTTCTGGCCAAGCGCGCCGCGATAATCGCCTTTGCCCGCGCCAAGGGAGAGCAAGCATGAGCAAGTTCCACGTATCCACCACCGTCAACGGGGACACGGTCGAATACCTCTGCGATCCGCGCGAGACCCTGTTGGATTGTCTGCGCGACAAGCTGAACCTGACCGGCGCGAAAGAGGGCTGTGGCACCGGCGATTGCGGTGCGTGTTCTGTCACTGTTGATGGCCGTTTGGTCTGTGCCTGTCTGATGCTGGGGGTCGAGGCTGAAGGCAAGCAGATCGAAACCGTCGAAGGCATCGCGGAGGGTGACGTTTTGCATCCGCTGCAGAAGAAGTTCATCGAACACGCCGCGTTGCAATGCGGTATCTGCACGCCGGGCATTTTGGTGGCGGCCAAATCGCTGCTGGAAAAGAACCCCAACCCAACCGAGGAAGAGACCCGGTATTGGCTGGCGGGTAACCTTTGCCGGTGTACGGGGTATGACAAGATCATTCGCGCTGTGATGGAAACGGCCGAAGAACTGCGGGAGGCTTCGTAATGGCACTCGACGATCGTAAAACACAATTCACCTTCGTTGGAACGCGCCCGGATCGGCCCGATGGTCTGGACAAGGTCACTGGCCGCGCCAAGTTTGGGGCGGACATTTCCGCACCGGGCATGCTGCACGGCGCGATCCTGCGCTCGCCCCATGCCCACGCGCGGATCGTGAAGATCGATACCTCGCAGGCCGAAGCGCACAAGGACGTCAAAGCCGTCGTCACCCGCGCGGATTTTGCCGATGTGCCGTTCGAACCGGGGCTTGAGGGCGAATTCTGGAACGTTCTGGAAAACGTTATGGCGGGTGAAAAGGCCCTGTATGACGGTCACGCTGTAGCAGCCGTAGCGGCCACCTCGGCCTTGGCGGCCCGCGATGCGCTCAAGCTGATCGAGGTTGAATACGAGGTGCTGCCACACGTCACCGACGTGGATAAGGCGATGGAGCCGGATGCGCCGGTCATACGCGAAGGTGCTGCGGATTACTCCGTCCCGGAAGGGATGCACCCGAACGTCGTACGGTATCACGAAAGTGGGCACGGTGATGTCGAGGCTGGCTTTGCCGAGGCCGATTTGGTCATCGAAGACAGCTTTGTTACAGAAGCGACCCATCAGGGTTATATCGAGCCGCATGCTTGTCTTGGCATGCTGGGCAACGACGGCAAAGGCGAATTGTGGTGTACCACTCAAGGCCACTGGATCGCACAGAAGACCTGCGCGGCGTTGCTGGGCATCGAAACCTCGCAGCTGCGCGTCACCGCGTCGGAAATCGGCGGTGGGTTTGGTGGTAAAACCACCGTGTTCATCGAACCTGTCGCGCTGGCGCTCAGCCGCAAGGCGAACCGGCCGGTCAAGGTAGTGATGACCCGGTCCGAAGTATTCCGGGCCACTGGTCCGACATCCTCGGCGTCGATGGACATCAAGATCGGGATGAAGAAGGACGGCACCATCTCGGCGGCCCAGGGCGTGTTCCGCCTGCAGGGTGGGGCGTTTCCAGGTGCACCGGGCGATATGACCGCCATGTGTGCTTTTGCACCCTATAACCTGACCAATGTCAGCCAAATTGGGTTTGACGTTATGGCGAACCGACCGAAACAGGCCGCTTACCGCGCGCCGGGCGCCCCGATGGGAGCCTTTGCGGTTGAATCCGTTATTGACGAGCTGTGCAAGAAGCTGGGCCTCGATCCGATAGAAGTTCGTCTAAAAAACGCCGCCCATGAAGGTACCAAGGCCAGCTATGGCCCGACGTATGAGCGGATCGGTTTGGTGGAAACGCTTGAGGCGGCGAAGGCCCACCCGCATTACTCGGCCCCGCTGAAGCCGGGGCAGGGCCGTGGGATTTCCTGCGGGTTCTGGTTCAACCACGGGGGTGAAACGTCAGTGTCGCTGGCGCTGTCCGAGGATGGCTCGGCACAATTGATGGTGGGAACGCCCGATATCGGCGGCTCGCGGGCGTCGATGGCGCTGATGGCGGCCGAGGTTCTGGGTATTCCGTACGAGAACATCCGTGTGACCATCGCCGATACTGCGACGCTGGGCTATAACGACGTTTCGCACGGATCGCGCGTGACTTATGCCAGCGGTCTGGCGACCATCAAGGCGGCGAAACATGCGGTTGAAAAGCTGTGCGAACGGGCCGCGGCCAGCTGGGGGATTCCGGCGGATGCGGTGAAATGGGAAAACGGCTGTGCTGTGCCTTCGGGCCCCAATGCAGGCGACTTTGACCCGCGCCCACTGGCCGATATCACCGCCCATATGGGGCAGACCGGCGGGCCTATTTCGGGCCATTTCGAGGCCACGCCCGAAGGCGCAGGCGTTTCGTTCGGGACCCATATCGTTGATGCTGAGGTCGACCCGGAAACCGGAAAGACTGCGGTTACCCGCTATACGGTCATTCAGGACGCCGGTAAGGCGATCCATCCTACCTATGTGGAAGGCCAATATCAGGGCGGTGCCGCACAAGGCATCGGCTGGGCGTTGAATGAGGAGTACATCTATGGCGATGACGGTCGCCTGCAGAACTCGATCTTTCTCGATTACCGCATCCCGGTCGCCAGTGACTTGCCGATGATCGACACGGTGATTGTCGAAGTGCCCAACCCCGGCCATCCGTTTGGCGTGCGTGGTGTGGGTGAGACAGGCATCGTGCCGCCTTTGGCCGCCATCGCAAATGCGGTGTCGCACGCGGCGGGCGTTCGGATGAAGCAATTGCCGATGTCACCGCCCCGCATTCTGGCGGCGCTTAAGGACAATGGTTGAGGTTCATCTCTGGTCCGGCCTCCGGTCACTGACCGGGGGCCAACAGGTGGTGGAGGTTGAGGCCAAGACCACAGGCGAGTTGCTGCGAGAACTGGTGAAGGTCCATCCGCAATTGCAAGCCCCGATTGATGCCGGGGTGTCCATCGCCATCGACGGGCGGGTCATTGCCAGCGGACTGACCGAACCGATCCCCGAAGGCAGCGAAATCTATCTGATGCAACGGCTGAGGGGCGGTTAACCCTTAGGCGACCACGGCTCGCGCCCGACCATGTGGTCGGCTTCGGCGGTGATGTCGTTCATGTGTTGCTCAAGGCTTTGGCGCAGGGTTTCGATCTGTTCTTCCGAGGCTTTGCGCGGCACGGTTTCAGTCCATTCCCGGCACAGAAAGACACCCTTATTCCGCCAGGGGCGTGGCATCAAAAGACGATCCCATGTGCCCGCCTCGCGGCCATGTTCTGCCGAAAAGGTGATGCCGAACACCCGCTTGCCCGAGGTGCGTGCCCACACCAAAGGCACTGTGGACAGTACCCGTTCGGGACCACGCGGACCGTCAGCAGCGATGCCAATGGAAATGCCCTGCTTGATCTTGCCGATCACCTGGCGCGATATCGCAATGTTATTTGCGTTTTTGCTGGTCATGGCGATGGTATCCATGCCGAACAGCTTTTGCACTCGGCCCACCATACTACCCGCCCTTGCGGATGAGGTGATCGAACAGATCCGTCCCTTCTCCAAGGGAAAGAAATAGGGGGATTGCGCCAGCCTTTGGTGCCATAGCACCACGATCACCGGCTCACCCTGTTCGACCAACTGGTCCAGTTCGTCGTATCCGATGCGTTGCCATTTGGTGTTGCGGTTGACCATCCGGATATAGCTTGCGATGCGGCGCGCAGCCCAGTTCAGAACGGCTTCGCTGTCGGCGATCTTTTTGCGGATACTCACGGATGGGGTCCCTCGTACTGACCAAACCGTGTCTTATAGAACTCAACGCTGCACGCAACTTGTTTGTCGGATGCATAAGTCGCGCAGAATCTGAAAAAGCCTCTTGAGTCCGCCGCGCGGCTGGCATATCTGAGGCGCACCTTAGGGGTATAGCTCAGTTGGTAGAGCGACGGTCTCCAAAACCGTAGGTCGCGGGTTCGAACCCTGCTGCCCCTGCCATTCCACTCAAATCGCTGTTTCAATGGATGCGCAAATGACGTCAAACGTCGTGCGTTTTGCCGATTGGATGACAGGAAAAGTGACAGACTGCAGAAGTCTTACGCGCACTCTTGCACGCCGATACTTATCAGATATGCGCCGGACACATACAGAAACTCATCCGGGCCCACATACCTTGCCTTGGACATGAACCAGTTTCTTATCGGACGCGGGTAGTACGTGGAAAGCGAAGAGCTTTTCTGGTCGAATTCCTTTTCGGTCATCTTTGTCCGGTTCACCTGGTACGGGCCGTGAAACCCGAAAAGGGTTTCAGAGGATACACACACATCGTCCGCCCCCAACAGCATGGTGCAGCTGGAGTTACAGTAATCCCCGACAATGTGGATGCGCGCGTTGGTCCTGTTGGCGATTTCGATCTGAACCTTGCGGTCCAGAATCCGCCCGCCTGGATCGTTACCAACCTGTATCTCTTTCGATGACAATGGCGCGCTCATCAGTATGAGCGCAGCCAACGCTGCGATTAGACCTCTCATCTGCTCGTCTGCTCAAGGGTGTTTTTTGTTTTGTTTATGTTTAGCAAGAATTCGAAGAGGTAGATACACAGCGCCGAGATACAGCGGGACAGGCGGGTAAGGAGGACACACCTTGACCCGAATATAAGAGTTTCCAGAGGCATAGTCCGCGTGAATCGGCCACGTCACAGTCTAGGGTTCAGCAAGCCACGCCATTGCCGCGCTTTTCGTGGTGGTGACAATTGGCCAATCCCGGTTTCCTACAGCGACGGAATGACATAATGTCCGACCACCACGAACACACGTAAGAGGACCCATGTCGCGCTTTGATGGATATTTCCTGCGGCAATTGCTGATTCTGTTCGGCTTTTTCACCCTGGTTCTGGTCGGTGTGTTCTGGATCACCCGATCGGTTAGCCTGTTTGACCGGGTCATCAGCGGTGGCCAATCGGCCATGGTGTTTCTGGAATTCTCGGCGCTGACATTACCAACGCTGATCCGCACGGTGATGCCGATGGCGGTGTTTGCAGCGGCTGTTTATGCCACCAACCGCCTGAGCCGCGAAAGCGAGATGACGGTGATGCTGGCCACTGGCTCCAGCCCGTGGCGGCTGGCCCGTGCCGTATTCCTGTTTGGGTTGGTCGCCGGGTTGATGATGGCAGTCATCAGCGTCTTTTTGCGCCCCGCCTCGGTGGAACAGCTTGAGCAGCGCCAGGCCGAGGTTGCAGGAGACGTCACCGCGCAATTGCTGAATGAGGGCGAGTTCCTGCATCCGGCGCATGGCGTCACGGTCTATATCGGCAAGATTGATCTGGACGGCACGCTGTCCGAGGTCTTCGTCTCTGACCGGCGGGATGCGCTGAACCCTGTCAGCTATTCCTCGAAGACTGCCTATCTGGTCAACAATGAAAACGGTATTCACCTGGTGATGTTGGACGGTATCGCGCTGCGGTTGGATCAAGAGGGCGGAACCTTGTCTTCGACGCTGTTCGAGGACGCCTCATATGACATTTCCGCGCTGACGAATTCGAACATCATGGCCGAGCGTAGCCTCGAAGCCATTCCCACCATTGAACTTTTGCGAGACCGCACTGCCATCAGCGTCGCCGAAGGTTTTCCCATCGGAGAATTGGTCGACGAATTGCATCAGCGATTTTCCTGGGTTGCCATTTGTATCGCCGTGGCCCTGGCGGGGTATGCCACTTTGATGTTGGGTAGTTTTTCGCGATTTGGCCTGTGGCCGCAGATCCTGGGGGCCTTTTCGATTCTGGTCGTGCTTGAAGGTGTGCGGGGCTTTGTTTCGCCCGTTGTAATCGAAGAACCGAAGCTGTGGATACTGTTGTATCTGCCGGCGGTCATCGGCATCGCGGTTGCTTGTCTGTTCTTGCTGGTTGCTGGGCGGCCATTACTACGCAGGCGCCACAGGGATGCGTCGGGCGGGATCTCTCAGGCTTAAGCTGCGCGCAATTCGGTCAGGCAGGTCAGGACATCGTCGCTGGTTGTGCTGTCACGTCGGGTCACCAGATACAGCGGCAGCAGCAGGTCAATGGCGCCGGTCACTGGGGTCAGTTGGCCCGCGGACAGATGATCCCGGATAACGTATTCCGGGAAATACCCGGTTCCACCCCGCCGCAGGACATAGCGCAGGGCCATCAGGCAATTGCCCAGAAACACCGTTTGTCCCGTGGCCTGCCGCGCGGCCGAGCGGACGTGATCCTGATAGACCTCGCCCAGTTCCAGATTGACGAAAACCGGATCATCCGTTTCCGGAGTTTTGACAAGCAACAGGCGCTCGGGGTTTAACTCGCGCGATTGCACGCGCGGATCGTTGGGCGTCTCGTGGGTCAGTGCAGCGTCCAGAACATGGGTGGCGACCGCGTCGACCATGTTCAGATCGTGGTCATAATTCAACGTCAATAAAAGCTGCCCGAGGAGCTGTTCGAACTGAACCGCCAGATCGACCAGCAACGGGTCCCAGATGCTCAACTGCGCACCAAGACGCAGCGCGATCCGGTTCTGCGTTTGGGCTGGCAGTTCGCGCGATGCAAATGACCAAAGCGACAGCATCTGTTCGGCATATGGTCGGAACTGTTGCCCGAATTCAGTCAGGCTGGTGCCGCCTGCACCGCGGGTGAATAACGCCTTGCCGGTTTCTTCTTCGATCAGCCGGATACGGGCGCTGACGGCGGTTTGTGTCACGTTCAGTTTGCGCGCGGCGGCATGGAAGCCCCCAGTCTCGGCCACGCATAGAAAGGTCTCGATTGCTTTGAGTTGCATGACGATAGTATTTTTTCATCGGAATGATAAAATCAATTCATTTTTTTGAGTAGAAGGCATGGGTTACTCTGGTCCCAACAGATCAGCCAAAGGACCGCGCTATGCTGGACAAAAGCCACAAACCCACCTGGACCAGTTTCGAAGAGGCCACCAAGGCCGACTGGGATGCCGTCATGGAGTATGAAGAGGCGTATAATGCCGCCTTGCCCGATCGCATTCTGGATGCGATCCGGTCACTGGACGAAGACTGGACGCCTTATCCGGTGAACCGCTATCAGCATAGCCTGCAGGCTGCAACGCGCGCATATGAAGACGGCGCGGATGAGGAAATCGTGGTCGCAGCACTGATCCACGACACCGGCGATATCCTTTCCCCCTACAATCATGGTGAGCTGTCAGCGGCGATGATGAAGCCATATGTCAGTGAGAAAACCTATTGGATTCTTAAACATCACTGTGTGTTTCAGGGCTATTACTATAACCATCATCTAGGCGGCGACCGCAACGCCCGCGACAAGTATCGAGACAGCCCCTATTGGGAGGACTGCCGCTATTTCTGCCATGAATACGATCAAAAGGCGTTCGATCCGGATTACCCCACCAGACCGCTCGAGTTTTTCGAGCCCATGCTGCGCCGCGTCCTGAACAAGGGCGAAGGACATATGGAGTTGAACGAAACGTCCGAGGGTTAACAGGCGGCCATCAGGCGATAGACGATTTGCGCGGCGGTAAAGTCCCAGGCGGCATTGCCGTTGGGGGCCAGTTCGACCACGTCAAAGCCCACGCATTTGCGGCCTTTCAGGGTATGTTCGACCAACCGCAGCGCTTGATAGTAGCCCAGCCCGCCGGGCACCGGTGTCCCGGTGGCGGGCATGATGGCGGGATCCAGCCCGTCCACGTCAAAACTGACATAGACCAGTTCGGGGAAATCCTCGGGCAGGTCGACGGCGTGGATATTGCCGGTGACCAACTCCTCGGCATCCACGTGGAAGACGTGATTTTTCAGGCGGCTTTGCGCCTCTTCGGTCGAAAAGGCGCGAACGCCAAACTGGGCCAATCGGATACCTTCTTCTGCCAGCAAATGCATGACCGATGCGTGGGAGTGTTTTTCCCCTTGGTAGGCGTTGCGCAGGTCGGCATGGGCATCGATCTGGACAATGCCGATGGGTTGACCCAAGGCGCGAGCCACACCCATCACAGCGCCGTAACTCAGCGAATGCTCGCCCCCCAAAGTGACCGGCACCTTGCCCGCGCGAATGGCGGCCTCGGTGCGTTTGGCAAGGCGCTCCATGATCTCGGACAGCGACGCATAGCAGTCGACGGGGTCTTCGGTGTAGATGCCTTCGACGCAGGGTTCGGCGTGGCCGGTGATACGCTCCAGCTCATTGCTGGCCTCGATGATGGCCTCGGGGCCTTTGGCTGTGCCCGACCCGTAGGACACCGTGCGCTCCAGCGGCACGGGGATCACGCGGAACCGGGCATCCTCAGTGCGCTCAGATACGGTCAATTCACTTTCGAGGAAAATGCTCATGAGAGTCGGTCCTTAAAGTCGTCGTAGCCGAACTGTTTGATGATCTTCAGTTCGTCCGTTTCGCTGTTCCAAAGCGCGATGGTGGGCAGGGGCACACCGTTGAAGGTGTTGGTTTTGACCATCGAGTAATGCGCCTGATCGAGGAAGGCAAAACGCTGGCCGATCTCCAGCGGTTTGTCCCATGTGTAGTCTCCGATCACGTCACCGGCCAAACAGGACGGCCCGCCCAGACGGTAGGTGTGCCCTGCCGCGGCCTCGTCCATCAACGCGGGACGATAGGGGGCTTCGATCACGTCGGGCATGTGGCAAGTGGCCGAGATATCGGTGATGGCAAGATCCATGCCGTTGGTTGGCAGGTCGAGGATTTCTCCGACTAGAACCCCCGCATCCAGGGCGATTGCCTCGCCGGGTTCGAGATAGACGTCGATGCCATAGGTTTCACGGATGTTCTTAATGAAAGCGATCAGCCCCTCGCGGTCATAATCGTCGCGGGTAATGTGGTGGCCACCGCCGAAATTCAGCCACTTAAGCTGACTTATATAGGGCGCAATTTTTGGTTCTACGGCAGCCCATGTACGCTGTAAGGGGTCGAAGCCTTGTTCGCAGAGCGTGTGCATGTGCAGGCCATCGACACCTTTCAGGACCCCTGCGCTCAGCTGACTGACGGGGGTGCCCAGACGAGAGCACGGCGCACAAGGGTCGTATTTTGGAACTTCGCCTTCGGAATGTTCGGGATTGATGCGCAGTCCGACCCGCACGCCCGCGGCCTGTGCCCTGGCCAGAAACCGATCTTTTTGCGCCGGGCTATTAAAGATGATGTGATCGGACAGCGACAGGATTTCGTCCATGTCTGCGTCCCTATAACCAGCGCAGAAAGTAGCGACCTCGCCGCCATATTCTTCGCGGCCAAGGCGAGCCTCAAAAATGCCACTGGCGCAGGTGCCGCCAAGGTGTTCGCGCACCAGCGGGGCCAGCGAGAACATCGAGAACGCCTTGAGCGCGCTGAGGATGTGTGCGCCGGATTGGGTCCCAATATCTGACAGGATGGTCAGGTTTCGCTCGACCGCTTTTTCATCGACTACGAAGCAGGGGGTCGGTACGCGGCTGAGATCAAAATTGCGGAAAGCTCCGGCGTCTCCGGCTTGGGTTGTCATCATTTCGGACATGTCCGGCGTCTCCGTTGAGTCGAGAGGCCGGGTGCTTTGCCCCCGGACCCCCAAGGTATTTGTAGCCAGATGAAGCTATGCGGATCAGAACTCGACAGGGCCGTCTAGTTCGTGGACCTGCCACGGCAAGCCGTGCTCGTTCAGCATGTCCATGAAGTTATCCGGTTCGAGCTGTTCCATGTTCCACACGCCGGGCTCGGACCAATTGCCTTTGATCACCTGCGCCGCGCCGATCATGGCGGGGACGCCGGTGGTGTAGCTGACGGCCTGGCTGCCGACCTCGGCATAGCATTCTTCGTGGTCGCAGATGTTGTAGATGTAATAGGTCTTCTCGCCCGAGCCGTCCTTGGCCTGACCCGTGGCGATGTCACCGATGCAAGCCTTGCCTTTGGTTTCCGCGCCCAGATCGCCGGGATCAGGCAGCAGGGTTTTCAGGAACTGGATCGGGATGATTTCCTTGCCGTCATGCATCACCGGGTCGATGCGGGTCATGCCGACGTTCTGCAGTACGGTCGCGTGTTTGATATAGGCGTCGCCGAAGGTCATCCAGAAGCGTGCGCGTTCGATCTCGGGGAAGTGGGTCGAGAGCGATTCCAGTTCCTCGTGATACATCTGGTACATGTTTTTCCGCCCGATGGCGGGGAAGTCGTATTCAACCTTGTTGGTCAGCGCCGGGCTGTGGTGCCATTCGCCGTTTTCCCAATGGCGCACTTCGGCCAGCACTTCGCGCAGGTTGATCTCGGGGTTGAAGTTGGTGGCAAACTCCTGCTCGTTCGAGCCGCCATTGGCGTCCAACACGTCGATCTGGCGTATGGTGTCCAGCTTGTGCTTCTTCAGCCATTTGGCGAAGACGCTGGTCACGCCCGGATCGAAGCCCGAACCAAGAATGGCGGTCAGGCCAGCCTCTTTGAACCGTTCCTGATAGGCCCATTGCCAGTGGTATTCGAACTTGGCCTCATCCTCGGGCTCATAGTTCGCTGTGTCGAGGTAGTGGATCCCGGCCTCAAGGCAGGCGTCCATCAGCACCAGATCCTGATAGGGCAGGGCGAGGTTCACCAGAATCTCGGCCCCTGTTTCCTTGATCAGTTTGACCGTGTCTTCAACCTTGTAGGCATCCAGTTCCGCCGTGGCGATATCAACGCCCACACGCTCTTTCACCGCTTTGGCGATGGCGTCGCATTTCGATTTGGTCCGGCTGGCCAGAGTGATTTCGGTGAAGATATCCGAATTCATCGCCATCTTATGCACGGCAGCGTGGGATACGCCGCCCGCGCCGACAACCAGTGTTTTGCCACTCAAAGTTCCCATGGGGGTAATCTCCTCTCTGGGGTTATTCGTAATAGGTGTAGCCGTTGATCGAGTCGCGATAGGCACTCATCAGGGTTTTGCGGTCCTTGGCCATCAGAGTACCGGTCGAGATCGCCTCGTCCACCATTTTGCGGAAGGCGGCGACGCAATCATTGGGGTCGAACTCGACATAGGACAGGACCTGGCTGATGGTGTCGCCCTCTTGTTCGTGCAGCAGGTCAAAGCCACCGTCAGCGCGCAGGTCGATGGTCACGACATTGGTGTCCCCGAACAGGTTGTGCAGATCGCCCAGTGTTTCCTGATAAGCACCGACAAAGAACACGCCCATCAGGTATTCCTGGTCCTCGGGCAGGGAATGTACCGGCAAGCTGGGTGAGACACCGTCGGCCAGAATGAACCGGTCAATCTTGCCGTCGCTGTCGCAAGTGATGTCGGACAGGACCGCGCGGCGGTCCGGAGTTTGGTTCAGACCTTGCAGAGGCACGATTGGGTGCAACTGGTCAATGGCCCAGACATCGGGCAGCGACTGGAACAGCGAGAAATTGCAGTGGTAGATATCGGCCACTTTCTCAAGCTGGTCATCCACATCCGTTTCCAGACCATCGCTTGCTGCCAGCGCCTTGAGGCGGGCCATCAGCGACAGATAGATGCGTTCGGCGCGGGCCATTTGGCGCAGGTCGACATAGCCGCGGCGGAACAGCGCGCGCAGCTCGTTGCGGTAAAAATTGGCGTCGTTCCAGCATTCCTGCAAACGCTCGGTGCTGAGATACCCGTTTATCGCGGCAAGGTCTGAGACCAGATGGTGATCGTCCGCTTCGACCTCGGGGCCGTTCGGTGCGTCATACAAAGTGCTTTCCAGCACGTTGAATACCAGCATCGACGACGTCGCCACCACGGCACGGCCGCTTTCGGTCACCAGCGTTGGATGTTCGACCTCGGCCTCGTCCATCGCGTAGGCCACGGTTTCAACCACGTTGGCGCAGTATTCTTCGACCGTGTAGTTGATCGAGTTCTCGGCGGCCTTTTTCTCACCCGTATAGTCCACACCCATGCCGCCGCCGAGGTCCAGATGGGTCAGCGGCACGCCCTCGCGCGTCAGTTCGGTGTAGTACCGGCATGCCTCGCCCACGGCACGGCGCACGTCGTTAACGTCCTGTACCTGGCTGCCCAGATGCGAATGCTGCAGCTTCAGACAGTGCAGCAGGCCAGCCGCTTGTAGCTTGTCTACCGTGGCGACCAGTTGGTCGGTGTTCATGCCAAAAGCAGACCGGTCGCCCGAGCTTTCTTCCCACTTGCCGCTGATCTGATTGGTCAGTTTGACCCGCACACCGATCAGGGGTTCGATGCCCAGCTCGTTATAGACCTCGATCACCGTGTCCGCCTCTTTGGGGCTTTCCAGAACGATGACCGTGTTGAACCCGATCTTGCGGCTGAGGATGGCCAGTTGGATGAACTCGGCATCCTTGACGCCATTGCAGACAATCAGCGCCTCGCGGGCCAGACGGTGCGCCAATGCGACGACCAATTCGGGCTTGGACCCAGCCTCGAGCCCGTAGTTGTACTTTTTACCGAACTCGACGATCCGGTCGACCACCTGAGCCTGCTGGTTCACCTTGATCGGGAAGACGCCGCGATAGCTGCCTTTGTAGCCGACACGTGCAATCGCATCGCGGAAGCTTTCGTTGATATGCGCGATCTCGTTTTCCAGATACGAGCTGATGCGCAGCAACATCGGGGCCTTGATACCGCGTTCGTCCAGATCGTGCAGAATGCCGGGCAGGCTGATTGCCGCCGCCTCGGGCACCAGGGGATTGCGCAGACCGATCTCGCCCTGCTCCGTCACCTCAATGAGGCCTTTGCCCCATTTCTCAACCCCGTAGATAGAATGCGGTGCGTCGGGCGTCTGTTTCAATCAGGTCAGTCCTTGCGGTTAAGTGCCGGTTTAGCGCCCGCCAATACGGCAGCAGTTTGATTCTTCCAAGTGTAATCTATGCGATGGGATTTGCCGAGTTTATGCAGGCTTGCGAATTGGGATCAGGTGATTGTCCCAATGACAGTCCGGCCGGGCCGAAATGCTGGGGGCAGATATCAGTTCTCCGACTATCCCGGTGCCAGTGGTAAAGACAAACCCTTTAGGACCAGGGCCAAGGCCACAGACGTCTTCCAACGGGAAATTGCCAGTTAGTTGGGCGCTCGAGACGTTGAACCGGTGCAAGGCGTTGCCGCGCGGACAGGTGATGGCAACCGTGCTCCCATCGCCGGCAAAGGCAACGCTGCCGGCATAACCTTGCAATGTGCTTTGCGCGGCCTCAGAGGCGGAAAGCAGAAGTGGAGCCTCCCCCCGACGGTGCAGGCCCAGCAGTGGGGGGTGTTGCGTCTTGTCTCCCTGCCACTGCATCGCAAATGCCACCAGCCCGTCTCGCCGTACCGCCAGATGGCGGATCGAATTCTTATGCAGCGCGTGTGGCAGTGCCGCCTGCTCCAAAACCGTGCCGGACAAATCCAGATAGGTCAGCCGCGGCTGCATGGTTGGCAAGTTCAGCTTGGTGCGCCCTGTCTCGGGATGGGTTTCGATGCCGCCATTGGCGATGACCAGCGTCTGACCATCGGGCATCAACCGTATGTCATGGGGGCCGATCCCGCCCGAGGGGAACTCACCCCGGCGTGCATAATTGTCTGTGTTCCACACGCCGATAACGCCGGCTCCGGATTCATAGTCGTTTTCGGTGGTGTACAACTGGGAACCGTCGCGGGAAAAGACGCCATGGCCAAAGAAATGGCGGCCAGCGGGGGCGTTCAATCGGGTGACTTCGGTGCCGGAGGCACAGTCAATGACCACCGCAAAGGTCCCGGGGCGGCGGGCAAAAGCCACAGCCTGCGCGCGGTGCGGATGGGCTGCAGCCGCGTGGCCGCGCGCAGGTAGAGGTATGGAAAACAGGATGTTTCCGCCCGTTTCCAGACCGGCCAGCCGATAGCTGCCATCCGGGAACAGGGCAGCGGCGAGATAGTCGGGCGAACCAACTGCGGCCCAGCCTTGTAACGGCGAAAGGCTGGTGGCGGCCAGACCGGCCAGAAAATGACGACGGCTGGGCAACGGGTCAGTCCCCGTCCAATGAATTGAACCCGGCGCTGATGCCTAGCGTCGGACCCAGCTCGGCCGAGGCAATCGCACGGATATCGTTGATTGCCTGCTGCAACGCCTCGACCCGGAGGCGGCCCTGAGGGGTGGCGACCCCGGCCAGCGCCGCGTCGTCCAGCGATTGCGCGCGGATGATGGCCTTGTCAAAGGCGCTGGCTAGATCAGCGGCAATCTCGGGGTGATCAGCCGATAGGCGCGCAGCCAGATCGCGCAGGGTGATCAGGGACAGTTCCACATGGCGCAGTGAGCGTTCCGACCGGCGTGCCTCGGCCCGGTTGGGGCGTGGGCGGTCGAAGGTGCCCATCGGTCGACCAAGACGCGTGTCTCCGGTGAATTCAAGGCCTGTGACCAACGCCTTGTAGAGCTCTTGCATGGCCTCATCGTCGGACCGGTAGGGGCTGTTGTCGCCCGGTTGCGTCAGGGCGGTTGCAAAGCTGCTCCAATCCGCGTTTGTCGCGCGGGCATTGCCGTCGATATCGGTGGTGATGGCCCGTATCAACGCGCAGCGATAGGTGTGGCTGCCCTGATCCGCAAACTTGGGCTCATAAAGCATCTGTTCTAACGCAAAGAAGCCACGCCCGGCGACGGATGTCTCGGCGAATCTTTCGGGGCTTTCCACAGCCGCATCCTCGGCCGCGATCAGGCTAGACAAGGCTTTGGGGGTGAACCCTTTGGTGTCGGGCCAGAAGGCCAACGCAAAGGCGCGGTCGTTCACCTCGGAAGGGCCAAAGCGCAGATGGCTGACCGAGATCCAGCCGTCAAAGGCCGCGTGATAGGCGGCCCGCAATTCGGGTGAGGTCGGGGTGCAATCGGTTTGTGCTGTCTGCGCCAACACTCCGGTCGTTTCAGCCAGCGAGGCAAAGCCGGGAAGGATGTGCCCTTCGACCGCATCCGACAAGATCGGCCCACGGTCCTGCGCCAGCGCAGTTAGGGGCAGCGTCAATGCAACAGCAGCAACAAGGATACGCATGGGTCAGAGGCTTTCCAGAAAACGGATCAGGGCATCGCGGTCGGGTTTGGGCATGGCAACGACCGTATCGCGGGCGGCCTGTGCCTCACCCCCATGCCAGAGGATGGCTTCCAGCAAGGATTGCGCGCGACCGTCATGCAGGTACTGGGTGCGGCCTGAAACCTGTTCGGTCAGCCCGACCCCCCAAAGCGGTGGCGTGCGCCATTCGCGCCCTGTGGCGCGGCCCTCGGGGCGGTTGTCAGCCAGCCCTTCGCCCATATCGTGCAGCAACAGGTCGGAATAGGGCCAGATCAGCTGAAAACTCTGTTCGGGCCGGTCTGACATGCGATGGGTGACAAAGGCAGGCGTGTGGCAGGACGCGCAGCCAGTGTCGTGAAACATCTGCTTACCGTGCAGCACCTGAGGGTCGTCCACGTCCCGCCGGGCGGGAACGCCCAGGTTGCGGCTGTAAAAGGCAACAAGGTCCATGCCGATCTGGTCGATCTCGAGCTCGCGCACGTCACCGTCCCCATGCGGGGCAGTCACACAGCCAACCTGAGCGTCCGTGCAATCGCCGTGGCTGGTGGGGTAAAGTGGGCTTGATATGCCTATATCACCGGCAAAGGCTGCCGCCGATTGTTCCATGATCGTGGGCATACCGGCTTTGTGTCCGAACCGACCCATCATCGGGGCGCCATATTCCATCGCCCAGACGATATTGGGACGCCCGGAAATCCCATCGCCATCTGCATCTTCGGGATCTGCATTGGCCAGCAGATCTTCGACCGGGATCGCCTCGAGCAATCCAAGGCCGATCATTTGCGGCGCCACACGCGGACTGAGCATCGCCTCTGGATGCAGCGGCCCGTATCCAAGGTCAGCCGCCGCGTAGGTCGGTTTGCGTAAAGTGACGGTTTCGCCATCCGACAAAGTGACTGGGACGGCTTCGTAGGTGATATCCAGGCGATATTCAGCCGGATGACCGGGCAGTGCCAAATCCTGCATCTGGCCGCCGTAATTCGGTTCAGGCTGGGTGGCGATGTAATCCTCGATCTCATCATATCCACCGCCGCCGGGGATCGAGACACGTAGGAACATCGAAATTGCATTGTCATCCGGACCGTTGGGCGTGTGCCCGCGCCCGTCCTTGATATGGCAGCGCTGGCACGAACGGGCGTTATACAGCGGCCCCAGCCCATCCGAGGCCAGCGTAGAGGCCGGCGAAGATACCCAGATTTTCTTGAACAGCCCGTTTCCAACCTTAAAATCCAGCTCTTGTTCAAAGCTCAGGTTGCCCGAGGGCTGCGAAAATGCGTCGGCGTCGGCACGGGCGCGAACGGTGGCCGCCCCGGCGGGCAATTCCTCGAACCTTTGGGGCGCGCTGAAATCAGTGGGCGCAGCAGTGACACGGTCGATACGCGTACGCTCATCCTTGGTTCTGGGTTCGAAATTCAGGTGATAGTCCCGCAGCTCGGCGGCTGGGGTTTGGGTGGCCGCAAGGGCGGCCACCGACAGGATGAAAAGGCTACTCGCCCTCGTCCATTTTCGATGCGTTGAGTTGCGCATAATTGGCGTCGCCAATCCTTTCGTACAGGTCGAGCTGCGTTTCCAAAAAGTCGATATGACTTTCCTCATCGCGGATCAATTCTTCGAACAGTGACATAGAGGCATAGTCTTGTGCCTCTCTGCAGTAATCCCGCGCCTCTACGTACAACGCGCGCGCGTCCTGCTCAGCTGCCAGGTCGCATTCCAGTGTTTCCTTGGGGTTCTGACCAATTCTCAGCGGGTCCAGTTTCTGCAGGTTGGGATGGCCTTCCAGAAAAATGATCCGTTCAATCAGCTTGTCGGCATGCTCCATCTCTTCGATGGATTCTTCACGGCTTTTCTTGGCCATGTGGCCAAGGCCCCAATCTTCCTGCAAGCGGTAATGGAGCCAGTATTGGCTGACGGCTGTCAGTTCATGCCGCAGAGATTTGTTGAGGTATTCTATTACCTTGGGGTCGCCCTTCATCTGCTTTCTCCTGAGTTGCTCTGGTGCGTAGGGCACGGAGCTGCATGGGGACTTCCAGATTATCGTTCGATCGCATTGTGTCCAGAAAAAGCGGCATGCAGCCGCCACAATCCGCCGATTTTCCAAGGGCATGATAGACCTTGCCGGGGGTGATGATCGTGTGCGCATCTGCTGTCCGCATCCAATCGATCGCGGTGCGGATATCATGGTCAGTTATGTTTGTGCAGTGACATACGATCATAGCGAATCTGTGCTCGATAAATTTCTTACTTAATTAGTAAGTTATTTGTTCCGGGTCCAGCTGCAAATCACAATTTTGCTTGACAGGAAAGCCGGGGGCGTGAATTTGCACACGCCCCCGATCCGGGTTTGCTTAATGGAAAACCGCGTCAGGGTTATCCAGGCTGTCGGAGCCTTCGAACTCGATCTGATCCAGTTCCAGAGTGGTCACGATACGCTCGATCGTCTTGGTCTGATCGACCAGACCGTTGACGCCGCCCATGATCAATTGCTCGCCACCCTCGTTGCCGCGTTCCAGCATCTGGTCATAGGCGAAACCGGCCTCGGCGGTCGACTTCAGACGGCCCAGGGCCTGCATGGTATTGGCCAGCTTGACCTTCATCTCGGCGTCCAGCGACGGATCGGAGGAGATCACCAAGTCCGATAGCGAAGCGCCCGAAACCGGGGTGCCGTCGATGCGGGTATAGCTGCCCAGATACACGTTCTGAATGCCCAAGCCATCATAGTAGTGGCTGTTGTGGGTATTGTCAGAGAAGCAATCATGCTCTTCCTCGGGGTCGTTCAGCATCAGGCCAAGGCGCATACGTTCACCTGCTTGCTCGCCATAAGACAGCGAACCCATGCCGGTTAGGATCGCGCTGACGCCAGCGGTTTCATTCGCGTTCAGTGCAGCGCGCGCCTCACCACCTTCGGCCCATTGTGCGGCCATCCATTCCAGATCGCTGACTAGCAGGGCGGTTGCAGCGCTCAGGTATTGGGCGCGGCGATCACAATTGCCGCCGGTGCAGGCGTCACCTTGAACATAATCGGTATACGGGCGGTTGCCCGCGCCGGAACCGTGACCGTTTAGGTCCTGACCCCACAGTAAGAATTCGATGGCGTGGTAGCCGGTGGCGACGTTTGCCTCGATCCCGTCAGCCTCATGCAGGGTTTCGCCCAGCAGTTCGGGGGTGATTTCGCTGGCGTCGATGGCCTCGCCCGACAACTCAAAGCTTGGATTGGCGATCACGTTCAGCGCGGCAAATTCGTTTTCATCAGTGGGTCCGCCATAGGAGGCATCGACATAATCGATCAGGCCTTCGTCCAGCGGCCAGGCGTTCACTTTGCCTTCCCAGTCATCAACGATAGCGTTTCCAAAACGGTAGACCTCGGTCTGTTGATAGGGCACGCGCGCGGCGACCCAGGCGGCGCGGGCCGCGTTCAGGGTGGCATCGGACGGTTCGGCGATCAGGGCGTATACGGCCTCTTGCAGCGCTTTGGCCGCGATCAGGCTGTCGTCATATTTGGCTTCGGCGATGTTTGCGTAGGTATTCAGAACATCGGCTCTCGAGGGTGCGTCAGCTCCAAAAGCTGCGGTGGCAGCACCAATTGTAAGGATGCTGGTGGCGGTGAAAAATCGGGTCATGGGGGTGACACTTTCCAGTCAGAAAAAAAGTTTTCATACGCCGGTTATGTGGCGCGTATGATGTATTAACTGAGTGAATTAGTCACCTATGTCAACCTGAGTTTTATAGTCGGATAATATTGGTCGCCCCGATACTCCCCAATATTGGTGGGGCGCGATGCGTGGGGCCAAGATTGCGCGGGATTTGAAACATATTAGAATAATCCGTGTGATTCTTTGGTTAGTGGTGCCTGTTTATGAAAAGCGCAGCTTTCGTCCTGATCCTGATCTCTGCGGTTTTTGTGTCGCAGGCTCATACCGCTGTCGCGCAGGATCATGCCGCAGGTGATCTGGACATTGCGGTTTCCGGGGCCGAGTTCACCTTGTCACTGGCAGTCCCCGCCGCCGGCATTCTTGGCACCGAGAAGCCTGCACAAAACGATGAAGGGCGGGAGTCTATTGCCGTCGCCATTTCCGACTTGTCCAAACCTCTGGAGTTGTTTGTTGTGCCCGAAGAGGCCGAGTGTTTTGCCGCGATGGCCAATGTCACACTTTCAGCCATAGGTTTGGGGCAAGACACAGACACCACGCGGACGGATGGTGATGACACAAACGAATTTCAGGCTGAATACCTGATAAGATGCAAGAATATCGACGTGATTGAGGCCATCCACTTTGCATATTTCGAACGATTCCCGACGGCTGAAAAGCTGGCTGTTCGGGTTGATCAAGCTGGCAAAAGCCGCACGCAAGACGTCACACGCGGCGCACCTGATCTGACCTTCCAATAAGATGGGTTCCGTCAAAACGCCCTGACTTAACCTAATCTTCGAACCGCAGTGACAGCTCCTTTTGTGTCGCGACGCTTTGACAGCACAGGATCAACCCTTTCTCGACGTCACGATCCTCCAGAGCGATCCGATTGCGCATATGAACGGTGCCGCCCTCAAGCTGGGCGGCACAAGCACCGCACACACCAGATTGACAACTGAACGGTGGGTTCAGTCCGGCCGCAATGGCCGCTTCGAGGATGGTTTGCCCTGCAGCGACAGGCACTTCCGAGACCTTGCCGCCAAGCCTGATCCGGGCGGTTGCGGCCATGCCGGGTTCGCTCAGGTCGTCTTGGGCGTCTCCGCCGAAGCTTTCCATGTGGATGCGATCGTCTGGCACATCCAGATTCCGCAGCGCCGTCCGGATGTCCGTATTCATACTGCCGGGGCCGCAGATCCAATAATGAGTGTCTTGCGCCACGGGGGGCGTTTCAGTGATTGCCGCCTGAATGGTATCTGCGTCCAACCGCCCCGTGCGCCACGGTGAAAACCAGCTGAGCACGGAGGGGTGCGACAGGACATGGCGCAGGGTGAACCGGTTCGGATATTGCGCCTGCATCTGCTCAAGCTCATCTCGGAAAATGATGCTGTTCGCATTGGCATTGCCAAAGATCAGATGCGCCGAGGAATGAGGTTCATCGGCCAGAACTGCTTTGATCATCGCGTAAAGCGGCGTGATACCGCTGCCGGCTCCAAAGAAATAGTGGGTGCGGCGTTTCAGGGCTCCGGGCTGTAATGTGAAATGTCCGAATGGGGGCATAACCTCAACTGAGTCACCCGGTGACAAGGTATCCCCTATGTGGTTGGAAACGATCCCATCCTTCACACGTTTGACCGTGATGCGAAGCGCAGACCCCGGAGGATTTGAGATGGTGTAGCTGCGCCTTTGCTCCGCACCGGCCATCTGGAATCTGACTGTCAGATGTTGCCCGGCCGTCCATTGAAACAGGTCGGTCAGATCGGGCGGGACGTTGAAAATGACACTGGTGGCCGCGCCGCCGATTTCTTGACGGGTGTCAGACACGGTCAGGGTATGAAAGTCACGTTGCATAAAAAGGTCCCGTCATCGGTAATCATAGGTCGTGGTCAAGGACTGGATCACCGTCCCGCCAAGATAGGGCGCAAAGACAAAGGCGTCTGTCTGACGCATTCTGCCGCTGTATCCCTGCCAATCATAGTCGACATCGGTCACGGCGGTGACGTGCGACACGCCATCCTCGGTGCGCGATGAAATCACTGGCGCCGATCGGGCGGTTTCCGAGTAACCTTCCAACGCCCTCGCGATCTCGGGGTCTTCCGCGTCGGTGTCATCCCCGACACGGTACGAGAACACGTCGTCCGGCTGCCCCATCCCGTATTTGAGGATGATCTGATGCGTGGCGTCGGGGTGCCAATCGCTCCAGGTGGCAAGCAGGCTTTGTTCATCCTGCGCTTGTAGGATACGCGCGGCGATGTCTTCTGGCGCGTCAGCTTGCGCCGTCAGCACCAGAGCCGATGCAAGCGCGACGCCGATCAGGGTGGCTTGAACTGGTTTCATGATCAACCTCCGCGGCGTTCAGCTGTCTTGCATGAAATCCAGCACCGCCTTTTGGTGCTGGGTGATCGGGCTTTCGCCAATTCCGGCCGGGCCGATTTCCAGATACGGGCTTTTCAGCGACTTCTGCTGTTGCTCGCAGGCATAGATATCCTCGGTCGTGAAATCGCCCGAGGCCATCGGATCATCTGCGCCTGCGGCATCGTCGCCTTGATATTTCGGACCGCCGAAATCCTTCCAGAAGCCCCAGCTTTTCCACTGTTGTTTCTGAAAGGCCCAGTCCGATGCATTGGCGAGTTTTGTGCGGTTCTCGATCCGGGTCAGATCGGGGGCCAGCGGAGTGATGATGAACAGATTCCAGCTTTCTTCGCTGGCCCCAATACCAATTCCGGGAAACAGCATCGGAACCCATGCACCAGTATGGGGTTCGGGTATCGTGCGGGGCATTGGAATATTGGCTTCGTGATCCTTCGCATAGGCCTGGGACGGGGGTTCCCAAAAGTGGTAATGCGGCCCCTTCCATCCGTATTCGGCCTTGGCATGGTCATACATGTGCAGTGTATTCGAATGCAGATGGCTCAGGTGGTAGACGTCGATGTAGTTCTCGACAACGATCTTCCAGTTGGCCTTGATTTCATAATTGTTGTGCCCGTCGGTATACTCGACCAGTTCCTCGGGCTTGTGCGGGCCCAACAGGGGATCGACCTCTCCGAACCATTCGGCAAGGGTGGGGGCGTCAGGGTCCGGATGCACGAACAGCATGCCGCGCCAGACATCCACGCTGGCCGGTTTGAGGCCAAGACAGGATTTATCGACGCCGCCGGGAAATTCAGATGCCTCATCCGGGACCGAGATCAGGTTGCCCTCAAGATCATAGGTCCAGTCGTGATAGGGGCAGGTCAGCGCTTTTTGTGTCTTGCCGACCGCGCGGATCAACTGGGTGCCGCGGTGACGGCAAATGTTGTGAAAGGCGCGCAGCCGGTGATCGCGCCCCATGACGATGAACAGATTGTTCAGCCCGGCCTGAACCGACAGGTAATGCCCCGGCCCCTCGATATCTTCGACCAGCCCGGCGAAACGCCAGGTTCGTGAAAAAATCTGGCGTTGTTCGCGGTCAAACCAGTCCCGCGAGGTGTAAGCCTCGACCGGTAGGTGGTGATACATTTTGGTCATCAGAGTACCTCAGGCAAGAAGATGGGCATATTGGGGAAACAGGCTGGCGGCGATCATCATTAGGCCCAACACAGCCCAGAGGCCGACGATGGCCCAGTACAGAACCGGGTCGTCGTCGCGGTTGATTTCGAACACCAGAAAGGCTTGTCCGTTCATGATGGTTGGGACGATCCACCAGACAAAAAGCATCCCCCAAACCCAGTAGAGACCAAGCGCTGTCGCTACCAATAGGATGGGCAGGGCAATGTAGTTGGCTGTTCGCGTCGGGCTCATGATCTGGCCTCCAACGTCGAAGCCAACAGAGAAGCTGCCAGTTTCAATTCAGCCCGCCAAGCTTCGGGTGGGTCCAGTGGGGAAAGGGCGTCCATACTGACAAAGATGGCCGAAATGCCCTGTGTCACGGCGTGAATGCTTGTGTCCGGGGCCATGGGCGCCGCGCGACGCAGGATCGCTTCGACTACGTCGAAAAACTCGGTGAGGCTGTCCATCAGTCCCTGCCGCAAGTCCGGGCGATCCGGGACTGTCGTGACCAGCGCCTGATAGGCCAGCATCAACCGCGGATCGGTTCCGATGTCTTCCGAGAAAAGAGCATCCACAAGGTCCGAAGGTGTCGCCGTATCCGGCAAAATCTGGCGTAACCCTTCCAGTGATGCGGTGAAACCGGCGATCACATAGTCGGCCAGAGCCGTTATCATTTCGTCCTTGTTTCCAAGGTAATGGCGCAAAAGCGGGCGCTTGACGCCGGCTTCATCTGCAATCCGCGCCTGGGTCGCGCCTTCCAGCCCGAACCGCGCCACGCAGGTCAGATAGGCGTCGAGTATTTCATGGGATCTTTGGTCTTTTAGCGAAGGTCTGGGCATCATGGCCTCGTTTATTGTCACGAATGACAAATAATCGAGAAATATACTTTGTCAACCATGACAATTTATTTTTCGAACTGAGAGCGGTGAAAATCCGATCTCGGTTAGTAATGATGAAAAGCGGAAATGATTGTCAGGCGCGCCCGGCCGCACCGAGCTGCACTTGCAGTTCGTTGAAATGCTTGGCCGTTAACCGGTCACGGCACGGCCAAACACAGGTCAGCTATTATTTACGCGGGATCGAACGCAAAGTTGGTTTCGGAGGTCTGGCCGGTCACAGATTTACTGGGCGTACCCGACACGTAGACCTCTTCAACAGCGCGATCGTCGCCCATCATCTGCAGCACGAACAATTCTTCTGCCAGACTGCCGACGCGATCCATGCGCAGGGCCATGGCGGGGGTGCTGCGGGCGTTCAGAACAACGACATCCGCTTCGGTTCCGGGATCGAGATTGCCGATTTTGCCTTCCAGGCCCAGAACGCAGGCATTACCGCGTGTCGCCCAGTGGAAGGCTTGCAGCGGATGCAGGGCCAGCCCTTGCAATTGCAAAATCTTGTAGCCTTCGTTGAGGGTTTGCAGCATCGAATAGCTGGTACCAGCACCGACATCCGTCGCGATCCCGTTTGAGATACCGCGCGCGCTCAGCCCGCCGTGATCAAACAGGCCGCTACCCAGGAACAGATTTGAGGTCGGGCAAAACACCGGATGCGCGCCCGTTTCGGCAAGCGCGTCGATCTCGCGCGCTTCCAGATGGATCGAGTGCCCCAACAGAGTCTTTTGCCCCAGCAGACCAAAGGATTGGTAGACGTCCAGATAATCGCGCGCCTGCGGATAAAGCTGCTTGGTAAAGGCGATCTCGTCCTTGTTTTCAGACAGGTGTGTCTGGATGTGACAATCCGGATGCTCCTGCGCAAGCGCCTGAGCCATTGCCATCTGTTCCGGCGTTGATGTGATCGCGAACCGAGGGGTGATGACATAGCCGTTGCGGCCCTTGCCGTGCCAGTCCGCAATCAGCGCCTTGGTATCATCGTACCCGGTTTGCGGCGTGTCCTGCAGACCTTCGGGCGCATTGCGGTCCATCAGGACCTTGCCGCCAAGCACGCGCATGTTTCGTCTGGTCGCTTCGGTAAAAAACGCATCCGCCGATGTCTTGTGGACTGAGCAATAGGCGACTGCGGTTGTGGTGCCGTGGGTGACAAGTTGATCGTAGAACGCCCGCGCCATGTTCGCGCTGTGCGCATCCGAGGCAAAACGGGTTTCTTCTGGGAAAGTGTAATTGTTGAGCCAGTCCAGAAGCTGCGCCCCCCACGAGGCGATCACCTGCACTTGGGGGAAGTGAATATGCGTGTCGATAAAACCCGCCATCATCAGGTGTGGGCGATGGTCTGTCACAGGCACATCCCTGGCTTTCGCGCTGATCTCGGCGAAGGGGCCAGTATCCTGAATGATCCCGTCCTGGATCAGCAGGGCGCCGTCCTCAAGATATGTATACGCGCCGGAATCTTCGCCGCTCAGGGGTTCGCGATGAAAGGTCAGCAGACGACCGCGAAGCAATCTCTGTGTCATGAAAGGTCTCGTTTGTAGGATAAGGAAAGAGGTGGGGGCAGCCCTGCGACTGCCCCGCTATGGATCAGGCCTGTTGTGCAGGTGAGTCGTCGTCGATCAGATCCGGCTCATCCGGTACGATCACACGATGCTCAAGATCCTCTTTGGGTGCGAACACCGGATAGACGTAGAGGAACGCGCCGATGATCAAGTAACCAATGGTGATCCCGTCGAACTGAGGCATCTGCAGCGTGTAGGAATGGATGATCCCCACTGCTGACATCAACCCGCCCGCGACAGCAAACAAACCTGCCATCCGGAAGCGACCGTCAATCACGTCGGCCACGATGGCACCCCAGATCAGACCAGTGATGATCGCGCCTTGGCTCAGGGCAAGGTGTCCTTCGTAATGGGCACCTTCCATCAGTAGTGCTGCGGTCAGGCCTTCGTCGCCCAGCGACGGCAGTCCCTCGACACCAGTGCTGCGCAGCGCGTTCATCAGCGATCCCCATTTGACCATCAGGAAGGCTGAGATATGAGGCAGGATCGCAAAGGATACGGCAGCCATGTGCATCGGCTTTACAGCCCAGGCCGTGTTGGTGATCAAGCTGACCGAGACAAAGACCAGGACCGGAGCCGCGGCGGCAATTGGGATCAGGCCCGCAAGGAAGGACAGGAAGCCCAGGAAGGCGGCCGCAGCGATCACAACAGCCACACCAACGATGTAACCAGCATGGGCATCAAGGCGTTTGTAAGCCGGATGACCGATGTAAACGGTGGTCGGGAAGGGTGAGCCAAATAGCGCGCCCAGCATTGTGCCTGCACCATCCGTCACCTGACACAATCCGACCGGGTAGTGGTCGCCTGCGGCCTCGGCCGATTCCACGTTGTTCATGGTTTCGATGAAGTTGTAGATCTGTACCGGGATCAGCACCAGGAACAGCTCGGGGTTGGCGAACAGGTATTGCACACCGGCGATGAGGTCACCGAAATAGGGGACCGGCGGGTAAAAGCCGATGCCGCTGACGTCGATTTTTGATTCACCCAGGATGATAGCAATTACCGTACCGGCAGCAATCGCGACCAGACCGGCTGGAACATTACCCGGTAGACGGAAACGACCGATCAGACCCCAGAGGATAAACAGCAGCGACGTGAAGCCGATAATTGGGTTTTCGAACACCTCGGCCAACGGTACCGAGCCGATAAAGACCAGCGCGATACCACACAGCGTGCCCAGCATCCCGGCGCGTGGCGTGATCCGCTTGAGGTATGGGCCAATAATGGCACCCAAAGCTGCAACGATGCCGCCCATGAACCCGGCGCCAATGCCCACTTGCCATGCCAGCATGGGATCATTGGTTGCCCAGTAGATGGGGCCGATCACACCGAACAGGTAGACGAACATAACCGGCGTCGAGATGCCGTAGGGCAGGGCGGTGACGTCTTCACCCCGTTTGTTTGCGGCCCATTTGGCGAGGTAAGTATAAACCGCAACCCCGGCCAGAATCGCGACGGCAGCACCGGGAACGATGCGGCCAAACACGATTTCGGCGGGCATCTGAAACACGAACTGACAGACCCCGGAAAGGATCAGCAGATTCACGAGGTTGTCAGTAAATAGCGCCCAGAATGCGCTGAAGTCGCTGCGGGTAAACAGCTTGTATTCGTAGGTCCTCCCGTCCATGACGGTCTCCTCCTCTGATGTGACCGGAATAGCCCGACGGATGTCAGGCCGATCTCCCTTTCCGGTCGTGATGGTGGCCCCGCAGGGGCGCCTGGTTTGCCCCGGTCGGGGCGGTCGCGGCAGTTTCAGAGGTCAATTCAGCCATCACCTCGGCCACCACGAAGGCGGCGATGACGCTGGGCCGCTTGTCGCGGCTACCGCTTGCCCCAATGGGGCATTTCAAGTGTTCGATAGACTGTCCGTCACAGTGTTTGTGCGCCCAGTTCCTGAGCTTTACCCGCTTGGTGGCGGACCCAATCATCCCCACATAAGCGGCGTCCTGACGTTCCAGCGCGGCGGATGTCAGCAGGAAATCAAGCCCGTGATCGTGAGTCAGAACGATAAAGGCGCTGCCCGCAGGCGCACCCCAGATATCCGTCTCGGGGATCGCGCTGACGCGGGTTTCGACATTGGCTGTGCAAAGTTCGACCTCTTCGGGTCTGGTGTCGACGAGGATGCAGCGCACCGGCAGATGCTGAAGCTGATTGGCCAAAGCGCGCCCCACGTGGCCCGCTCCCATGACATAGACATGGGGCAAAGCCTCGTCGCGCTGGGTTGCGCGTTCTGTGGCGGCCCATTTGTCCGACGCGCGCATGCGGGAGAGTTGCAATTCCACGCGACCACCGCAGCATTGCCCGATTTCCGGACCAAGCGGCACATCCAGATCCTGATGCAGCACCCCGTCGCGCAGCATGTCCCGCGCGGCGTTGATGGCCATGAACTCCAATTGGCCGCCACCGATGGTTCCACACAATGCCCCGGGTGCCACGAACATCTCGGTCCCTTCGTTGCGCGGCGACGACCCGCGCACACGTGTCAGCGCAACGCGGATTACGCTGTGCTGCGTGGACAGAAATTCGCTGAGGGAACCGGGGACAGCCATGGCTCAGAGCGTCTCCTGCAGCCGCGAAACAGCCATCAGCACACGTTCGGGCGTGGCTGGCGCGTCAAGGCGCGGGCATTCGCGGTACTCAGCGACAGAGGCCACGGCCATTGACAGCGCTTCGAATACCGAAATGCCCAGCATGAACGGCGGCTCGCCAACAGCCTTGGAGCGCTTAATAGTCAACTCGCGGTTTTCCGACCAATCGGCAAGATTCACGTTGAAGATACGGGGGCGGTCCGATGCGAGCGGGATCTTGTAGGTCGACGGCGCGTGGGTGCGCAAACGGCCAGCGTCGTCCCACCAAAGCTCTTCGGTGGTCAGCCAACCCATGCCCTGAATGAATGCGCCTTCGACCTGGCCCTTGTCCAGCACAGGGTTCAGCGAACGTCCAACGTCGTGCAAAAGATCAGTACGCTCTATCCGGTATTCACCTGTCAGGGTATCAATCGTCACTTCCGAACACGACGCGCCATAGGAGTAATAGTAGAACGGGCGGCCTTGTCCCTTAGCCCGGTCCCAATGAATTTTGGGGGTTTTGTAGAACCCGGCTGCTGACAGCTGCACACGCGCCAGATAGGCTTGTTTGATGAATGTGTCGAAGGGCAGAACCTCTTGCCCGATATGCACCTGGTTGGCATGGAAGGCGACTTCTTCAGGGGCAACATTCCAGGTTTCGGCGGCGAACTTCACAAGACGCGCCTTGATCTGCTCAACCGCGTTCAACGCCGCCATACCGTTCAGATCGGTCCCGCTCGAGGCAGCCGTGGCCGACGTGTTGGGAACCTTCTCGGTCGTCGTTTTGGTGATCTTGATCCGGCTGAAATCAACCTGAAACGCCTCGGCCACAACCTGCGCAACCTTGGTGTTAAGGCCTTGGCCCATTTCAGTGCCACCGTGGTTCAAGTGGATCGAACCGTCATTGTAGACATGCACCAAAGCACCGGCCTGATTGTACCAGGTCGCTGTAAAGGAAATGCCGAACTTGACCGGTGTCAGCGCGATGCCTTTTTTCAGGATCGGCGATGTCTTGTTGAACTCGATGATGTCCTGACGGCGCTTGCGGTATTCCGATGTCTCTTCCAGCTCTCCGATCAGTCGGTCGAGAATGCTGTCTTCGACCTCCTGATGATATGGGGTGATGTTGCGGTCTTCGGTACCGTAGAAATTGACCTTGCGCACATCCAGCGGGTCCTGCCCCGTGGCATAGGCAATTTCTTCGATCATCCGCTCAGCCGCGATTACGCCTTGCGGGCCGCCAAACCCGCGAAACGCGGTATTCGACACCGTGTTGGTTTTCATCGGACGGCTGTTAAGGCGCACGTTCGGATAGAAATAAGCGTTATCCGCGTGGAAAAGCGCCCGGTCGGTCACGGGACCCGACAGGTCTGCCGAAAAGCCGCAACGCGCGGCAAAGCTGCCTTCGACTGCCTGAATGCGGCCATCGTCGTCAAAGGCGACGTCATAGTCGATCACGAAGTCATGGCGTTTGCCGGTTGCCGTCATGTCCTGATCCCGGTCAGGGCGGATTTTCACGGCGCGGTTCCACTTTTTGGCAGCCATGGCTGCGACCGCGCAGAACAGGTTCATCTGGCTTTCCTTGCCGCCAAATCCGCCACCCATGCGGCGCACGTTGACCACAACGGCGTTGGACGGCACGCCCAGGACATGCGCCACCATATGCTGCGCCTCGGACGGGTGCTGGGTCGAGCAATGCACGACCACATCGTCGTCTTCGCCCGGTATGGCAAAGGCGATATGACCTTCGAGGTACATATGGTCCTGACCGCCAACGCTCATGCGGCCTTTGATCCGGTTCGGAGCAGTTTCCTGCGCCGGGGCGACGTCGCCGCGTTCCAGCTTGAGGGGGGCTGTGACATGCGGGTATCCGGCCTCCTGCGCGGCAATCGGGTCTAGCGCGTGAGGCAGGGTTTCGTATTCGATCTTTGCCAGTTCTGCGGCGCGGCGCGCAATGTCGCGGGTCTCGGCAACCACGGCAAACAGAGGCTGGCCGTGAAACTGAATGGCATCGGTGGGGAAAACCGGCTCGTCATTCAGATGTGTTGGGCTGATGTCATTGACCCCAGGCACATCGTCCGCGGTCAGTACGCCGACGACACCGGGTGTGGCCAGAACATCGGAGAAATCAATGTCCAACAGCTTGGCATGAGCAACGTCAGAGACACCGAGATACGCGTGCAGCGTGCCTTCGGGCTGGGCAATATCGTCGGTATAGTCGGCCCGTCCTGTGACGTGCTTGATCGCGCTGTCATGTTTGACGTTGGTGTGGGCTGATCCAATGATGGAAACGTTATCTTTCATTTTGCCGTCTCCTAATTACGCGCAAGCCAGTTGAACGGGGGTGTCGGTTTTGGTGTCGTTCTCAAGGAAGAACCGACGCAGCAGGTTCTGGGCGGACAGCATCCGGTAGTCAGAGGATGCGCGCCAATCGGTCAGAGGAGAGAAATCCTGTGCCAGCGCCACAGCGGCAGCTTCAATGCTTTCGCGCGACCAGGGTCGACCGTTTAGCGCGGCCTCGGCAGCTGCGGCTCGCTTGGGCGTAGCGGCCATGCCGCCGAATGCGATGCGCGCATTGCTGATCGTGCCATCCGTGACCGTCATGTGGATACCGGCAGCGACGGAGGAGATGTCCTCGTCACGCCGCTTGGAAATCTTGTAGGCCGCGTTCAGATCGTTGGGGCCGGGCAGGGGCACGTGGATGCTCGCGACAAATTCATCGGGTTGGCGATCTTGCTTGCCATAATCGATGAAGAAATCAGCCAGAGGCAGCGTCCGGCTTTCAGACCCGCGCCGCAGCGTGATTTCTGCACCAAGCGCGATCAGAACCGGCGGCGTATCCCCGATGGGCGAGCCGTTGGCGATATTCCCGCCAACTGTTCCCATATTCCGCACCTGCCACCCTGCGATGCGATCCCAGTAGGAGGACAGGTGTGGCAGGTGTTCAGACAGGAGTTCCTGGCAATCGGTGTAGCTGGCGCCAGCACCAATCAGGAGGAGGGAACCCTGTCTTTCGACTGTTTTCAGGTCTTCGAGATGACCGGTGAAGATGGCAGGCCCGATGTTGCGCAGGAATTTGGTGACCCAAAGGCCCACATCTGTGGCCCCGGCCACGATCGTGGCATTCGGATAGGTCTGCAGACACTCGGCGAGATCATCTACGCTGGAGGGGATAATGCTCAGGTTGTCTTCCGTTCCAGACACCACGCGCCGACCGTCTTTGAGCGCGGCCAGACGCGTGGTCATGGTTTCACGTTCGGTATTCAGGTAGTCCGATGCCGGGGTGCCATAGCGGCTGACGGCAACGGCGGCGCGGATGATCGGCTCGTACCCGGTGCAGCGGCACAGGTTGCCCTGCAATGCGGTTTCGACCTGTGTCTCGGTCGGTTCCGGTGTCTGCATCCACAGTGCATAAAGTGCCATGACGAATCCCGGGGTGCAGAACCCGCACTGGCTGCCGTGATGTTCGATCATCGCTTGTTGAACCGGGTGCAATCGACCGTCCGGGCCGGACAAGTGCTCCACTGTTACAACATGACAGCCATCGACCGAGGCAAGAAACCGGATGCAGGCATTCACCGGGACATAGGCCAAACCTTTGCGTCCCAGCCGCCCGACAAGCACGGTGCATGCACCGCAGTCACCCTCGGCGCAGCCTTCTTTTGTGCCTGTCAGCCGACGCTCCAACCGCAAGAAATCCAAAAGGGTCTGGTCTGCGGATACGTTTGGAACGGACACATCCTTGCCATTCAGGACAAATTGGATGTCGGTGCGATGCGTCATGGTATTCTCCCTATGCCCCTGCCTCTCAGGTGGGTGATCGGGGGGACCATAGGCGCAACGATTGAGTCTTAAAATCACCGGAAACGGCAAATACTTTCAACATATCGTTGAAAAAGAAAATGTCATGGCGCAGTCTTTCCGCGAGGAGAGGATCGAATGTCGTACATCGAAAGCCTGCGTGTTTTTGTCAGAGTGATGGAGCTGGGCAGCATTACATCCGGTGGGCGCGACCTGCGGTTAACCCCGGCAGTGGCCAGCAAACGGTTGAAAGAGCTTGAGAACCATTTGGGCGTGCGGCTGTTCAATAGAACAACCCGGTCGATGACTCCTACCGAAGTCGGATCGGTTTTCTACGATGAGGCCAAGGCCGTTCTGCTGGCGATCGATCACGCCGAAGCACGCGTTGCCAGCTTTTCCGACGCCCCGCGAGGGGCCATTCGCATCACCGCACCGCTGGGTGTCGGGCGTAGAATCGTTGCGCCTCTGGTGCCGGAATTCTCGGAACTCTACCCCGAAACAGAGATTCGCATGCGTCTTTCAGACCGCAAGGTGGACATAATGGCCGACGGTTTGGACATTGCGTTCTTTATCGGTGAGCCCGGTGATTCCACCATGAAACTGCGGAAGTTTGCGGATTGCGATCGCGTGCTGTGTGCGTCTCCGGAATACCTGTCGAACTTTGGCGTGCCCAATACGCCGGATGACCTGCTGCACACACCCCATAACTGCCTATTGCTGCGGTATCCTAGGTCGCCGGAATATTTCTGGACCCTCAACACCGACATGGGGCCGCGAAAGCTGGAAGTTCACGGTAAATACGATGCGGATGATGGGGACGTGCTGACGGACTGGGCGCTGGCGGGCAAGGGGATCGTCAACAAACCACGCTTTGACGTGCGGGACTATCTTGAGGACGGGAGGCTGGTCGAGGTCCTGCCGAAGACACCCCCATTGCCGACGATTTTCGGGTGTCTTTACCCACATAAAAAGCTTCAGGATCCCAAGGTGCGCCTGTTCGTCGAACATATCGCGCAGCACAGCAAACGCTTTTTTGTGCCGGGCTGAAAAACAAAAAACTGGGCATGAAAACCCAGTTTGCCTGTCACCAATTTACCTGTTGGTGCTATTGATCCCTGACCTCATTGATCCATGCAACAATTGTCTGGCGTGCTTCTTCGTCCATCTGAACCGCTGATGGCGGCGGCATCGCGTGGCTGATCCCGGCCTGCAGATAAATCTGGTCGGCCTGCCTGGCAACGTCACCGGGTGTTTCTAGGAAAACCTTCTTAGGAGCCCATTTCATGGTGCCGTAGACCGGCTCGCGCGCATGACACATGGAGCAATTGCCCAGCACCGTGTCATACGCGGCCTCGAAACTGGCGGCTGACGCATATTTCTGTTCATATGGCGTCAGTTCGCGCGCTTCGGCATCTTCCCATGTCTCAGTTGGCCTGACCGAAGACAGCCATGCAATGACGATCATGAGGATAACCGTGACAGCCCAGGTCCAGTGCGGGCCCTTACCGGTTGAGTGCATCGTGTTGAAGTAATGGCGGATGGTCACGCCTGTCAGGAAAATCAGGCTGGCGATGATCCATGAATACTCGGTTCCGAAGGCAAGCGGATAGTGGTTTGACAACATCAGGAACACGACCGGCAAGGTCAGGTAGTTGTTGTGCGTCGAGCGCACTTTGGCGATCTTGCCGTATTTGGCGTCCGGCGTGCGACCAGCCTTGAGATCTTCGACCACGATCCGCTGGTTAGGCATGATTTGAAAGAACACATTGGCCGTCATGATTGTCGCGGTGAACGCGCCAAGATGCAAAAGCGCAGCGCGACCGGTAAAGATCTGGTTATAGCCCCAGGACATGATCACCAGGATCACGAACAGCAACAGCATCAACAGGGTCGGGTAGTCGCTTAGCTTGGATTTGCACATCTGATCGTACAGTAGCCACCCAATGGTCAGTGATCCGCCTGAGATCAGGATGCCCTGCCACAGCGACAGGTCCACCTTGGTTGGATCAAGCAGGAACAGCTCACCGCCGACCCAGTAGATGATCATCAGCAGAGCCGCACCAGACAGCCATGTCGTATAGCTCTGCCATTTGTGCCAGGTCAGGTGTTCCGGCATCCGGGTGGGCGCCACAAGGTACTTGACGGTGTGATAGAACCCGCCGCCATGTACTTCCCATTCCTCGCCATAAGCCCCGTCCGGCAGGGCAGGGTTCGGCTTCAGCATGAGGTCCAGCGCGATAAAATAGAATGACGCGCCAATCCACGCCATCGCGGTGATCACATGCAGCCAGCGGACAGAAAAGGCGATCCACTCCCACATTACGGCCAAGTCGTACATGGCATTGCTCCTAAGATTCTAAGTTCTTCGGCACTCTATGCGATAGAGTTTTCCTCTGGTATTGCTACGAAAGACCAAGCAGTATCAAAAAATGCAAAAAAATGTCCTACTTCGATAACATCCGCACTTTTGTCCGCGTCTATGAATTGGGCAGCATGTCTGCTGCGGGCCGCGATTTGCGGGTTTCACCGGCTGTAACGTCGGCCAGAATCTCTCAGCTAGAAGAGCATCTAGGTGTACGTCTGTTTCAACGTACAACGCGCAGTTTGACGCCGACAGAGCAAGGAAAATCGTTTTATCGGGGTGCGACAGAAATTCTTGAAGCCGTCCAGAACGCCGAAGCGCAAATCGTCAATATCACTGAGAACCTCAAAGGATCGCTGTATATCGCGGCCCCCTTAGGGGTTGGTCGGCGTCTGATAGCACCGCAGGTGCCAAAATTTCTGGCTGAATACCCTGAGGTGAATGTTCGGCTCAGATTAACTGACCGAAACGTGGATATCACGACCGAAGGCCTGGATTTGGCTTTCTTCCTTGGCCAGCCCGAAGACAGCAATTTGCGCATTCGAAAGATTGCTGACGTGGAACGGGTTCTGTGTGCATCCCCGAAATACATCAAGAAACATGGGATGCCAGAAAGTGGCGACGATATTGTCGCCAATGGGCATGAATGCCTCAGCCTGCGGTTTCCCGGTGCAACTGAATTCCAGTGGCTTTTGAGAACCGATACCGGACCAAAGCGATTCCGTGTTTCAGGGCGGTACGAGTCAGACGATGGCGACGTGTTGACGGATTGGGCCCTGGCCGGGCACGGCATCGCGTTAAAGCCGGTGTTTGAGATTTCAAAGTATCTCAGCGCCGGTACCTTGGTTCCGGTCGCGGTTAAAACACCACCGGAACCGATTCAAATGGCGTGTTTGTTTACCCACCGCCGTATGCAGGACCCCAAGACACGCCTGTTCATGGAGTTCATAATCGAGCGTATTGGTTCAACGATTGCTGAGACAAACACGCCCTAAAAGGCGGCTCAGCTGCCGCGATAGGTTGAGTACCCGAAGGGCGAAAGAAGCAGCGGCACATGGTAATGCGACTGTTCGGACATCCCGAAGCGGATTGGGATTACGTTCAGAAAACGTGGATCCTCGGGCGGAGTGCCAGATGCGTCCAGGTATTCTCCGGCGTAGAAAATCAATTCGTATTCGCCCAATGAAAACTCGGCTACGGGCAGGATTTGTTCATCCGTGCGGCCGTCGTCATTGGTGACCAGGGTTTTCAGCAATGTACGGCCAGTCCCCTCAATTCGAAAAAGTTCGATTTTCAGACCCTCGGCAGGGCACCCCCGCGCCGTGTCCAGAACATGTGTAGTTAGGTAACCTGACATTTGCGCCTCTCTATAAAACTTGGAAATTACTAATCCGAATACTCCCCAAGAGGCAAAGGCTGACTGGCCGAAACTCTTTGTTGTATTTTTTGAAAAACATCGTCGATTATCTGGGGTATTCATCATTTCAAGAAGAAGGAAATTGATGTGACGCGTTATCCACGAGATATGACCGGCTATGGTGGTCAAGTGCCCAAAGCCAACTGGCCCAATGATGCCAAGATCGCTGTTCAGATTGTGCTGAACTATGAAGAGGGTGGTGAAAACAACATCTTACATGGTGATGCCGCGTCCGAGGCGTTTTTGTCCGAGGTCACCGGTGCCGCCCCTTGGCCCGGTCAGAGACACTGGAATATGGAGACGATCTACGAATATGGCAGCCGCGCCGGATTCTGGCGGGTTCACCAGCTTTTGCAGGACACTCCTATAACCGTTTATGGCGTTGCCACTGCTTTGGCCCGTGCACCGGCGCAGCTTGCAGCGATGAAACACGCAGGGTGGGAGATCGCCAGCCATGGCCTTAAGTGGATCGAACACAAAGACATGACCCCGGAGGAAGAGCGCGCGCAAATCCGCGAAGCGATCCGCCTGCATACCGAGGTCACGGGCCAGCCGCCGCGCGGTTGGTATACGGGCCGCTGTTCGATGAACACCGTCGATCTGGCCGCCGAGGAAGGCGACTTTGCCTATATCGCGGACAGCTACGCCGACGATTTGCCCTATTGGACAAAGGCGGGTGGCAAGGACCAATTGATCATGCCCTATACGCTGGATTGCAACGACATGCGCTTTGCGATTCAGGCGGGGTTCACCACTGGCGACCAGTTCGAAAGCTATCTGAAAGACAGCTTCGACATGCTGTATGCCGAAGGCGAAGCTGGTGCGCCCAAAATGCTCTCAATTGGTCTGCACTGCCGATTGATTGGTCGACCGGGCCGCGCCATGGCACTGAAACGCGCGTTGGAGCATTTCATGAAACATGACGGTGTCTGGTTCGCGACGCGCGAACAGATTGCCGACCACTGGGCAAAGGAACACCCCCCGATGCAACGCCTCACACCGTCCGAAATGGACCAGCCCACCTTTGTTGCCGAATTCGGCGGCATATTCGAACACAGCCCGTGGATTGCTGAAGGCGCGTATGATCTGGAGCTTGGGCCGACCCATGACAATGCTGCCGGAGTTCACAACGCGCTGGCGCGGGTGTTCCGTACGGCCTCTGCCGAACAACGTCTGGGTGTTCTGACTGCCCACCCGGATCTGGCGGGCAAGCTTGCCGCAGCCGGTCGTCTGACCAAGGAAAGCACGGCCGAACAGGCCGGGGCCGGTCTGGATATGCTGACCGACGAAGAGCGCGCGACGTTCACCGCGCTGAACGAGGCCTACACAACCAAGTTCGGGTTTCCCTTCATAATTGCGGTCAAGGACAACACGAAAGCCAGCATTCTGGACGCCTTCAACCGTCGTATCGACAGCGACCGCGACACCGAATTTGCCGAGGCCTGCCGCCAGGTCGAACGGATCGCGGAACTGCGCCTGATCGAGAAGTTCGCGGTATGATAGCTGCTTTGAAGCTCAGCCCTCTGACGTCCGAGGCCTTTGCGCCATTCGGCGATGTCATCGAAGTGGCTGGTGATGTGGACAAATACATCAATCAGGGCAAGTGCGCGCGGTATCATGACCGCGCCGCGCTGGATTTCCATGACGGGCGCGCCGGGATCAGCGTGTTTCAGTCCGAGGCGTTCAGCCTGCCGATCAAACTGGACATGGTCGAACGACACCCGGATGGAAGTCAGGCCTTTCTGCCCTTGTCGGACAAACCCTTTGTTGTGGTCGTGGCGCCCGACGAAGATGGAGTCCCCGGACAGCCTATCGCATTCAAAACAGCACCGGGGCAGGGCGTGAATTACCACCGCAACACGTGGCATGGGGTTTTGACCCCTCTTCACGCGCCCGGGCTTTTTGCAGTGGTCGACCGAATTGGAACCGGGCCCAACCTCGAAGAGCATTGGTTCGAGGAGCCCTTCACAATCACGGAATGAGAAACGTGGCCGGAAGAGGAGCCGGTCAACGTCTCTTAAGGGAGGAAAGACAAAATGTCAGATGCAACCATCGGAACGCCGGAGCAGCTCCGCGATCCGAATTACTCACCACCACTTATCAAAGCGGTCCCACTGGGCATTCAGCACGTGCTGGCGATGTTCGTCTCGAATGTTACGCCAGCCATCATCGTTTGCGGCGCGGCTGGATTTGGGTTCGGCTCGAACAGCCCGGATTTTCCGCAGATGATCTATATGATCCAGATGTCGATGTTCTTTGCGGGCGTCGCCACGTTGTTCCAGTCCATTGGCGTGGGTCCTGTTGGTGCCCGTTTGCCCATCGTGCAGGGTACATCGTTTGCCTTCATCCCGATCATGATCCCGCTGGTGGTTGGAAAGGGTGTTGATGCCATTGCTGTCCTAATGGGCGGCGTTGTTGTCGGTGGTCTGTTCCATGCCTTCCTGGGGTTGTTCATCGGACGTATTAGGTTCGCTTTGCCGCCACTGGTGACGGGTCTTGTGGTGACAATGATCGGTTTGGCGCTTGTGAAGGTCGGCGTTCAATACGCCGCCGGGGGTGTGCCCGCCATCGGTACCGAAGAATACGGCTCGGGCCTGAACTGGTTCATGGCCAGCACTGTGATCGTGGTTACGCTTGGCCTGAAGTTCTTTGCGCGAGGCATGTTGTCTGTGTCGGCGGTTTTGATCGGCTTGTTGGTCGGTTACGCGGTGGCCTTCGCACTTGGTCAGGTGAATCTGGGCAATGTTGGCAACGCGGCCTCCTTTGCACTGCCGAACCCGCTGCATTTTGGCATCGAATTCTCGGTCGCGGCGATCATCGGTTTCTGCGCGATGTCCTTTGTATCAGCGGTTGAAACCGTGGGCGACGTGTCCGGTATCACCAAGGGGGGTGCCGGGCGCGAAGCGACGGACAAGGAAATTCAGGGCGCGACCTATGCCGATGGTGTCGGCACCGCGATCTCGGGCCTGTTTGGTGCGTTGCCGAATACATCGTTCAGCCAGAACGTCGGTCTGATTGCCATGACCGGGGTCATGAGCCGTATGGTCGTCACCATAGGTGCGCTCTTCCTGATCATTTGTGGTCTGATCCCGAAAATTGGTGCGATTATCTCATCCATCCCGATCGAAGTGCTTGGCGGTGGCGTGATCGTGATGTTCGGCATGGTGGTCGCGGCCGGTGTATCGATGTTGTCGGACGTGAACTGGAACCGCCGCAACATGGTGATCTTTGCGATTGCGCTGAGCCTTGGCCTTGGATTGCAGCTAGAGCCCGGCGCCCTTCAATATCTGCCTGGCACATTCAAAGTTTTGGCCACATCGGGCATCCTCCCCGCCGCTGTCATCGCGATTGTTTTGAACCTGATTCTGCCCGAGGAACTTTCAGACGAGGCAACGGAAGAGGTTTCAGGTGGTATGGCGGGGCACGGTCAGGGGTCGATTGGACATGACGATCACGTCTAATGATGCCTGAAATGGCATTCCACGTGACACAGTAAAAAAGCGGCGTGCCAAGGCGCGCCGCTTTTGTTTGTTCGGAAATCCCACTGCCCGGGTCAGATTTGAGGATCCATAGGCCGAACGATCAAGCCGCCCCGAAATCGAGACGGCCCATCTATGTTCCTGACTATTTAGTTGCTATTCAGCCGCCGTACTGAGGCGCTTATGCTGAGGGTAGGCAACAGATCCTGGTCTCAGCGCCATGTGACGGTTCACATCTTTATAAAGAAGGTAACGGAATTTACCCGGGCCACCTGCATAGCAAGCCTGGGGACAAAACGCGCGCAACCACATGTAATCGCCGGCCTCAACCTCGACCCAGTCATTGTTCAACCGGTAAACAGCTTTGCCTTCGAGCACATAGAGGCCGTGCTCCATTACATGCGTCTCAAGAAATGGAATGACCGCACCGGGTTCAAACGTGACAATCGTGACATGCATGTCGTGCCGCAAATCACTTGGGTCGACAAAGCGCGTTGTCGCCCATTTTCCATCCGTGCCAGGCATGGTTGTTGGTTCGATATCGTTTTCGTTAAGGATCAGAACATCAGGCTTATCCAGCCCTTCGACCACCTCATAGGCTTTTCGAATCCAGTGGAACCGCAGCGTTTCTTCAGCGTGGTTGCGCAGAGTCCATTCACTTGCACAGGGCAGATAGGCATAGCCACCAGGGGTCAATTCGTGGGTTTCGCCTTCGATGTTCAACGTTGCTGTTCCTTCGACAACGAACAAAACGCCTTCGGCCTCGGGGTCGACTTCCGGCCGGTCAGAGCCCCCACCTGGCTGAACTTCCATGATATATTGCGAGAACGTTTCAGCAAAACCGCTTAATGGGCGAGAAATCACCCACAAGCGCGTGTCATCCCAAAACGGCAGGAAGCTGGTCACGATGTCCCGCATGGTGCCTTTGGGAATGACGGCATAAGCGTCCGTAAAAACAGCGCGGTCAGTCAACAGTTGGTCCTGCCCGGGATGGCCCCCGTGCGGCGCGAAATACTTGGTGTTCATGTATGCTCCTGAAGAATAACCGTTTGCTCTAAAATATGCGCCGGTGACACCCATGGACCACCCGCAAAGAGGCGACAGCTCTATTCGAAAAGATTTGAAAGTGCCCGCTGTCAAAGCCTGCCTCGCCCAAAGGCAGTTGCCTTTGGACAAATGGATCAGTTTGGATTGCTTTCTAAAGCCTTCATGCTTTTGATGACCTTTTCTGCGTGTGACGGGTCTTTGAAAATGCCGGTCAGCATTTTTTCCACATCTGCATCGGGCCATGAATTTTTTAACTCGGCATATTTGCGCGCGGCCTCTTTGGTTTTACCCAATTCGTAAAGAGCGGCGGTCTGATAGGCGAATGAGGGGGCGCTGATCGGGTCCCCGTAACTCGCGGCTGCCGAAAAGGCATCCAGGGATGTTTGGTAGTTTTCAAGATGGAAATTCGCGGCGCCAAATATATTGCGGTTCGCAAATCTTTGGTTGCTTCGGCCACCGTTCATGGCTTTTTCCGCATGGCGCGCGGCTTCGGCAAAGTGACCGGAGAACAGCGCGATCGAGCCGTGAATGTCCAGAACATGTTCATCGTTAGGCGCTAATGCCACGGCCCTTTTCGATATCCTCATGGCCTCATCATATTCTCTGTTCGCGAATTTGGCCCATGCCTGGGCGGACTGGGCCCACGGGTCAGCGGGTGCCAGACGCAGCGCGTTATCCGCCATGGCCAGGGCTTCACTGGTCAGCGCGGATTTTTCAGGCCCCGGCGGTGTCATTATGGCAAGGGTCGCAAGCGCCTGAGCTGCCCCCGCATAGCCCCCGAAATAGTCAGGGCCCAACTCGATGACGCGGCGGAATACCTCTGTCACCAATTGTTGGCGCGGGCGGTCAAAGATGGGAAACATCATGCTTCTGGCTTGATCAGCCAAGTTCATGGCCTGCAGAGAAGACGCCGATTGTTCGATCACGGCCTGACGCCTCAACGAGTCCTTCGTAGGAATCTGAGTACTCTGTTGAACCTGAGGTTCGGAAATTTCCCCCAGACCGATGAGTGCAATACCGATACCGATCCCGGTTCCGACAACAAAGGACAGTGCCGCCCACCCGAAGGTACGACGAGGGTTCTCACCCATATCAGACGAGGCAATCGCAACCCGTTCAAAGCGCGGCCTGTACCCTCCTGTGTCGACGAAAATCCTGACGGGATCAGTGCATCCTGCCGTGTCGTAGTAATGTTCTAGGTTTTGCCGCAGGCGTCGCGCGTCCACCCGGACGACATTGTTTATGTCCCCTTCCTCGGCAGGGTCCCGATCATAGACATCCTGGGCGATGGTTTTGCCCATGATAAGCGCGCCGCGGCCTTCCAGTTCCTCTGTGACGATATATTTCAGAAAGGCACAAAGGCGGTCCAGATGGGTGAAAAGTTCACTGTCGCAAACCGCTTGCATTGCGTTGGTCTTTTCGGTGTTTCGAATATCTGACGCCATTAAACCCCTATGTTTGCAAGGTTTTCAGATCGTATTCAAATTTAATAATGCACCTGAAATCTGCGTGAGTCACCCCTGTGTCACCGTGATTCCGTTACCTCGAAGAAAAACCTGCGGGACACTGACCTTGCATCGCACGCGATGCCCTGCCGACGACGATTTTTCTTTTACGCCAAAGCTGTGGGCGATTTCAGCAAGGGAGTGCAAATCATGAATGGACGAAAACGGCTATTGAAGTACTCGGTCTATTTGGCCGCTGGGGTGACGTTTGGGTTCTGGCTGGCTGCCCCGAACGGAGGGCTGAAAATCCTTGGTGACACGTTCGGCCCTTCCATAGCCTTGGCGCAGGAGACACCCGAGGTGTCGTCGGTCAAGGCGAGGGAGAGAGATACGTATTACCCAAACAGTGAGGACCTGAAACCGGACGAAATGCGGGTGATTGCCTGTGGAACCGGAATGCCAACGACCCGCGCCGCGCAAGCCGCAGCCTGTTTCCTGGTCGAGCTTGGGAATGGCGACAAGTTCCTGTTCGATATCGGGTCGGGTTCAGCCGAGCGAATTTCTTCGCTGCAAATCCCGTACAACTATCTCGATAAAGTGTTCATAGGGCATCTGCACACCGATCATTTCGGGGCGTTGCATGACCTGTTCATCGGTGGTGCCTTGATGGGGCGCAATGTTCCCCTTCGGGTGTGGGGGCCAAGTGGCGCGGTGCCGGAACTTGGCACGGCCTATGCGTTGGACCGTATGCAGGAAATGCTATCGTGGGACCTGGCGGGCCGGGCCGGAAACGTGGACTTCCGTGGCTATGTCATGGATGTAACCGAGTTTGACTACAAACTTGAGAATGAGCCCATTTACGAGGAAAACGGCGTTGTCATCCGTACGTTTCCTGCAATCCATTCCATTGATGGCTCGGTCAGCTATGCGCTGGAGTGGAATGATCTGAAGTTCGTATTCAGCTCGGATACCTACCCCAACAAATGGTTCGTCGAATATGCCAGGGATGCGGATCTGGTCATCCATGAATGCTTTATCGCTGTGCCCGAATTGGTCAGCAAGATGAAGTTCACACCGGAATCAGCCCTGCAGGTTGGCACGCAGGTGCACACCGCTCCCGAGGCGTTCGGTAAGGTCATGAGTGAGATCAAGCCCCGCATGGCCGTCGCCTATCACTTCTTCAATGACTTCGACACGGTCAACGGCGTGTATGAACGCATCCGGTCCACCTATGACGGCCCGCTTAGCCTGTCAGAGGACTTTATGGTCTGGAACGTGACCAAGGACGACATAGTCGTTCGTATGGCCGCGACCGAGGAGCGGACATGGGCCCCCCCGTTGGCCGCCCCGGCAGAGCCGCCAAATGTGGAAGACAAAACCGCGATGGCTGACAAGCTGGGTGTAGAGACGCTGGATTTTAGCGACTTTGTCGCCGGTGGTGTCTGGAACGTCGAAGATGTTTTGCGACCGATTTACGAAGAAGCCAGCGAAGTATTGGGACAGGACTTCCCTTACCCGGAAAAATCAGAACCCAAATAATCCCTCAAGACCAACCGGCGCTTGTAGGCGTTGCCATTTGGCGCCGGTCTCTGTGCTTCTTTTCTTCAGGCTGAACCTCGGGTTTGGAGCAAGAAGCACAGAGCGGATCCAGCATAGGAGGCCCCTCTGATGACCAACCTTAAGCGTTTGATCATACTGACGGTTTTTCTGATCTCGCACCCGCTGATCACGCGCGCCGACCTGTTGCCGGCGAACGGTGCAGAAACCGCGGCAAACTTTGCAGAAATCTCGGTGCTGAAAGATCGGGTCCGGGTCGCGTTGGAAATTGATTTGGGCGATGTGCATGGATTTCTGGCGCAAGCCCCGCAGGGTGAAGATCCGGCAAGCAAATTGTCTGAACGTACAGGCAAGGCCTTCGCGGTATTTGCCGATGGCGATGCGCTTAAGCCTGAAACGGTTCACCTTGAGGTTCAGTCAAGACAACCCCGAGTAACGGCTTTCCGGCCAAGCTATGGCCTGGCCCCGCAAGACGAGCGTTCTGCCCAGGTTGTGTATGTTGTTCTTGATTATCCTTTTGATCACAAACCAGCGGAAATAACCTTTAAGCCGCCGCTCACGTCTGACGGAATTCCAACTGCGGCCATCGGGGTGATTTTCGATCACCTTGGCGTAGCTGTGACTGATTACCGTTACCTGTCCCGGTCCGAGGTCTTTTACCCTAACTGGAACGATCCCTGGTACAGCAGGTTCGAGAATCCGAACCTGACCCGGCACCACCAATCAGCGCTGATGTCTTTCGTGTCCGTTGAACCGCGCGAGGTTCGGCACGAAGTGATCTTCCGCCTGCGCGATCTGGAGGGCTGGCTTGATCTCAACCTAGGCGAAGAAACGCTACTTGATGCCAACGCCATGGCAAAGGTCAAGCAACAGGCTATCAATCTGTTTTCGCACAGCAATCCGCTGACAATTGACGGTTCGGTTGCGTTGCCCAGCTCGGCAAAAGCTGCGCAGCTGTCGGTCGGTGTCGAAGGATTGAAAGTTCTGGAAAACCCGTCGGAAACAAACCGTGCCACCGCCATTCTGGGCATTGTTCTGTCATACCCGCGCAATGCGTTGCCCAATAATGTTTCCCTGAAATGGGAATTGTTCACCGAAGAGACAGACAAAATTCCGGTTCAATTCACAGATCCCGCCGGTGCCGTGCCCGGCCAAGTGACCCGCGATGCACCTGACATCGCTTGGAAGAACTATATCCTTAAGTGGAGCGAACCCAGAACTCAGCCTGTTACAGTCGCCGCAATGCATTCCATTTCAGTGCCGCTTTTGTCATTCGGTCTTGTTATTGTCGCGGCGTTTCTTGCGGTGTTTGCTTGGCGAAACCGTTCGCATCACTGGCAGGGGTGGGCGGCTGCCGCCCTGTTAATCTGTCTCGCCTCCGGCGCTCTGAAAACAATGACGGTCGAGGTGACAACTCCGACCAAAACTCTTTCGGATAAAACCGCGGCAGCGCAAGTCACCGGAGCAATCGTTTCAAACCTGGCTATTGCGCGATTGGAAACGCACAACCCGCAGATGTCGAAGGCATTGCGCAAGTTTGCCATGGCAGAAACGCTGAAAGACGTCGAAACGGAAATCCGTAGGGGATTGTCCGTGACTCTGCCATCGGGGGCGACGGCTCAGATAGAATCGACCGACGGGCTGATCGTGGAACGCATCGAACCCCTGGCGGGTGGCGGTAATCGAATTCTGGCACGTTGGGATGCCTTGGTCACTGGCGGGCATTGGGGGCACATGCATCGCCGCACCGTGTCGTATCGCGCGTTGATGGATGTCGAACATGATGCCGACGCGTGGTTTTTGTCAGGCCTGACCATTCTCGAAGCCCGAATTGACCCCCAACCCTTATCGGCGGGAGGCAACTCATGAGGCCTGTTTTCATTTTTCTAGCGGCTATTTTCGGTTTTCTTAGTCACCCGGTGCTTGCGCATTTCAAGTTGAATCAGAACGTGCGGGTGCATCACGTGACGCATTCTGAGGACGGTTTGGACGTCTATCTGCGCATGCCCTTGTCTTATCTGGTGGCGGAACTAGCCGGGCCCGAAGGGCGGGACAGGCTGCGTGTTCCTGCGCCCTATACCTACAATCAGATCGAAGACGGCGCGCTGATGCATTACTTGGATCAAGCCGCATTGCTGAGAGATCCTGATGGATTGGCCATTCTGGCGGCTGACACAGTTAATCTTTCCGTCATGGGGCAGCTCCAACCCGCAACCGTAATGTCCATGCGCCTGTACCCGCTGGGGTCCGAGCCGGGCTTTGCAACCCTCGCAGAGGCGCAAGATGCGACCACCGCAGGGGACGTGTATCCAACAGCAGTTGGCGAGACCTACGTAGGCGACGTCATGCTGGACCTGCATATACGCTATGCCGCTGGGCCTGTGGGCACCTACAGCCTTTCCCACAGATCAAACCCTGGTCTGCCGGGGCAAGACGAAACAGCGAACCTGATCCTCGACTACAATAACGGGCAAATCCGAACCTTCCGGGCAACCGGACTGATGCATGATCCGGTCTCTGTGTCTGGGTCGGCCACCGCTGCGGCTTCGACCTTTGTGGTCGAAGGTATCCGGCATATTCTGGAAGGTCCCGATCATGTGCTTTTCGTGCTGTGCATGATCATCGGCGCGTTGAACCTGAAAAGTCTGTTGGCGCGCGTTACCGGCTTTACCCTTGGCCATACGGTGACGCTGATCCTTGGGTTTTTTGGTATCGCCCCCAGTGGCGCGTGGTTCATCCCGACCGTCGAGCTGGCGATTGCAGTGTCGATCATCTACGCGGCTGTGATGGCTGTTCGACCTCCTGACCAGGAACACGGGGACCTGAAGGCTTTTGCGATCACTTCGGGCATTGGCCTGCTGCACGGATTCGGATTTTCCTTCATGCTGCACCAGATCTTGCGGGTGGACGCGCCAAACGTGTGGCACAGCTTGCTGGCTTTCAATGTCGGTGTCGAGCTTGGGCAGTTGATGATTGTTGTGCTGGTTTGGCCGCTGGTTCTGTTTTTGCGCAAACAGCCGGGTCGTGTCTGGATAGGCTCTCGTGCTGCAGTCGCAGTCTGTGCCAGCTTGATCGCGATGGTCTGGGTCGTGGAACGGGCAGAATTTTTCCTGTGATGCGCATTTCCCTAGCGGTCGCGATGCACAGCGCCAAGGGATCAACAGTGTGAAACGCAACCGTTTCGTGGATATCGTTACGGTGGTTTTCTTCCGAAACAAAATCGACAAAGCTATGCCAGAAGCCTTCATGCGAAAACTTCGGGCGTCACAGCCAACCGATTTGCAAAAAAGCGAAACTAACCTACGATAATGTCGTATAAAGAAAATTGTTGCGCGAAGCTCTTGATGGGCGGCGTGCTGGCATGTTTGAATTTTCGGGCAATCCCGGAGAAGCAGGTCGATTACCCGAAACATAGGTAATTCGGCTTTCCGGCATTTGTTCGAAAGGTGCGTCTCGGTCAGACCGGGAACAACAATAAGCACTAAAGACGACCAACATGGAGATATCAGATGAAAAAATTTGCAACGCTACTGGGAGGCGCATCAATGGCGATCGCCGGGCCTGCTATGGCTGCGGACATCGTGATCGGCGTGCCGAACTGGCCCTCGGTGAATGCGACAGCGCATATCCTGAAGGTAGCGATTGAACAGAACCTTGGGCTTGAGGTCGAACTGCAGAACGGTACCAACCCAATCGTTTTCGAAGCGATGGATTCGGGCGCGATGCACGTTCACCCCGAGGTTTGGATGCCGAACCAGCAGAACCTGCACGACACCTATGTGACCGACAAAGGCACCGTTGCGTTCAACCCCAATGGTGTTGAAGCGTTCCAGGGCATGTGTGTCGACAAGGCCACTGCGGATGCCAACGATATCCGCTCGATCGACGATCTGACCAACCCCGACATTGCCGCGCTGTTCGACAGCAATGGTGACGGCCAGGGTGAGGTCTGGATCGGTGCGCCGGGTTGGGCCTCGACCAACGTCGAGAAAATCCGGGCCAAGTCATACGGCTACGATCAGGTTATGGAGCTGACCGAGATTGACGAGACCGTCGCCTATGCGAATCTCGACAATGCGATCAAGGCAGGCGACCCGTGGGTCGGGTTCTGCTACACGCCACACTACGTGTTTGCCCTGCATGACATGCAGATTCTGGAAGAGCCGGCTTATGACGCGTCCAAGTGGAACGTGCTTCAGCCCACCGACGATCCGGATTGGCTTGAGAAATCCGAGGCCGGTGTAGCCTGGGATCTGGCCTATCTGCACCTGCACTATGCAAAGGCTCTTGAGGATGAATATCCCGAGGTTGCCCAATTGCTGGCCAACATGAAGCTGGATACCGACTCGGTTTCCGCCATGACCTATGCGCTGGTGATCGAAGGCAAAGAGCCTGCAGCCTATGCGGAAGAGTGGGTGGCAGCCAACGAAGATGCCGTTTTGGGCTGGATGTCACAGTGAGTGACGCCAATCAGGGCTGAAACTCGGACAGGCCGCCGGAGTTGACCGGCGGCCTGTTCTGCATCGAAGGGACAAAAATGACAGAAACAGTCGTAAAACTGACGGATGTCTGGAAGATCTTTGGCGCACGGGCCGAAGAAGCCATGACCGCAGTGCGGAACGAGGGCATCGGAAAGCCCGAAGTTCTGGAAAGATACAATTGTGTCGTGGGTGTGCAGGGTGCCACCTTCGAAGTGCCTCGGGGTGAGATTTTTTGCATCATGGGCCTGTCGGGCTCGGGCAAGTCGACGCTGGTACGGCACGTGAACCGCCTGATCGAGCCGACCGCAGGTAAGATCGAAATTCTTGGGCACGACGTGTCCAAGATTTCCGAAAACGAACTGCGGCGCATTCGGGCACAGCAGATCGGGATGGTGTTTCAGCATATGGCGCTGATGCCGCACCGTTCGGTGCGCGATAACGTGGCCTATCCGCTTGAAATTCGAAAGGTTTCCAAATCGAAACGCTGGGCGGTGTCCGATCACGCGCTGGGTCTGGTGGACCTGACCGGATATGAGGATCGCCTGCCCAAAGAACTGTCGGGCGGGATGCAGCAGCGGGTGGGGATTGCCCGGGCGCTGGCCTCGGACCCCGAAATTCTGCTGATGGACGAACCGTTTTCGGCTCTTGACCCGCTGATCCGCCTGCAATTGCAGGATCAGTTCAAGGCGCTGGTAGCACAGTTGCAGAAGACGACGTTGTTCATCACTCACGATTTGGACGAAGCTATTCGCATCGGTCACCGGATTGCGATCATGAAAGACGGCGTGATCGTTCAGATCGGAACGCCGGAAGACATCGTCATGAACCCAGCGGACGACTATGTGCGCGAGTTTGTGCAGGGCATCTCCAAGCTCAAACTGGTCAAGGCGCATTCGATCATGGAACCGATGGAAAGCTATTCGGGCCCGACCGAGGGCGCGCCACGTGCAGACGAAGGGGCGGATCTGGATCAATTGATCGACCTGGCAGTCAATACGGATATGCCAGTGATCATCACCGACGCGGGTGCCGATGTGGGCGTTGTGACCAAACCACGCCTGCTGCGCGGAATTCAGGGGGGCAAAAATGACTGATGCAACCACAGAGGTCAAAGTAACGGCCGCCTCAGATATCGAGGTCGACCGCGAGGCGCTGGACCAGTCCATTCACGATTTCGTCGGGCCGAGCGGTGATTACTACGTCAATGCCTTCCACAAAATCCATGATGCGACCAGCCCGGTTCCGAACACGTTCAACCTGTGGGCAGCGGTGCTGGGGCCGTTCTGGTCGGCGTCGCGGGCGATCTGGGGCATGTTCTGGACATTCCTGATCCTGGAAATCATCGCGTGGGTTCAGATCGGACGCGGGGCCTGGGGCAATCCCGGGGCCGACTTGGCCGAACGGGCCGAACGCCAGCAGGCCCGCGCGAACGAGTTGCTGGGGCGGGCGGCCGATGCCACGGAGCAAGCCGATATCGACCGCTTCAACCGTCTGGCAGAGAACATCCAGAAGGCCGCGGATAACAGTTTGGCGCAGGCGCAGGCAATGCAGTCCGAGGCGACAGGGATCATGATCACCGGTCTTCTGATGCTGCTTTTCTTCAAACTGGTTCAAGGAGTCTACGCGGATCGGGTCTATGAAAAGCAGTATTCCAAATGGCGGACGGATCCGGCCAGTACGGAAAGCGGCCGGTCCACGCGCAACACAGTGATGGGTGCCATTCTGGTGGCCGCGATTGCGCCATTGATCGTCTACAAGTTCACAGTGAACGCATCGCTGCCCTTGCTGGACGCGTTTCCCGAAGATCAGGTTTCCGAGATCATTCTGGGCCCAGGCGAAGGAACACTGTTCTCGAACCTGGCCAGTTGGATGGAGGCGCAGATCGATGCCGCCGCAGCTGCGGGGGGCGATGTCTTTGATGGGATTGTCAGCGGCGTTCGCACCGTTCTGGATGCGCTGACCATTGCGCTGATCGGGTCTCCGTGGCCGGTTGTTATGCTGGTTATCTGCGTGACCGCATGGCGTGCGGCGGGGCCGCGCGTGGCAATCTTCACCGCGTCTTCGCTGGCTTATATCGCCTTGTTGGGTTACTGGGATGTGGCGATGGAGACGGTGGCGCTGGTCGGTGCAGCCGTGCTGTTGTGCGTTGTGTTCGGCATCCCGCTGGGCATCTGGTTCGGCAAATCCAAACGCGCCTATCGCGCGGCAGAACCAGTATTGGACCTGATGCAGACGCTTCCGGCATTCGTTTACCTGATTCCGATCATCGCCTTCTTTGGTACGGGTAACCCGCCGGGCATTCTGGCCACGATCATCTTTGGCATGCCACCGGTGATCCGCCTGACCGCTCTGGGGATGCGCGGGGTTCCTGACAGCATCAAAGAAGCAGCCGTCGCCTTTGGCGCGTCCAAGTGGCAGTTGCTGAAGGATGTGGAAATCCCGCTGGCTTTGCCGTCGATCATGACTGGGGTCAACCAAACTATCCTGATGTGTCTGTCGATGGTGGTGATCATCTCGCTGATCGGCGGCGGTGGTCTGGGCAAGGAAATCCTTGAGGCGCTACAATACGCTGCCAAGGGTCCGGGCCTACTGGGTGGCTTTGCAATCCTGTTCCTGGCCATGGTCATGGACCGGATCGTGCAAGGTGCCTTCCGGCGAGAAGACGAGAAACTCTAAACAAACCCGCCCCCGGTTTCCGCCGGGGGCGTTTTTCTTTTACCGGGGAAAACTATGACCGACCGTTATGAACAATCCATGATGGAAAACCTTTACTGGTGGGGGGTGCCCACCCTTTTCCGCTGCCCGAATGTTGGGCCTGAAGGGCAGGATATCGCACTGGCCGGCGTGCCCCATTCGACTGGCAATGGCACGACCGAACGGGATCAGCATCTAGGCCCGCGCGCTCTGCGCCATGTTTCGGCCGTGCAGCGCCGGGTGCATTCACTGTTCGGGATCGACCCCTGGAACACTGCGCGGATTGCCGATGTTGGCGACGTGCCGTTCCCCAAAGCCAATGACAATGAGGACTGCATCGAGCGCATCACGCAGTTCTACAAAGATATCGATGCGGCGGGCGCGCGGCCGGTTTCGGTCGGTGGCGATCACTCCATAACGGGTGGCATCGTGCAGGCGCTGGGCCGGGGCAAGCTGGCGGGCGGTGAACCGATCAGCTTTCTGCATCTGGACGCCCACACGGATGTGTTCACCAAGGTCGATCACTTTTTGGGCGCCAAGAAATCGGCGGCGCATTGGGGGGCGTATCTGGCCGATCAGGGGCAGGTCGACCCGACGCGTTCCATGCAGATCGGCCTTCGTGGCCATCCGCGCAGCCTGGACTGGCTGCAGCCCTCATACGATTATGGCTATAACATCGTCACCATGCGCGAATTCCGCCAGCGCGGGCTTGCGGATGTGGTGGCACAGACCAAAGAAGTTCTGGGCGATCGCCCGGTTTATATCACCTTCGATCTGGATTGCCTTGATCCGACGGTTGCGCCTGCGGTGTCCAATCTGGAGCCCGGCGAGAAGGGGTTCGATATTGACGAAGCCGTCGGCATACTGCACGCCGCGCGCGGGTTGAATATCGTGGGCGGCGACGTCGTCTGCATGATGCCCACCAAGGACAGCCCCAACAACATCACCGCCCTGACAGCAGCAGCGGTGATGTTCGAGATGATCTCGATGATTGCTGAGAACGTGAGCGCGGCCTAAGACCGCCGCGCATCCACCGCCTGCGCCAGAACGCAGAGCAGTTCAAACATCAGCGAAATACCAAGCCAGGCTGTGCCGCCCTCGGGATCGAAGGGCGGCGCGACCTCGACCAGGTCGGCACCGACCAGATTTACGCCAGCCATCTTGCGAATGACCTGTTGCGCCTGAAAACTGTTCGGCCCGCCGATTTCCGGCGTGCCGGTGCCGGGCGCATATGTCGGGTCGACGAAGTCGATGTCATAAGTGCAATAGGTCGGCGCCGTTCCAACAATGCTGCGCACTTCGGTCATGACATCGTCGATACCGCGATCAAACAGCTCCTCGATGCGGATGAAGCGGATGCCCTGCGCCTCGCCCCATTCAATATCTTCGGTGTTATAGGCGGTGCCGCGAATGCCGACCTGAACAAAGCGCTTCGGGTCGACCAGCCCTTCTTCGACCGCACGGCGGAAGGGGGTGCCATGGGTGAACTTGTGACCACCGAAATAAGTGTCGAACAGGTCGGTATGGCTGTCGAATTGTATCAGGCCAAGCGGGCCGGGTTTGGCCAGCGCGCGCAGGACGGGCAGGGTGGTCAGGTGATCCCCTCCGGCGGTCAGCGGGGTAATGCCGCGTACCTGCAAATCCGAGTAGAACGCAGTCACCCGTTCCAGCGTGTCCCCGATATCCACCGGGTTTGGCGCGACGTCGCCCAGATCGGCGCAATTGACCAGCGAGAATGGCGCGACCCCGGTGACCGGGTTCATCGCGCGAATCATAGTCGAGAAATCCCGCAACTGGCGTGGCCCATGCCGCGCGCCGGGGCGGTTGGTGGTACCGCCGTCCCAAGGAATGCCGACCAGGCCCAGTTCAACCTCGGCAATGCGTTCGTGATCCAGTGTCATACTGGGCAGCCGCATGAAGGTGGGAATGCCGGCAAACCGGGCAAGCTCCATCGCCGAGACCGGCTGAAAAAACGTATTGGTCATGAGGTCCCCATTCTCTTTAGGTTGCGGGCGAGCCTAGCGGCAGAATTGTCGGTTGGAAATGGGCTGACGCGTTCAGATCAGAATGCGAAAGCGTTTGCGGATTTCGGCGTCCTGCGCGTCGGTCAGATACTTCGGATGATGCGTGGTCAGCACCTCCTTGGCCTTTTCGCGTGCAGCCGACCAGGCATCAGTCGCGCCTTCTTCCTGCCACGTGCGCGGCTCGTTCCTATCGGCCAGATCCGGGTAGAAGTAATCCCGCTCCATCGCCGCGTAAGTATGCGAACTGCCCAGAAAATGGCCGTCGCCCAGAACCGAATGGCAGATCGCGTCGAAGCCCAGATTTTCCTCGGTCACTTCGATCCCACGCAGCGCCCGGTAGGTGTGCGAATGCATTTCGTTATCCAACACAAAAGCCTCGAAACTGACACCCAGCAGCGAGGCGGTCATGCCCGAGCTTTCATAGATCAGGTTGCCCCCGGCCAGTGCGGCAGCCAGCGATGTCATCCCCTTTTCCGCGCCGTATTGCGCATCGATGGCCTTTGCGTCGGCCATCGACGCCGCCACACCCGAGGGCAAGCCCAGCCAGTTTGTGATCTGCGCCGAGGCGGCGTTCAGGATGGCGGTTTCACCGCTGCCCCCGGCAAACGAGCCGGTGCGCAGGTCAACGATGAATGGCCAGTTGGAAAACACCATCGGAAAACCGGGCTGGATCGCGTTGACCATGACCAGGCTGGCCAGTGTCTCGGCCAGGGATTGCGCCAGAAACCCCGCGAGTGTTGCTGGGGCCGTTGCGCCCGCTTGTGCTGCGGTGATGCAGGACATGGGGATGTTATGAGCGATACATTCATAGACCACGTCCACAGCATCTTCGCCATAACGCAGCGGAGATATTACTGGGCTGATATGGGCCTTCAGAAAGGGGCGCTTTGCGAATTCACCCGGCCCACCGGCCACGATATCCAGCATCTCGACAATCGGGGCGACATGTTCGGCAAGTGTGAAGGAGGTTGCCACTGGTTTGGTCGTGTTGCGCACCAGTGCATAGACCGTGTTGACATCCAGATCACGAACATCCGGCAGGTCGGTTGCCACACAGCAGCGGGTGAACCAACTGACATTGGCTAATGTGTCCTGCAACCGCGCGAAATCGCTGAGGTCGGCCAGTGTCGACGGCCGGTACAGGCCGGTATCCATGTCCAGTGTCTGTACGGCGGCCCCCCCGGTGCCAAAGAACACGCGGTCGCCGCCAACCTCGATGGACCGGGTTTCATCCCGACCATGAAAGGTGAATGTCTTGGCGGCGTCCTGAATTACGCGCTCTACCATTTCACGTGGGAACACCAACCGACCTTGTTCACCCGGCTGCGCGCCAGCCGCCTGCAGATCTGTGGCCAGCCGATCCGGCACCTCGCCCATGCCCAATGTTTCCAGCAGGCGTAGGGCGGTGTCGTAGATTTGTGTGATCTCGGGCTGCGTCAATGGCTTGAACGCGCCGCCCTTTTGACCGGGCGGGCAGGGATCGATCACGGGCTTGGCCGCGCGCTGCGCGTGCCGGGCCCGCCGACCGCTTCGTTTGGCACCTTCCGAGGACATCCCTTTCCTTTCCCGTGCGTCTTTCGGAAACCCTAATTGGCAAATCCGGTCTGCGGCAAAGGGGAATTGCGAATTTCAAAATCCTCAATCGCAGTTTCGATTTTTCAATACAGTCGATGCCCCTGTTGTCGGCTCAGCCCTTTTTTCCGCAAGACTTGTCGGGGACAAGAGGGAGCAGAGCCATGAAGTCGCGCACCAAGGTCGTTGTCATCGGCGGCGGGATCGCCGGATGTTCAACGCTGTACCACCTGACGCAAGAGGGGTGGACGGACGTGGTTCTGGTCGAGCGGAACGAACTGACTTCGGGCACGACATGGCATTCGGCGGCACAAGTTACGAATTTCGGCATGAACCAGACAATGGTTGGTCTGAAATCTCATTCGATCCGGTTGTATAAGGAACTGGCCGAGGACCCGGATTATCCGATCAACTATCATCATGGCGACGGTGGTATCCGTCTGGCCAACACGCAGGCGCAGATGCAAGGCTATCGCCATTTCGCATCAATGGCGCGCGGGATGGATGTGGAATTCGAAGTGATCGACGCCGAGGAATGCGCCCGTCGCCACCCGCTGATCTCGACCGAGAACCTGATCGGCGGGCTGTGGGACCCGATGGACGGCGATATCGACCCGGCCCAGTTGTGTCAGGCGCTGGCGCGCCGGGCGCGCAAAGCAGGGGCCGAGGTCTATCGCAACACCCCCGTTACGGCCTTGACGCAACACAGCGACGACACCTGGACCGTGCATACCGAACATGGCGACATCGACTGCGATATTGTGGTGAACGCCTGTGGCTACAGGGTGAACGAGGTTGGCGCGATGATGGGGGTTCACCATCCGGTCGCGTCGATGGAGCATCAGTATTTCCTGACCGAAGAAATCCCCGCCATCCGGGATGCGGGACACCGTATGCCGTTGCTGCGCTGTCCGATCAGTGACTACTACTGCCGCCAGGAAAAGAACGGGCTGCTGCTGGGTTTCTATGAGCAGGATTGCAAGACCTGGGGGATGGACGGGATCGACCCGAAATTTGTCAACGCCTTATGCCCGGATGATCTGGACCGGGTGACAGATGTGCTTGAAGGGGCTTTTGCCCGCATGCCTGCATTGATGGAGGTCGGGGTTCATACCATCGTCAACGGGCCGATCACCTATACCATTGACGGTGCGCCTCTGGTCGGACCGATCCCGGGCAAACGCAATGCGTTCTGCATCATCGGGCTGCGCGCAGGGCTAGGCGAGGGCGGTGGCCACGGCTGGCTGCTGGCTCAGCAGATCGTGCATGGCGAGGCCTGTTACGACACCTGGTGTCTGGACCCACGCCGGTACACGGGCCACGCGAATGTGGAACTGACAGCACTGAAAGCAATTGAAGATTATCAGAACGAATTCCGGTTTCACTTCCCCCATGAACACCGTCCTGCCGGACGACCGGCCAAGACGACGCCGTTAACACCGGTACTGGCGGCAGAAGGGGCGGAATTCACTGTGGTCAATGGCTGGGAAAGGGTGGAATACATCAAGCCGTCCCCCAGCTTTTCTCCGACGCTTAGTTTCGATTTTGACGAAACCTTTGATCTGGTCGCGGCTGAGGTGGCCAATGTGCAAACCGGCGTCGGGCTGGCCGAGGTGAACGGTTTCAACCGGATCGAAATTACGGGTGCGGATCGGCATGCCTTTCTGGATCGGATGTTCTGCGGCACCGTTACCCGGCGCGAGGGTCGGGTGGGGTTGGGGTATTTGTTGAACCATCACGGCATGGTCAAGGCTGAAGCGACCGTTGCCAACTTGCCTGCCAGCGATCGGGGGCCTGCCCGTCTGTGGTATGGTTCGGCCGCCGCCAGCGAGTTTCACGACATGGATTGGCTGACCCAGCACGTACAAGCCCATGAGGATGTGCACCTGCGCAGCCTGACCAATGATCAGACCATTCTGGTGCTGGCTGGCCCAAAAGCGCGCGATGTGCTGTCCGCCTGCGCGCGTGGCGATTGGTCCGCCGCGGCGTTTCCTTGGCTTAGCGTGCGGGAATGTTTTGTCGGGATCGCCCCGGCAACGGTTATGGGCGTCAGTTTCTCGGGCGAGCTGGCTTATGAAATCCATGTGCCCAACGCCTCGCTTTATGCGGCTTATCTGGCGTTGCGTCAGGCCGGGGATGCGCACGGGCTGAAACTGTTCGGCGCGCGCGCAGTGGAAAGCATGCGCATGGAGAAGAGCTTTCTACATTGGAAGGCCGATCTGATCACCGAATTTGATCCTTTTGAGACGGGGCTGGATCGCTTTGTGAAACTGGACAAAGGCGAATTTATCGGGCGCGACGCGTTGTTGAAACGGCAGGCAGAGGGGGCACGCAAAAAACTGGTTGTCTTGCAGATCCACGCAAAGCAGCAACCTGCGCATCCAGGCGCATCGTTGATGCAAGGTGAGCGCGTTGTGGGCACAATTACCTCCGGCGATTGGGGGCACCGCACCGGGCTTAATCTGGCGCACGGATTTGTCGATCCTGACTTGGCCGATATCGGGGCTGAGATGGAACTGGATTCCTGTGGTCATCGCGTGCGCGCCACGGTCATACCGCCGTCACCCTACGATCCGGGATTTGAGCGGATGCGGGGATAATTCCGATCCATCGGCCAACTTCTCCATTGCCGCCAGCGCAAAACTTTGCTTGGGTTCGTTTCGAAGAAACCGAAACAATGGGTGTGCGCGGTGTCGAAATCTCTGAGCCTTCGCTGGCTGGAAGTCTTCCGACTGGTGGCCAAATCGGGATCGATCCAACAGGTCGCATCCGAGACGGGGCTGTCGATCAGCACCGTCTCGAACCACCTGCGCAGCCTTGAGGGCGCGCTGGGCGTCGATCTGGTCGATCACGGACGCCGCCCAATGGGTCTAACCCCTGCGGGTGAGGTCTTTGCACGGTACGTACGCGATGGGCTGACTGTTTTGAAACGGGGCGAGGCTGAAATCCGTTCCGGCAACTGGCAGCATGCGACAGATCTGCGGTTGGCCCTGATCGACGATTTCGACAATCAGATCGCGCCGGACTTATTCCGCTTTCTGGCTCAGGCGCTGCCGCGATGCAGTTTCCGCCACTACACGCGCCCCAGTCACGAGATCATCGCCAATTTGCAAGAGCATAAGCTGGATGCTGGCGTCGCCACGCGGCCTTCGGAACGGACCGAGGGGCTGATCGAATACCCGCTGATGCGCGATCCGTTTATTGTGATCCTGCCCATTGGATATCAGGGTACACCCGAAGACCTGCTGACGCCTGATGCAGAGTTGCCTTTGCTGCGGTATTCCCGCGACCTTATGATCGGCAAACAGATCGAGATTCAGCTGACCCGCAGCAAATACAACCTGCCCAACCGGTTCGAATTGGAATGCAATCACTCGATCATCGGGCTGGTTGCCGAGGGCAGCGGCTGGGCAATTACGACGGCCGCCTGTTTCCACCGCGCTCAGAGGTTCCACGACAGTCTCAGGGCGATCCCGTTTCCGGGGCGGAACTTTGTGCGCACCGTGTCGCTGTTCACGACCGAGGTGTATCCCGAAACAACCTCGAAACTGATCCAAAGGGTGATGGCGACGCTGATACGGCAGCATTTCACTGACCCCATGAGTGCGAGTCATTCCTGGCTAAAGGACGATTTCCGCACCATGGAGGCCGAAGCCGCCTAGCTGTCAGCGGGCGGCCCGAGGGATTGACGCTCAACGATACGTGTGTCCAGCCGCTTGCCGCTGCCACCTGCCTGGTTTTCAAGCATTCCGATCAGCTCTGATGCGGCCCTGCGGCCCATTTCCCGGTGCGGGACGTGTACGGTTGTCAGGCGGGGCGTGACAATCCGGGCCAGCTCGATATCGTCAAATCCGGTGATTGAGACATCCCCGGGCACATTCAATCCCATTTCCTGCGCCCGATGCAGGGCGCCCACGGCCAAAACATCGTTGCCGCACAGGATCGCGGTAGGCGGCATATCCTGCGCCATCAAGCCCGAGAAGGCTGCGGCCCCGTTTTCAATCTCATAAGGGGTTTCGATGATAGTCAGGTCTGACAAGGCCAGATCATTCTGTCTGACCGCATCCTGTACACCTTCGATCCGCAGGCGTGCGCGATCATTGCCTGCGCTGATGCCTGAAATCACACCAATCCGTCTGTGGCCCAAGCCGATCACACGGTTTGCCAGTTCGGCCATTGCCGCACGGTTGTCAAAGCCGATACAGGGCAGCTGCCCATCGGGCAGGTAGGACCAGGCGACCAGAGCCGGAATATTCCATCGCTCAAGGTTTTCGTAAATCTGCGGATTGCGATCATGTCCGATCAACAGCAAGCCATCCGCGCCACGTGCGACCAGCGTTTTAATCTGCTCTTCCTCGATCTCGGGTTTGTAGGCCGAGCTTGAGACCAGCAATGTATAACCGTGCTGGTGTAATTCTTCCTGAAATGCCTGCAGGCCACGGGCGAAAATGGCGTTTTCCATGGTGGGGATAATCGCGCCAATTGTCGATGACCGCTTGGCGGCCATCACGCGCGCGGCAAAGTTTGGCATATACCCCAACGCGTCCACGGCGGATTGCACACGCTGGCGCGTCGCCTTGACCACCTGATCGGGGTTGTTAAGGCAACGGGAAACGGTCGCTGTCGAAACACCGGCCAGTTTGGCCACATCATCCAATGTTGGCGCCGATCCAAGTTTCGACATTTTCAAACCCGCAATTCACTTTTGCCAATAAGTCTAAACTTAACCGGGCCTCAAGGAAAGTCGTTATGTAAGCGCTTGCATTTTTCATGTAAGCGCTTACAAAAGAGATCGGGCCGATTCCAAAGGGAGTCCTGAGAAATGTTTCTGACCGCATCCATCATCGTGTTCGTCATCTATTTTGCGAACGTAGCCATGGGGGCATTTGCGGGCAGCGCGTTTCTTGGGGACGTAGGAGAGATGTTGGTCCTGTTCGCGGCGTCGATCCTGTTCGTTGTCGCAATTCTGAAAAGGGAAGCTGACCGCGACGCAGAAAGCGACGGCTGACTTTTTTGCTTGGGAGGGCAATTAATGAACAACGACAAAAAAGAACTGGCCTCGGCAGAGCGCCGCAATTTCTTGAAGCTTAGCGCCAGCGGTGCATTCACGGCTGCACTGGTCGCCGGCGCGGGTGGCGTCCTGTGGTCGTCCGAGGCCGCAGCACAGACCGCCAAAGAGGAAAAAGAGCGCGAAAACGCAGCGGATCATGTGATGACGATCGCCACGGCCTATGTGCTTGGTGCGTCGCGCAGTTATCCGATCATGCAGTTGGATCTGAAGGAAAACATCCAGAATGCCACTAACGGCAAGGTTTATGTAAAGCTGGCACCGGGTGGTCAGTTGGGTGCGGGCGGATCACTGGTGCAGAAAGTGCAGGGCGGCACCATTCAGGCCGCGCAGCATTCGCTGTCGAACTTCGCGCCTTTTGCGTCCACCGTTGACCTGATCAACATGCCGTATCTGTGCGGCTCGAACCAGCGTTTCACCAATCTGGTGCATTCCGATACCTGGAAGAACGAAGTCCACCCCAAGGTCGAAGCTGCCGGGTTCAAGGCGCTGTTCTATGTGGTGATCGACCCGCGCGTCGTAGCGGTGCGCCAGGGCGGCAATCCCATCGTCACGCCGGGCGATATGAGCGGCGTAAAGTTTCGCGTTCCGGGCTCGAAGATGCTGCAGCAGTACTACCGTATGGTCGGCGCGAACCCGACGCCGGTGGCATGGGGAGAGACTCCTTCGGCGATTAAACAGGGTGTGGCCGATGCGCTCGATCCGTCGGTCGGCGCGCTTTATGTCTTTGGGTTTAAGGACATCCTCAGCAACGTGACCTTCACACAGGCGGTGCCAGATAGTCAGGTCTATTCCTGTAACCTTGAATGGTTCAACTCGATGCCCGCAGATGTGCAGGAAGGCATCATGTGGGGCGCGGAAATGACCAGCCACCAGAACCTGTCCAAAGTGCCCTCGGCCCGCGCCTTTGCCATGGCTGAACTGAACAAGGCGGGCGTGCAATTCCAGTCGCTGACAGATGATCAGTTGGCCGAGTGGAAGGATGTCGGCGGCTACCAACGGTCGGAATGGGATCCCTTCAAGACCGAGTTGGCCGGATCAATGGACAACTTTGAAAAGCTGGTCGAAGCGGCCGGAACGCAGGGCAAATACTACGTCCACGACGCGTAATACCAAGCCGACGGGCGCAGCCAATGTGCCCGCAATCATCCTTAGCAGTCAGGCCGAAATCGGCCCGTAACAGAAGGCCACCGCCTGACTGCTCTTTTGTCGAGGGATACGATGACCGTTCTTCAAAACATAGACCGCAACGCCGAGCGCTGGCTGCTGCTGGTGTTCTACGTGATGCTGGTGATTACGATGGCCATCGAGGTTCTTCGGCGAGAGATTTTCGCGTTCTCCTCGATATGGGGTGAGGAAATCGTCCGTTATTCCTTCATTTATCTTGCGTGGATCGGAGCGGCTGCTGCGGTCCGGGAACGCGCCCATATCCGCATCGACGTGATCATGCATTACCTGCCGCAACGCCCCAAAGCGCTGCTGTATATCTTTGGTGATCTGGTGATGTTCGTCGTGGCGATCATTGCGCTTTATTGGTCGTTCGAGGCGGTCCACGTTTCGGCCAAGTTCGGCTCTGTGACGGACGGGCTGCGGGTGTCCAAGGTTTGGTTCCTGATGGCGGTGCCCACCGGATTCGCGCTGATGATCTGGCGACTGATCCAATCCTTCCTGCGCGATTTGAAATCCCTTCGTGACGGCACGCCCGTTTTCGAAGGCGACAAGCTGTTTGACTGAGGAGAAACAGGATGCTCTGGAATTCTCTCAATCAAACGGTCGAGCTGGGCTGGGATTTCTATCTGCCCGTAATCATGTTCGTTGGCCTGATCGCGCTTGCGGTTCCGGTTTGGGCCGCGATTGGCACGGCGGCGATCGTCATGCTGATCATGTCGGGCGACCTGCCGCTGAGCCTTGTGGGCGAAAGCCTGTTCACCGGCATCGACGCTTTTGCCTTAACCGCTGTGCCGCTGTTTATCCTGACTGGTGACGTGCTGGTGCGCACCGGGCTGTCACGCAAGTTTCTGGACGTGGCCGAAGCGCTGACCTGTTTCGCCAAGGGCGGGTTCGGATCCGCCACCGTTTTGGTCTGCGGCATGTTCGCGGCCATTTCCGGCTCGGACGCGGCGGGGGCTGCCGCAGTGGGCCGCATGACCATCAATCGTCTGGTCGAAAGCGGTTATCCGCGTCCCTATGCCTGTGCCTTGGTCGCCGCTGGGGCCTGTACCGGCATCCTGATCCCGCCATCCATCGCCTATATCATCATCGGTCTGGTTCTGGGCATTTCCGCCTCGACCCTGTTTCTGGCGGCGTTGATCCCCGGTCTGGCCATTCTGGTGTCGATCCTGGTCACCAACATCATCATGAACCGCCTCTATGCTTATGAGGGCGGCGGCATGATGACCATGGGCGAGTGGCTGGCCAATCTGGGCAAGGCGCTGAAATCCGGCTGGTACGCCTTTATCGTGCCGGGCATCATTTTCTACGGCATCTTCTCGGGCCGCCTGACGCCGACCGAGGCCGGCGCCACCGCCGTTGTTGTCACCATCATCATGGGGTTCATCCTGCGCACGCTGTCGCTGGCCGATTTCCCCTCGATGCTGGTCAGCTCGGCCAAGGTGAACGGCGTTATCCTGCCCATCATCGCTTTCTCAGCACCTTTGGCCGAGGCGCTGGCTATCATGGGCGTGCCGCAGGGTTTCGTGGCCTCGATCACATCGTTGACCGATGACCCCTATCTGCTGATCCTGCTGATGATCGGCATCCTGATCGCCGCTGGCTGCGTCATGGAAACGACACCGAATATCGTGATCCTTGCCCCCATCCTGAAACCGTTGGCGGACAATATCGGCATGAACGAAATTCAGTTCTGTATCATGATGATCACTGCGTTGGGTGTGGGTTTCATCACTCCACCACTGGGCCTGAACCTGTTTGTCGTATCTGGCATTACAGGCGAGTCCATTCTGAAGATTGCCGCTCGTGCCGTGCCTTTCGTATTAACGATGCTGATCGTGGTACTGCTGATCGCGTATGTCCCGGCGGTGTCGACCACTTTGCTACCTGAAATCTACCAATAGGACTTGCTGACTATGCCTCGTGACTATCTGAAAAAGGCGACGTTGACCCCTGAATCTCATGCGTCAGAAGTGCATGAAACGGTCAAAACCATCCTTGCCGATATCGAGGCGGGTGGTGATTCCAAGGCCATGGAATATGCGGCCAAGTTCGACAAATACGACGGGAATGTCCTGATGACGCAGGACGAGATTGACGCCGCCATAGCGCTGGTGCCGGAAAAGCTGAAAGCTGACATCCGATTTGCCCATGATAACGTGCGCCGCTTTGCGGAAACGCAAAAGGCAACCGTGTCCGATGTTCAGATGGAGATCGTACCGGGTTTCGTCGCTGGTCAAAAGGCGATCCCGGTGGATGCGGCGGGGTGCTATGTGCCTGGTGGCCGGTATAGTCATATCGCAAGCGCGATCATGACGGTTACGACGGCCAAGGTTGCCGGGTGCCGCCATATCACGGCCTGTTCCCCTCCGCGTCCCGGCGCAGGGGTTGCCCCGGCGATTGTTTATGCGGCGCATATCTGCGGGGCCGACAGCATTCTGGCCATGGGCGGTGTGCAGGGTGTGGCCGCGATGACCTATGGCCTGTTCGGATTGCCGCGCGCCAATATCCTTGTTGGTCCTGGCAATCAGTTTGTCGCCGAAGCCAAACGTATCTTGTACGGAAAGGTCGGCATCGACATGATCGCAGGGCCTACTGACAGCCTGATCCTTGCCGACAGTTCATCCGATGCGCATGTGGTCGCGACTGATTTGGTCTCTCAGGCTGAACACGGCTACAACTCGCCGGTTTGGTTGGTCACCGATGATCGTGCCCTGGCCGAAAAAGTGATGGAGTTGGTGCCGACGCTTATTGATGACCTGCCGGAATTGAACCGCGAAAACGCCTCGGCCGCGTGGCGTGACTATGCCGAGGTGATCGTTTGTTCGGATCGTGAAGAAATGGCGGCCTGTTCGGACGAATACGCGCCCGAGCATCTGACCGTTCAGGCCGAGGATCTGGATTGGTGGCTGAATCGGCTGACCTGCTATGGCTCGTTGTTTCTGGGTGAGGAAACGACGGTTTCTTACGGCGATAAAGCGACCGGAACCAACCATGTGCTGCCGACATCCGGCGCAGCCAGCTATACCGGCGGGCTGAGTGTTCACAAGTACATGAAAATCGTCACCTGGCAGAGGGCCACGCGTGAAGGTTCAAAGCCTATTGCTGTGGCAACTGCCCGGATTTCTCGTCTGGAAGGGATGGAGGGGCACGCCCGGGCGGCAGATGTTCGTCTGGCCAAGTATTTCCCCGATGAACAGTTTGACCTGACCTCAGATGGATGACCCTCGATCTCTATTTGATCTGACGGGGCGTGTGGCCTGCGTGACCGGGGCCAGTTCGGGGCTTGGTCGCAGGGTGGCGGTTGTTCTGGCCGCCGCCGGTGCCCAGGTGGTTGGCGTGGCCCGTCGGGCCGAGGCGCTGGCAGATTTGAAACGCGAAATCGGTGAGCGCGCCGAAACCGTGGTTGCCGATGTGGCCGACCGGTCGACGACAAATGCATTGGTGGAACAGATCGGATCGAAATTCGGGTCGCCGGACATCGTTATTCACGCGGCCGGGGTAAACACGCGCGAAGCAGCGGATGATGTCACCGCAGAAGGGTGGGATGCGACGCTGGCGCTGAACCTCAGCGCGCCGTTTTTCCTAAGCCAGGCGATGGTACCTGCCATGAAGGAACGCGGCTGGGGACGGATTGTGAATTTCGCGTCGCTGCAAACCACGCGTGCTTTTCCGGGGGGCATTGCCTATGGCGCCACCAAGGCCGGTATCGGGCAGTTGACCCGCGCCATGGCCGAGGCGTGGTCTCCGCACGGGATCACCGCCAATGCCATCGGGCCGGGGTTCTTCCCAACCGAACTGACGCAAGCTGTGTTCGATGATCCCGAACGTGCCGCTCGTAACGCGGCCCAGACCTGTACCCGGCGCAATGGGCGGGTCGATGATATCGACGGTCCGATCCTGTTTTTGTGCTCGAAAGCCTCGGATTACGTCACCGGGCAGGTGCTGATGGTCGACGGGGGGTTCACGGCGAAATGAAAGCTCTGGTTTATGAAGGCGTAGAACAGGTGGCCTTCCGGGACGTCCCGGATGCCGCGCCGCGTGACGCTGAACATCTTATCCGGATTGAGGCCGTCGGCATCTGCGGCTCGGACATGCACGCCTATCTGGGTCATGATGCACGCCGTCCCGCACCGCTGATCCTTGGGCACGAGGCATCAGGCACGATTGTAGGCGGCGCACGCGACGGTGCGCGCGTGACGATCAACCCGCTGGTGACCTGCGGAACATGTAGCGCCTGCACGTCGGGTCGCGAGAACCTGTGCGCGGACCGACAGATCATCTCAATGCCGCCGCGCGAAGGGGCCTTTGCCCAATATGTCGCCATGCCCGCCAGCAATCTGGTCGAAGTTCCGGCGCATGTGAGCTTTGCCAAGGCTGCGCTGGCCGAGCCTCTGGCAGTCAGTTGGCACGCGGTTCGGTTGAGCCTTGAGGCGCTGCATCCTGCGATGGATCGCAAGGCGCTGGTGATTGGTGGCGGCACCATCGGTGTGGCCGCCGCGCTGGCATTGTCTGCGATGGGGGTCGAGGACGTGGTGATCGTCGAGCCCAGCGACGCTCGGCGCGCTTTTTTGCAGGGCACCGGCGCATTCAACGTGGTCACACAGGCGACAGGTGATTTCCCTTTGGTGATCGACGCAGTTGGCTATGCCGCCACACGTGCCATGGCCTCTGGTCTGGTTCAGCCGGGCGGTGTCATCGCGCATGTCGGGTTGGGTGAAGACACCGGAGGGCTGGATATACGTCGCATGACCTTGCAGGAAATCACATTTATCGGCACCTATACATATACGGTCGAGGATTTCCGGCAAACGGCGCAGGCCATTTTCGATGGCCGATTGGGTGGGTTGGATTGGGTTCAAGAACGGGCCCTCTCTGAAGGCGCCGAGGCGTTTCGTGACTTGCGCAATGGGGTTGTTGCGGCTCCGAAAATCATCCTCATGCCGTGGGCATAGGCCCGGAAGAAACGGAGGGATTCATGTATAAGAAAATTCTGGTTCCAATGGCGTTGGATCACGATATTTCCCAACACACGCTAGAGGTCGCCCGCGCGCTGACCGCCGAGGGCGGCGAGATCGTTGCGCTGCATGTCTATGAGATGCCGCAGGGTTCGGTCAGTGCCTATCTGGACAAAGATATGGTCGCCGAAGGCTTTCGGGCCGCTAACAGGGTGTTGAGAGAAAAGACTGAGGATCTTGAGGGCATACAGCCCGAGATCGTCAAGGGTCACACCGCCCGAACCATCATTGATTACGCCAATAACAACGATTTCGATTGCATCGTCATCGGTTCGCACAAGCCGGGCCTCAGCGACTATTTCCTGGGATCGACCGCATCGCGTGTCGTCCGTCATGCCGGATGCGCGGTGCATGTGCATCGTGGCATCTGAACCATCAATCGCGCCTCAGGCGCCCCAAACAGGACTGACAGACCGGAAATGAACATAGACAAAAAGATCACTGACGATCTGGTTGCGAATGATATTTCGTTCGTGACCACCGTCCCGTGTAAGCAGCTTGCTGGCGTGATCGAGGAGATCGACGCGCGGGACGAGATTTTCCACATCCCGTCAAACAAGGAAGACGAAGGGATGGGCCTGTGCGCAGGCGCGTGGATGGGCGGTAAGCGCCCGGCCATCATCATGCAGAACACGGCGATTGGCGTGACCATCAACACGCTGGCAACGCTGATCCAGTATTATCGCATGCCGCTGCCCATGCTGATCTCATACCGTGGAGAATTGCGCGAACCCGTTGCCTGTCAGGTGGAAATGGCGGTGCATACCAAGGCCCTGTTGGCGCAGATGAACATCCCGACCTACCACTTTCACCATCAGGCGGATGTCGAGGAACTGGATGCAATCCTGAAATACACCTTCATGTGCAACAAGCCGGTCGCAATCCTGACCGATGCCAATTTCTGGGGAGGCTACGGCGACCAATGATCCGTTCTGAGATTCTGAAAGAAATCGCTCCGATCCTGCGTGATCAGCTGGTTGTCTGCAACATCGGCATCCCCAGCCAGGAACTGCACGCCATCGATGATCAGCCGACTAATTTCTATATGCTGGGCACGATGGGGCTGGCTTCCTCCATTGGTCTTGGCTTGGCGCTGTCGCAACCGAAACCGGTGATCGTGATTGATGGGGATGGTTCGATCCTGACCAACCTGGGCACGCTACCGACGATCGCCAACAACGTGGCCGACAACTATATCCTGCTAATTGTCGACAATGGTTCTTATGGCTCAACCGGGGATCAGCCGACCTATGCGGGGCAGAAAACCTCGTTGGCGAAAATGGCCGAGGCGGCCGGGTGTGATCGCGTGATCGAATGCCAGGCCGAAGACACCGGTCGCGTGCTGCAAGAGGCGCTGGATGCCAAACAGATGACCATCATCATTGCAAAATGTGAAAGCGGAAATGCCAAGATGCCAGTCATCACCATGGATCCTGTGGTGATCCGTGACCGCTTTATGAAGGCCGTTCAGGCTTGATCCCAAGCAATACCATCCACAGCGCCGAAGACGCCCGCCGAATTGCGCGGCGGCGTCTGCCGTGGATGGTATTCGACTACATTGACGGCGCGGCGGGGCTTGGGACTGGTGCGGCCCGTAACCGTGCCGCCCTGGACGCCATGACACTGCGCCCCCGTGTCCTGAAGGATGTTAGCAAACGGTCTTTGGCGACCGAGGTTTTCGATCAACCTGCACAGCGCCCCTTTGGCATCGCGCCGATGGGCATGTGTAACCTGTCCGCACCCGGTGCTGATCTGATGCTGGCCCGTCTGGCCGCGCGGTATTCGGTGCCGCTGGGCGTTTCTACCGTGGCGTCGACGTCGATGGAGGAGATCATTGTCGAAGCCGAGGGGAACGCCTGGTTCCAGCTCTATTTCAGCGGCGACGGCTCGGGCACCTTCAAGCTGGTCGACCGGGCTCGGGCTGCGGGTTACGAGACGCTGGTACTGACCGTGGATGTACCTGAGGTCGGGCGACGCCCGCGTGAGCTGCGCCACGGGTTCAAGATGCCTTTCCGGATCGGCCCGCGCCAGTTCGTGGACTTTGCCCTGCATCCGCGGTGGTCCCTTTCGACCCTGATGGCAGGTAAACCTCAGATGGCGAACTTTTTGACCGAGGGTTACGAGTTCGACCGCACCGAAAGCCGCGCAAAGGCAACGTGGGAGACGCTGGCCCGTCTGCGCGATCAATGGGAGGGCAAGCTGGTCGTCAAAGGGGTGCTGGACCCCGAGGATGCGAAGGCCGTGAAAGCAGCGGGCGCGGACGCCCTTCAGGTCTCAAGCCACGGCGCGCGGCAACTGGACAGTGCCCCAGCGGCAATTGAGGCACTGAGAGAGATACGGGCAGCCGTGGGCGACGAGTATCCGCTGTTCTATGACAGCGGATTGCAATCGGGCGAGGATGCGATCAAGGCCCTGACAGCCGGCGCGGATTTTGTGTTCTTTGGGCGCATCCTGCAATTTGCCATGGCCGCTGCAGGCGAGGCGGGCCTGCAGCAGCTTTGGGACGTGTTAAGCGATGAGTTCAGCATTACGATGGCCCAGATCGGGGTGACATCCGTTGGTGATCTGAAGGATTGACCGCTCGGATCACCTTTCGCGTTCCAATAACTGTCCGTACCCAGAGATGGGTTCAGCGATATTCAACAGTTGCAGCGCCTGAAACAACATCGCCTGATTTGAACTGATCACGGGTTTCCCAACAGCGTCCTCCAGCCGGGCTATGACCTCAACGCTGCGCATGTCGGTGCAGGACAGAACCAGCGCGTCGGCCGCGGGGTGATCAGCCACGCGGCCCAGTTCGAATACGGCGTCCGGATCAAGCGCCCCTTGGCCTTCATTGCCAAGGGGTTCAGACACTTCCGAGCGTTGGATCGTGTCCAACCCCAGCTTGCCAAGAAAAGTAATCGCCATGTCGTTGATCGCCGGAACATAGGGCGAGGCGAAACCGATGCGCTTGGCGCCCAAGGTGGACAACGCATGCACCAACGCCCCCGCAGCGGTCACCGTTTTGGCCCCGCTATCGGCGCTGATGCGGTTGGCCAGGTCGCGGTCGAATTCGGGGCCATGGGTAAGCGTGGCCGAGGTGCAGCCGTAAAAGACCACATCCGGCTTGGCCCCCATCAGCAGGCACAGCGGCTCGTCCAGATCGGCCGCCCCCAGATCATGCATCTGGGATTCGTCGGGAATCTCATCCTCGTCATACCCACCCATGCGGGCCACGTGCAGCGAAATGCCCGCAGGGGCCATCAAGGCCAGATCGGGTTCAAAATTGGTATTGGTGAAGGGCACTAGCAGGCCGAACCGGGCCCGCCCTCGGGACGTGGTCATGTCTGTCTCTCCTGTTTCAATAGCGTCAGGATTTCAATCGCCTTGTCCATCGCCGCCTGCGGGCCGACGGTCATGCGCAGGGTATGAGGCAGGCCCGCGCCGCCTTGCGGGCGCAGGAATACGCCCTCGGACCGCAACCTTTGGTCTGCGCTTGCCGCCGCTTCGGCGCTGCCTATGTTGATCAGCACAAAGTTGGTGAAACTGGGATAAGGCGCGAACCCGGCCCGTTTCAGTTTGGCCACTGCCTGATCCCTCAAGCTTACCGTAATCGCGCAGGTTTCGCGCATATAGGCATCGTCCCGCACGGCCGTAGCGGCCGCTATTTGAGCGTTGGCCGGGACGTTGTTCGGGTTCATCACTTTGCGCAGCTCTCCGACGATGCCAGGTGGGAACAGACCCCACCCGACACGAAACCCCGCCATGCCGTATGCTTTTGAAAACGTGCGTAAAACGACTGTGTTTCCGCCCTGAACCAGATCGAAACACCGCTCGCCCAGATGATCGGCGAATTCACCATAGGCTTCGTCGATCACCAACAGGATGTCAGGCCGCAGGCCCTGACGCAGGCGGACAAGTTCAGTTTTTGGTATGCGCGTGCCGGTTGGGTTGCCCGGGTTCGCAACAAAAACGATCCCGGTATCCGGCTGGACCGTAGCCAGCAAGGCGTCGACACTGACGACGGCATCTACTTCGGCGGCGGGGTCGAACCGAGCATCGGCCACCCGCGCTGCCGTTTGAAAGAACGGATAAGCATGGGCGGGCGCCAGCACCGCCCGCTCTGGCCCCGCGAACACACGTGCCAGGCATCCGATCAGGTCGAGCGATCCGTTGCCACACAAAATACCATCGGGATCGATCCCGTGCAGTTCGGCCAGTGCGTGCCGCAGGTCCGTCCAGTCCGGGTCGGGGTAGAGCATCGACTTGCCCAACGCCTGCGCCGCGGCCTCGGTCGCCTTGGGGCTTGGTGGGCGCAGGCTTTCATTTTGCGACAGCGAAATCAGGGTTTTGCCCTCTGGCGCGTCAAGGTTGGCCAGCGCATAGGGGGACATGCGCGCAATATGCGGGTGCGGTTGGGTCATGTTTGCCTCCGATACTGGGTTTGGGCCATAGCCTCGCTGACAAGACCCGCGCGGACGTCGCTTTGCACCGCGTCATCTGAGCGTTCATCGGGCAGGCCAAAGCCGCCCCCGCCCGGAGTTTCAAAGATCAGTGTTTCACCGGCCTTGATCCGAACCTCACCTTTGCCCGGCAGTTGGCGGTTTTCCGGCATTACGGTGATGCGACCGGGCGCGCCGTCCAACCCACCTTCTCGGCCGCTGGCGGGGTTCTTGATCCGCTCGACCGACAGGAACAGCATCAAATCCTGATCCTTGGACGCGCTGAGTTCGATATGCTGCCCCAGACCGCCGCGCAGACGCCCGGCGCCACCGGAATCGGGGCGCAGTTCACGGCGGTGAAACAACACAGGGGCAACCGCCTCGGTGGTTTCGACCTGGCTGCCCCATACGCCGCTGGGGAAGGCCGTGGCCGACAGCCCGTCCAGACGGGGGCGTGCGCCTGTGCCGCCATTAAACACAAGCTCCAGCGCAAACTGGTCATCGCCTCGGTCGATCGCTTCGGGCACATGGCGCAGGGGCAGGTCGTACATGCATGATGCCCCCTCGGCAGGAACCTTGTCGGGCAGGGCCTGCGTCAAGCAGCCATAGACCAGATCGGGCGTCATCTGCCCCAACGTATGCCGCATCGCCACCGGTGCCGGAGGTTGCGCGTTCAGGATACAACCCTCGGGGCCCGTCACCCGAAACGGGTCAAGCGAACCCGCATTATTCGGAATATCCGCCCCGATGATGCAGCGCAGCGCAAAGACGGAATAGGCCGTGGCATAGTTCAGTGGCACGTTGATCCCTTTGCCCACGCAGGCTGCTGTGCCGTCGAAATCCAGCAGCAGGTGATCATCGGCGATGGTCAGCGCCGCGTGCAGCTCGATCTCTTCATCGTAACCATCCACTTTCAGCACGTGCCGCCATGTGCCCTTGGGCAGGTCGGCGATGGCCTCTAACGTGCCGCGACGTGACGTTTCGATGATGTATTCCGACAGCGAGTTCAGGTCGGTGATGCCGAATTCCTGCATCATCTGAACCAGCCGTGTTGATCCGGCCTCGCAACAGGCGATCAGGGCGTAGATGTCGCCTTCGTTCGCGATGGGTTCGCGCGAGTTGGCTTTGACGATCTCAAGCAACAGGGCATTGACCTCACCCTGGCTGACCAGCTTGCAGGGCGGGATCAGCAGGCCTTCGTCATAGATATCCGACCCTTCCGGCCCCATACCCAACCCACCGAGATCGACCAGATGCGAGGTGCAGGCCGTATAGCCGATAACAGTATCGCCATAGAATACCGGCATCATCAACAAGAAGTCGTTCAGGTGGCCCGAGGCGATCCACGGATCGTTGGTCATGTAGATATCGCCGGGTTTCATATCGGTCTGGGCAAATCTGGCGCGCAGGGTTTTGACCGCCTCGGCCATGGTGTTGATATGTCCGGGCGTGCCAGTGACGGCCTGGGCCAGCATCCGGCCCTGCGTATCGAATATCCCGGCCGAGATATCGCCGCATTCGCGCACGATCGGGCTGAAAGCCGCGCGGATCAGCGCCTGACCCTGTTCTTCGACCACGGCCAGGAGCCGGTTCCACATCACTTGCAGGCGTGTATCTGATTGGATCATCCCTTGGCCTCCTCTTGCCGCGTCAGCCAGATATTGCCCTGACCATCCACGGTTGCGTTGAAATCTGCGCTGACAAATGTGGTCGTTTGAGCCTCGACAATCAGCGCCGGACCGCTGAGTGCAGCTCCGGGTGTCAGGTCGGTGCGGTTGTAGACGCCTGCGGTGCGCCATTCTCCGGTGACGTCGCACAGTATCTGACGCTGTTCGGTGGTTTCTGCCTGCTGATGGTCTGAGCTCTCAGGATAGGGCTCATGGGCCGGTGTTGGCGATGATACGGACAGCCCCCAGTTCAGAATCTCGATTGTCATGCCGGGTACGATCCGGCTGAACTGTCGGCTGTACTCCGCTTCAAAAGCCTGTCTAAGCGCATCCAGATCCGTGGTCACCAAGGCGCGATCGGGCAGGCGGATTTCGATCTCATGCCCTTGGCCGTGATATCGCATATAGGCGATCCGGCGTTGCAGCAGCGCCCCGTCGGGCGCCCCGGCGCGGACAACCTGTTCCGCCTCGGCCTGCATACTGTCGAAGAACCGGTTCAGCCCATCGATATCCAGACTGTCCAGACGGGCATAGCGCGACCGGATGACCTCGTACGAAACCGGCGCGAACAGAAACCCAACCGCCGAGCCGACGCCCGGATCACGCGGGATCAGTACGCGTCGCATCTGGGCGCGACGGGCCACACGGGTGGCGTGCAGGGGACCGTTGCCGCCAAACGCGATCATCAGGCGGTTGCCAAGGTCCTTGCCGGATTCGACCGCGTGCATACGGCCTGCGCTGGCCATGCTTTCGTCGACAATCTCGCTGACCGCAAAGGCGGCCTGATCGGGGCTCAGGCCCAACGGGTCGCCGACATCCTTCGCCATCGCCTGTTGTGCAGCGATTTCATCAAGCTGCAGCCGTCCTTCGGCAAAACGCCCCGGTTCGATCAGGCCCAGCGTCAGATCGGAATCGGTGACCGTGGGGTTTTCCCCGCCCTTGCCAAAGGCCGCTGGGCCGGGGTCTGATCCGGCACTGTGGGGGCCGACCTGAATGCGGCCCAGACGGTCGACACTGGCGATGGAACCACCTCCGGCGCCGATTTCGATCATTTCGATCACCGGTATCCGAACCGGCATGCCCGAGCCTTTGATAAAGCGTTCGGCCCGCGAGATTTCGAATTTGCGTGCGGTCTGGGGGCGATATTCGTCGATCAGGCACAGCTTGGCGGTGGTGCCGCCCATGTCAAAGGACAGCACGTCCGCCTCACCCGTCGCTTCGGCGATGCGGGCGGCCAGAACGGCACCTCCTGCCGGGCCGGATTCGACCAGGCGGATCGGCAGCCGGGCAGCAGTGTCCAGCGTGGTCATGCCGCCACCTGCCGTCATCATCAGGATCGGGCAGGTCAGCCCCATCTGACGGAGCCGCGCCTCAAAATCCTGCAGATATCCGGCCATGAGCGGCTGCACATAGGCATTGGCAATGGTGGTACACAACCGGTCAAACTCGCGCGCTTCGGGGCTGACCTCATGGCTGAGAGAGATGACCAAATCGGGCATATGCTGCGCCAGCAGATCGCGCAGGGCCAATTCGTGCGCGGGGTTGGCATAGGCGTGCAGCAGGCAGATGGCCACGGCCTCGACCCCTAGTGCCGTCAGTTCATCCACCAAAGGCGCGATGGCGGTCGTGTCCAGCGGATCCAGCGCTTGCCCGTTGGCGTCCATGCGCCCGCCGATGGTCAGCGAATGGGTGCGCGGTACGATCAGGTCGGGTTTGACCAGATCAATCGCATACTGGCTGTAGCGCCGCTCATAGGCGATTTCCAGGATATCGCGAAATCCGCGCGTGGTGATGGTGGCGGTCGCCGCCCCGCGCCGTTCGATCAGCGCGTTAGTGGCCAGCGTGGTGCCGTGGATAAAACCGCTCACCTGATGCCAGTCGGTACCGGCGGCTTCAAGGACGTGCGTGGCGCCTGCAACTGCGCCAAGAGCAGGGCGATGTGGTGTGGTGGGTGTTTTAGTGGTCGCCAGCACCTGAGATGCACCGTTCAGCAGAACAGTATCGGTGAACGTACCGCCGATGTCGATTGCCATGCGCAATCCATCTGGTTGGATCATTTGGGTATCAGCCTGAAAGAGTGGAACAGACCCGAAGCCGGGTCAGATGATAACGGTCTGTCCCATGCGGGTCAGACGACCAGATCGCACCCGGTGTCGCGACGCATCATTGGTTGTCGAAGGGTGGCTTTCACAGCTTCGGTTCCTCGTCCTTTGATGGCAGGACATTGAGTGAGGAATACCCCGTCCGTCAACACATCTTTCGAGGTCCGCGCAGATTTGGTTCCATTCCAACATTGTGATATGACGTGGGGTAAGGCGCATCCCACTCAGAAATGTTCCGAAATTTCATCACAAGGGGGTAAGTCATGAAATTCAATCATATTGCACATAGCGTTCTGATTGGTGCAAGCCTGGTACTGGCAGGTCTGTCTCCGGCGTTGGCGCAAGATCGCGAGGAAAGCCAGGGCATGGTGCTGCTGCGCGGGTTGCCGACGCTGGATACGAAACACAGCATCGCGATCGTCGAACTAGACCCGGAATCCGATCGGTTCGGAGAGATCCTGAGTGAAGTTGAACAGCCAGAGATGGAGCATCCTCTGCACCATTTGTATTACAGCCCGAATGGCAGGCTGTATGCCACGGGGCTTGATCCTTCGTGCAGCCTGGCCGAAATCGGGCTGGCCCGCGATGCGGGCGGCGCGCCGGTGATATCGGGATTCACTTGTCTGGACACGCAGGGGCAGATGGTGGGTGAAGACATCATGTGGACCAATTCCAACGGTCAGGAATATATGTTTGTGACCTTCATGGGCGGAACCGGCGGTGATGATGGCGGTTCGGTTGGTGTTTTTGATCCTCAGACGAACGAAGTCGTCAAAGTGATCGAAGCGCGCAAAAGTCAGGTGGGTGAGGGCGCTCCCTATATCATGTATCCGCATGGTATCTCGGCTTTTGAAGACCGTATGGTCGTGACCTCGACCGTGCATCCGGACCTGGCCACCGGCGTTGGCAATATGCTGACAATCATTGATCTGAACGCGCTGGAACCCATCGAAAACATTCTTGTCGAGAAGGAAAAACCGCTGGACTTCCCATCCTCTCCGGTCGAGGTGCTGTTTGCCCGCCCGGGCATGCATCCTGATATCGAACCGGCCATTCTGGCCAATACCATGTTCGGGTTCGAGACGTGGAAAGTGCCCTATGACGCCAGTTCCAAGAGTTTTGGTGAGGCCGAAGTAATCTATAGCGGTGTTGCTAATGAAACCGCCGTGCCTCTGGAATTCTATGGCACCGAGGATGAGCTGTTCATCTCACATGCGCTGCCGGGGGTGGTGAAACGCTATGAACTGGCCGCGCTGCCGGAACTGGTATCCAGCGGGCCGGATATCGTCGCCGATCCGGGCGCGCATCACATGATCTTTTACACGTCGGCCTCGGGGCGGGACTTGATCGCCGTTCAGAACAACCTGCTAAATCTGGGCAACGGCGCTGATGATGATCCGACGGATGTGGACTTCATTGCTGATCTGGCCAGCCATACGATCTCGGTTCATGATTTGGAAACCGGCGAACGTCTGGCTACGATTGACTTCAAAGAGCGCTACAACAAGGGGGTGGATAACCTCGAAGGGCTGTTCGGCTCAGGCTTTGTTCACCACCACTGACGGCCTTTTGGGGGGTGGAATGCGTTGGGTTGTGTTGATCCTGACCGCCGCAGGGATCGCGGTGGCCGGTTGGATGGTCTGGGATCGGGTGCGCGGCCCGACGGCGACACCGATTGCCGATTTTTCAGCCCCTTTCGTGTTCGGGCGGTTTGCCGTTCCGCCCGACAACACGTTGACGCAAGAGGCGTTCACGCTGGGCCGGCACCTGTTCTATGACCCCATCCTGTCCGGCAACAACGAGGTGTCCTGCGCTACTTGCCATGTGCAGGAATTGGCGTTCACCGATGGGTTGGCAAAGTCGCCGACATTGTCCGGGGGAGAGCTAGACTTTAGTTCGATGAGCCTGGCCAACCTGTTATGGGGGCAGGAGAGGTTCTTCTGGGATGGCCGTGCGACCTCGTTGGAAGAGCAGGCTTTGATGCCAATCCAGCACCCGGACGAGATGGGGCAGGATATCGATGCTCTGATGGAGGAGCTTCGGGCCTCAGGGGCGTATCGCAAGATGTTCCATCAGGCTTATGGTGCGGTCACGCCCGAGAATACGGCCAAAGCACTGGCGTCGTTCATGCGTATGTTGATCTCGTCAGATTCGAAATACGACCAATACCTGCGGGGTGAGGTCCGGTTGACCGCGCAGGAAGAACACGGGCGCAAGCTGTTCATGGCGCATCCCGATACCAAGGTCTCTTTGCGGGGCGGCAATTGCATCGATTGCCACAGTCAGTTCCTGACATCGGGGTTTCGTGACGCGCTGGACGGGTTTTCTAACAATGGGTTGGACCCGGATGAGACCTTGCCCGACGGTCTGATGTCGGTGACGGGCAACCCGGCGCATAAGGGGTTTTTCAAGGTGCCAACTCTGCGCAACATCGCGGTTACTGCCCCGTATATGCATGACGGTCGGTTCGACACGCTGGAGGACGTGATGGATCACTATAACGACGGGATCGTGGTCAGCGATACGCTCAGCCCCTTGATCCTTGAAGCCGACAACGCACCGGGGGCTGGGCAAGACACGGTAGGTCTGCGCATGACGCCAGATGAAATCCAAGCCATCATCGCCTTTCTGCACACTCTGACGGATGAGAGGTTTCTGACCAACCCGCAGTTTTCCAACCCGTTCGAGGGAGGGTCGTGATGCGTCCGATCATTGTAATTTCAGTCTTGGTTGCTCTGATCGCGGGGTGGTTCGTTCTGAACTCGGGGCAAAACAAAGCCACGCCGATCACGCTTACCTTCCACGCTCAGATGGGGGATGAGCCCCTGATCTATGATCAATTCATCTATGACAATCCGGGCGGGCAGGGTCGGTTCAGGGTGCGCGACTTCAGGTTCTATCTCAGCAACCTGTCTTTCGGCCATGCGGGTGAAACCTATGCCGAGCCCGACAGCTATCACCTGCTGCGCTTTGACAATGTGGACAGCGCGCATTCGATCACTCTGCCTGCCGTGCCTCTGCCATCGATTGAAACTGTGCGGTTTCTGATCGGTGTCGACCCGGCGGCGAATACCTCGATTGAGGTGCGCGGGGACCTGGACCCCAACAGTCAGATGGCCTGGAATTGGGAGGTCGGGTATAAGTTCGTCGTATTCGAAGGGGCGCTGCAAGTGGGTGAAGACGTGTCCCCCCTGGTCTATCATGTGGGGTTTTCCGAGAACGCGCGCGAGGTCGAATTTACAGTTCCGGCAGAGATTTTAGTGGGCGGAAAGCAAGAGGTTCATCTGACCGTCGATCTGGCGAAACTATTCGACAATGCGGCACAGATCGATATGCAGGCGTTGCCATCAGTCAAGTTCAACCGCGCAGATGCCGAGGTGCTGGCCAACAACTACGCCACCATGGTCGCGCCGAGTTTCTGAAAGTGTTTAATCCACCGAAGGGTGATTTTTCAGGAACATCGGGCCACCGCACCAGCGTGGAAAGCCATAACCGTTGACCATGACCACGTCGATACCCTCGGGGCGGCGCGCGATGCCTTCTGTCAAAAGAGCCTGCGCCTCGGCCTGCATGGTGGATAGAATGCGCTGGACGATCTCGGCGTCGGATATCGGAGTGCGCGCGATCTTCTTGCGCGCGGATTCGGCCAGAACAAGGTTTTCCACCCATTGCGACGGGGTAGTTTTGCCGCCCGCGTAATCGTACCAGCCTTGACCGGTCTTGCGCCCGAAACGTCTTGCTTCGCAAAGCTTGTCGGCGATGTGAACATAGCGCTGGGCGGGGTCGCGGGTCGCAGCTTGGCTTTTGCGCTTGGCCCATCTGATGTCGAGGCCGGCAAGGTCCTGCATTTCAAACACACCCATGGGAAAGCCAAAATCACGCATCGCCCGATCAACGTCCCAGGGCAGGGCGCCGTCTTCGACCATGTATTCGCATTCACGTCGATAGGCAGACATGATGCGGTTGCCGATAAACCCGTCACATACACTGGCGGGCACGGCGATTTTTCCAAGTTTCCGCGCCAATGCAAATCCTGCGGCCACTACGGATGGGGCGGCTTCGTCAGGAATGATGACCTCAACCAGTTTCATGATATGGGCGGGTGAGAAAAAGTGCAGGCCGATCACACGTTCGGGGTGTTTGGTTCGGGCGGCCATGGCGTTGATATCCAGATAAGACGTGTTGCTGGCCAGAATGGCGTCGCGCCGGATATGCTTATCAAGCTCTTGAAGTACCTGCGTTTTCACGTCCATGTCTTCGAATACAGCTTCGATGATCAGGTCGGTTTCGGTCAGGGCTTCGAATGTGGTGGTGGTTGATAAAGCAGCGGTCAGAGCATCCAGCTTGCCTTGGTCAATCAGGCCGCGCTTTCTGCTGTTTTCTAGGATGGCTGTGATGCGAAGCTGCCCGGCAGAACGGGCAGCTTCGTCCCTTTCAGCCAAGGTTACTGGCAGCCCTGCCAGCAGGCAGGCAGCGGCGATCCCAGCCCCCATGGTGCCCCCGCCAATCACGCCGATGCTTGTGAGCTGGTGGGGTTCCACGCCCTTCAGTTCGGGCAGTTTTGACGCCGATCTTTCGGCAAAGAAGATGTAACGCAAAGCCGCGCTTTGTGGGTCGGATTTAAGGGTCAGAAACGCCTCACGCTCTTGAATCTGAGCTTGATCCGCGGGCAGGTCGAGCGCGGTTTGCACAGCCCTTGCCGCCGCGACGGGCGCAAGTGCGCCGCGCGCTTTGCTTATGATGCGGGTCTTCGCTGCCTCCCAGGCGGCCGGATCCTCGACAGGTTTGGCGTCGCGGTGCCGCAATGCTGTTCTGGTCCGAGCATTTGCGGTCTTTCGGGCCAGCGCGATAGCGCAGGCCATCACGTCACCATCTGCGATGTCGTCAATCAAACCCAGGTTCAGCGCCGTCGCGGCCGAGATCGGCTTGCCGCTGGTCACCATGTTCAGAGCCTCAAGCGGGTCGATCAGGCGCGGTAATCGAACGGTGCCGCCCGCGCCAGGGATCAGGCCCAGCGTTACTTCGGGCAGGCCAAACCTGGTGCTGCGCAGCGCCACGCGGTGACTGCACCCAAGCGCGATCTCAAGCCCGCCGCCTAGGACAGAGCCGTGCAACGCAGCGATCCAGGGTTTTGTTGTGTCTTCAATCGCTTGGATGACATCCGGCAAGTGAGGGGGCATCGGTTGCTTATCAAACTCGCGTACATCCGCACCAGCAGTGAATGTCCGACCTTCAGCGCATAGTATGACGGCCTTGGCTGTGGTGTTCGCTTCGGTCTCAGCAATGGCGGCCAACAGCCCCGCGCGCACTGCCTGACTGGCCGCGTTCACAGGCGGGTTGTCGATCGTCACAACCGCCAGATCGTCCTTTGTTTCGACACGCACCACCATCCGGCCACCCGACGTTTTAGAGAATATCTCAAAGCGTAGCTTCCCGCAAAATAACTTCAAGCATAAAATATTTTAACTTGAAGGGATGAGCGACTCGGTCTAGCGTTTCAGGTATTCAGACGGATGAAGGGAAGTTTAGCGATGCGCATTGCTTGCCTTGGCGGCGGACCGGCGGGTCTTTATTTCGGGATTTCGATGAAACTTCGAAACCCCGAGGCCGAGGTTGAGGTAATAGAACGCAACCGACCCGATGACACTTTTGGCTGGGGCGTCGTTCTGTCCGATGAAACGCTGGACAATCTGGCGGCCAACGATCCGGTCAGCGCTGAGAGAGTTCGGGAACAATTTGCCTATTGGGATGATGTGGCGCTGGTTCACAAGGGCCAGCGCACTGTCTCTGGCGGGCATGGGTTCTGCGGCATCGGGCGCAAGCAACTGTTGTTGATCCTGCAGGCCCGCGCCCGCGAGCTGGATGTGAAGATGCGGTTCGAAACCGAAGCGACGTCGGCCTCGGACTACATGGCCAACTATGACGTCGTCATTGCGTCAGATGGGCTGAATTCGAAGACCCGCGCCGAGTTTTCGGATGTGTTCAAACCGGATATCGACCAGCGCCTGTGTCAGTTCGTCTGGTTGGGCACGCATCAGAAATTCGACGACGCCTTTACCTTTATTTTCGAGAAAACCGACAAGGGCTGGCTCTGGGCCCATGCCTATCAATTCGACCCAGACACCGCGACTTTCATTGTCGAATGCACGCAAGAGACATTCGATGCCTATGGCTTTGGCAAGATGAGCCAGCAGGACTCGATTGTCGTTTGCCAGGACATCTTCAAGGATCATCTGGGCGGTCATTCCCTGATGACCAATGCCAACCATATCCGCGGCTCCGCTTGGCTGCGGTTTCCGCGTGTGCTGTGCGAGAAGTGGAGCCATAAGAACGTCGTTCTGCTGGGGGATGCAGCCGCCACGGCGCATTTCTCGATCGGGTCGGGCACCAAATTGGCGTTGGAAAGCGCGATTGCGCTGGCCGAGTATATCCACACCGAAGACACGCTTGAGGCCGCCTTTGCCCGCTATGAAGATGAACGGCGGCTCGAAGTGCTGCGGCTGCAGTCAGCGGCGCGGAATTCGGTGGAGTGGTTCGAGGATGTCGAACGCTATCTGGATCTGGATTCCGTACAGCTGAACTATTCCATGCTGACCCGGTCGCAACGGATCAGCCATGAAAACCTGCGTGAACGCGATGCCAGGTGGCTTGGCCGGGCCGAGGCGTGGTTCATGGCGCAAGCCGGGGTGGGGATCAACACCCCCGCTCGCGCGCCCATGTTCGCACCGTTCCGTTTGCGGGGCATGGAGTTGAAGAACCGGATCGTGGTCTCACCCATGGCTCAGTATAAGGCCGTGGATGGCTGCCCGACCGACTGGCATCTGATCCACTATGGTGAACGCGCCAAGGGCGGGGCAGGGCTGATCTATACCGAGATGACTTGTGTCAGTGCCGATGGCCGCATCTCGCCAGGTTGCCCCGGGCTGTACGCACCCGAGCACGAATCGGCATGGCGCCGCCTGACCGATTTCGTTCACACTGAGACCGACGCCAAGATTTGCTGCCAGATCGGCCATGCCGGGCGCAAGGGATCGACGCGCATCGGGTGGGAAGGCATGGATCAGCCGTTGGAGGAAGGCAACTGGCCTCTGATGTCCGCCTCGGCCATTGCCTGGTCAGACGAAAACGCCATGCCCAAAGCGATGGATCGGGCGGACATGGATCGCGTCACCGTCGATTTCGTAGCAGCCGCCCAGATGGCTGATCGTGCCGGATTCGACATGATCGAACTGCACGCGGCGCATGGGTATCTGATCTCGTCCTTTATCTCTCCGCTATCGAACATGCGCGATGACGACTATGGCGGCAGTTTGGAAAACCGCATGCGCTATCCGCTTGAGGTGTTCGCGGCCATGCGTGCGGTATGGCCCGAAGCCAAGCCGATGGCGGTGCGCATATCGGCCAGTGACTGGGCGGGCGAAAACGGTATCACCCCGGAAGAGGCCGTTGAAATCGCAGCGTTGTTTGATGCGGCGGGGGCGGATATCGTGGATGTGTCCGCAGGCCAGACCTCGACACAGGCGCAGCCGGTTTATGGGCGGATGTTTCAAACCCCGTTCTCGGACCGTATCCGCAATGAACGTGGCATCAAGACAATGGCTGTTGGAAATATCTACGAAGCTGACCATGTCAATTCGATCCTGATGGCCGGGCGTGCCGACCTGGTCTGTTTGGCCAGACCGCATTTGAACGATCCCTATTGGACCTTGCACGCAGCCACCGCGTTGGGCGACCGGCAGGAGGTCTGGCCGAAACCCTATGAGGCTGGGCGCGATCAGGCCTGGCGTCTGGCCGACCGCGACGCAGAAATGGCAGGTAAGGTATGAGTCACGTGATCATATCAGGTGGCGGCACCGGGGTCGGGGCGGCGATTGCGAAGACGTTTGCTGAGGGTGGCGCCGCGATCACTCTTTTGGGTCGGACCGAGACCACCTTGCAGCAGCAGGGGCTACCTTTCGAAGTCTGCGATGTGACCGACACGGTGCAGGTGCAAGCAGCCTTCAGCGTGGCCCGCACCCAACGTGGCCCGGTTACGGCAGTTATTGCCAATGCAGGCGCAGCGCACTCAATGCCTTTTTTCAAGATGACGGCGGATGACCTGCGTGCCATGACCGAGGTCAACCTAGTAGGTGTATTCAACGTCTGGCAGGCCGGGTTGGCAGACATGCAGGCAGCGGGCGCTGGGCGTCTGATCGCCATCGCCTCGACCGCCGGGTTGAAAGGTTACCCTTATGTCTCAGGCTATTGCGCCGCGAAACACGGGGTTGTGGGACTGACCCGCGCGCTGGCAATTGAACTGGCCCCAACCGGGATCACTGTCAACGCCGTGTGCCCTGGATTTGTAGACACGCCGATGCTGGAGCGTTCGATCAACACCATCGTTGAAAAAACGGGGATGAGCGCCAAAGACGCCGCCGCTTCACTGCACCGAGGCAACCCCCAACGCCGGTTCATTGAAACGGATGAGGTCGCGAGCGCGGTCAAATGGCTATGCTCGGACGCGGCGAAATCCGTGAATGGTCACACGCTTAGCCTTTCCGGAGGTGAAATATGACCCCGACACTTGCGCACCCTCCGCTCGAAGATGCCTCGAAAGAACGGCTGCGTCTGTGGTTACGCTTGTTGAAAACCACTCGTGGCATCGAGGCCAAGCTGCGTGAGAATTTCCGGGCTGAGTTCGACACGACCTTGCCTCGGTTCGATGTGATGGCCGCCTTGTCGCGCTATGACGACGGCCTAAAGATGAGCGAGATTTCCGGCGTGCTGCGCGTCTCCAATGGCAATGTGACCGGGATTGTGGATCGGCTGGCCGATGACGGGTTGTTGGTGCGGGTGCCGGTGCCCGGGGATCGCCGCGCCCATCGTGTGTGTATGACCCAGAAGGGCCGTGCGGAATTCGCCCGCCAAGCCGCCGCGCATGAGGCATGGATCGCCGATATGCTGGGTCAATTCTCGGCCGAGGATGCAAGGACTCTCACCACCGAATTCAGCCTGCCGGAGGAACCCAATGACCCGTGACGTCAATCATTTCCGGTGTGAGGTGACGGACCGCATTGCCACGGTCAGCCTGGACCGGCCAGAGCGGAAAAACCCGTTGACCTTCGACAGCTATGCTGAACTGCGCGACTGGTTTCGCGATCTGGTCTATGTCGATGATGTGGACGCCGTGGTCTTTGCGTCGAATGGTGGCAATTTCAGCTCGGGCGGGGATGTGCATGATATCATCGGCCCGCTGACCCGCATGAATATGAAAGAGTTGTTGGCCTTTACCCGCATGACCGGAGATCTGGTCAAGGCGATGGTGAATTGCGGCAAGCCCGTGATTGCGGCAGTGGACGGTATCTGCGTTGGGGCTGGGGCGATCATCGCCATGGCGTCCGATCTGCGTATCGCCACACCACAGGCGAAATGCGCCTTTCTGTTCACGCGGGTTGGCTTGGCTGGCTGTGACATGGGGGCCTGCGCCATCCTGCCTCGGATCATCGGGCAGGGACGGGCGGCAGAGCTGCTCTATACCGGGCGGTCTATGAGCGCCGAGGAGGGGTTTGGCTGGGGATTCTACAACAGCGTGGTTGAGGCGGGTCAGCTTGAGGACGCGGCACGGGACATGGCCCGGCGTATCACTGCGGGGCCGAACTTTGCGCATATGATGACCAAAACCATGTTGGCGCAGGAATGGTCCATGTCGATTGAGCAGGCCATCGAAGCCGAGGCTCAAGCGCAGGCCATCTGCATGCAGACCGGTGATTTTGAACGCGCCTACAACGCCTTTGTGGCCAAAGAAAAACCAGAGTTCGAGGGGGATTGATGGCAGATCGCAGTTTCCTTTCATGGCCATTTTTCGAGCCACGTCACCGCGACTGGGCGGCGCAAGTCGAAGAGGTCGCGCAGAGGCTAAAGGTCGACCACGCGGACACTGATGCCGCCTGCCGTGCGTTAGTGCGTGATTTGGGCGAAGCGGGGCTGCTGCAACCAACTGCGGACGAAGACGGCCAGTTGGATGTGCGGACCTTGTGTTTGACCCGGGAAATCCTTGCCCGGCATGATGGGTTGGCTGATTTTTCCTTTGCCATGCAGGGTCTTGGCACTGGTGCGATTTCCCTGTTCGGTTCGCCCCAGCAAAAGGCCGCATGGTTGCCTAAAACGCGCAGCGGGCAGGCGATTTCGGCCTTTGCGCTGACCGAGCCGCAGTCAGGATCGGATGTGGCGAATTCCACCATGACCGCGACACGTGATGGCGATCACTATGTCCTGAACGGCGAAAAGACTTGGATATCGAACGGGGGCATTGCCGACGTCTACACCCTGTTCGCCCGCACCGGCGAAGCGCCGGGTGCCAAGGGGTTGTCTGCTTTTGTCGTAACACCTGATCAGCCGGGGTTCGAGGTTGCCGAGCGGCTGCACACCATCGCCCCGCATCCACTGGCGACGCTGCGGTTTTCTGACATGCGGATACCGGCATCTGCGATGATTGGCACGTCCGGTGCCGGGTTCAAGATCGCCATGTCGGTGCTGGATGTGTTCCGCTCGACCGTGGCAGCAGCGGCATTGGGGTTCGCCCGGCGCGCGCTGGATGAGGCGTTGACGCGGGTCAGTATCCGCCATGTGCAAGGTGCGCCGCTGTTCGACCTGCAGATGGTGCAAGGTCAAATCGCCGATATGGCGCTGGATGTTGATGCGGCGGCGCTGCTGGTCTACCGCGCTGCCTGGACCAAAGACAGTGGCGCGCAGCGCATCACGCGCGAGGCCGCGATGGCCAAACTTTTCGCCACTGACCACGCGCAGCAGGTCATCGACAAGGCGGTGCAGCTGTTCGGCGGTGAAGGTGTCCGATCGGGCATGCCGGTTGAGGCGCTGTATCGTGAAATCCGCGCCTTGCGCATCTACGAGGGTGCCTCGGACGTGCAAAAAGTCGTCATCGCCCGTCAGGCAATGGCCGCGCATAGGGAGGGGAAGTGATGTTGGGACCGTCCGCGCATATCGATACGTTCAGCCGCGATAACCTGCCGCCCGAGGAGCAGTGGCCCGATTTCCTGTTGGACGGGTTCGACTATCCCGACCTTCTAAATGCGGCGTATGAGCTGACCGATGCGATGGTGGACAAAGGGTTTGGCGACAATATCGCCCTGATCGGAAATGGGCGGCAGCGGACCTATAAAGAGCTGACCGACTGGACCAATCGTCTGGCGCATGTGCTGGTCGAAGATCTGGGGGTACAGCCCGGCAATCGGGTGTTGATCCGGTCGGCGAATAACCCGGCCATGGTGGCCTGCTGGCTGGCCGCGACCAAGGCTGGGGCCGTGGTCGTCAACACCATGCCCATGCTGCGCGCAGGTGAATTGACCAAACATGTGGATAAGGCCGAGATCCAGTTCGCCCTCTGCGACACACGATTGATGGAGGAAATGGAAACCTGCGCGCAGGACAGCCGGTTCCTAAAGCGCGTGGTGGGGTTCGACGGCACCTCGAACCACGATGCCGAGCTTGATCGTCTGGCGTTAGAGAAACCGGTTCAGTTCGATTGCGTGCAAACAGGTCGCGATGACGTTGCCCTTCTGGGGTTCACCTCAGGTTCGACCGGAGAGCCCAAGGCCACAATGCATTTCCACCGTGATCTTATGATCATCGCTGATGGCTATGCGCGCGAGGTTCTGAATGTGCAGCCCGAGGACGTGTTTGTGGGGTCTCCTCCGCTTGCCTTCACATTTGGGCTGGGTGGTCTGGCGGTGTTTCCACTGCGATTTGGGGCAACGGCGACCTTGCTGGAACAAGCTTCGCCTCCCGGCATGATCGAGATCATCGAAAAGTACAAAGCCACCGTCTGTTTCACGGCTCCAACCGCCTATCGCGTCATGTTGCAGGCGATGGAGGATGGGGCCGATCTGTCCAGCCTGCGCGCTGCCGTTTCGGCGGGCGAGACGTTGCCCAAACCCGTCTATGACGACTGGATGGAACGCGCAGGCAAGCCGATGCTCGATGGCATCGGGGCCACGGAATTGCTGCATATCTTCATCTCGAACCGGTTCGATGATCACCGGCCCGCTTGCACCGGACGACCGGTCAAAGGGTACGAAGCGAAGGTTTTGAACCGCGACGGGTCCGAGGCTAAAACCGGGGACATTGGACGTCTGGCGGTGCGCGGCCCGACCGGATGCCGGTATCTGAATGACGACCGGCAAAAGGAATATGTTCACGATGGCTGGAACATCACCGGCGACAGTTTCTATCAGGACGAGGGCGGCTATTTCCATTTCGCGGCGCGCAATGACGATATGATCGTCTCGGCCGGGTACAACATCGCCGGCCCCGAGGTCGAAGCAGCGCTGCTAGCGCACGAGGCTGTTCTGGAATGCGCCGTGATCGGTGCCCCAGACCCGGATCGGGGCGAAATTGTCGAGGCGCATGTCGTGCTGACCGAAGATGCTGTGGCAGAGGATGCTCTGCGCGAGGCGCTGCAGACCCACGTCAAATCCGTCATCGCGCCCTACAAATACCCACGCTCGATCCGGTTCTGCGACGCGTTGCCAAAGACGGCGACGGGAAAAATTCAGCGGTTCAGGTTGAAATCCCCCTCGACGAACGGGGCGTGATCGGTGTGAATAGCGACATAACAAAAAAGAACGCCCTGTCAGGGGCATAGGCTGAACGCGGGGAAGATTGGCAAAAGGCGCGTTCGAAAGACCAACGAAGGGAGATGAAGATGAAAAAGTTTCTAGCGGCCGCTGCGGTTTCCGCGCTGTGCGCCACCGGTGCGCTGGCCGAGGTCAAGGTTGGGATGATCACCACGCTGTCCGGTGGTGGCGCCGGGTTGGGCATCGATGTGCGGGACGGGTTCATGCTGGCCATCGCGCAATCGGGCCGCGACGATATTGAGGTTGTGATCGAAGACGATCAGCGCAAGCCCGATATCGCCGTGCAGTTGTCGGACAAGATGATCCAATCAGAACGGGTCGATGTGATGACAGGTATCATCTGGTCCAACCTTGCCATGGCGGTTGTGCCTGCGGCGGTAAATCAGAACGTGTTCTATCTGTCGCCTAATGCAGGCCCGTCACCTTTGGCAGGGAAAGGTTGTCACCAGAACTATTTCAACGTCGCCTGGCAGAACGACAACCTGCACGAGGCCGCCGGGGCCTATGCCAACGGTGCGGGCTATAAGAACAGCTTCATTCTGGCCCCGAACTATCCGGCTGGCGTGGATGCCTTGACCGGCTATAAGCGGTTCTTCGAAGGCGATTTGGCCGGTGAAATTTATACCGAGCTTGGCCAAACCGACTATGCTGCCGAGATCGCCCAGATCCGGGCCAGCGATGCAGACAGCGTGTTCTTTTTCCTGCCGGGCGGCATGGGCATTTCCTTCCTCAAGCAATATGCTGACAGTGGGATTGACTTGCCCGTGGTCGGCCCGGCCTTCAGCTTTGATCAGGGCATCCTGCAGGCGGTTGGCGATGCGGCAATGGGTGTGGTGAACACCTCGCAGTGGAACAAGGATATCGACAACCCGACCAACGCGGCGTTTGTGGAAAGTTTCCAGGCGGAATACGGACGTCTGCCCTCGCTCTATGCCAGCCAGGGGTTTGACACGGCTAACCTGTTGCTGTCGGCGTTGGACAAGGCCGACCCTTCAGATGCCGATGCCTTCCGCGAGGCACTGCGAGCGGCTGAGTTCGACAGTACCCGTGGTGACTTCAGCTTTGGCCCGAACCATCACCCTGTTCAGACGATCTATGCGCGTGAAGTGATCAAGGAAGGTGACGTATTCACCAACAAGATCCTCGGCGTTGCGCTGGAAAACCACTCTGACGCTTACGCGGTCGAGTGCAAAATGTAACTGACCTTCTGCCTGCCCCTGTTTGCGGGGCGGGCAGGCCACCGGAGTTCCCATGTCCTCGATCCTGATTATCGAGCAGATCCTCAACGGGCTGCAGTTCGGCGTCATGCTGTTTTTGATGGCGGCTGGCCTGACGCTGATTTTCGGCGTGATGGGTTTGATCAATCTGGCGCACGGCTCGCTGTATATGGTCGGGGCTTTTGCGGCGGCGGCTGTGGCGGGCGCAACTGGGTCTTTCCTGTTGGCGTTGGTTGCCGCGCTCGCTGCTGCGGCGCTAGCTGGCGCGATTGTCGAGATGGTGGTGATCCGGCGATTGTATAACGCGCCGCATCTGGATCAGGTGCTGGCCACCTTCGCGCTGATCCTGATCTTTTCCGAAGGAACACGCTGGGTTTTTGGCTCTTTTCCATTGTTTCTGGACATTCCCGACGCGCTGTCAGGGCCTGTGACCTTGCCCGGTGGGATCGAATACCCGCTGTATCGTCTAGCTCTGATCGGTATCGGGCTGGCTGTGGCCGTGGGGCTTTGGGCGCTGATTGAACGCACCCGATTGGGGATTCAAATTCGTGCCGGCGAAAATGACCGTGAGATGATAGCGGCACTGGGCGTCGATATCTCGAAACTCTACACGCTGGTCTTTGCGTTGGGCGCAGCGCTGGCTGGGCTGGCGGGCGCTCTGGTCGGTGCGATCCAGTCGGTGCAGGTCGGGATGGGCGAGCCGGTGCTGATCCTGGCCTTTGTGGTCATCGTCATCGGCGGCATCGGTTCGGTCCGTGGTGCCTTTATCGGCGCGCTGCTGGTCGGTCTGACCGACACGCTGGGCGGGGTGTTCCTGCCCGAATTGTTCAAGCTGTTCATGGACAATGGCGCGGCGCAGAAAAGCGGTTCGGCGCTGGCCTCGATGGGGATTTATGTGTTGATGGGGCTGGTGTTGATCTGGCGGCCCACCGGATTGTTCGGAGCCCGCGCATGAGGCTGAATGAGAAATACCTTAATGCCGCAATGATCGCGGGCCTGCTGGCATTGCCGCTTTGGGCTGTTATGGCAGACCAGCCCTTTACGATCACACTAGTGACGCGGGCGGTGATCCTGGCGTTGGCGGCGGTGGGGCTGAACATCATTCTTGGGATTGGCGGTATGGTCAGCTTTGGTCATGCCGTGTTCTTTGGGATCGGAGGGTACGCGATGGGCATCCTTGCCTATCACGCGCAGACCTACACGGCGCTGGATCTGGGGCTGCTCACCACCGGCGGCACCAAGTCCATGCCGGTGATCTGGTTGGTGGCGATGATCCTGTCCGGGTTGGTGGCGTTCTTTATCGGGCTGCTGTCGCTTCGAACGTCTGGGGTGTATTTCATCATGATCACGCTCGCTTTTGGGCAGATGTTTTTCTACTTCGCGATCTCCTGGGCGCAGTACGGGGGTGAGGATGGGCTGTCGATCTATGTCCGCAACGACTTTCCCGGTCTGAACACACTGGCACCGATCCAGTTTTACGCCATTTGTTTCACGCTGCTTTGTGTGGTGCTGTTTTTGTTTGCCCGCTTTCAGGCCTCGCCCTTCGGATTGGCGCTGAACGCGGCGCGTCAGACACCCACTCGGGTTGAGACTGTGGGCCTGAACCCGATGCGGTTGAAGCTGCTGGCCTTTGTCCTTTCAGGGGCAATCACCGGGCTGGCGGGCGCGCTGTTTGCAGACCTGAACCGCTTTGTCTCCCCCACGATGTTCAGTTGGCAGTTGTCGGGTGAATTGATCGTGCTGATCATCATCGGCGGGGTTGGGCGCCTTATGGGACCGGTGATCGGGGCCTGCGTCTTTGTCGCGCTGGAACATTTCTTGGGCGAGCTTACCGATTTCTGGCATGTCTACCTAGGCGTAGTCTTGCTGTGCATTGTGTTGTTCGGGCGTGGGGGGCTGATCGGTCTGCTGACCGGGAAAGAGGGGGCACATGTCTGATACCGTTCTTTCCACGCTGAAACTGAACAAAAGCTTTGGCGCGCTCAAGGCCACCGACGATGTGTCGATTGACCTGAAACCCGGCGAAATCCATGCGATCATCGGCCCCAACGGGGCGGGTAAGTCGACGCTGATCCAACAGATTTGCGGTGGGTTGCAACCAGATTCCGGGCGGGTTCTGCTGAATGGTCGGGATGTCTCGGGGCATAGCACGCAGGCGCGGGCGCGGGCCGGGTTGGGGCGCACATTTCAGATTTCCCAATTGTGCATGGAAGACACCGTTCTGGAAAACGCCGTGCTGGGCGCGATGGGCGCCGAACATATGGCTTGGCGGTTTTGGCGACCTGCCCTGAAACGGCCCGCGCTGCGCGAGCGGGCCGAGGCGGCGTTGGAGCGCGTGGGCCTCAGCGATGACCGCGAAACGCGCTGTGCCAACCTCAGCCACGGCCAAAGGCGGCAGTTGGAGGTTGCAGTTGCTTTGACCTTGTCCCCAAAAGCCTTCGTGATGGATGAGCCAATGGCCGGGCTTGGTGCCGGAGGGTCGAAACGGCTGACGGGTTTTCTTGACGGGTTGCGGCAAGAAGCACCCATTCTGTTGGTCGAGCATGACATGGATGCGGTCTTTGCGCTGGCCGACCGGATCAGCGTGCTGGTCTATGGCAAGGTCATCGCCACGGGCACGGCGGACGAAATCCGCACCAGCCGCGAAGTGCGCGACGCCTATCTGGGGGACGAGGCATGAGTCTGCTGCGGATAGAAAACCTCAGAGCCACGTACGGTGTCAGTCAGGCCTTGTTTGGTGTTGATCTTGAGATGGCGCAGGGCGAGGTCACCGCCCTGATGGGGCGCAACGGGATGGGTAAGACCACCACGGTAAAGGCCATTTGCAGGATGATCCGGTCAGACGGCACGCTGACGCTGGACGGTCAGGACCTGCATGCGCTGCCCAGTCACAAGGTCGCGCGTAAAGGCGTGGGGCTGGTGCCCGAAGGCCGCCGCTGTTTTGCCGATCTGACCGTGCGAGAAAACCTGATTGCGGCGGCACGTCCAGGGGATTGGACCCTGCGCCGCGTGACTGAGTTGTTTCCCCGGTTGGGTGAACGGCAGGGGCAACGGGCAGTTTCCCTGTCGGGAGGAGAGCAGCAGATGCTGGCGATAGGCCGCGCGCTGATGACCAACCCCCGACTGCTAATCCTGGATGAGGCCACCGAGGGGCTTGCCCCGATCGTCCGGCAGGAAATCTGGGCAGCGCTGCACCGCCTGCGGCAAGAGACCAGCGTGGCGATCCTGCTGATCGACAAATCGCTTAAGGAGTTGGCGGCGGTGTCCGACAAGGCGGTCATTCTGGAACGGGGTCGCACTGTCTGGGCCGGTGCCATCACTGACCTGACCCCCGAAATTTCCGAGAAATATGTAGGGGTCTGATGGTGTTCGAGTTTCATCAAAAGGTGCTGTTCAAACATTGCGACCCTGCCGGGATCGTGTTCTTCCCGCGCTATTTCGAGATGATCAATGATTGCGTCGAGGCGTTCTTTGATCAGGGTCTGAATGCACCGTTCCACGATCTGCACCGCGCAGGTGCCGTGCCGACCGCGCAAATCGAAACTCAGTTTCCTGCGCCCAGTCGCCATGGCGACCAATTGGTTTTCCAACTTGAAATCACACAGCTCGGCAACAGCTCGGCGGGGTACAGGATGACCGCCCGTTGTGGGGACGAGGTGCGGCTGGCAACTTCGGCGACATTGGTTCACATCAACGCCGATGGCCGCCCCGAGGCCTGGCCGGACACCATCCGCAGTAAATTGGAAACATTCAGAAAGGACGCGACATGAGCCATAAGATCATTCAGCCCGACGGCTGGCTTCCGGCCAAAGGCTATGCGAACGGCGTTCTGACCAAGGACGGAACCTTGCAAATTGGCGGCCAGATCGGATGGGACGCGAACAAGGAATTCGTCAACGGCGGCTTTATTGGCCAGATGAAACAGGCCCTGCAAAATATCGTGGACATTGTCGAAGCCGCAGGTGGTGAGGCAACCGACGTGACCCGCCTGACTTGGTTTGTCACCGACAAAAGCGAATACCTGGCCAAACAGGCAGAGGTCGGCGCAGCCTATCGCGAGGTGTTTGGCAGGCATTTCCCCGCCATGTCGATGATCATCGTTGCCGGTTTGGTCGAAGACGAAGCCATGGTTGAGATTGAGGCCACGGCGCATTTGTCGTGACCTCCGGTTGTTAAAGATTGCGCCCTTAGAACCGGTAAGTGGCACCAATCAGCGGGCCGGATTGATCGAATTCGTAATCATTGCCGTCAATATCGTGGTCGAAAGATATGTAACGGTATCCACCCCGCAGCATCCACCTGTCGTTGATGATGTAGTCGGCAGTCAGCAGAACCGACCAGGTCTGGCTGCCGCTGCGAAACCCTCCGTAATCCACATAGGCGGTGCTGGTCCATGAATCAGATAGTGTGAACCGCGCCCGGACCCCGACGACCGGATCGACCCAGCTTTCGTCGGCGGTAGAAGTAAAGGCGGGACCTCCGACAGGTGTCAGCGAGAAATCGGTGTCGGTGCTGTACCACCTGAAGCCGCCCGCAAGATCCACTTTGACGGTTGGGTCATTGCGCACCCGGTAACCCAGCAAGGCCGTCAGAAACTGTGTCTTGACCGAAGTTTCAAGGTCGCCACCGCCGGGCCCGGTATCGCCAAAGGACAGGTTGGTATAGTTATAGTCGGCCAGCACGCTCCATTGCCCGTTTGTTGCCGCCAGCGCGCCCATGAACGCAAAGTCGAGGTTTTCCAGCGCGTCTGTAAAGCTAAGTGTCGCGTCAAGCGTACCCCTAGGGGTTTCAATGCTGGTCTCGGTCTCGGGCATGAACAGATAGATCGTGGCCTCATAGGACCAATCGGACTGCTGCGCCGAGGTGGGTGCTGCCACGGATGCCAGTAGGGCCGCTGCGACGATGCCGAGCTTTGTTTTTTGTGATTGTGCCATTCTGTCCCTCTCTATTTCTGTCTTAAATTATGTGTTTCTGAAATGGGTTCTATGCCGCTACGTCTTCAGTATCCGTCGCGCCTTTGCCTATCCGATTGATGTCAGTGTCCGGGAAAAACTCGGACCAGACGTGCCAAAAAATCCCGGCGCGCAGGGTTTCCACCCGTTGCAATTGACCTTGGTCCGACACACCCCAGAAATCGCAATGTGAAACAAGCCGACCACTGTCATTATACCACACGCCCAAGCTTTCGTATTTCGGGTCCAGGCTGACTACGACATCGCGGCCGCCGACGGTGGCGTTGATGATCCAGTTGTTATCTATGACGAAATCATCCGTCCAGCAGGCGGCGTCCTTGCCGATGGTGATCCCCCAAACATGGGTCTTGTTGGGCAGCCTGTCGTCGGAACGATCCATATTGTCCATCACCGGTGCGTCTTCCTGATGCTGGCGGCTGATCCCCCAGCCAAAGGTGATCTCGGTCACCATGTCCAGCAGCCGCAGCAGCGGATTGGACGAGGGTTTGTTCAGAAAGACTTCGCCGTCGGGAAAGGCCTTTTGGAATCCTCGGAACGTCATCCGGTAAGTCGGCCAGGGCTTCATCTGCGCCTCGGGGCGCAGGGGGCAGGCGGGTCCATCTGCGTTCGGGTCGCGGTCGGCCTCGCGAAAGCCATAGATATGTTGGATCGGCTCGCCGGATTCATTGTCGCGCAAGATCAGGTTGTTGCCGTGTTGGGCCAGTACCTCAAGGTCCAGCCGCTTACCCTCGATCCTGGGGGTGTATCCCTGGCCGAGGTTGGCCATCGCGCAATAGGTCATCACCACGTCTTCGCCGCCCAACCCGTCTACGTCACCGGCCAGATGAGGCCGCATGATCTGCGCATCCGGGTGCGCGCGGGCATGTCCGTTGTGGTCCATCACGATGACCGGTGCGGTGGGGCCGACATACTTGCGGGCTTCGCTGATCGGAAAGAAAGCGGCGTCGTTCAACTGATTACGCAGACCCAGATGTACCCAGACATACGGAAAGCCGAAAAAGAACAGGACCAGCAATGCAGACAGGGCCCACAACCAAAACGATCCACCACCCAGAAGAAGAAACGCTAATGTTGCGACGGCAAATGCTCCTAACCCGATACCGATCAGGCGGTATTCATGGCGGATGAACCGTACCATGTTTTCGCGTTTCACCTTCAGCAGCATTTGCGAGATGTCGCCCAGATCGCGGAAATAGACAAAGCCGATCCCAAGCGAGACGATCAAGCCGAGGGCGAAGAGGATGTTTCCGATCATAGGCTCCTCCGGGTCCGCGTTATTGCTGCGGCGAGGCGCGCTTGGTCATGAACGCTTCGACGGCCTGTTGGGTTTCGGGGCGGATGTTCTCGATCCCCTCGTAAGGTACGCCATAGGCGGGAGGGGTGTCGGGAAATTTCTCTTTACGGGCCATGTGACGACCAAGAATGCGTGCGAATTCCTGCCCGCCCCAGGCGCCAACCTCGGTCGAGACTGAATATTCCTCGCGCGTGTCCCGGTAGAGATCAAAGAACTTAGCCAAAATAGCGCTTTCCCCGGCGCCCGGCAGTTTCAGCTTAAGCTGGTCCTTCACGATCGCCTCGGGTTTGTTCACCGAATAGACGATGACGTGATCGCGCCGCGCTTTGGATTCATCGGCAAACAGCAGGGCGGCGGATTGGTCCACACCATCCACCAGTCGATCCCGCGGGATATACTGATCGGCCCCGGCAAAGCGCGACAGCGTCGTATAGAGGTCCGAGACGTGGATAATGCTGTTGAGCAACCCATCAGCCTCGATTATGCCGGGCCAGCGAATGAAGGCGTCGACGCGGATGCCGCCTTCGGTCGTGTCGCCTTTGCCCCCCGCATAGATCAGCGGAGTGAACCCGGATTGCGGCGCGTACTTGGTGAAATGGCCATTGTCACCCATAACGACAACCACAGTGTTTTCAGTCAGCCCCAGCTCTTCCAGCCGCGTGAATAAGTCACCCAGCCACTGATCCAGCAACTGCATCTTGTCCACATACAGACCACCATTCACGCTCTCTGGCCCCGACCGTCCGGCGCGGGTGTTGTCCAGCGGGATCATCGGCCAGTATTGCAGGAAAAACGGGTCTTCGCCGCCTGCGAGGCGGTCCAGTTCCTCTAGCGTCTTGTCCTGAAAGGCCTGGTTCATCTCATCGTATTTTGCAGCGTTCCAGCGCTCACCGGTCTCCATTCGGATTTCACGGATCGGACCGCCGGTTTCCCCTTCGATGACCGTCATCATCGCGGCAGAGTCCGGTCGGAACCAACCATCTAGCGTGTATTTGTCATCATAGTCGCGGATCGCGACCGAGACCTGTTCTTTAATCGCATCGTCGTTGAAGATGGTCAGTTGACCCTGCTGATGGATGGCGTGCTGGGCATAGTCAAACCCCTGATTCATCGCCCAACTTTCAGCGATATCGCCCATGTGCCATTTGCCGACATGACTGGTCGCATAGCCCGCCTGTTTCAGAACCTCGGCCAAGGTGACCTCGTTTTCCGGCAATCCAAATCCGGCAATATCCACTGTTGTATCGCCCATACCCATGCGTACGGGTAACCGCCCAGTCATCTGCGCCACGCGGGTCGGTGTGCAAGAAGGTTCGGTATACATGCGCACCATCCTCATGGCCTGATCCGAGAAGTCGTTGATATTCGGTGTCTCATAGCCCCGCACCGCGTTAAGTTCGGGGATGCCCATGTCGCCGAAGCCCATATCGTCGATCAGCACGCTGACGATGTTCGGTGGTTTGCCCCCATTGCCGTCCCGAAACGTGGCCAGGGCGTCGTCGACGGCGGCATCATCCTGCATCCATTGCTCTGCATGCTGGGCCTGCAGGATGTAGAACTCGGCGTCGTGTTGAATTGGATCTTCTTGCGCATTCGCCGTTGCGGCAACCAAGCCCGCGAACAGAATGATCGAGCATGTCAGTTTCATTCCTTACCCCCTAAAAACAAGCGTGACGCGACCAATGGTCGAAGGCGCAGTATTTTTATCACATTGAAACATTACGATATCTGATAGCAAATTTCTACGGGCCAGCTTCATTGCCAGCTCATGAAGGTTTCGCGCGCCAGTTCTGATTCCGGGCGCAGGTTTTCGATCCCTTCGTAAGGCAGGCCTTTACCAATCTCGGAATGCGGGTATTTCGCAATCATTTTCTGATGGCGTTTGACCATGTCCTGAAACGATGCCCCGGCCCAAAGAGAATATCCGACCAGCGGGTGTTTTTCGCGTGGATCACGATAGATGTTGTAGGTCGGCGCCGCCGCGCCGGGCTGGCCGGGGGCGGGCAGGTGCATCTTGAACTCTTGCTTGACCACAGATCGCAGCACCGGGCCTTCGTAGACATAGACATAATCCCGCCGTCCGTGACCTTCGCCGTTCAGCAAAAGCGCAGTCTGGTCGATGCCGTCAATCACGCGGTCGCGCGGGATGTAATCGGTCGCCCCGGCGATCCGGGCCATTGTGGTGTAGATGTCTGAGACGTGAAAGATATCGCCCGCCGCACTACCTGCTTCGATCACGTTAGGCCAGCGTATGAAGGCATCGGTGCGCACGCCACCCTCAAGGTGTTGGGTCTTGCCACCGCGATAGATCAACTGGTTCAGGCCCGAGGTGCCTTCGTAGTGATACATCAGGCCATTATCGGCCATCAGGATCACGATCGTATTGTCGGCCTTGCCGCTTTCTTCCAGCACGCCCAGCAGATCACCGATCCAGCCGTCCAACAATTGCAGTTTGTCCGCGTGAAACCCTCCATTCCGTGAAATCGCCTGATCGGGATACACGAAATTGAGCGGGTAAAGCGGCCAGTACTGCAGGAAGAACGGCGCATCCTCGGCCGCGACGCGTTGCAACTGTTCTAACACCTGTTGCTGATACCGCAGGTTCATGTCTTCGTATTTTCCTTGGGTCCAAACCTCACCCGCCGCCATGTCGACTTCGCGGGCCACTCCCCCGGCTTGGGCCTCGACACCTGTTACCAGACCGTAGGGCTTGAACCGCTCGTCCAGGAGGAACTGATTGTTCTGTCCCTCAGAAACATAACCCAGCATGTTGTTGGCCCGCATCGCCTCGGGGGTCATGAGGCTCAGCTGGACTTGTTGGTGCAGGGGGAAGGCGGCCCAGTCGAATCCCTGATTGTGTGGGTAGGATTCTTCGATGTCGCCCTGATGCCATTTGCCAATATGCGTGGTGTTGTAGCCCGCCTGTTTCAGAATCTCCGGCAGGGTGACCTCTGAGGCCGGAAGACCCTCACCTACCAACGCCACCTTGACTTCTTCCACCCCGGCCCGCACCGGATGGCGACCCGTCAACATCGCCGTGCGCGTGGGCGTACAGGACGGCTCTGTGTACATCCGCATCAGCGACAAGCCTTCGGTCGCCAGATGGTTGATGTTCGGCGTCTCAATCCCCATCACGTAGTTCATCTTGCGGTCGCCCATCTGACCGAAGCTCACGTCATCGATCAGGATGTAAAGGAAATTGGGTGGTTGGCCGCCATTCGCATCGCGGATTTCGGCAAGCTTGGCGTCAATTTCAACATCCTGTGCGTCCCAGGCCGTGCCGAACTGCGCGCGCAAGTATTCGAACTCGCCATCGTGGATGATCGGAGAGTCCTGAGCAATGGCCGGGTTGGCAGTTAGGATCAGCAGGGGCAGAAGGGTACAAAGTTTCATGGTCAACCTTTCACTCATTTGTGCAGTCAGGGGCGCGCAACTGTACTTCAATGCTGTTACGCAAATCCGAGACGCTTTCGGCCAGATCCGCGAGGTAGCGGGCCTGCGTGCCGCTTGCGGATTGCGGGGCTAGCGCCAACTCGCGGAATACCTCGTGGTAGTCGGCGCAGATTTGGTCAAACTCCTTGTCCCGGGCGCGCAAAGCCTGCAGTTGATGTGCCGTGCCCGGGAATTGTGCTGCAAAGAAGTCTTCATCGGTCATGGAAACGGCATCCGTTGGATTCGCCCACCAAGCATGCCTGTCCAAGAATATGTCTTGAACGTATTAAGGCGCATGCTACCGTAGCAGCATGCTGCCAAGTCCTTACCTTGAAAGGATAGTTCTTGACTGCCGCAACCGACGATACCCAGCAACGGGATGCAGGATCGTTCCCAAAGGAACAGATCCAGTCGGCGCTTGATCGGGTGCTTGCGTCGAAGGATTTCAAGGGTTCGGCGCGGATGCAGTCTTTTCTGACCTATGTCGTGACCGAGGCGCTGGCCGGGCGTACGGATGAAATCCGCGCCAAGACGATTGCCATGGATGTCTATGGTTACAGCACCGATGACCTGTCCCGGCGCGAGGGGGTCGTGCGTGTCGACGCGGGTCGCGTTCGGCGCAAGCTCAAGGCGTATTACGGGGGCCAAGGCGCGGCGGACCCGGTGGTCATTTCCTTGCCCGTCGGCAGCTACGCGCCAGAGTTTCGGTCGGGTGCGGCCGAGATCGGAGGCAAGCGCAATCTGTTGCTAGTCGGAGCGGTAACCGGAGCGGTTCTGTTGGGCCTTGTCGGCTATGTGGCAGCCACGCTTCTGAGCGGCAGCAATGCGCCACAGACCACCGGCGATCAATCCACGATCTACGATGTTTCTCCGACCCGCGTCGAGGCGATGAACCTGTGCAGCGCTGGTCGGGACCTGATTTTTCCGGTCGTGGATTTACCACGTCTCCGCCCGGCTCTTATGGTGTTTGAAACGGCATCCCAGCGGGACCCGCTGTATTATTGCGGCTATGCAGGGGCTGCGCAGGTAGAAACCATGCTGGCCATTTTACAGTTCTACGATCCTGTCGCAGAAGAGTTGCTTGGTGCCGCCGATAAGAACAGCGCCCACGCGCTGGAACTGGCCCCAGACGCGCCCTGGGCTTTGTCTGCCAGAGCATGGTCTGAATTTGCTGCTGGTAATTTCGACCAGGCTGTCAGTCTGACGCACAGGGCAACCAAGTTGGCCCCCAATGATCCGCACATTGCGGAGTTTGACGCCCTGATATCGCTTTATACTTCTGACTTTGAACGCGTACTTTCACAGGCAAAGCACTATCAGGCGCTGGCTGAAGATGGGGGTGGGTCGGTGGCCGGAAACGCGCTGGGCGCGGCGCAGTTTCACACAGGCGACTATGCGGGCACAATCCGAACCTATGAGGAAACGATTGCACGCGGCGGCCCATTCGGGCCAATTTCAACTGCCTATCTGATGGCCGCGCATTGGCAAAACGGGGATCGGGGTGAGGCGCGCAGACTGGCCGAATTACACGCCAAGACCTGGCCAAACTTTCCGTTGGAGGCGTTGAAAACCAGGGTGTTTGCCGATCCGGCCCCTGTGCGCGAATTGACATCAGCCATGCGCGCAGCCGGGTGGGGTAGTGCAGGCCCCACAACCGCCGAGTAATACCTGACGGTTGTGGGGTGGGATCAAGGTCGCTTACGCGGCGACCTGCTCCATTGGTAGTTTGCGTGGGTAGGGATCGCCTTGCTTGTACGATCCTGCCGCCGTGAACAGCACATCGGTCGACGAGTTCAGGCCGGTTTCCGCCGAGTCCTGAAGAACGCCGATAATGAACCCGATGCTGACCACCTGCATGGCCGTTGCATTGTCGATGCCGAACAGGCTGGCGGCCATCGGGATCAGCAACAGGGACCCGCCGGCAACGCCCGATGCGCCTGTAGCTGCTATCGAGGCGATGATGCTGAGGAACAGGGCCGAGAAGAAGTCGACCTGAATACCCATGGTGTGCACGGTCGCCAGCGTCATCACGGTGATGGTGATGGCCGCACCGGCCATATTGATCGTGGCGCCGATGGGGATGGTGACCGAATAGGTTTCCTCATCCAGGTTCATACGGCGACACAGTTCCATGTTGACCGGGATGTTGGCGGCCGAGCTGCGCATGAAGAACGCGGTGATCCCGGATTCCTTCAAGCAGGTGAAGACCAGCGGATAGGGGTTCTTGCGAATGCGCAGGAACACGATCAGCGGGTTAACTACCAGCGCCATGAACGCCATGCAGCCGATCAGCAGCAACAGCAATTGGCCATAGCTGGCAACCGTTTCAAAGCCGGTTTCGGCAATGGTCGAGGCCACGATGCCAAAGATACCGATGGGGGCGACCCGGATAATGGCGGCGACGATCTTGGTGATTGCGCCATCCAGATCGGACATTAGGGTCTTGGTCGAGTCGCTGGCGTGGCGGAAAACCAGCCCAAGGCCGATGGCCCAGGCGAGAATGCCGATATAGTTGGCCTCGGCCAGCGCATTCACCGGATTATCCACAATTTTCAGCAAGATGTTCTTTACGACCTCGGCCAGGCCGTCAGGCGCGTCCAAAAGCTGAGGCGTGCCGGTCAGGTGCAGTGAGACCGGGAACAGGAAACTGGCGGCCACCGCAACCAGCGCGGCGGCAAACGTGCCAAGGATATACAACAGCACCACTGGCCCCATGCGGGCCTGGCTGTCTTTCTTGTGGTTGGTGATCGCAGCGCAGACCAGGATCAGCACCAGAACCGGTGCAACGGCTTTCAGGGCGTCGACAAAGAAATCACCCAGCAGACCGACGGCTGAACCAGCAGCGGGCCAGAGGGTGGCGAGAAGGGCACCGGCCACCAGACCGATGATGATTTGCGTAACCAGGCTACCGCGTAGAATAAAATTCATCGGAACCATCCAGTTCGATTGAGGGCCTGACAGGGAATTGTCGCTGTTCAGGCACGGTTAATTTGTACGATTGCGGCTATATGGGCATTTTGGATCCAATTTAAACATCTGGACTTAATAAATAGATCCAGATGGGATTTCGCCCTAGCGATCTGCCGTCTCACAGGGCCGCAACGTAGGCGTTTCCGTGGACACACGCTGCAGGCTCCAGGTGCAGGTCTGAACAGTTAGGCCTGGCAGGTTTGGCACCTGATCCGAAGCCCAGACACTGGTCACCGAAAAACTGAACGGCGTGTTTGCAGCAGCGGGAAAAATCCGCGCGAGCTCTTTCGACGGGAAGGTGCCACCGCAGGCTTCGAAATAGCCGCTGATCAAAGTGCCTTCTGGGTTCAGAACAACCGAACCGGAATAAAGCGAGTATTCGGCCCCAAGCTCTTGTTTGTCGGTATACCGCAGGTCGATGGAAATGCTGTCCCCGTCCTGAACGATCCCAGCGCTCATGGGGTCGGACCAGCTTGAGGGCACGCCACCCGTGGTGCTGTCACAGGCATAGCGCCCTTCGTATTGGCCGGTCAGCGAAAAACCTTCTGCATTTGCGGCGCCACCATGAGCAGCCACAAAAATAGCAATGACCGTTTGTGTTAGAAAAAGCTTCGAGGTCACAATATCTCTCCTCTCTGATGCGGACAGGGATTGTGCCTTCACAAAATATCTAAGTGCCTATCAATCACCTGACCAAAATGATGTCGCCAAAGGTCCACACCCAGCTTGCCGCTGCGATCCAGCGAGGACCCGACAACCGTATCTGCAATTATGGTCGGTTGCAGGCCCGCGTCAAATAGGGCGAACCCTGCTGCCAAAACGCAAGTGTCGGCCTGAATGCCGCAGACCAGCACTCGGTCGATCTTCCAGCTTTGAAATTGTGCGATGACTTCCGGGGGTGGGCTGTAGCCGTATTTCAGGACAATATGGTCTGCCTGAACAAGGCTGTCGTCGACAGAACGTGGCTTCCACCCAATTTGCCGAAAAAAGGGAACTTTGTCCTCGTCATGGCGTTCAACGGTAGCGACCGAGGGGAATTTGGCCGCCAACAGGCGGCTGCGCTCGACCAGCCATTGGGGCGGATCAAAGCAGGGCTGAACATCGACAACCAATACGGCCTGTTTCAATCAATGCCTCCGATGCTGGCTAAACGGCTTGATGAACTTCGATGATATTGCCTTCGGGGTCGTGGAAAAACAGTTGGTGCCACTCTTTCGCGAAAGCGGTGCCATAGTCCGAATAGGGAATGCCGTTGTCGTCGAGCAGCTTTTTGAACGCCTCGATATCATCGGTGCGAAACGCGATGTGACCGCGTTCGACGGGGTTGATAGTCTCACCATGTTTGAACGCGACGTCGAGGTTCTTTTCGGCCAGATGCATCTGCATGGCCCCGTCGGTGGCAAAGCGAATCTTGCCGCTATAGCCCTTTTCGTTGGTTTCATCGGGCCGCGGGAAATTCTCGATCGGGATATCGGCCAACCCCAGAACCTGAGTGTAGAAACGGTGCAACCGCTCAACATCATCAGAGACAAAGTTGATGTGATGGAATTCAAGTTTCATGAAGGCCCGGCCTTTTGATTGGTGGTTGGCGTCAGAAAATCCCAAGAACCAGCGACAGGCAAGCCCTGTATCAAAGGGATTGATATAGCAGGGAAATGCGTGCGCCGTGACAGTCAGAAAACCGTTGCGCCGTTTGGGGGATGCAGGGATAGTGAAGGGATCACAAACTACCAGGGGTCCTTGATGAACCCTACCAAGCTGTTTGTTTGCGCATTGATCCCCTTGTTTCTGCCGGGCCCGGCAGCGGCCCAGTCCGACGCGCCGCCGCCAAGTGTGATGGTCGCGCCAGTGACATTGGAGGATTTGCAGAAAAAGGCCCAGTTCGTTGGCCGGGTCGTAGCGGATCAAAGCGTCGATCTGCAGGCCCGCGTCGAAGGGTTTCTGGAAGAAGTCAATTTTACCGAAGGCGGAACTGTTGCCAAAGGGGATGTGCTATTTCGGATTGAAAAGCAGAAATACGCGGCCAGTGTGGACAGCGCACAGGCGGCGTTGAAAAGTGCGCAGGCCAGCGCGCAGGCAGACAAAGCTGCATTGGATCGGCAACAGGCTCTGTTCGACAAGGGCGATATTCCGCAAGCCGTGTTGGACACTGCCTTGGCGACATATGCCGCAGGGCAGGCCGCAGTGGATGAGGCGAAGGCCGATCTGAAGATCGCGCAAATTGATCTGGACTATACGGAAATCCTCAGCCCCATTGACGGGCGCATCGGGTTGTCGGCAGTGGATGCGGGTAATTTGGTAAGCTCCGATACCGGAGTTCTGGCAACCGTCACCAGCGTTGATCCGATACTGGTTAGTTTTTACATCAGCGAGCCGGTCTTGCTGCAAGAACGTCGCAAAGGGCGGATCACGCCGGGCAACATCAAGCTGACTACAAACATCAAACTGGCGGATGGGGAATCCTATGCCTCCACCGGCAAAGTCATATTCGTGGGCGACAGCGTCAGCCAGAACACCGATACGATTGAGCTGCGCGCCAGTTTCGCCAACCCTGACGGCGTGCTGATCCCCGGTCAATTCGTGACCGTGGGTTTGGCCGGTTCAGAGGATCCCAAAGTGCTGACCGTTCCGCGCAACGCTGTGCAGTTCGACAAGCAGGGTTATTTCGTGTTTTCGGTTGACGGTGACGGCAAAACCCACCGGCAGAATATCGAGATCGGCACTCAGACCGCGACCCGCACTCAGGTGGTATCCGGGCTGAGCGAAGGCGACCGTGTAGTGGTGCAGGGACTTCAGAAAATACATGACGGGCTGGTCGTGAAAGCGGTCGACAGTCAGGGTTAGGGGCCGGTTTGATCGCACGCTACTTCATCGACAGGCCGCATTTTGCAGCCGTGATTGCGATCCTGATGGTTCTGTTCGGCGCGGTCTGTATACGCCTGATCCCAATCACCGAATACCCGCATATCACGCCGCCGCAGATCTATGTGGATACGTCTTACCCGGGGGCGGACGCGCAGGTCATTCTTGAATCCGTCGCCACCCCCATCGAAGAGCGTGTGAACGGCATTCCGGGCATGTTATCGCTGTCGTCCAAAAGCTCGAATGACGGTACCTATATGCTGAACGTGTCCTTTGAGCTAGGCACTGACCCCGACGTGGCGGCTGTTGAGGTGCAAAACCGCGTGGCGCTGGCCAGTTCCGAACTGCCCTCGGCCGTGTTGCAGCAAGGGGTCGAGGTGACCAAGCGGTCGGGCAACATGATCGTGGTGATCAACCTGACCTCGCCCGATGGATCGCGGGATGAGCTGTTTCTCAGCAATTTCGGCGCAGATTTTCTACATGATCCGTTGCAGCGATTGCCGGGGGTGGGGACGGTGTCGCAATTCGGTCAGCTGGAGTACAGCATGCGGGTCTGGATCAATCCTGTGCGTATGGCCGCGTTGAATATCACTGCCGCCGAGGTGGCCGACGCCATCGAGGATCAGAACGTCATCGCCGCCGCTGGACAGGTCGGGGCCCCGCCCTTTGCCGAAGGACGCACCGATTTCCAGTTCAAGCTGCGGGCTGAGGGACTGTTACGCGATGCCGAGGAATTTGGGCGGATCATTGTCGCCTCGGACCCCAACGGGTCAGTCACCCGGCTTGAGGATATCGCCCGGATCGAGCTGGGCGCGGCCACCTATTCCGGGTCGACCAAGCTGAATGGCAAGGACTCGGCCACCATCGCTGTCTATCAGGAAAGTGAGGCCAACGCGCTTGAGATTTCAGACTCTCTGCGCGCCTTGATGAAGGATCTGTCGGCGAAATTTCCCAAGGGCGTGTCGTATGAGATCACCTATGATGTCACCGACGCGGTGCGCGTTTCGATCCGCGATATCATGACGACGCTGGCCCTGACGGCGGGGCTGGTGATTGCGGTGACTTTTCTGTTTCTGGCCAGCCTGCGCGCAACCATCGTGCCGGCCATCGCCATCCCGGTGTCGCTGCTGGGGGCGGTGGCGCTGATTTATGCCATCGGGTTCAGCGCCAACATGATCACGCTGTTCGCCTTGGTTCTGGCTATTACTCTGGTCGTGGATGACGCGATCATCATCATCGAGAACGCAGAACGCATCCTGCGGGATGAGGGATTGGACCCGCGTGACGCGACCCTGAAGGCGATGTCTCAGGTCAACCGGCCGATCGTGGCGACGACCTTTGTTCTGGCGGCCGTTTTCGTGCCGGTTTGCTTCTTTCCCGGCGTGACGGGCACGATCTATTTCCAATTCGCGCTGACGATCATCTTTGCCTTTGTCCTGTCTGCGGTGAATGCTCTGACGTTGGCACCGGTCTTGTGCGCGATGATGCTGAAAACTGACAGCAAGCCCATCGGTCCGCTGGCGATTGTTCCGGCAGTGATTTTCTGGCTGCGGCGTCAATACCTGCGTCTTGTGGAGCTGATGCTGCGCTATATGGCGGTATCGCTGTTGGTATTTGCCGGGGCCGTTGGCGTAACAGTGTATCTGTTCAAAACTGTACCCACCGGCCTGATCCCACAGGAAGACAACGGTGTTCTGATGGCGTCGGTGGAGCTGCCGGACGGGGCCTCGTTACAGCGCACCCAGGTCTTCATGGCGCAGGTGGGAGAGCTGATCGAACAGACGCCAGGGGTTGCAGCGGTCACAACGGTCTCGGGCCATTCTATGCTGGCCGGGGGACGTTCGAATGTGGGCATGGCCATTGTTACGCTCACCCCATGGGAACAGCGCACCAGCCCGGATTTGCAGTGGTACGCCATCATGCATGGGCTTGAACGACAGCTGGCGACATTGCCCGATGGAGTCTCATACGTGTTTCCGTTTCCAACCATTCACGGGCTGGGCTCGACTGGGGGTATCTCGGTCCAACTGCTGGATCTGGGCAAAGGCGACGGGGCACAATTGGATGCGGTGATGAACGGCTTTGTCATCGCCCTGAATGCCGCGCCCGAGTTTTCGCGTGCGCATGGCGATTTCTCGGCCCAAAGCCCGCAATACAAACTGTCCATCGACCGCGACCGGGCCGAGACCCTGGGCGTCAGCGTGGCGGATATCTTTACTGCGTTGCAGGCCAATCTCAGCTCGTATTTCGTGGATAATTTCATACTGGACGAGCGCGTCTATTGGGTGGTGATTTCAGCGGATGCCGAATTCCGTCAGACGCTGGATGACGTGGATAACATCTATGTCAAAAACAGCGCCGGAGACTCGCTGCCCGTGCGCAATTTCGTCAGCAGCGAACCGGTCCTCGCGCCGGACACGATCCCGCGCTACAACCTGTTCACTGCGGCCTCGGTCAGTGCGCAATTGGCCGAAGGGGTCAGTTCGGGCGACGGAATCATCGCGATGCAGGCGATTGCCGAAAAGTCGCTGCCTGACGGGTTTCGGATCGACTGGTCGGGTGTCACCCAGCAAGAGGTGAAGGCACAGGGGCTTGTGCCCTTCATCATGCTGTCGGCGTTGGTCTTAGCCTATCTGTTTCTTGTGGTGCTGTATGAAAGCTGGATTCTGCCGCTGTCGATCATCACGTCAGCGGTCTTTGCCCTGTTGGGCGCGTTGATCCCGCTGGCGGCATTGCCTTTCCTGACCAGCAATATCTTTGCGCAGGTGGGGATGGTACTGCTGATCGGGTTGGCCGCGAAAAAGGCGATCATGGTGGTCGAATTTGCCAATCAGCAGCGTGAAAGCGGGGCCAGCATTAAGGACGCGGCCCTAAAGGCGGCTGAAATTCGGTTCCGGCCTGTGACGATGACGGGCCTGTGTTTCATCGTGGGGGTTATGCCGCTGGTTCTGTCCAGCGGGGCTGGGGCGGCAGCGCGGGTCTCGGTGGGGTATCCGGTTCTGTTCGGCATGATCCTGGACAGCACGCTGGGTCTGCTGATGATCCCGGTGCTGTATGCGGCGTTCCAGACCGTCCGGGAATGGCTGGTTGGGTTGCGAACTGCCGACGAGTAGTTCCCGCAAGACCTGAAAATTGTTGCAGTCTTCCGGGGTTTCTCGGATGCTGAACGGCACGGAAACCGAGGTGGGCCCACGCAAAATGTCGCTGCAAGACCCCTTTACGGATCTTAAAATCGAACGGCAGGACAGCGGGTTTTACAAGGGCTACAACCTGCCGATTGCGCTGGTCAGCAAGATCGCTGTCTCGTTGCTGGTGCTATGGGCGTTGGTCTGGCCGCTAAACGCGAATGACACGCTGAGATCGTGGAAATCCGGGCTGCTGAGCGAGTTCAACGTCTTCTACAACCTCTCGGTCGCGTTGTTTGCCTTCTTTCTGTTTGTGGTTGCTCTCCTTCCTGCCACCGGGCGTATGCGGTTGGGGGGTGATGATGAGCGGCCCGAATTTACCAATTTTTCTTGGTTTTCGATGATGTTCGGGGCCGGGCTGGGCGTAGGGCTGATGGTATATGCCACGGCGGAACCGCTGGGCCTGTGGGAATCAAATCCGCTTACCATGTCTGGTGAGGTCGCCCCGAAAAGCGCCGAGGCGATTCAGGGTGCATACCGATATACTTTTCTGCATACCGGATTTCACGCCTGGGCCATCTACGTGGTGACAGGGTTGAGCCTGGCCTATTACGCCTATACCCGCGACATGCCTCTGACGATCAGAACAGCGCTGACGCCGCTGCTGGGCGAGTATTCCAATGGGGTTGCGGGCCACGTGATTGATATATTGGGTGTCGTGGCGACCATCCTTGGGGTGGCGGTGACCATCGGGTATGGGGTGTCGCAGCTTGTCGACGGGGCCTTTCTGATCACCAGTGCGCAGTGGTTGATGGAAGGGGTCATGAAGCCCTCGACCGTCGGTCTGATTGTGGCGCTGGCGTTGGTGATGATGATGTCGACCCTTTCGGCGGTGTCCGGCGTGGGGCGAGGGGTGAAATACCTTTCGAACCTCAATCTGATCCTGTCGCTGATCCTTCTGGCGGTGTTCATTTTCTTTGGTTCGTTTTCTTTTGCGATCAGGATCTATGGGCAGGCGTTGGTGGACTATATCGTCAATTTCATACCGCTCAGCCTGCAGGCCCATTCCCCGATGTCCCAATCCGAGTATGCCGCGGCCCTGCCACCCGAAGCCGCCCCTTTCGTGGCCGAACTTTTCCCCGGTGCGACCGACGCCTGGGGCACCAGTGACAGCTTTCTGGCAGGGTTAAGCGGGGACGTGGCCGACCTGCCTGACACGACAAGGCAGGCCGCCTATGACGCGGGTACGCCGGGGCGGCTGTTCGACTGGCAATCGGGTTGGACGACCTTCTACTGGGCGTGGTGGATTGCCTTTTCCCCTTTTGTCGGCCTGTTTCTGGCCCGCATCTCGCGCGGGCGCACGGTGCGCGAATTCATCCTTGGCGCGGTGGTTGCGCCGTCTTTGGTTTGTTTTGCCTGGATGACCATTCTGGGCGGCTCGGCCATCGATCTGGAACTGAACGGAGACGCCGATGGCGCCATCCTCGCGGCCTCGACCACGGCGACGCTGTTTGTGACGCTCAGCGAGATGATCTCGGGGCATCTGCTGATAGTCATCAGTTTTATGTGCGTGGTGCTGACAATGACCTTTCTGGTTACGTCTGCGGATTCTGGCATTTTGGTGATGAACACGATCATGTCCGGCGGGGCCGAGAAAACCGGGGTCATGCACCGCGTTTTGTGGGGCGGATTGCTGACGTTGGTGATTGGAACGCTGCTGATGGCCGGGGGCGGCGGGCTTGAGGCATTGACCAATTCCATGATCATTGGTGCGCTGCCTTTTAGCGTGGTCTTGTTGCTGATGTGTGTCTCGCTGGCCAAGGCGATGATCAATGACCTGCGGCGCGCGCGTTACGAAGAAGACGAGACTGAAACCTAACCTGGATGTAACCAAATTTCAGCGGCGCATCTGTGGACATCGTTTGAATCTTCGAGAACACTGTCCGGTCCTAAGTACGATCTGCGCCTATTTGGCCGTAAAACAGATCGAAAAAGCAGCGCCGTCATGTGTCGGTAGTAACGAGATATCCGCACCATGTGCCCGCAGCGTGTTGCGCACGATGGACAGACCCATGCCGGTACCGCCCTGATCGCGTTTGGTGGTAAAGAACGGATCAAATACCCTTGCTGCATTGCCGGGGGAAATCCCTTGGCCATCATCGCTAAACCGCAGGTTCACTTCGGTATCGTCGCCTGTTGCCGACAGGGTCACAACTTGCGCGCCATGTTCTTGCGCGTTGCCGAGCAACTGGCGCAAGACGACCAGCAAGCCATTGGGACCAATCGAGATTATCAGGTCACCGCCCTCAAGACGCATATCGAGCGTGGGAAAATCGCGGCGCAATGCGTCTTGCACCGCGTTCAGGCAGGTCACCCCCTCATGACGCGACTCGCGCGCGCGGGCCACCTGACGCATGGCGTCGATCTGCTGTTCCATCTGCACGCCCGCGCCGGCAATCTGGTCCACCAGCCTCAGGTTTTCGGCGGATAGCGTTTCATCGTCGCGCAGTAATTCCGTTGCCGCCCTTAGTGTTGCAACGGGGGTCTTCAGCTCATGCGTGACATGGTCCGAGAAACTGCGGATGGTGGTTTCGCGGTTGCGCAGGGTTTCCGCCATGTCGATGACGCGCTGGGCGGTGGTTCCAAGTTCCTTGGTGCCAAAACGCGAGGGCGGCGACAGTGGGCCAGCTGGATGCTGAACGACCTGTGTGGCAAAGCGCTCCAGCGCAAAGATCGGTCGCAGCAGCAGGCGGACCAACAACCAGCCTAGAACAGCCGTGGCCGCCGTGATGATCACCGCCAGCAAAACGGCGGCATTGCGATAGCCCAGTTCCGGTCCCAGATACCGAAACGCAACCAGCCCGGTCAGGGACAACAGCAATGTGCCGCACAGGGCGCCGCCCAGCACGAAGGCAAGGCTGGGGCGCCACTTGCGCCTCATGCTGCGGTGTCCTGAATGCGGATGCCGACCCCGTGCACAGTTTCGATCACTCCGGTGCAACCGGCCTGCGCCAGCTTGCCCCGCAAGTTGCGTAGATGGCTGTCCAGAGTACGGTCCGAGACCTGCGACAGCGCGCCCCAGACCGCCTGTATCAGCTGCGCACGGGTGTGTACCTGACTGGGGCGTTCGACCAGCGTGGCTAGCAAAGTGAACTCGGTCGCGGTCAATGATACGGCGTTTCCGTCCAACCTGCAGACATGCGCGCCGGGGTCCAGTGTGATCCGCCCATGGGTCAAGGTCGGGCTGGATCGCGGCCCGGATACACGTTTCAGGATCGCGCGCACCCGCGCCACCAGCTCACGCGGGCTGAAGGGTTTGGTGACATAATCATCCGCGCCCATTTCCAGGCCCAGTATCCGGTCAATCTCATCATCGCGCGCGGTCAGGAACAGGATCGGAACCTCGGACCGGGCGCGAATGCGGCGGCAGACCTCGAACCCGTCCATCTCGGGCAGGCCAATATCCAGGACGATCAGGTCCGGTGCTTCGCGGGTGGCGTGCGTCACGGCGATCTGGCCGTCGCTGGCGGTGATCACCTGAAACCCTGCGCGTTCCAACGCCAGACCAGCCAGATCGCGCAGGCGGGGATCATCATCAACCAACAGGATTTTCATTGCGCCTCGCCTTTGGGGTTCGCCGTAAGATAGCCATTCACGCGTGCGGTGCGAAAGTCCCATTCGCGCCAGTTCGGATGAGTTGGAGTAGGATGCACACAGCTTTGCGCCCAGTCGGGAAGGTGTATGATCGGCTGTTTGGCAATCTGGGTCGAAATTGCCTTGGCCGCAGAATGTCCCAAGCTACACAGATAGACCCAGTCGGTTCGGGTCGCACTGTCCGAATCTACAGCACGCGACAATGTATCCGTCGCAATCAGCGCAGCAAAATTGATGAACGCACAGATATAGAGAGTTCCCACGCTCAACATGGCGACCCGCAGCATCAACCAGCCGGACGAACGCCCCCTTTGCACCTGCCAGGCCACCATTACCAACCCAATTGCCACTAATCCCATCCAGATCAGCGCGTAGATCCGTAGGTAAGTCAGGCCAAACGCGTCGATATACAAGTCCAACCGGAACGCTGCGGACAAGGTCAGCAAAACGTTCTGCGCCAGCCATACAAGCAACAAGGGTTTCAACGCTGGGCTTTGCCCAAGAAAGGGGCGCGCCGCCAATGCGAAAGCTCCGGCCAACAAGGCCGTCATCAGCAGGGGATAAGCACCGCGATGGGCATATGTGGCGTGGCTCATACCTTCGGGCAGGGCGGCGCCGCCGAACAGGATTGAGATGTCCATGACGCTCTGCGCCGCCAACATGAGGTTGAACAGGACCAATGCTCTGAAAATCGATCCGGCATTCAACAGGCGTGACATGTTCCAGCTTGGCGTGGCTGCTGCCATAGGCGCATCCGGCGCGGGGGCTGTCAAAAACGGCCAGATCAACAATGCCAGCCCGCCCCAGAATGCGATCCGGCGGATCAGCACAAACAGATCGAAATCGATCTTAAGCACTCGTAGCAAAGCATGTTCCAACACCGGATTAGCACTGATCAGCAAAGCCTCAAGCACGAAGAAGCCACCCAACGGAAAGGCCCAGTTGCGGATGAATACATGAACGATTGAACGCCCGGTTTCGCCATGTGCCACTGGTTTTCGGCACCGTCCCCGAACCTGCGCTGCGCATTCCTTCAGCCCGGCAGTAGGAACCCTTTTGATCAGGCGCAGTACTCCACCGGCCAACCAGGGAAGGAGCTTGCGGTATTTGACCTCTGGTGGGATTTGCAACAACACGATCGTGCTGAGCAGTCCCGCGATCAGGAAGGTCACCGACAAAAGCTGGACATGTTCTATCAAGGGCAAGGTGGCCAGCATCAACACTACTGCGGGCACCAACGGTCTTGAGCGGGAGGGCTTGTTCACCCAGACGGCAGCAAAGATGCACCAGGCAAAAATGGCCAGAGAGAGCCCGGGTTTGTGACCCCAGAACAGTAGATCGCCCAGCAGAACAAGCAGGATCAGTGCAGTAGCCTGCGGAAACCTTCGGACGCCGTCCAGCACGTTTCCCGGGGTTGCAGGCCGGGGCGTTGGGTCAACCGACGCGCCGCTTTCGCTGGCCAGCCACCAGCCATCATGGGCAAGCGAGTGGGGCACCCCCCGGATTATAAGTTCATTGGGCATATCAGCCTCCTGCTTGAGTTTCCTCAAGATTGCAGGGGCAGATCGCAGAACCTTTGCAGCAGTTGTGCAGAATTGGTGCAGATTGGCCCGGACCAACGGGCCCAGCAAGGGGTGTCTGGCAGGTTAGTGCAGCGCACCGTGATCCGTAAGTTCTCCGGCAAATCGGCAGCTGCGAACGGCCTCGGGCGTGGTGGAATATTGAGCTCTGAAAGCCCGCCCCAAGGCCGAAGCTGATGAAAACCCGGTTGCTGTTGAAATCTCAAGCTGTGGCATGTCGGTATAGCGCAGCAGGCTGTAGGCGCGCTCAAGCCGCAGCTCGCGATAGGTGGTCAACAATTTGACACCCGTCTTGTTCAGAAACCGTCGCTGCAACTGCCGGGTCGAGGCCCCAAGCGCCTGCGACAGGTCCGAGATTTTCAATGGGTCTTCGACATTGTTCAACATCTTTTCGATCACCTGCCGAACCATCGGATCAGCCCCGGACCGTTGGATCAGGCGGTTGGCCAACTGGCTTGCACAGCTGCGTTTTGGTTCGGTCAGGCCAATATAGCCGCGTAGGCTTTCGGCTAGATGTTCGCCGTGGTCCAATGCCACGAATTCTGCCAGCAGGCGCAGGGCGCTCAGTTTGGTTGCGGCACTGTGTACACGACCATCGGGTGATTTGTGCGTGGACTTGTCGCAGTCGGCAAGCCCGATCTCCTGCGCTGCGGCCGTGAAATTCGGATGGATGGCGGCGAGAGATTCATCAGCCTTTGCGCTGTGCGCCAGCAGCAGAGCAGCCCCCCCGACCAGAATAGAGCGTGACGCCAGATTCAGTATTTGTGCAATGCGCGTCTTGTCCTGTCTGGCACAGTTCCAGGGTTTGTGAATGCCGCCCCAGAAAATCGCAGTGCGACCCGCCCAATACAGGGGGTCGCCAGTAAAGGCTTCGGATGTATTCCGAAAGGTGACGGCATAGGTGTGATCTTCGACAAGATCATTCAGAGCATGAAAAAACTCGGTAACCATTTCAGCCGAACCTTCGGCCTCGGGATCGCTTAGAAAAACGTCGATGTTTCGCAGCCGTTCAGAGGCTGTTCGGGCCAACTGTACGTGGTTGTTGCCGAGGACATAGTGTTTCATTGCTCCCCCCTCTGCCTGATTTGGCTGCGTTGTTTTGGTTGGTGTACCCCCCGCCTTCTGGGCGGGGGGTATTCGTTTTACTCGGCTGCGTCTGCGTATGCGTCCATTGGGGGGCATGTGCAGACGAGGTTTCGGTCGCCGTATGCGTTGTCGACGCGGTTGACGGGGGACCAGTATTTGTCGACGCCCATCGATCCCGGCGG